>QEUQ01000025.1 GCA_003577105.1 Acidobacteriota bacterium | reverse complement strand
GGGTCTCATCACTCGACGTTGCTGGAGGCCGCCCGATCCGCCGCCTATGCGCCTTTGTTCCCATCCTCATCACCTGCGAATCTCCGGCGCCACGGTCGCAAACCGACCTCATACGGTCACCGCTCCCGACGTCCGCGCCCTAGCTGGGGCTTCGTTGCCGCCATAAGAATTTGCGTATTGACCGATCAGTTAGACTCGCATTGTATCGATTGCCTGCCACACGATTAGCCTGCCACGCATTCGACCTTGGCAAAGGAGCAGCCAATGCCCAAAGCTCTCATGGTGGTCCTCACGAGTCCGAGGTCTCCTGAGGTTGAGCAGGAGTTCAATCGGTGGTACACCGACGTTCACATCCCTGAGATACTCAGGACGCCCGGTTTCGTTGGCGTTACTCGCTACAAGGTCTCAGCCTCGCAATTCCTGCCGGGCGCAGAGTCCCAGGGCCCGCAGTACCTGGCGCTGTGGGAGATCGAGGCAGACGACGTCGCAGCGGCGGCAAATGCCCTGCAAGAGCAGGCAATAAGTGACGGCTGGGTCTTAGATGACGCTATTGACCCGGCAAGCATCTCGATCCGGTTCTTCGAGCCCATCACAGAGCGAATCACTCAGTAGCGCGAAGACGCATTGGAATCGCGGCGCTCAGCTCGCCTACTAGCCTCGGGTGACGAGCCACTTGGGACTCTCCCCTACCGCGCTGGTCCTCCAGAGAGATGCGCAAGGGCATGAGAATCGACGCGAAAGTTGGCTCTATTTGGCAACCGACTTGGCACGCCACTGCATAATGCATATTGAATGCTCAGCCCCAAGCAAGGAGCCATCGTGAACCGAATTCGACTGATCCTCGTCCTTGCGACCGTCGTCGGAGTTCTCTCGCTCGGAGCCTGCGGAGCAGCCAATCACTCACCCATGGATGGGGGGGGGGAATGGGCGAAGACGGACACATGGGAGGGCACTCGGGCCCGGCCGGCGGCGCTCCCGAGCTGACCGACGTTGCGCCGGGAACCCAGGAGTTCTCGATCAAGACAACGGAATACTCATTTGCGCCATCGAAAATCGAAGCCAAACCGGGGCCCGCGACGTTCGTTGTTGAGAACAAGGGGCAGATCATCCATGACTTCACAGTCGATCAGCTCGGAATTCACTTCAACGTCGCGGCCGGACAAACGGTCAAAAAGCCATACAGCGTCGAAGCGGGACGCTACGAGTTCTATTGCTCGGTAGCAGGCCACAAGCAACTCGGAATGACCGGCACTCTCGAGGTCAGCTGATCGAATCTCAGGTTTAGCGCTTGCCGAGGCGCCCCCCCAGGGGGCCGGTCCCCCAGCCCGGCCCCACGCTCGCAAACTTCTAATTAACTGCACAATATATTACTCCGAGCATCGGATTCTACCCTCACTGAACAGGCCATATGATCGGTGCTTGGCGATGCAGAATTTCCTTGGCGTCCGCGTCCACCGACGATCTCGCCGACCGGGAACTACCCGGCTAGAGTGCATTGCTTTGGAGATGATGTGAGGTATGGACGTGGCGCAAGTTGAGTTCTTGCTCGTTGGGGATCACGCGGAGGCCAACTCCGGGAAGCTGAACATGCTCGGCGCGGGCTGGACGGACCTGTGGAGAGGTCCGGCCCCGGAAGCATCAGGGCCGCCGATAACCCACTTTGGAATCGCCATCGGCGTCTTGGTCCCCTGGGCCGCCACCAATCAGCCGCATCATCTGGTAGTCAAGATCGAAGATGAAGACGGTCAGATCTTAGGTGAGCCAATTGAGGCTGACATCGAGATGGGAAGGCCGCCGGGCCTGCCCGAAGGCTCCGACCAACGGGCAATTCTCGCGATCAATGCCGATATTCAATTCCCGGCTGCGGGCGGCTATCGGGTGATGGCCCGCCTCACCGACGACGAATGCAAGTCCGTCAGCTTCCGGGTTCACGACCAGCCGCCTGCGGCCCAGCAGGGCTAGAGAGACTCTCTGACCCTGCCCGACGGATATCTCAGGCACCAGCTCCGATCGAGGCCACCTTCCGGCTCTTGGGGCAGATCACCTTCATCCCTGCGTCGCAACGAGGGCACACCCAGCCCTCTTGATCTGCAGGTCGCCAAAGCACCGCTCCGCATTCGGGGCAGAGTTGCTTTCCTTGAGCGCAGGTCCAGTCCTCGAATCGCGAAGTGCTGAGCGGACACCCCCGACCCAGGCAAACCGCCCATTCGCTGTCCTCAACGAGTGCGTCCACCGAGCAAACGGGGATGCACTCACCGCAGTCGTTGCACAAGAGCGGATCGATTACGAACGCGATCTGAAAGTCGTCACCCTGCGTGATCGCACCCTGCTCGCATGGAATCTCACAGGCTCCGCACCCAAGACAGTCGTCAAGTACCTTCAGGCTCATCTGCCGCAGCCCTCGTCAGCTACACGGACCTCGCGCTTCTTAGGTTCCAACCGGCAATTCAGTAGGGATCTCTGCCGCAAGGTCAAAGAGCTCCTGCAACGTCTGATTGAACCGATAGAACAGATCTCGACCCATCGGATCGTCACCTGTCACCTTCATCGGATCTTCTGCCAATGTCAGTGCGTTCAAGGTCTGCGAGAGCTCAGCCGCACCGTTGGCCTGGATGCTCGAGATCATCGCAAACCAGGCCTCAGCTGGCCCCTCAAGAACGCAATCCGCGCCCCATGATCCGGGCTCGATTTCGCCATCGGAAGCCACATCGTAGCCCTCGATGCGAATCCCAAAGGCCTTGGAGCCCCCGGGTAAACCGTCAATTCGACAGGCCAGCCGGATGTAAGCGAAGCCAAATTCGGCGAGCTCCTCGGACTTCTCACTGGCCTTGGCTGCCAATGCCTCAAACCACTCAACTGATGGAAACTCAGCCATTGTCATTCCTCCTCAAGTATTGCGGAGCCGCTCTCTGACAACTCCGCGTACACAGCCGGCTCGCTGTCAGGCCGACTGGCCGGCACCTACCAACTGGATCCGTGAACGTCTATCGATACCTGCTCGGTCACAACGCTGGAGATACTCCTCAACGACACGGCCTCGCAACATTTCCAATGCGGCCAAGCCATTGGCGGATGCCTGCTCCTCGCCACCGGTCGCAAGAATCATGAGAGGTTCGATCACTTCTGGGATTGTGAAGAGCCCCGTCAGGATTCCCTCGCCCTTGTCGAGAAACTCGTGATACTCATCCTCCTTGGAAGGGTCCTGGGCGAGCGAATAGCGCAAGTGCATGGTCCCGTATGCAACGTGGCGCGCCTCGTCTTGCATGCAGAGACGGAAGATCTTCTTCTCAACCGGACTCGGCGAAATCAGCTCACCTGCGCGGAAGAGTGAGAGCACAATTCCTTCGCCCAGAAGGTGCATTAGAGCTGACCCCTCGGCATAGGTATCGGCGTCGAGAATCAGCTTGAGGAACTCCTCAGTTGCCGCCCTTGAGCGCCCAAGTCCTGCGCCCTTGGCCAGTGCCCTCTTGCGGAAGACTTCGGTGTGGCGTGACTCATCCATAATCTGGGTGGCGAGGAACATCTTGGCTTCGACGTAGTCGTGATTGATCCGCCACATCCATTTGGCCGGGAAGTCCGACGCGATCATTTCGACCTCGGAGAGGACTGTGCAGACCTGGCAGAGCGCGTGCTCGATATCTGGATCGAGGTCGGGGATTTCGTTCCAGGCAATGTCACGTGTCGCCGACCACTGGCGGCTGACAGCCTCTTCATAGAGGTCCATTACGTTCTCTGCCCACACGTCGGACTTCTTGTTAAGCGTGTATCCCATGTCCGGCATGACCGCTTCACGCTCACCGCCGCGAGGAGCCATGGTGCGCATCGGGGCTTCATCTGGAATCTCTCCATAGCGCCCCTTGGCAATGTCTTTCATGGTCAGGCCCACCCGTGAAGGCGTGATCTCCTGACCCACTTCGTGATCCCAGTTGCGCAGCCACTCGAGGTCAAGGTCGCCCTGGGCCACCCTCATTACATAGTCAACGTCTATCGCCATATCTGTCATGTTGGGTATCTCCTCCGCCTGGGCGCTTTGGGCGCCGGCCACAAGAAACTTCTCGTTGTAGTTCTCCGGATCGGGTCAGTTGTTTCACGAATCCGCCGAGTTACTGCCAGCTATCGATCCTCCTCACGGTTGGCTTCCAGGCAATTGCGCACCAATGCCAATCAGTGATTTCAGGTAGGCAAAGAGATCGCCGACACCTTCTTGGGATTTCGAACGATCATGCTCACCAAGGGAAGTGACCAATCGCCTCAAAATCGAAATCGGCGAGTCACTTGTCGCGATGTCCGCGGCAATCGCATGGACCATCTTCATCTCCGGGTCGAGGTCAATTTCGAGAATGTGGACGAATGTGTTCCACAACAGACAAATCACAATCGATTCCGTCGTCTCGACGTAGATGTCGCAGAGCTCGCGAAGCTCGACCTCGATTGCTTCGAGATCCTGATTCCCGGCGGCAACTTCGAGTCCATCGAGCCCTGATACCAGAGAATCAACCGGTGCTTGCCTCGCGACAATCGCGTCGGCCGCAATTGCGAAGAAGCCCTCGAGCACGTTCGCAAGCGTCTCGACTAGTTCGGTATCGAATTCCTCGCCACCGACGTCTGATTCGATCAAGTGACGCAGCAACGCGATCGAACCAGTCTGACGCCAATCCAGAACACGTGCCCTAGCCCCTTGCCGCCTATCGACCAGGCCGAGATGTTCGAGCTCGCGCATCGCATCACGCAGCGTGGTTCGGTTGACCCCAAACTGCATCGCCAACGCGGACTCTGAGGGGAGGGTGTCACCGGCCGCGAATTCGCCACGCAATATTGCGGTACGGAGTTCCGATGCGACGATGTCGCCCAGATCACGTCTGTCAACTGCTTCGAAGGCCACGAAGGCAAGGCTACCGCGAACCTATTCACTTGTCCAACAAGTCGCGTTCTAGGGGTGCCTAGCTGCTGGTAGCCTTGGCAGCCGGCAAAGCGCAGGATCGATCAGATGGCGCGCCTGGCCTGCGCCCAGCGGTCGGCCACATCCCACTCTCTTGCCCAGTGATCTACATATCCGCAGTCGAGCTCGTGCCCCGCGGCAAGGATCGAAGCAATGTCATCTCTGTCGCGCGGCCGCCATGCGATCAAGTTCCTTTGCGACGGATCCGAGCTATTCCAAGGGCTTGGGCGCGCCTGAAGAATCCGAGCTCAGGAAACTCCTCTTCATCCTCTTCGGTCAGCGGCTCGAACCCATCGCCAACGCGAAGATAGTTGACCAGCTCGAGCATCCTTTGCCGCTGTTCAGGGGTGCCGGGGCTGTCGGTCTCGATCTCCCGGAGCGAACGGGCCTGGCGTTCGAAACGCTCGCGCTCTTCTTTGCTGATGGTCATGGATTGACTATCGCCCGAAATCCAATGCTGGCGTCGCGTGGATCCCGATCTTGCAGCTATTCTTTCGTAATGATTCCGATTCGCGAGAATGCGGATCCGACTCCATGGAGCGGGCGCACGCGAGCATCCCTGTCGGTCGCGATCCTTGACCTAGTCTTGGCCGTTATCACCGGTCCGTCCAAGGCCCTCCGGTACCCCTGCGTGATGACCCTCGTGCCAACCGGCATCTCAACTAGCGAGGCTTCTAGTCGCCTGATTGAGTAATGGACAGTCTGCACCTCTGAACCGAAGTATGGGGGGCTGCCGACCAGTCGGCGCGCCAGGCGGAACGTTGCCCGCTGGTGTCCGGTCACGTAAGCAGCTCGTCCCAACTCAGAAGTTTGGCGACCGCATCACGCCCATATAGCGGCACGATCCATCGCCTCGCCCGCTTCTCGTATGGGCGACCGGGACGAAGACCTGAGTCGGCAAGAACTTTGCAGATCCGGCTCGCGTCCTCCTCGCTGTCGGCGTAGAACCGGACTTCCCATCCCTTCTTGTACGAACGGTGGCCCTCATCGCGACGCTCATCCCGCGGCTTTCGGACGCAGCCGCCATTGCGAAAAGCGCCCAAGGCCGCTCGCTCGGCCACGAGAAGTTGCTTCTTAGTCGATGTCATGGCGTGTTCCACAGCCCGGACGACCGGCGACAATCAATCGGCCAGCTCCATAGACTCCCGAATTGAGCCTCGGAGGCGTCGGGCGGCTTCAACCGCATCGATCGCTTCGTCACCACGAATCGGATCCCACTCTCCTGGATATCGAGCCTCGACCGCGAACCGGTTGAGAGCCAACACTTCGCTCTCCTCGACGCCGACTAGGCCAGCGTCCTTCGCCATGCCGACGAGGACCACGAGATCATGGGTTCTAGCGAACTCGACGCCATGCTCAACCAACCATGCCTTGAGGTACTTCTCAACGCACTGCTGGGCATGAAACGCGACGGTGTCAAAGGGGCAGTCATCCCCAAGTTCCAGGGCACGCTCGGCATTTTTCGGGTCGTTTTCGGCGCGGGCGACCCATTGCGCCGCATACGACTCAGGCTGCTCGCTCATAGACGACTTGGCCCTCTAGCGTTGCCTGTCTGACTGCGGATCCCACCAGGTCTCGATTCCGCTCGAACTCCTCGGGGGTAACGACGATGACGTCGAGCGGGATTCGCCGGTCTATTAGGAGCCTGTCGATCTCCGTGGCCGCCGACCTCCGCGACCCGACGACCGGCATGACGACGAGAAGATCAACGTCGCTGCCTTCGTCGGCCGTACCGCGCGCATATGAGCCGAACAACAACACTAGATCCGGATCGAACTCCGAGACGATCCGCTCGACCATGTCAGTGACTGCTTGTGGAATTGGCGGTTTGCTCGCTTCCATACATCGACTTTATAGCGAAGATGAGTCGGGGTCGGCGATCGAGAAATCCGCTCAAGGACCTCGACCACATTGTTCGGCCACTTACGACCGCAGAAGCCCTGAGTGGGTGCTAGAGGATTTGAACCTCTGACCTCTTCCGTGTCAGGGAAGCGCTCTCCCCCTGAGCTAAGCACCCGAGGTCACCGATGCTAGCACGCGTTACCACCGCCAACTTCTGCGTGGTTGGCGGCGATAATGCGCCGACGAGATGTAGGAGGAGTGGCAGTGAGATCTTGGTCAAGCCTGCTTGCGCGAGTGACTATGACTGGTGAGTCCGCAGACGACGACCAGCTTATAGAGGAGTTTGCTGAGGACGTCGTTGCCGGAGGTCACCACATCATTAGCTATGACCCGGCCGCAGAATCGGTAGTCGTCCTCTCTGACCAAGCGGCCGCGCACATTCGAGAGATTCTTGGCGATCACGCCTGCGACCTATGTACGCGGATCAACGCGCAACTCGAGGTCCAGGAAATGAAGAGGGATGGGTAGGTGACGGCATCTCCTCGAATCGCCGTCATCGGTGGAGGAAGTGCTGTCTGGACACGCAACCTCCTAGCTGACTTGGCCGCGGACACGCGCTTTGACACGGCAAGCGTCTCACTCATGGACATCGATGAAGCCAAAGTTGACCTGCTCGAGAGCTGGTGCCGGCGATACCTCGGCGAGCAGGACTCGGCAATCGAGGTGGAGTCGACGACTGACCGCGCTAGAGCGATATCAGGCGCCGACGTCGTAATCGTCCAGATCAGCGTTGGCGGAAATGCCGCTAGAAGAATTGAACTCGACGTGCCGGAGAGGCACGGGGTATTCCAGACCGTCGGCGATTCCGTCGGACCAGGGGGAATCATCAGAGCGATTCGCCAGGGCCCGGCACTCATTGAGATAGCGGACACCGTGGCGTCGGAAGCTCCTGACGCTCTGCTAGTAGAACTCACAAATCCAATGGCCCAGCTCTGCCGCATGCTTGACATTCATGGAAAGACCAAGCACGTGGGATATTGCCACGGCGCATACGAGACGCTCGAAATCCTCTCATCAACTCTGAAGACGGACCACCACGCCATGGATATCCGAGCGTGGGGCGTCAATCACTTCCTCTTCATGCGAGAAGTTACGCTCGACGGACACGACGCCTGGCCGCTGATCCACCAGCACTACGAACAGCTAAAGGCGCTCCATCCGTCGATCTTCGACTTCTGGGAGACCTTCGGCGAATTTCCCATCAACAACGACCGGCACCCGGCAGAATTCGTCCCCTACTACTTGCGCGCCGAAACCGATGGGGGCAAGAAATGGGGGGTGTCACGAATACTCGAGGATTTCCTGCTCGACAACTACGACCAGATTGTCGATCAGCTGAAGGCTCAGCTCGAGTCGAACGATCCAATATTTCACCCGCCTCGCAATGAGCGACTCGTCGAGATGATTGGCGCCTGGCTCTATGGCCCCGGCTTGACGATCCACCTCAATCTTCCAAATTCCATGCCAAGCGGCCAGCCCGTCATAAGCGGCCTTCCAGAGCACGCGGTCATCGAAGCTCCCGCCCTCGTCGACCGTGCGACGATTGTCCCCATCGCACTTGAGAGGCCGCTTGCTGATCCGACGCGCAGCCTCGTTGCGAGGGTGACTGATGTCGAGGAACTTACCGCTCAGGCCGCCTATCTGAGGGACGCGCAGCTTGCGCTCGGCGCGATGGCACTCGATCCGCTCGTACCTTCGACGGATAGTGCTCGCTTGATCCTCCGGGGCCTCCTCGAAGCACAGCGCGAATGGATTCCGGACTGGGAATCGATGGCGCCGATGCGGGCCGGATCATCACCCGACTAGAGGCGGCGGGCGGAATCGAACCGCCGTATGAGGTTTTGCAGACCCCTGCCTGAACCACTCGGCTACGCCGCCGGCGAACCGGGTCGCATTAGAGAAACCCGAATCAGAGCGGACGACGGGATTCGAACCCGCGACCCTCACCTTGGCAAGGTGATGCTCTACCAGCTGAGCCACGTCCGCTTGGACTTCGAATTGTATGGCCCAACTCAAAGTACGGCAATCAAGAAGCCTCCGGTATCGCCAAGATCAAGATCGGAGCTGCTGCCGAGCGCGCGCAGAAGTTGGTTAGCCCTTTCCTGAGCTGCCGAATCCTCGGTCGCCGCGAGTGGACTCGGTAAGAGCATCGGCTATCTTGATCTCGACAGACTCAAACCTCACAAGCACCAGCTGCGCGATTCGATCACCACAGCTGAACTCAACGACCTCATTGGCATCGAGGTTAATGAGAATCACGTGGATCTCGCCTCGGTAGCCAGCGTCGATCAGCCCTGGTGAGTTCACGAGAGCGATTCCATGACGGTCGGCCAGGCCCGAACGGGGGAGAACAAGACCCGCGTGACCTGGTGGAATCTCGACTGCGATGCCCGTCGGCACACGTCTTCTCTCGCCGGGCGCGAGCGAAAAGTCCACAGCGGATCTCAGATCAATTCCCGCATCCCCTTCATGAGCTTGCTCAGGTATGCGAAGATTAGGGGCCAATTGTTGTATTCGGAGCTCCATGGCACACAGACTGCGCATGAAAGCGCTGCTGGGGCAAGTGCGAACTCCGATCGCCACACGGCGACAACATGGAACATTTGAAGGATCGAGCAGCGGGAAATCTCGTTATGGCCCGAACCGGCGTTCAAGTCACGCAGGCGAAGGCATCAATGAGTCGGGGCGAAGCTCGAAATCGACGCGAGGGTCTGGAGGATCGTCTCCATGAGTATGAGCATGATGAGCAGTACCGTTGTTGAATGCGACTGGTGTCACGGTCAAGTTCCCGGAGGCAGAGCGGGGTACTGCTTTCTCGGGCACCGGCTGGGTGGTGAGACGCCCGTAATGGGCTTCGCGCCCCAACCAGATGCGAACGCCGCGCCAATGGCCGACTTCGCTTCCGGCCAGCCAGCCCCGGCTCCGATGGCAGCCCCGGTAGCCCCGGCTCCCGCAGCCCCGGCCCCGCCTCCCGCAGCGCCGGCTGGCGTCGCTCCTGAACTCGCAGGCTTCTTCAACGAGATGGAAGGCGGAGCACCAGCTGCCCCGCAACCTCCAGTCGCCGCTGCCCCCCCTGCGCCGATTCCCGCTCCCGCACCTGCCCCCGCACCGGCCCCTATGCCAGCTCAAGATCAGGCGATCCCTCAGCCTCCTGCCGCCCCGATGCCAGCCCCAGAAGCGGTCCAGGCTCCGCCGCAGTATCAATCCGGCGAGATGGCGCCTCCGCCGTATCAATCAGGCGAGTTCCCAGCACCCGGCATGCCACCCATGCCCCAGCCGGTCGAAGAACCACCGAAGCGCTCGCGCAAACTGCGGCGCAAGGGCGCAGAGGCGCCTCCGCCACCGATGGTTGCCGGACCTGCTTCAGCCGGAAGCTATGAAGCTCCGGCGCCACCCGAACCGAAGAGGCGGGGCAGGCGAGGCCGTAGGCAGGCCCAGGAGTCCGATGAGTTCTCCACGCCGATGATGCCCGCCGCGTATCCCGACGCCGCTCCAATGCCGGAACCGCCGGCCACGCCGCTGCAAGCTCCGCCGCCCGGGTATGTGGAGACCCCAATGGCCGCCGATGCACAACCCGCGCCGACCATGGAAATCTCACCTGATCTGAGTACGACACAGCGCGTGATGCCCGACTACCAGGCTCCGCCTGCAGCCGCAGCGACGGTTCCTGCGGCGCCTACTCCCCCATCGGCTCCGGCTGCCCCCGCCGGATACGAACCCCCGCCGGTCGACTCGGACGCTCCGCTCTCAGAAGTCATGGGAGCAATGGGGAGTTCAAGCCAGCCTGCTCCAAGTCCTGCAGCGATGATGAATCCGGATACGGGGCAGACTCAAGCATGGACAGCACAATCAGCCGTCGTGCAGCAGGCCGTTGAGAAGCAGCGCGAACTTGCCGACGAGCAAGCACGCGAACGCCGCGTCGCGGCTGGAGCATTTGCCCCGGCCGAACCGGTCGCTCCTTCACCTGCTGCTCCAGCGCAAGGCGAGGCACCAGCCGCTCCTGCCGCTCCAACCGCACCACCACCACCGCCTGTGGCGGCCTCGCCCAGCAGGCCGACTCAGGCAATTCAACCGCTTAGCCTTGATGACCTTTCGGGTGAGACCCCGGCCCCGCCGACCGGACAAGGGGTGCGCCCGGTGCCGCCGGAGTGGACAGCTGGCCCTGGCGAATAGGTCCCAACGCGCTCTGACGCTCCAAGTCGTCTAGGCGACCGAGGTCCGAGCGACCAAGATCTGAACGCTACTGGGTCGGATAGCCCCCGCCCGGCGCGCCTCCTTGATACGGCTGCTCCGGCGCATGCGCCAAAGGTGCAGGTTGGGCAGGCGCCTGAGCTCCCGGCTGGAGTTGTTGCGGAGCGCCCACCTGCGTAGTCATACCAAGGCGCGCCGTGAGTGCTCCGAAGAAGCGTTCGGCCTCAGGGCTGTTGGTACCTGCCGGCATTGACTTCCATCCAGGGCCCAATCGCACGAATATGACTTCGCAACCCTCAAGAGTCGGAGCTACGCGAACGGTGACACGCTCAACGCGTTTACCACCGGACTTCTCGCCCAGTAGCAGCCTTTCAACACGGGCAACCGTTGTCACCGTGTACTCGGATCCGAGAATTTCGCCTGCTATCGCGAACACCGCGTCGCGCTTGTACGGAAGCTCAATGAAGGACTCGTGCCCCGGACCGTGACCCTTCCTCCACTGGCTGACGCGACGCTTCGCGAGCAGCACTCGGTATATCCCCAGTCCAGCTGCCACCCCAATAATGAGGAGGACAAGTAGAACTGATTCAACTGTGACGGCAAAAAGCAACGCTTGAAATCCCTTGCCTGCATCTCACCACGGCGCCAAGAGCGACCCGTGGCAGTCCCAGCTAGCAGGCTGCGAATTCTATAGGCAACAACCGCCCGTGAGCGCGCGCCTTTCGCTTGTGCTAGGCGCTCACGCCCACTACCTGAAATGCCTCGTACTCGATTTCGGTGTCTGGCGCATTCTCGAACTGAAGAACTCCAAGGTCGGCAAACTTCTCCCGGAGCCAGCCTTCGAGAAGCCCAAGCTTCTTGAGGTTGGGGACGATCTTAGAGAAGAGCATCTTTTGAAACTCGATCCGAGTGGGAGAGACGAATGCGAGCTCAACGCACTCCTTGACCGGCAAGCCCATCTTCTCCCAGACCTCTTGCTGTAGGAAACGGTCCCGCATCGACACCGCGGCTTCATACGCGAATTCCTGCCGGTCCCGGATCTCGGCCGCAGTCATGTCCTGATAGATCTCTTTCAGCGACAGCACGCCGAATGCGACGTGTCTCGCCTCGTCGCTCATCACATAGCGCAAGATCTCCTTGAGCAGCGGATCAGGAGTCATGCTATGAATGAAACCGAAGGCCGCCAGGGCCAGGCCTTCGACCATTATCTGCATGCCGAGGTAGGTCATATCCCAACGGTGATCTTCAATGATCGCGTCGAGAAGACCACGCAGGTGTGCGTTGACCGGATACTCGCCACCAAGCTTCTCTTTCAGATAGCGCCCAAATACCTCGACGTGACGAGCTTCATCCATGACCTGAGTTGACGCGTAGTACTTCGCGTCAATCCACGGAACTGTCTCGACGATCTTCGCCGTGCATAGCAGTGCGCCCTGCTCGCCGTGAAGGAACTGACTGAGCATCCAGTTCTGGCTCTCCACGTTGAGCTCAGTCCACTCCTTCTCGCCGAACTTTCCAAACGGCGTGCCAGACAAATCAACGTTTTGCATCACGGCAAAACGTGGATCAGGAGCAGATGACGCAATTCGCTCGGGGTCGACTTCGATGGACCAGTCAATGTCGGTCGATACGTTCCACTGTGAGGTCTTGGCCTTCTCATAGAGCTTCATGAGGCCAGGACGCGCCTGCTCGTAGTCCCAAGTGAAGATGGTGTCGCAATTCTGCTCGACCGTATGGACCGTCTCATCCCAGTCGGCCCGCTTCTCAATGATTGTCTCTATGTCGGTCGCCGCCCGAAGAAGCTTGGCGTCCTCCTCGCTATAGAGCGATGCAAGTTGATCGGCCATTTCCTGGTCCTCTCTATTCGTTGTTGATTGGTGCGCCACAACCCAATGCCGGCCTCAAGTAGCAGCGGGCAAGCTCCGTCACCTGCTGGCGATCGGAGAGGTCAAGTGTGCGGCTAGGTGTGAGCAGATAGCTCAGCACTGTCCGCACAATCCATTCGGATGCGCGTTCTACGTCGACATCACCGATGTCGCCCGAGTCGCGCAAGCGCGCCATGTAGGGCGCAAGGAAGGTTGATGCAATCTCGACGGCGTTAGAGGGGCCAAATGCAACGTGAGGAAGGAGCAGCTGTGGCTCGACTTCAATCATCACGTTAAGGAGGCGGTGGTTTCCGATCACCTCGGCAGAGGTAGTCGCTGCCTCGGCAAACAGCTCCTCAAAAGTGTCAACGGTTTCGAGGCGATCCGCGAGGATTGAGAAGAAGCTGACGGCCTCACGCCTAAGAGTCTCGAGAACAATTGAGTCCTTGCCCTCGAAGTACCTGTAGATCGTCGCCCTAGAACACTGGGCTTCCCCGGCAATGTCCTCCAGCGATGTCTTTCTTACGCCAAAGCGCTCAAAGCAGGTAATGGCCGCGCGGCATATCCGCTCACTCACTTCAGAATCGCGCCGGATCCGAACATGAGCATCTGGCATGTAGGCCACCGTGGCCAGGTCAACCAACTGGCGTACTTCCTCAACGACTGCGGCCGGCCCAACCATCTCGGCACGCTGAGAGGCATCTTTCCCTCAGTAGCGTGCCCTGTTACAACTGAGACAATAGTTGAGTTCTTGTCTCATCGTCAAGAGTGCGGCATTTAGTGGCAGACTATTCCTAGCTATTCTAGCTAGGAATAGCAGAATTAGTGCATCTACACATGGCTATATCGCTTATATGTGTTGACCTGCTGGTTTATATGGTGTAGTCTGGTCTGCGGCACGTTGTGTGAGAGTTTGCAGGTTTGCGCGCACAACTGCGCCAGCGCTCATCTCCGCACGAAGTGACTAATTTCATACTTCAATACTTACTGGGCAATCGGTGGCCTGGATTCTTCAATGGCAGCTCGCGGATCCGGAGTCGGCAAAGAGCTCCCCTGGGATTGCCTTGAACTCCCAGTCGTATCCACTGGGCCGCAGTGTCAGCTTGAGCACTCCAGGAGCGGAGTAGTCGTAGACCTCGCTGTGAGCAGGGGTAAACGATCTCGAGCGAAGGTCTTTACCCCCTGTTCCCACAACGAACTCCCGAATGCCGCCCGCTGAATCGGAGACTGAATCGGGGGTCTGAGGGGCGAACCTTTCGTAGTTGTGATCATGGCCGCCAAGAATCAGGTCTGCGCCCGCATCGTGCAAAGCTCGCCAGAAAGCGTCCATGCTCGGGTTCTCGCCGTGTTGACCTGAACTGAAACGCGGATGATGCCAATACGCGAGTGTGCACTGATTCGAATGTGCCGCAAGATCGGCTCTCAACCACACCTCCTGAGCTGAACCCGCGCCACAGCCACCCACGTAACCACAGTTGGAATTGAGAGCAACGAGGTGCCAGGCACCAATGTCGAAGCTGTACCAACCCTTCGCAGGATCGCCCGCGCTGTCACCGAAATAGGTGTAGTAGCCATCTGCTGAACCGTAGAAGTACTCATGATTGCCCGGCGCCGGACGAGTGATCGACTTCAGCCTTCCCCAGCTCGGCTCATAAGAAGCCATGAAAGCAGGAAGCGCACCGGTCTCGTACTGCGCGTCGCCAAGCATGAGAACAGCGGATGCGGACTCACTGAGTGCAATGTCAGATGTTGCCAATTGCCGGCATGCATCTCCGATGCCGACTCCCCCGTTGAAATTCGGACTGGTCGGATCGCAGGCAGCATCGCCGACGGCAATCACCACAGGATCAGAATTGAGCGCCGGATGCTCATCCAAGATTAGTCCGGGGCCAGTTGTCAGATCACGACCTGGGCCCGAGGGAGTGAAGATGCTTCGCTCGGCCATCACCGGCGGGCCGTCGACGACTGAGATATCAATACCCACGTCAAATGAGGTGATCGAGTCATCAACACGGATCGAAGCTCGCCGCCCGGGCAAGACCGAGACCGACGGGCCGTCTATTCCACCGGAAGTCGTCAAGTAGCTGATGGCGACCTCCGCCGTTTCGCTCACGCCAGGATTCGAGATCAGGAGCCAAGTCTCGTAGCCCCCGGTGGTGGCACCCTCCGCAAATAGCCAGCGCTTGCCCAGCTCGCTCGACCCTTCGGAGGTTGCTGACCCGCGCCCGAGTTGCGGGTGATCCGAGTACATTGCGCGCTCAGTCACGACAGCAACACTGGATCTCACGATCGTCGCGACATGGTACGAAGTCACAAACGCGCCGAGTCTCACACTTCGGCGAGATCGCGGCGGAATCTGTATCGACGCCCCAGGGAAGCTTGCCGATTTGGTTATGTGTTCGAGCGCGACAGCGGCTGTTTCGGTCTCTGACGGGTTCGCGACAAGTATCCATGTCTCGAATCCCCCTGCCGTTGCGCCTTCGCTGAAATACCACTCCTTCGCGGGGCTCGCCGTTCCAGGCGACGCTGTCGAACCGGCCAGGCCCGAATGCGCGAGATAGGTCGCTCTCTCTGCTAGCACACCACCCGACGCAACGATTTCGGTGGCGACGTCATAACTGCTCACGAAGTCATTCGCGCGCACTGACTTGCGAGTCAATGGCGGTATCGAGAACTTCGGACCATCAACCGCGCCCGCGCCCGTCAGAAAAGTCGCCGTGATCTCGACAGCCTCATCGGCGGGATTGGAAATCAGAATCCACGTCGTAGTCCCACCCAGAGTAGATCCCTCAGGCAGGTACCAACGATCGCGAGGCTCCGGTGTCTGCTTGCCCGCGTGAGCGCCTTTGAGCCCGTCATTGCTGTTTGACATTGATCGCTCGGCAACTATTCGCCCCGAAAGCGACTCGACTACGGTGGAAACGGAATTCGCCGTCAAGGCCGCGTTCACGTCGATTGAGCGCCGGGAGCGAGGCGGTACTGAGACTTGGCCTCCGGCGACGGGGCCTCCGCCAGTCAGGTAGGTGATGCAGGCCTCGGCTGGCTCTGTTAGCGAAGGATTGGCAAGCAAAACCCATTCGCGAAATCCGTTCCCGGTTGAGCCTTCAGCCAAATGCGCCGGCTCACCTGTGCCTTGGCAACCTGTTGACCCTCCAGCAAGGGACGCCCCCGTTGGCACAACGGCAACCTGAGCTACAAACGCCACTACGACGGCAATACCCCTTATGAAGTGATGCTTCACCTGGATCAGCTCACAAATTCGCGACTCGGTTTGATGCACTTGAATCGGCACACGCCACCGAGTCGCTTGAGCGGGTCGGACTTTCGCCCGGCGCGCCCGGCAGGATCGGGCGACTTAGAAACCTAGAAGGCTCTCCAGTCCCACTGTCAGCCCGGGGCGCTGTGCCACCTCTTTGATTGCGAGAATCACTCCCGGCATGAAGCTGGAGCGGTCCGTGCTGTCATGGCGAATCGTGAGAGTCTGCCCATCAGTTCCAAGAACAACCTCTTGATGAGCAACCAGACCGGGGAGCCTCACCGAATGAATTCGGACTCCCCCTACTAAGCCGCCGCGGACGGCATTTATTGATTCGACCGAATCAGGTCGCTCTGGCCACTCACCGCGTTCGGCTTCCATGAGTTCCGCCGTTCGGATCGCGGTGCCAGATGGAGCATCGGCCTTTTGGTCGTGATGCAGCTCGATGATCTCGGCCCGCTCGAAATGGCGAGCGGCCTCCTTGGCAAATTGCATCATCAGCACCGCCCCGATTGCGAAGTTTGGAGCGATGAATGCATTTGCATCTGAGTCGGCAGCCGCCTTCTCAATGGTCCCAATCTCATCTTCGCCCAGCCCTGTCGTTCCTATGACGACATGAATTCCAGCTTCGAGGCAATGGAGGGCGTTTTCAAAGACCGCATTGGGATGAGTGAAATCAACGGCAACTTCGACGCCCGCGCCCGACAAGGCCTTGAGATCGGACTCCACTACCACGCCGTGTACCAGGGCGCCCGGTGAGAACGGGTCAACCGCAGCGGCAAGTTCGGTACCCGAATCAGCAACGACCGCTTTGCAGACTTCGGAGCCCATCTTGCCTGCGGCTCCAACAACTCCGACCTTGATCACCGAATCACTCCTCAGTTGACCTACCGCCTGCCAAATCTGGTGTTGGCCGTTCGGGGGCAGTCACATGATTACCGAGTCAAATGCGCCCTCTTGGAACGGACCGACCACTGCCAGAACTCGCCGGCTGTCACCGAGAACTCTACCGGTAACCCGAGCGATGTCGTCTTGGGTCACCGCGTCGACAACGCCGACAAGATCGTCGATTGTCAGGAGTTCGTCTGCAACGAGTTCGCCTCTTCCAATACGGCTCATCCTCGATCCAGAGTCTTCGTTTGAAAGGGCAAGCGATCCCCTGACGTGACCCTTGGCTCGCTCGAGTTCTTCGATTGTCACACCTGAATCAGCGATCTTGGAAAGCTCGCTGATGATCAGTTCGGCAACTTGGTGCGCTTGGTCCGGCTTCGTGCCCGCGTAAACGCCGAAAGTGCCGGTCTCGTCGTACAGGGACCGGTAGGAATAGACCGAATATGCGAGTCCCCGCTTTTCCCGAATTTCTTGAAAGAGGCGACTCGACATGCTCCCCCCGAGAATGTGATTCATAACAGTCAAGGCGTAGCGATCGGGATCCCGATGCCCGAGCGCCGGCATCCCGTAGACGAGATGGGCCTGTTCGCTCGAGCGCTCCGTAATGGCAACGGTGACTTCCTCATTTTCTGGCGTGTGGACCCTTGGTGCCCGGCCACCAGACATGGCGCCAAACGCCTCATGGACTCTCGCGAGTAGATTCTCGTGCTCAACGTTCCCGGCGGCCGAGATCACCATGTTCTCGGGAAGGTAGTAGTCACGGAAGTAGTCGGCAATATCTGCCCGCGGTAGCGTCGCTATCGTCTCCGCCTGACCAAGAATCGGCCGCCCGAGGGGGTGAGTCGGCCACAGCGCCGCGTAGAACAGCTCGTGCGCAACGTCTGCTGGATCATCTTCATGAGCTCGAATCTCTTCAAGAATCACGCCGCGCTCGATGTCGACCTCATCCTCTGGAAAGGCCGGATTGCATGTGATGTCAGTCAGTATGTCAAGAGCGAGAGGCAGGTCATCATCGAGGGTGCGCGCGTAGTAACAGGTGAACTCCTTCGTCGTGAAGGCGTTGAGATCGCCCCCAACGGCATCCATCTCTTCGGCAATCTCAAGAGCGGTGCGCTTATCAGTCCCTTTGAAGAGCAGATGTTCGAGGAAGTGTGTTGTTCCGCCAAGCTCAACAGGCTCATCGCGAGAACCGACTCCTACCCAGAATCCGACGGTCACCGACCGAACTCCGGGCATGAACTCAGATACCACTCGAATGCCGTTATCAAGCGTTGACTTGACTGGCTTGCTCACGCGGTTACCTCTTGAGCTACCGCTCTTGCCTCGACTCGAATCGTTTTAGCGGCCGCCGCGACCGCCGCCTCCACGGTTTCCGCCGCCACGGCCTCCGCCGCCGCCTCCACGGTTTCCGCCGCCTCCACGGTTTCCGCCGCCACGGCCTCCGCCGCCGCCGCCTCCACGGTTTCCGCCGCCGCCACGGCCTCCGCCGCCACGGCCTCCGCCGCCTCCACGGTTTCCGCCCGACCTCGGTGACTCCCCCTTCGGAATGCCCCAACGATCCTCGGCGTCGCGCTCGAAGTCCTCCTCGAATCTTGCGACCTCACGCCCGCCGCGACTGCCTCCGCGCCCGGAATCACGGGATCCCCCGCGGCCACCGCGATCTCCGCGGCCTCCACGGTCGCGATCGGATCGATCATCGCGGTCGCGGCCTCCGCGGCCTCCACGGTCGCGATCGGATCGATCATCGCGGTCGCGGCCTCCACGGCCTCCACGGTCGCGATCGGATCGACCCCCTGAACGCCGGGTTTCACCGCGGTCCGCTTCTTCGAAATCGGCGCCCATTGGCTCACCCGAGCCCTCGTCGTAGGGCCCAACCTCCCCCATCGCCTCATCGATATCTTCGACTTCCTCGTCATAGCCGTCGTCGAGATCTGCATCGAGGTCGTCTGAACCGTCGCCACCCGAATCAGGACCTGAGTCGCCTTCGACCGGAGTCAACGAGATCTTGCCCTTCTCGTCTACTCCCTCAACCAGAACATCGATTTCATCGCCAACGTCGAGAACGTCTTCGACTCTGTTGATTCGCCGACCGCCTCCAAGCTTGGAGATGTGGAGCAGGCCGTCTCGCCCGGGAAGAATGTTTACAAAAGCACCGAACTTCGTAATGTTCACGACAGTTCCGTGATAGACCTCTCCGACCTCGGCCGTCGGTGGGTTGACGATCTGATCGATCCACTCAAGTGCCCTGTCCGCGGAGTCACCTTCAGTCGAGCCGACGTGGATAGTCCCATCATCTTCCACATTGATTTCCGCTCCGGTCTCAGATTGGATTTCATTGATTACCTTGCCCTTCGGGCCGATCACCTCTCCGATCTTGTCCACGGGAATATGAATGGTGAGGATCCTCGGGGCCGACTTGGCCATTGCCTCCCTCGGGGCGGGGATTTCGTCGAGGATTACCTGGAGGATCTTGAGCCGGGCATCCTTCGCCTGGTTGAGGGCATCAGCAAGCACTGTCGACGGCAATCCAGTGATCTTGGTATCGAGCTGCAGCGCAGTGACGATGTCCTTGGTACCCGCGACCTTGAAATCCATGTCGCCAAACGCGTCTTCTGCACCGAGGATATCGGTCAACGTGACGAAGTTATCCCCCTCTGAGATGAGACCCATTGCAATTCCCGCGACCGGGGCCTTGATCGGTACGCCCGCATCCATAAGCGAGAGAGTCGAGCCGCACACGGAGGCCATCGAGGTCGATCCGTTTGAGGACAACACCTCTGAGACCAAGCGCAACGCGTAGGGCAGCTCATCTTCATGTGGGATCACCGGAAGGAGGGCTCGCTCCGCAAGCGCGCCATGGCCGATCTCGCGCCTCTTCGGTCCCCGCATGAAACTGACTTCTCCGGTTGAGAACGGAGGGAAGTTGTAGTGATGGATGTAGCGCTTCGACTCATCGGGTGAAAGCGTGTCGAGCTGTTGCACCAATCTGAGCATGCCGAGCGTCGTAATTGTCAGCACCTGAGTCTCGCCGCGCTGGAACAGGCCAGATCCGTGCGCTCGGGGAACGACCCCCGTGTTTGCACTCAGCGGTCGAATCTCGGTCGGGCTACGCCCGTCGATCCGAACTCCATCATTGACGATGCGCTCTCGGACCAGCTTCTTCTGAAGGCTGCGGAGCGCCCTGCGAATCTCTGTCTCTTGGCCGGGAAGTTCGTCGGCAAGCGCCGCAAGGGTCTCCTCGGCAATAGCCGCCTCGGCATCGGCCCGATCGGCCTTGTCCGCGATCTTGATCAGCTCGCGGGTCTTCTCGGCAGCTACCCGCTCGACAGCCTCAAAGGTCTCTGGCGAATAGAGGGGTGTTAGCGTCACCTCCTTGGGCTCGGGGTTCACCATGTCCTTGAGCTCAAGCTGCGCGTCAATCGCCTTGCCGATGTAACCCTTCGCGGCCTCGAGCGCCTCGGCAATCGACGACTCGGTCGCACCGGGGTCGCCGTCTTCAATCAAGTCCATCGTGAATTCGGGGGCCCCGGCCTCGACCATCATGATGTCGACCTCGCCGGCATCGTTGCGGCGCCCTGCGACTACCAGGTCGAAAGTTGCCTCATCGATCTCTTGGTAGGTTGGGTTGGGAATCCACTCGCCGTGCACCAGTCCGAGGCGCACGCCTCCGACGGGGCTCAGGAACGGAATTCCCGAAATGACCAGTGCGGCCGAGGCGCCGTTTATCCCAAGTACGTCTTGCTGCACTTCTTGATCGACCGCAAGCACGGTCCCGATTATTTGGACCTCCGAGCGCATATCGTCGGCGAAATTCGGGCGCAGCACCCTGTCAATGAGACGGCACATAAGGATAGCTGCCTCAGTAGCGCGGCCCTCGCGGCGGAAGAACGAGCCGGGTATGCGCCCCGCGGCGTACATCCGCTCTTCGATATCGACTGTGAGGGGGAAGAAGTCGATGCCCTCACGCGCTCCGCGAGTTGCCATAGCGGTGACGAGAAGCTGCGTCTCACCGCTCGTGATGGTTACGGCGCCATCTGCCTGAAATGCGTAGCGCCCGGTCTCAATCGTCTGTTCACGTCCGTCAAAATCGAACGTGACACTCTTGATCTCTGACATATGTCCTCCTGCGGCTCCTAAATTGGCCGCCTAAGTTCAGGAAACACGCCAGGGGTGTGGGCCAGTTCTCAGTGGTCACGCCTCGCTATGACAACACGCAATGTCGGTGCGAGACCTGGCAACTGATAACTGACTCGCCTAACCCCGTGTGATCCCCTGTCTGTTGCCCCTCTATCGCCTTAGGTCGAGCTTCTCTATGAGGCTCCGATATCGCTCGACATCTTGGTCTCTCAAGTAGTCGAGGAGTCGGCGACGCTTGCCCACCAACATCAGCAGGCCCCGCCTGCTGTGATGGTCTTTCGCATGCACCTTGAGGTGCTCCGTCAGGTGATTGATGCGCTCCGTGAGAAGAGCCACCTGCACCTCGGGCGAGCCCGTGTCGGACTCACTCGTACGGTATTGGGCAATTGTGCCGGCTTTGTCCATAGATATCGCGCTGCACTCCTGTGCGATGTAAAGGGGAACCGCGAACGGCTCGGAACACCCGAACCGGTTGGGCATGTTAGCACGCATGCAGAGGCAGAATCGAAGGCGGCCCGGCTCAAGCGCACCGACCGGTCGACACCGCCTTGCTCGCCGACGTGCCATTGATGATGGGCTCGCGCACCGCGGAGGGTGCCAAAGCGTAGTCGTCGTCGCTTCCCGCGAGTGCCGTGGCAAAGACGACTCCTATTACAACTCCGTCGGAATTGACGAGCGGACCCCCTGAATTCCCCGGTTTCACCTCGCCCGCAAAAAAGACCAGTTCGCGTATGACCCCCGGATATCCATAGATGTCGGCCGTACGGGTAGACGCAGTCGTACGCACGGCAGCTGCCGCTATCACTTGCGATCCTCCGCCCGGAAATCCAATCGTCGCCCCCTGAGTTCTCGGAGCTGGATCTCCGCCGGCCAGAGCCAGCGGTTCCGCCTGAATACCCGGAACCCTCAGAACCGCGAGATCGAGCGAAGGGTCGAAATATGTAACGGTGGCCGCCAATGACCTCGGTCCCTGGATAACCCTGGGCTCGGCCATTCCAGCAACGACGTGAGCATTGGTTACGAGATATCCGGGGCTTGCCACCCACGCTGACCCCTCCACCTGCTGTCCGCACGCAGCCCCTCGGACTACGAAGACCGATTTTGAAGCTCGGGCGACCCCTTTCGAGCCTGCGAGCGCCGGATCGATGACGACCGGCGGGGCATCTGGCGACTCAAACGGGGGCAGCGGGAGCGGAAGACGATTGGCCGTAAGGAAGCGGCGCAATGGCCCCATGACATCGTCGCCGACAGGGAGAGCCTGGCTGGTTGCTCTGAGAATCTTCGACTGGCGGATGTCGTAGCTGACCGCCGGCGCGGCTGAGGCCAGCGGAGAGGCGATGAAGATCCCAGCGAGCAGCCAGAGGAGGAGCAGTGTCGCGACACCTGCAACCGGAAAACCGAGAATGCGATCGGTACCGCTCGTGGAGCGGCTCCTGAGCCGCCTTTTGATCCGCCTGCCCAGCGCGAATCCGGCTGTCTCACCTACTGCCAGTAGAAGTACGAATATCACAAGCGCGGTGAGTGCCCTCCAGGTCGGAGACCAATTGGTGATGACCGGCTCAAGCAAAATGACCAGGATTCCTGCCGCGAAAATCCCAGCAAGCATTCCGCCGTAGGACGCGAGCTGGAGCAGGGCACCCCGATAGTAACCGCGCACGCCCGCGGCGGCCACCAGTAGAACTAGCACGACGTCAATGATTCGCAAGGCCCGAACTTCTCAAGCGATTCCCGCCCTCGGCCGGCGGATTCATTTCTACATTACAGGCGCCTTGCCGACCCGCCTGAAACCCGCACGACAGAAGACGAGCGCATCACCTGCGGCTCAGCCGGCCGCCCCGACTTGAGACCGGGGGGGTAAATGGCCTGTCGATCAGGGCGACCGGCTCAACCGCGGGCAGCAGCTTGCAGTCCAAAGTCTCAGCCCGACCACTCGGCTGAACCTGTCACAAGCTGATAGCACAACATTTCTCCTGGGGATGGCGCGACCTTCGACAAATTCCCAGCACTCAACTCCACTACCAGCAGTGACTCACGTCCACACCGGCCCAGATGCCGCATTTGGTGGCAAAGGTTGCTATCCACTCAAGAGCTAGAACACTATCATCTCATGAGTGTTTCGGACAATTCGCCCTCAAAGTGCACATCCTTCTAGAACACCCCTCTGGGAAATGACCGGCCTATGGCAGGGTCAATCCCGCAAGGTCTACGGGCGCACATTGCTCTCCGGATACGACTAGTGGCACGACTCCGTCGGTGAGTTCGAAAGACGCCGGCTTCAGAGCGTAGGCCCTAACCGAATCTAGGGCGCTGCTTCGAGCATCCGGCGGCTCTGAGCCAAGCGAAGATGCCTCGATCAGCAGGATGCGCTCCCGCTCGGCGCTCTCGGGACTACCGAGTCCGAGTGGAGCCGACGAGCCGGGTGCGATGAGGCGAGTCTGATTCTCGGTCACCGGAGTATCAGCGTCCTCGGTTCTCGCCCTCAACGGCGGGAAGAATCTCCCCGCGTCCTCCAACCCGAAGGGAGCAGCGGTGTCAGATAGCACCCACCCCGCTCGAATCGGCTGACTGCAGTGGTTCACCACAAGGCCCCGCACCTCCGGTCGAGAGGCTTCCGTCGCGGGATTGCGAACTACCGAGGTCAGAGTGAGGGCGGCTCCGAGCACAATACCCAGCGCCATAACTGCACCGGCGAGGACGAAACAACCAACGGCGATTGCGCGACCGTTGGTTGCACCAGGCTCCTCTGCGGGTTCTGCGGATTCCCCTGCTTTGGGATCCCCTGTGGGCGTCAATCCACTTCCATGAGTCGTCGGGCCTCCAACACATCTTGCTTGATCTGTTCGGCAAGCTCTTCAGGCCCGGAAAAGCGATACTCGCCTCGCACGTGAGCGTGAAATCCGACCTCGATCTCTTGACCGTAAATGTCACCTTCAAAATCGAGGATGTGAGCTTCGATCAGCATTTGGAGATCCTTCCCAAATGTTGGTCGCTTCCCAACATTGATCGCCGCCCCGTAACTCACATCATCAATCCGCACCCATCCCGCGTAGACGCCATCGGCGGGAATGCAGATACGTGGATCCGGCATTAGATTCGCGGTCGGGAATCCCAGATCTCTACCCCTCCGATCCCCCGCCTGCACGACGCCCTGGATCGAGTGATCCCGCCCCAGCGCCATCGACCCCCAGGCAATCTCGCCCTCTCGAATCGCGTGACGAATCCGGGTCGATGAGATCGCCACACTCCCGGCCTTGATCAAATCAAGCGAGTCTGCTTCAAAGCCCAGCTCCTCACCGATTGCTCCAAGCATTGCCAGATCCCCGCGCCGGTTGTGCCCAAAACGAAAATTCTCCCCGACTACTACGGCCTTGGCGCGCAAGCACTTAGAAATCACATCCTCCACAAAGCGCTCGGGCTCCTGACCCGATAGCTGTTCATCGAAGGTCAGTACACATGCGTAATCGATACCAGCCTCGGCCATTAGCGCCAGCTTCTTGTCCAATGTCGTCAGCCGGCAAGGAGCTTCTTCGGGCTTGAGCCACTCCATCGGATGCCTATCGAAAGTCACGATGGCACTCTTGGCACCTAGCGCCCCGGCGCGCTCGATCACAGACGCGGCAACTGCCCTGTGCCCGAGGTGAAATCCATCGAAGTTGCCAATCGCCACGACCGACCCCACCCCCGGTGCCGGACAGGCGTCGAGATCGCGAATCACCTCCATGCTTCACCTCCTCTCAAGATTCGGACCGCCCCCCACGTGCCTACGCCATCACGCACAGCGGCTTGGCTCCTTTGCGGTGCGGGCCGTAAACCGCAAGCAGACGTTGCTCCGGCCCGAAAACCGCCAATGGTCCGTCCAGCGATCCAGAGCACCCGCTTAGGACACTTGCAGGGAATACCATCCCGTGACGAACCCCTTCGGCTACTTCATCGCCGACTTCGACGCGCGGCAGGTGCGGAAGCGACTCCTCGAGTGGCACCAGGATTTCGCCTATTGTGCCAGCCTCGGCGTGTGCCTCTATCTCTTCAATGGCGTGTGACATTGCCACATCAAATGGCCCGACGGCTAAGCGTCTCAACGCGCCTAGATGAGCAACTCCGCCAAGTGCTGTCGCGATGTCCGCGGCCAGCGACCTCACATAGGTTCCGGATGAGCACATGACGTAGAGCGTCGCCTCCGGGAATGGACCTGGTGAAAACTGCTCCAGCCGCAGGTCATAGATCTTCAACTTGCGAGCCTCGCGCTCGATCTCCTCACCTCGGCGCGCACGCTTGTAGAGCGGTTCACCTTCGACCTTTATGGCGGAGACCATCGGGGGGATTTGCTCGATCTCACCGGCGAACTTAGGAAGCACATCTTGAAGCTGGCTCTCGCTTAGCGGCATTTCGTGACGACTGAGCACCTTGCCCGACGCGTCTAGTGTGTCGGTTTCGACACCGAAACAAATCGTTGCCCTGTACGCCTTATCGAGACCTTGAATGAAACGAAGCAGTCTGGTCGCCCGGCCCGCGCCGAGCACTAGAACCCCCGTCGCGTCAGGGTCGAGCGTGCCGGAGTGGCCGACCTTGCGTGTGCCGAGATACTTGCGGGAGCGCGCGACGACATCGTGGCTCGTGTGCGCAGCGGGCTTGTCAACTATCAGCAAGCCGTCCGGCCCACTCAGTGCCTGGGTCACGCCGTCGGTCCGCGCTCTGACATTGCGGCCCCCACTGCCATCTTCAGCTCAGCGATCGTCTCGTGAATACCCATGCGAGAGGTGTAGCCGGCCGCCATCCTGTGCCCTCCCCCGCCGCGCTCGACACAGATTGAAGCCACATCGATTCCGCCGAGTGAACGAAGCGAAACCTTGATCTCTCCGGGTGCGGATTCCTTTACGAGCAAGGCCACCTCTGCTTCCTTGGCCTGCCTGATGAAGTCGATTACCGATTCCGTCTCGGGCATGGTCACGCCGAAGTACTCCAAGTCCGCCTGGTCG
The DNA here is from genome assembly GCA_003577105.1 of Acidobacteriota bacterium. GTDB lineage: Bacteria > Actinomycetota > Acidimicrobiia > ATN3 > ATN3 > ATN3. The sequence continues at coordinate 9,327 of QEUQ01000025.1, read as the reverse complement.
TACCAACTGATCACCATTTGACGTTCAGCATCGAGCTCGCACCGGGAGAGGACCCGGCCGAGAAACTTCATGAACGCGAGGCGATGCTCTTCGAACAGCGTGCGCGATACCGGCGCAATCGGGACTCCGATCTCGGCAAGGTCTGCTACCGCTCGGAACACCTCGGGAGTCGTGTTGTCGAACTGAAATCGTCCGGTATCGGTTGCTATTCCCGTGTAGAGACACATCGCCGCGTCAGAGTTGATTTCCCAACCTCTCTCTCGGGCCATGCGAAACACAATCAGGGCGGAGGCAGCTGCACTGGGGTCGATGACGTTGACATGTCCGTAGTTGGTATTGGACCCGTGATGATCGATAACCACCAGCGTTCTGGCCGCTTCGGCCGAAGGCCTCAGATCATCTAGCCGGTCGATACTTCCGCAGTCAACCGTAACCATTACCTCCGGAGCCGCGGGATAGGCGGGCTGCGCCGTAAGTGATTCTGCGCCGGGGAGGAATGCATAGTGCGGGGGCACCTCCAGCGGGCTTGGGAATCCCGAGACAGCAGAGATCCCTCTACTTGTGAGGATGTGGTGGAGGCCCAGCATTGTGCCGAGTGCGTCACCGTCTGGGGATGTGTGGCAGGCGAGAGCCACGCTCGACGCGGACTCGAGGATCTCTGCGGCCCTGACTAGTTGCGATTCCATTAGTCGTCACCTGCCGGCTGGCCCTCTGCCCCATCATTTCCGTCTAGCTCGCGAATGACTTCCTCAATTCGCGCACCCTGCAAAATCGCGCTGTCCGGCACAAACCGAAGTGCCGGAATGCGCTTGATCCTAAGCTGCAAGGCGAGAGTCTTTTTAAGGCGCTTGGAGGCAGCTTCAAGTCCTGCGCGAGCATCATCGAGGCGCTCTTCGTCGGGAGTCGCGAAGTACACCTGCGCAAGGGTTAGATCAGTCCCGACCTCGACGTCGGTGATCGTCACGAGTTCAAGGCGCGGGTCCGCCAGCTTCTCTATTTCTTCCGCCAGAGACTCGCGAATTACCGAGGACAGCCGCTCAGAGCGCGGGTATGGATGTTCTGACATGGCCGCCTAGTCCTCCTCGATGTAGGAACGATGCCGCCCAAGGATCTCCACACCGTGGGTGGCCTCGATGAACTTCTCAACCTGATGAGCAACCTTATCGGCGCCGAAGGCTGTCCGAGACACGATGGCTACTCCGACCTGTGCCCGCTGGTGAATGTCGTTCTCACCGACCTCGGCAATCGCAATCCTGAAACGCGATGACAACCCGTCGACGATGTGCCTGACTATCCGGCGCTTTTCCTTCAGGCTGGTGACTCCGGGGAGTCTCAGCTCGTATCGAATCGCAACTGCAATCATGATCAAGTTCTAACTCTGCAGCCGGCGGGCCGGAGATTCCTCTGTGTACTGACGAATCAGGTCCGTGGTATCTCACGCTGCTCAAAGAGCTCGATGACATCGCCCTCTTTGATGTCGCTGTAGTCCTCGAGTCCGATTCCGCACTCATATCCGGACTGAACGTCGCGCACATCGTCTTTGAAGCGGCGCAGGCTCGACACCGAGCCCGAATAGATGATGGCGCCGTCTCTCAGCAGCCTGGCACTTGAACCACGGGTCACCTGGCCTTCAGTCACATAGCAGCCGGCAATATTGCCGATCTTCGGAACTTTGAAGACCGCCCTGACTTCGGCTGTGCCGGTGACAATTTCCTCGTATTCGGGAGTAAGCAGGCCCTTCAATGCCGCCTCGATTTCCTCGACGGCCTTGTAGATGACTTCGTACGTGCGAATCTCAACACCCGAGCGCTGCGCGAGCTCACGCGAATTCCGATCGGGACGAACGTTGAAACCGACAACAAGTGCTCCACTGGCGAGCGCAAGTGAGACGTCGTTTGCAGTGACTCCGCCGACGGCCGCGTGGACGATCTGCAGATGAACGTCAGGGCGCTCGAGCTTGCGCAACGATCCAGCTAGCGCCTCAAGCGAACCCTGGACATCTGCCTTGAGAATAAGATTGAGCGTCGCTTGCTGGTCGTCCTGGATTTGAGCGAACAGATCTTCCAGCCTGGCGACGGCTGGCGTCATCACTTGTTCCGCCTGGCGCTCCGCCTGCTCGCGCCCTGATGCCACCTCGCGGGCGCGCCTCTCATCAGCAACTACCCGGAAGTCGTCTCCCGCCTCGGGCACCGCCTCGAAACCGAGAACCTGGGCCGGCGTCGAGGGTTCAGCAGCTTCGATCTGGTTTCCGTTTTCATCTAGGAGTGCCCTAACTCGACCCAGGGTTGAGCCGGCGTAGAAGACATCGGCTTTGCGCAAGGTTCCTCGCCTGACGAGAACCGTCGCGACGGCACCGCGCCCGACGTCGAGATGCGCCTCCAGGCAGACCCCCGACGCGGCAACATCAGGATTCGCCTTGAGCTCGGCGATGTCCGCCATGAGAAGGATCATCTCGAGAAGATCGTCGATACCGAGCCTCTCAAGTGCCGAAATCTCGACGACCGGGACATCACCGCCAAAGTCCTCAACGATCACGCTGTGCTCGGTCAGCTGAGCTCTGACTTTCTGTGGATCCGAGTTCGGCCTGTCGATCTTGTTGATCGCAACAACCATCGGAACTTCCGCGGCCCGAATGTGGGAGATGGCCTCAACAGTCTGGGGCATCACACCGTCATCGGCCGCGACGACGAGTACGGCGATGTCGGTAATCGATGCGCCCCTCGCCCGCATGCGAGTGAAAGCCTCGTGACCTGGGGTATCGATGAAAGTGATTGCCTTGCCGTTGTGATGGACCATGTATGCACCGATGTGCTGCGTAATTCCACCAGCCTCGCCCGAGACCACGTCTGCCTCGCGAATCCGATCGAGAAGCAACGTCTTGCCGTGATCGACATGGCCCATGACGGTAACCACGGGCGGGCGGGGCTTGAGCTTCCCTTCGTCTTCAAGTGCCTCGTCTTCGGCTAGGGAAGCATCTTCGGCCTCCCGCATTGCGTCGGGCGAGGTGATACTTGTCTCGACCCCTAGTTCAGCTCCGAGAAGTTCGACCTCTTCGTCGGTCAAGCTCATGGTCACGGTCTTCATCTCGCCTAAAGCCATGAGTCGCTTGACGACTTCTGTGGCGGACATGCCTATTAGGGCGGCAAATTCCTGAATCGTTACGCCGCGTCTCACGACCACCTCAGCGACCGCCGGTCCCGCTGGTGCCTCCGGCTGTCGTGCCTGGCGCTCGCGAGGCACTTGTACGGCAACCTCGGACTCCTCCTCGCCGGCAAGCTCGTCAACAACTTCGCTGGGGAGTGATGGGAACTCGAGGTCCTGCGAGGGTGGCTTTGGCTGGCTTGGAGCAACTCCAGCCTTGGATTGCGCCGGGGCCGACGGGGGCTTGGAGGGTGTCTGATCGGTGGCTGGACCTCCGGAGAGTCCCGCTCGACGCGCGCCCTTGCCGCCCGCCTTGTCCGCGCTTCTCGCGCGCTTGACCTTGGCGCCGTCGTCAGATCTCGGAGCGCTCTTCCCGCTGCCCGCAGCAGCTGGAGCCTCCGGCGTTTTCTCCGGCGCGTCTGATTTCGCAGCGGGTGCCGGCTTGGAGTCGGCGGGGGGCTTCTTGGTCGGGGATTTCGAGACCTTCGCAGGCTTCTCCGCGCCGACTTCCTCTGCTTTGGTCGCCGCCTCTGCGGTCTCTGGCTTCTCCGCTTTCGCGGCTTCCTTTGCCGGCTCCTTCTTCGGTGGCGGCTCTACCTTGGGTTCCGCCTCGGTTGCGTCCGACTTCGCCGCGCGCGCCGCGGCAGCCTTGGCGGCAGCGGTCTTGGTGGGAGTCTTTGGCTTCGTGGTCTTCGACTTCGTCGAAGCCCCTTTGGGCTTTACGCCCTTAGCAGCTGCTGCCTTGGCGGCTCTCGCCCTGGCACGCGCTCCAGGATCGGCCTCGACTTCGGGCTCCTCAGCAGCAGGGCGCTTACGAACCCGTTTGACAGGCTTGGCTTCTCCCTCTGTGTCCGCAGACTCCGGTGGACGCCTTCGTACGGGCCGCTTTGGCTTCTTGGCACGCTTGATTCGTCCGGCCATTGAGATGCGAATCCGGTCGCACTCGGAATCTTCCAGGGTCGCCGAATGTGAAGTCGCGTCGATACCGAGCTCCTTGAGCATTTCAAGAAGCTCGGCGCTGCTGATCTCCAGCGTCTTCGCTAAGTCATGAACTCTCGTCTTTCCCAAAGTTATCCCTACTGCCGATCTCTCGATCGATCTCGTCAAACAGGCCCTCGGCCGGTCCCCCTCTAGTTCTCAGCGCATGTGCAAGCTTCTTGCGACCACGGCCGGCGCACTCTCTCGAGTAGCAGAGGTATGCACCTCGGCCGGGCAACACCTGGAGGCGATCAATCTCGGCCTCGCCCCCTTGAGTGCTGGCAATCCTAAGCATCGTGCGCTTCGGCTTTCTCGAACCGCAACCGATGCAGGAGCGCTCCGGAATTCCTATTCGTCAGCCTCCTCCTCGCTGGATTCCACCTTTGACCCCGATTCATCAACGTCTTCAGTAGTCGCGGCCGCGGTAGCTGATTCGGCTTCGGGAGCGGCCTCACTCGCGCCCTCGGGCGTAGCCTCGGCGGGCGGGCCATCTTCACTCGCCTCACCCTGCGGAGCCTCCTCACCCTCGGCGAGCGGCGGAGAATTCTCCTCTGCGATTTGCGTCTCACTCTTGATGTCAATCCGCAGACCGGTCAGCTTCGCAGCCAGACGAGCATTCTGCCCCTCTTTGCCGATCGCCAGACTGAGTTGGAAGTCCGGGACAATTACCTGCGCGCTGTTCTCGTCGGGATCGATCCGGACTTCCTTGACCTTCGCTGGGCTCAGCGCGTTGGCAACGAACTGGTGGACATCAGGAGTCCACTGGACAATGTCCACCTTCTCGCCCCGCAGCTCGTTGACGACCATACGCACCCGAGCTCCTCGCGCTCCGACGCAGGCTCCAACAGGATCGACGGCCGGGTCGTTTGACATGACCGCGATCTTCGTTCTGTGCCCCGCCTCCCTGGCAATTGCCTTGATCTCGACGACCTTTTCGAAGATCTCAGGCACCTCCAAGCGAAACAACTCGCACACCAGATTGGGATGCGTTCTCGAAATAATCACCTGAGGTCCCTTGGCAGACCTGCTGACCTTGCTGATGTACGCCCGAATCCGGCTTCCCGCCTCGTAGCGCTCATGGGGCACTTGCTCGGACTTCGGCAGCAGTGCTTCCGCCTTACCAATGTCAACAATTAGGAACCGCGCATCCCCCTGCTGGACAATGCCGGTAACCAGGTCACCTTCGCGCCCCTCGAACTCCTGAAACTTGAGTTCCCGCTCTTCTTCGCGGATGCGCTGGAGGATTACTTGCTTGGCGGTCTGAGCGGCTATTCGCCCAAAATCATCTGGTGTGTCTTCCCATTCGCGGACCAGATTGCCTTCTTCATCGAATTCCTGGGCGTAGACGTGATACTCGCCGCTGTCTGCATCTATTGTCACTCTCGCTTCTTCGGCGGCATTTGGGCGTCGCTTGTAAGCAGTTGCAAGAGCGTTCGCGAGCGCGTCGAGTAACGTCTCAAAGGGGAGATCCTTCTCCGCCGCAATGTTGCGGAGAGCCTCCATCATCTCGACGTTTTCGTTCGTATTCGCCATCGGCCTCTAACCTCAATTCCCGTCCCATTCGAAAATGGTCCGCCCCGAAACCACCTTCGCGAACGGAACTTCAACCCGTTCACCGTCCTCTTTCACGAGGACAATCGATTCGCCATCTACCGAATCGATTCGACCGTGAACTACACCTTCGCCCTCAGCGAGCTTGACCTTTGCCTGCTCGCCGATCGATCGCTCCCAGTGCCGCTTCGACCTCAAAGGCCTCTCCACGCCAGGCGAAGAAACCTCTAGTACGTAGTGACCCCGGATTGGCTCGTCTTCCTCGAAAAGCGAGCCCAAAATCGCGCTCGCCTCGCCACACAGATTGAGGTTCACTCCGTCCGGGTGGTCGATCGTCACTCGCAGTAGGCGATTCTTCCTGCTACCAATGATCTCGATGTCGACCAACTCAACACCCATTGCGTCGAGAATCGACTCAGCCCGGTCCCAGAGGTCCTGGGAAATCTCGGGCATTGCCAGCCCCTCCTCATGCTGTTTCAGGCCAAAAAAGAGAGTGGGCATAAGCCCACCCCGAGGACAATCTTCAATGTACTTGGCGGTCCCGGCGATTATAGCACCCTGGACTTAACGTCAGTCTCACGGATTTCCCCCCTCAACGCATCGCGCCAGCTAGTCCATGTGCTGTGACTCCACAGCTATCGAATCGGCTCTCGATGCTGCGATACGCGCCTCGGCGCCTTCGTCAATAAGCCTCCGGGCCTCGGCGACCAACTCGGCTACAACTGATTCATAGGGGTCTGCGAGGTCTTCTCCGATCTTCAGAACCCTTACGACTTGGCCCTTTATGAAGAGATGTGCCCCTGAACGCCCGGATGCAAGCCCGATGTCGGCCTCACGAGCTTCACCTGGCCCGTTAACCACGCATCCCATTACAGCCACCTGGAGGGGAATGCCGAGCTCTTCAAATGCCTCCTCGGTCAGCTTCGCAAGCCGGATTACATCAACTTCGGCTCGCCCACAGCTTGGACATGCAACAAGGTCGAGCCCCTTCTTCTCCTTGAGACCCATGACCTCTAGCAGGGTCCGTCCCGACTTGGCTTCTTCCACCGGATCCGCTGTAAGCGAGAAGCGGATAGTGTCGCCAATTCCTTCGGCGAGGAGCGAAGCGATCCCGGCGACGCACTTGATCGTTCCCGACGGTGGCGGACCTGCCTCCGTTACGCCGAGATGAAGCGGGTACTCGGTTTCTGCTGCCAGTAGCCTGTATGCCGCGATCATCAGCGGGACGTTTGACGCCTTGACCGAGATCTTGATGTCTTGAACTCCGACCTCTTCGAGGAGGCCAACTTCGAGTAGTGCGGACTCCACAAGCGCCTCGGGAGTCGCCCCGCCATGTCGCTCGTAGATCTCCTTGTCCAGTGATCCGGCGTTGACTCCCACTCGAATTGGTACCGAACGGTCGAGAGCCTCTTTGGCGACCATCCGAATGTGCTCAGCGTCGCGAATGTTTCCGGGGTTGAGCCTCAGACCATGCACTCCCGCTTCCAGAGCAGCTAAGGCAAGCTTGTACTGGAAATGAATGTCGGCAATGACGGGAACAGGAGACCTTGGAACTATCTCGCCCAGGGCAGTTGCGGCGTCTTCGTCGTTGCAGGTCACTCTCACTATGTCTGCGCCCGAACCGGCAAGTGCGTAAATCTGACTGAGGGTAGCCTCCACGTCTGCTGTCTTTGTGGTCGTCATCGACTGCACCGAAACGGGCGCATCGCCCCCGACTGGCACTGAGCCAACCATGATTTGCCGGGATTTCCGCCTCCGCGGCAAGAGCGGCCTCTCGGTCACGTCAGATGAACTCCACGTCAGATGAACTCAACGAAACGGATCAGCAATGGGGTTGACGATGTCGAGATAAAGCGAAGACGCTCCAATCAGGACGAACAAGATGATCACCGCGGCCATGACCGGTACGAGGCGCTTGAGGTTCACCCTGACTCTCCTCCGCATGATCATGCTCGCGACTTTCTCGTAGCCAACGACCAGCAGGTGGCCGCCGTCGAGCGGCAAGAGGGGGACGAGATTGAAGATTCCCAGAAAGAGATTGAAGATCACCATGATCATCATGAGAATCGCCCAGCCTTGTTGTGCGGCCTGAGCGCTGAGGCGGGCGACTCCAACAGGTGAGACGAAACGCGCATTGTTTGCCTCTGGGTCGGACTCGCCGCCGATCAGACCTATATAACGCTTCAAGTTCTCCGGCGTAAAGAACTTGTACACCGAGTAGAAGGCAACTGCGGTCATCGACGCCATCGCCTTGCCAGCGGTCACCGTCGCGACAGCGGGATTGTCTCCTTGCTTGGCCGTGCTGACGATCACCCCAACGAACGGTTGTGGCCCGGTCTCCCCGGCAAATGCGGGGCGTTCCCCGACTGTCACCGGCAAATCAAGCTGTTCGCCAGATCTCTCGATGGTGAAGACGAGGGTCTTACCGGGCGAATCGCCGATGATCTGCTTGACCTGATCCCATGACTTGATTGCGGTTCCGTCAATCGCGACGAAGCGATCGCCCGGCATGAGTCCGGCCACCTGAGCCGGTGTTGCGTCGGCGCAGCTCCTGCCATCTAGATCTGATACGCCCTCGGTGGTCAGACACCCCGCCGGAGGGCTGACCTCACCGACTACCGGAATTGCCTTCGCCTGCCCCGGCAATTCACCCGCCACCGCGAGGACCCAGAGAAGCAAGAAGGCAACCAAAATGTTGGCCATTGGCCCAGCCAGAATCGCCATGGCTCGTGAGCCATATGACTTGTCTGCATATGTGTGACCGCGATCCCTCTCGGGAGTCTCCTCGAAAGGATCCATGCCGGCGATCTTGACGTACCCGCCTGCAGGTATCGCTTTGATCCCGAACTCGGTTGTCGTCACATAAGCTCCGAGCAGTTTCCCGCGCCCTCGCTTGCCGGCGAGTTCTGCTAGCTCGTCCTGAGTCTTCGCCTCGTATTCATCGGTATCGGCCTGGTCCTTGATCCTGATTGTTCGGACTTCCCTGCCGGTGTCAGTGTCGTAAAGAACGCAGTAGGTGCGGGTCGTCGACCAAATTCTCTTACCGAAACCGAAGAAGAACTCGCTAACTTTCATGCCCGCACGCCTGGCGAAGACGTAATGACCGAACTCGTGGAACATGACGGCGAAAAAGAGCGCGGCGATGAAGACGACAACGCCTGTGATCGAACGCATGTTGACAGCTAACAGCAAGTCCCACTCCGTTTTTTCGCCTGAATTTTCCGCGGAACCGGCACGCCCGCGAGAACTCAATTCCCTAATTCTGCCCCAGCCGTACGACATGGGTGCGCGCGACCTCACGCGCATTCACCTCTACGGCATAGAGATCCTCATCGGATCGCACCGGCGAATGATCCAACACCTCAAGAGTCGCTTCTATTGCATCGGGAATCGACGTCAATGAGATCTCGCCCGAGAGAAATGCGGCAACCGCTTCCTCGTTTGCAGCGTTCATGATCGCTGGTGCGGTGCCTCCCTCGATTCCGGCATCAAGGGCGATTCTCAAGCATCTGAAAGTGTCCATGTCCACCGGCTCGAAAGTGAGCGACATCTTCTTGCTCCAGTCAATTGCCCCTACGCAATCGTCGAGGCGGTGTGGGGCGCCCAGAGCAAATCCAATTGGCGCCTCCATGTTTGGCATTGCCATTTGGGCGATGG
>QEUQ01000024.1 GCA_003577105.1 Acidobacteriota bacterium | reverse complement strand
TCGAAACACCGTCCTCGAAGAGATGATCCGCAATCACTACATATCGAGGAACGAAGGTGAAACCGCGAAGCGCATGCCGCTCGCGCTGGCACCCGCGCCGACTGCCGGAGTTAGGTACCCCTACTTCGTCGAGTTCGTGAAGCGGAGCTTGCTGAAGGACATCAGGTTCGGTGAGACCGAGGAGGAACGAGCCCACCACCTCTACAGGGGAGGGCTCGTGATACGAACCACGCTTGTCCCCGAGCTTCAAGAAATTGCCGAGTCGGCGACACACGGGACCCTGAATCGTGACGGAGATCCCGAGGCCGCGCTCACGAGCGTCGACAACCGCACAGGTCAGATCGTCGCAATGGTGGGCGGACGCGACTTCGCCCACAACCAGTTCAACCTGGCATCTGACGCCCGCCGCCAGCCGGGGTCGGCCTTCAAGGTCTTCGCACTCGTCGCCGCGCTTCAAGGTCGCATCCCGCCGCAGACGCGCTTCGACGGCAACCCAAGGGTGTTCCTGTTGCCGCACGGCGAGGTCTGGCCCGTCACCAACTACGACGGCGGGGGCGGTGGCCAGGTGACCTTATGGGACGCAACGGTCCACTCGGTCAATGCCGCCTACGCCGAGCTGGCCACCCGCATTGGCCCCCCTTCGATCGCACTTGCCGCCTCGCAGATGGGGATCGAGACTCCGATCAATCACGACTACGCAATGGTCCTCGGGGGGTTGCGCAACGGTGTCAATACCGTCGAGATGGCATCGGCGTTTTCGAGCCTTGCCAACCGCGGCACTCACATCCCGCCGACTCCGGTCTCAGTTGTCGAGGCGCCCGGAAATGACCGCAAAGACTTCACAAACTCCCCTCGCCCGGCCATACCTCCCGGCGTCGCTTGGATGACCACTGAAATCCTCCAGGAGGTCATTCAGCGGGGCACGGGAAGATCGGCTTCGCTCGGCGGAAGGCCCGCGGCAGGCAAGACAGGCACCACGTCAAATCACGCAGATGCCTGGTTTGTCGGCTACACCCCTGAGTATTCGACGGCTGTGTGGGTTGGTCACCCACAGGGCAACATCCCCATGTACTCGGTTCATGGAGTGCGGGTGGCCGGTGGAACCTTTCCCGCTCAAATCTGGCGGTCATATATGACGGGTGCGCTCCGCAACAAGCCTGTCTCTCAGTTTCCGATTGCGGATAGCGACATGGTCCGGGTCGACATAGTCCCAAGTACGGGCAAAATCGCAGGGCAGTTCTGCACCGAGCGGAAAAGTGTCGAGCTGATTACGGCAATCGTTCCCGAGGAAATCGAGGAATGTCCCGAGCCTGCCTCCACTCCCTCAGTCAGCGACACCGCCTCACCGGGCGATGTGAGTTCGACAATCCCATCGGCCGACGGATCTCCAACTCCGCCGCCACGCCCATGGGAAGGTGGAGGCTGACCTAGGCGAGCTTGGAGTCGAGCCAGTCGAAAATCCTCTGTTCGCGCAGGTAGGTACTAAGCGGCTCGCAGTGATGGTCCGCCCCCTCGGCCGAGGTGAAACTGACGATCTCCTTGTCGCACTCGAGGGCGTCAAACAACTGCTGAGACTGCCCGGGCCAGAACTTGTCGTCTTCTGGATTGGTGATGAGCATCGGGCAGGTGATCTCCTTCGCGAGGTCCCCCAGCCGATACTCCTCCAAAGCAACAAGGACGTCATAGAGCGAATCTACGCCAAAGGGGCGCATTCTGAATTCGATGCGAGCCTTGAGGCCCTTCATCATCTTGAATGCGACGCCCATGTCTCTTTCAAACTTGTCTCGTTCTCTGGCGTCGACGTACTTGATGATCCGCTCGGGCATTTGGTCGCGCCACATGGCACCGACGTCTACGACGCCCGGATCGACAACGCCGGCAGCAATCCGCTTCTCAAATGCGAGGGCCCTCGCGGCCCAGTAGCCCGCCTGGCTCATGCCGAGCAAGGCGATGCGCTGGCCGTCGACGTCATTGCGCTCCAGGAGGAAATCGACGATCGGGGTCACGACATGCTCCCAGTCGGGCCTGAAGTGGAGCCCTCGCCTAAAGAGCGCGGCCTGCTGACCCGGTCCGTCGAATACAAGTACGCAATAACCCCGCTCGATGGCGGCTCCAGCTCCTTGCACCCACGCCGAGGTCATAGACCCCTCGCTGCCGCTAATGAGGATCAGAAGCGGTCGCGCTTGGTCAGAGGCGTCCGGCCGAAAGAGGTAGCCGTGAAGGGCCGTATCTTCATAGGGAATCGCGACGCTCTCGACAGGGACCGGCCATAAATTGATCGCCTTCTCCCAACAGTCCCGATGCCTCTCCCAAGTCGGCATGAAAGCCGCCGGGTCCTTGGACTGGTCCGACATGAATGTCGCAGTGCTGTAGTAGGTGGAGGCCCTGAGATAGGCGCACCGGGCGCTCACCGCGTGACCGGCAGCCTCGGCTGCTGAGGCGATCCCCTCGACGTGACTTGCCGTCGCGACCCACTCCTCGAACCAGCTATCGGGCTTGCCATCTTTGATTCGCGCATGGCATGCGAAGACCTCCCCTGGATCCGCGCATTCCCGTGCGGTCGAGCCGAGAACTACGCGAAATAGGAGGTCAAACGTATCGTCCTTGAAAAATCGCTTCACATGCCCTCCTGCCCCCAATCGCCATCCTGCGGGTCGAGGGTTTGTCTGCCCCCATCGGCGAATCTGACCGGCGTAAACCCTAGTGAATGGGGATAGCCGGGCGCACATGGCGGGTCACTCCCGGTCCTGCACTAGAAACCCGATCATCGTGAGTGTCACACGCCGTCCATATACTCGCTTCATTGCACGGGTCGGCGGCTTGGCGTCGGCCAGCTCGGGTGCGGGCCCGGGCCTGGTTACGGGCCTGGGCACGGGCCTGGTTACGGGCCTGGGCACGGGCGTGGATACGAAAGAGGCCTAGCTTGGCTGTTGCGGCGATCTTGGGACTTGTAGTGGGGATCTGCTTTGGCGGAATCACCGGCTGGCTAATTGCGCGCGCCTCTGGGGCAAGTGCTGCGGCACGTGCAGACCTAGCCGAACAACAGCTTGCGAGCGCACAGAGCGAAATCTCAGCCAAGAGCGCTCAGATCGCGCAATTCCAAAGCGACCTTGCTGCTTCGCGAGCTCGTGCCGAACAACAAGACGAAAGCATCGAGCAGCAGCAGCGGTTGATAGTTGAAGCCCAGGAGCGATTCCGAGAAGCCTTTGAGGCGCTCGCTTCAGAGGCACTTCGAAAGAGCAACGAATCGTTCCTCACTCTCGCCGGTGAGCACTTCAAGGGTTTTCAAGTATCGGCCAGTGCTGAACTCGAGAAGCGGCACAAGGCAATTGAGTCGGTTGTAGTGCCGATGCGCGAAACGCTGGACAAGGTAGAGACCCAGATCCGCCAGACCGAGCAACAGCGCGCCGAGGCGCAAGGCGCTCTGACCAAAGAGCTGGACCAGCTGGCCAAGACACACGAAAAGCTCGAGACCGAAACTCGAAATCTTGTTACGGCACTGCGAAGCCCGACCGTTCGAGGTCGATGGGGAGAAATCCAGCTCCGCAAGGTCGTTGAGATGGCCGGTATGCTCGAGTACTGCGACTTCGAAACGCAGAAAACAACCCAATCAGAGGAAGGCATCCAGCGGCCCGACCTGGTCGTCAATCTTCCCGGTGGCAAGACGGTAGTTGTCGATGCGAAGACCCCACTCGACGCATATCTGAGAGCCGCTGAGGCTCAAGAAGATGCTCAACGCCAGCTGGACCTGCAAGGCCATGCTCGTCAGGTGAGCGACCACATCAAGAAGCTCAGCGCGAAGTCGTACTGGTCCCAGTTCGACTCGACCCCCGAGTTCGTCGTCATGTTCCTCCCCGGCGAAGCGTTCTTCTCCGCCGCACTCGAACAAAACCCGTCACTGATTCAAGACGGTGTGGAATCCAATGTGATTCTGGCGACGCCGACCACCCTGATCGCGCTCTTGAGGGCAATTTCTTATGGGTGGCAGCAGGAGCGGCTGGCGCGCGACGCGCAGCAGATCGCGAATCTGGGCCGAGAACTGAGCGAGCGAATCAACGTCTTTGTCAAGAACGTCGCGGGCATTGGCAAGAGCCTCGACGGCGCCGTCAAGTCCTACAACAAAGCTGTGGGTTCTATGGAGTCACGTGTTCTGATCTCGGCCCGGCGCTTCACCGAGACAATTGGCTCTGGCCAGGAGATTCAAGAACTCCAGCCGATCGAGTCCGACATCCGCGAACCACGAGCCGCGTTGTCTGGCGGGGATGAGAGCGAAATAGAGTCCGACCCCGCTGACGACGGCTAATTGACTGCAACCCAGGCCGCCTCGAACCCAGCAAGCTCGAGGTGTTCGCCTATTACTTCGCCCTCTCGGCCGCCGCTCGTACAGACGACGATCCGGCCTGCCCGATCCCCTGTCACTTCGAGTGCGACTTCGACACGCTCGCCAGACAGGTTGACGGCCGCTATTACCGATCCTTCGTTGCCGGTCCGCTTGAACACCCAGAGGCGATCTTCGACGCGCAACTCCTCGAAATCGCCGCTTAGCAGCGCGTCGGAACCGTTTCGGAAAGCAATCGCTCGCCGATACAAATTCAGGACCGACCCAGGGTCGGTATCTTCGACCTCGGCATTGACGGTCTCGTATCCCTCAGCGATCGGCAGCCACGGCTCGACCGTCGGCGGGCAGAAGCCCGCGTTGGGGTCAGGACTCCACTGAAACGGTGTTCTCGCAGCATCTCGCCCGCCAGGATCAACCTGGCGCTCAGGAGGCGGGATCATGCCGGTCATGCCGATCTCTTCGCCCGCATAAATGAACGGTGTGCCCGGCAGGCCAAGTAGAAGGAGCGCCGCGCCAGGAATCGCGTCGGCGCCATATCTAGCTCCGTGGCGTGGAAGATCGTGATTGGAGAGTACCCAGCACGGTCTCGCCCCAAACGGAAGCGCATCGAGTGTCTTGTCAACGACCTTTGACATGTAGGTAGCGTTGTACCCGGCAATCGCCATGGGGAAGTTGAAGGCCAGGTGAAGCTCATCGCCGTCGTTGCCATAGAACTTGGCGATGTCGGCAATGTCCCAGACAAACGTCTCGCCAACCAGCATCCGATCTTCGTACTCATCAGCGACCGCGCGCAGCCCCCGAACGATCTCGTGGAGCTCCTCGCTCTGAGGGACGTGCGCGAGCAGATTTCCCGGGGGATTATCTTCAAACGTCGGGTTCTTGAAGAGCATGTGGATTACATCAATGCGGAAACCATCGACACCTTTTTCAAACCAGAACCGCATGACATCGTGCATGGCGGCGCGAACGTCCGGGTTCTGCCAGTTCAAGTCAGGCTGCTCTGGCAAGAAAAGGTGAAGGTAGTACTGCCCCGTTGACTCATCGAGGGTCCACGCGCTCTTTGTGCCAAAGGCAGCCGGCCAGTTGTTGGGCGCTTCGCCGTCAGGTCCCGGGTCCCGCCAGATGTACCAGTCACGCTTGGGGTTATCCCGAGACGACCTGGACTCCTTGAACCACTCGTGCTCATCGCTCGTGTGATTGGGCACGAAATCCATGACCAGCTTCAGACCTCGCGAATGGGTCTCTTCGAGCAGATGATCGAAGGCAGCCATGTCACCAAACAACGGATCAATTTCTCGGTAGTCGGCGATGTCGTAGCCGAAGTCAGCCATTGGTGACCTGTAAATCGGGGATAGCCAGATTCCGGAGACCCCGAGGGATGCGATGTAGTCAAGATGCTCCGCTATGCCTGCGAGATCACCCACGCCGTCGCCTGACGCATCGGCAAAACTTCTCGGGTAGATCTGATACAGCACTCCGTCGTGCCACCAATTCATTTCGCGTCGCACTCCTTGTCTAGATGTGAATCGCGCCCGCAGCGTGTCGGGCACGTCCCCTCAATCGCCTTCACGGCTTGCTCTTACCGCCTCGGTCAGGACTCGCGCCGACGGCTTCACGTTCCGTTCCATGTCGATGATCCCGAAGCGAACCCCGAATCCCTCAAGCCACTCGTAGTTATCGCATGCCGTCCAGTGAAAGTATCCACGCACGTCTGCACCACCGGACATGCGATCAGAAATCGTCTCAAGGGACTTGGCGAGGAATTCCTCTCGCCATGAATCGTCGTCTGTACCAATGCCGTTCTCGACCACGAGGATTGGGATCGACGGCACCTCGCCTTGAATCCGGTCGATCACAAGACCTATTCCTTCAGGCCACGGTGCATAGCGCATCGGCCCGATCTTTGCATCCGGCGGATACGGACGCATGGAGTCGATGCCAAGACCTTCACTCGATACTGCCGTCGCGCTGTAGTAAGAGAAGCCGAAGTAGTCGGCCGAACCGGCTAGCCCGGCAATCTCCTCGGGCTCTCGCCCTGGAACCGCCAAGACGCCGTCGCGAATTGCCTTCAGCGGAATGCCAAATAGGCTCTGGTCAAACAGATCTGCTGCGAAGCGGTCGCCTTCGCTTTCCGGGTCGGCCGGGAAGACGGGTGAGAGATTGTGAATTGTCGAGACTGGGCGCCCCTGACCCGACAAGGTCTCCCACGCAACGCGCCAGGCCAAATAAATCGCGCGAGTGGCGTCTTGAAATGCCGAGAAGTCCGCAATCCCCGGAGGGCCCATGCCCCCGAGGTAGGACATGGCCGTGTAGGCAGCAGGTTCGTTGATCGGCTGCCAGCCGTAAACAGATTCACCAAATTCATCATTGATGAACTCGACGTGGCGCCCCCAGCAATCGAGCGCCCGCTCGCCCAGAAAGCCCCCCGCGTCGGTGAACCACTTCGGGAGTGTGAAGTGATGCAGGCACACCCATATGGATATTCCGGCCTCCGCTGCGGCGTCAAGGACTCTGTGATAGTGCGCAATCGCATCGCGGTCCCGCTCACCTTCAAGAGGTTCGATCCTCGCCCATTCGATAGACAGGCGATGGTGATCGAGGCCGATCTCCTTGAGCAGACGGAAATCGCCGCTGTATCGCTCGGCAAATCCGTTGCCGTTGCCAGAGGGCGGTGCCTTCCCCGCCTGCTCCCATGCCAGCCAGTCAGAAGCAGGAGCCGCCCCCTCGCACTGGGTTGAGGACGCCGCGCTTCCCCAGATGAAGCTGGAAGGAAAGCAGGTCTTGTGATCACTCATCTTGATTTCCGAATCGAGGGCGGGCTAGTGGCGCAAGACACCGAAGTGCACTTGGGGCGCAACACTACATCGCGCTTAACTTTTGGTGGCCGTCGTGCCGAAGTAACAGATGAGCGGAACCTGCGTGGAAATGCTGGGGAGGAAGCAGTCGGAAATGCAGGTGCGTCACCAATACCAATGCCATCCGTCGCACTCATCGGTGATGCCCCTGACAACCGGTTGCTCTGGCACTTCCAGGGGTTCCGCTCTTTCTTTTTGAGCGCTGCGTCTTCGGCTGCAGACTGCGTCAATCCCCGAGATGGCAACAGGCCGGACCCGCTTGGGCCCGGCCTGCCTAACTCACGTCTACGAAATCAAATGTCGTAGTAGAGGTAGAACTCCCACGGATGCGGCCGCAAGCTGATCTCAGTCAGCTCACGTTCCGTCTTGTAGTCGATCCAGGTGTCGATCAGGTCCTGAGTGAAGACCCCGCCCTGCAGGAGGAACTCGTGGTCATCGCGGAGCGCGTCCAGTGATTCCTTCAGGCTCCCGGGCACCTGCGGAACTTTGGCGAGCTCCTCAGGCGGGAGGTCGTAGAGATCCTTGTCCACGGGTGGTGGCGGCTCGATCTTGTTCTGGATTCCATCGAGGCCGGCCATGAGCATCGCTGCAAACGCCAAATACGGGTTGCACGACGGATCAGGGCAACGGAACTCAATTCGCTTCGCCTTGGGGCTGCGGGAGTAGAGGGGAACTCGGCAGGCTGCGGAGCGGTTCCGCTGCGAGTACACGAGATTGACGGGCGCCTCGTAACCAGGCACCAGTCGCTTGTAGCTGTTGGTTGTCGGTGCGGCAAACGCCAGAATTGCAGCAGCGTGCTTCAGAAGGCCACCGGTGTACCACCGGGCAGTGTCAGAGAGGCCCGCGTAGCCAGACTCGTCATAGAAGAGCGGCTCGCCACTCTTCCAGAGACTCTGATGCGTGTGCATGCCCGATCCGTTGTCCTCGAAGATTGGCTTGGGCATGAAAGTAGCCGTCTTGCCGTGATTGCGGGCCACGTTCTTGACGATGTACTTGTAGAGCATCAGCCTGTCGGCCATTACGAGCATGGTGTCAAAGCGCATGTCGATCTCGGCCTGCCCGGCGGTGCCGACCTCGTGGTGGTGAACCTCGATGTCAATTCCGACACTCTTCATGATCAACGTCATTTCCGAGCGTAGATCCTGATAGTGGTCCATGGGAGGCAGTGGGAAATACCCCTCCTTGTAACGAGGCTTGAAGCCGAGGTTCGGGTTCTCTTCCGTTCCCGAGTTCCAGACTCCCTCGACAGAATCGACGAAGTAATAACCACTGTGCTGATTCTGGTCGAAGCGAACGTCGTCGAAGACATAGAACTCAGCCTCAGGGCCGAAGTAGGCGGTGTCGGCAATACCCGTTGACTGAAGGTAGGCCTCGGCCTTTTGAGCGATGTAGCGAGGGTAAGGGTCTTGTGCTGAAGAAAGGGATCAATGTACGCGACGTTTGGATCCGGAATCAGAAGCATGTCCGACTCCTGGATTTCCTGGAAACCCCTAATTGAGGATCCATCGAACCCAAAGCCTTCCGTGAAGACATCCTCGGTCAGCTCATCGGCCGGCACCGAAAAGTGCTGCATAAGTCCTGGGATGTCACAAAACCGGACATCGACAATCTCGACACCTTCGTCCTTGACGAGCTGCAAGATCTCTTGAGGTGTTCCCACTTCGCCTCCATCATCTGTGTACCTGCAACTTGCAGGCACGCTTACCGGTTCGGCACGAAGCCGCACCCGTTACCTACTGAACGCCAATCTTCAGATCCGCGAATTTCCAGTACGTTGCCGAATTGTGACGCGCGCGTTAAATCCTCGCTAGTCGCATCAGCTTTGGCCTGATTCACCAGCTGCGGCCAGGCTCTCCATGTCTTCCTTGGTGAGCATGGCCACAGCATCGACTCGCGCGGTGAACCCCTCACCCCCACCTCTGTTCACGACTGCAAAGAGGCCAACTACATCGAGACCACCGCTGCGAAGCGCGTCATCGGCAACGGCCATTTGAGCTCCGGTGGTCACGACGTCCTCGACGAGAACGACCTTCATGCCTTGCTCCCAAGATCCCTCACACCAGTTGTCAGTGCCGTACCCTTTGCGGCCCTTCCGAACTATCAGGGCCTCGATACCCGACTCAAGGCTCATCGCGGTCACCAAGATGCTCGCACCGCCTTCAACCGCTGCAATCCGGTCAATACCCTCAGGCAGTCGGCCGCAGAGCTCAACGGCAATCTCTTTGAGCAGGTCGGGGCGGCAAAGAAACCGGTACTTGTCCACGTAGAAACTCGATCGACGCCCTGACGAGAGCAGGAAATCTCCATGGATGACTGCTACGTCGAGCAGCTTCTCGGCCAAGTTTTTCTCTGTCATGGTCACTACTCCATGGGTGATAGTTGTCAGCCGGCACGCATCGTGGCGCTTGCGGGTCGCGGGAATTGCGACAATGTATGCCTGCAGGGCCTCCGAATGCGAAGGCAGCACAGGGAGAACGATGGACAAGCAACAAGAGTATGTGCTCCGAACTGTCGAGGAGCGCGGGATCAGATTCATAAGACTCTGGTTCACCGACATCCTCGGGCTATTGAAGAGCTTCGCGATCACCCCGCAGGAGCTCGAGACGGCATTTGCCGAGGGGCTCGCATTCGACGGATCTGCCATTGACGGTTTCAGTCGAATCCAGGAAGCCGACATGCTGGCACGCCCGGACCCATCGACCTTTGCGATTCTCGCCTGGCGCCCCGAAGAACACGGGGTCGCGCGCATGTTCTGCGACATAATCGACCCAGACGGCACACCATTTGAAGGCGACCCCCGTCTGGTACTGAAGCGAAATGCCGCCAAGGCGGCCGAGCGGGGTTTCACCTTCTATGTGGGGCCGGAGATTGAGTTCTTCTACTTCAAGTCGCCCACCGAGCCGATCCCGCTCGACAATGGCGGCTACTTCGACCTGACTCCACACGACGCTGCCAGGGATTTCCGCCGCAAGACAATTCTGTCCCTCGAGCAAATGGGTATCCCCGTCGAGTACTCCCACCATGAGGTGGCACCTAGCCAGCATGAGATTGATCTCCGCTACACCGATGCCCTGACAATGGCCGAATCGGTGATGACCTACCGCCTCACAGTCAAGGAAGTGGCGATTGAGAGCGGCCACTACGCGACGTTCATGCCCAAGCCGCTGTCTGGGGTGAACGGCAACGGCATGCACACTCACTTGTCCCTCTTCGAAGGTGAACAGAACGCTTTCTACGAAGCATCCGATGAATACGGGCTGTCCAAGGTCGGCAAGGGGTTCATCGCGGGTCTGCTGCGTCATGCGCCGGAGATCACAGCGGTGACAAACCAATGGGTCAATTCATACAAGCGCCTAATTCCTGGTTATGAAGCGCCGGTCTACATCTGCTGGGCGAGAAGGAATCAGTCGGCTCTCGTGCGCATCCCTGTCTTCAAGGCAGGCAAGGAGGGGTCCTGCAGAATCGAATACAGGTCGCCAGATCCTGCATGCAACCCATACCTGGCCTTCGCGGTGATGCTTGCCGCCGGGCTAAAAGGAATCGAGGAGAACTACGAGCTTCCGCCGGAGGCGTCGGACAACATCTATGAGATGACCGACTCCGAAAGGGCGGCGGCGGGAATTGGAACGCTTCCTGAGAATCTGCACGAGGCAATTGAAATCATGGAGGGGAGCGAGCTGATGGCTGAGGCCCTTGGCGAGCATGTCTTCGAGTATTTCATCAAGAACAAGCGAGCCGAGTGGGATGCCTACAAGGCTGAGGTCACACCATTCGAGCTCGAAAGGTATCTGCCGATGCTGTAAGCCGCTACTTGGAGCTGCATGCTTCACTTGACGGCCCGAAATTGCTGGACGGACCAGGAACTTGGAACCACTTCTCGTATATCCGGACCCACCGCCCATAGAGGTGACTGAGGCGCTGCAGATCGCGGGTCTCGATGCGGTCGCGGTCAGCTCGGCTGACGAGGCGATGGCGAAAGGCCCCGAGGAGGGCTGGACGGGAGCGGTGATCTCAGCGGTAGATGACGGCGCAATGGCACTTTGCCGGGCACTGCGGCGGCGGGATGACCCGGTCGAGCCCCTGCTGCTGATCATCTCCTATGACCAGATTGAAGATCTCGAGCTGAGAGATGAGCTCTACGACGACTTCCTGATCTCACCGGTACGGGCGCGGGAACTCGAGACCAGAGTTAGGCACCTTTTCTGGAAGACGGGGCGCGGGACACACCCTGACCTGGTGGAATACGGACCACTGATACTCAACATCGAGACCTACCAGGCCGTGGTCGACAACGAGCCACTGGATCTGACCTACATGGAATATGAGCTCTTGAAGTTCCTCGCCACTCACCCCGGAAAAGTATTCAGTCGCGAGGTGCTGCTAAGCCGGGTGTGGGGATATGACTACTACGGTGGCGCCCGGACAGTTGACGTTCACATTCGCCGGCTGCGGGCAAAGCTCGGAGAAGGGCACGCAAGCCTGATCCAGACTGTCAGGAGCGTGGGGTACCGCTTCGGCCAGTCACGCTGGATTCCAGGGGACTAACCAGAGCGCCTCTCAGGGCGGCTACCTGATCGCTAGCGCCCCAGAGCCGCCAAAGGCAATCAGTGCTGCGACTCCAACCAGTACCCCGTTGCGCAGGAGACTCCAGCCAGTCACGGGCCTCTCGCTGAAGACTCCAAAACACCCGCATTCCACGCGCCGATTCTCCATGAGATTGAGTGCAATTCCGACGGAAAAGACACTGATCAGAAAGCCAGCTGCAATCGCAGCCTCACGCGCAAAGAGTCCGACGACCAGGAGGATCCCAAGCAGGACCTCCGTTATCGGAACGATGAATGACAGCGACCTGACCGACGCCACCGGAACAAACCCGAACTTGTAGAGGGACTGCTCGAATTTGAGGCGACCCGTCGCCTTCGACGCACCGGCAATCAAGAGTGTGATCCCCAGCCCCAACCTTGCGAGGAGCAGGATCAGGCGCATCTCAGTGCCCGGTAGTCACAACTAGCCCTCGGACTCCTCCGCAGCGTCCTCGCCGGACCCCTCGCCGGACCCCTCGCCGTCGTCGGAGCTGTTGGCGCGCGCGAATACACGGTCCAACGCCAATGAGCCTCCCAGACCCGCGCCAACGATTAGCACAGGGAGGATCAAGAGCATCCAAATCGCGATGAGCAGTGCACCCATGGGTCTCCCCAAGTCATGTTGTGAATGGCCTCGCCCGTTACAACCAGGTGAAGTTCAGGCGCGAGGCGAAGGCTAGTCTAGCAACAGGCTCTGGCTCGGAGTGACCTAGTTTGCTTCGGCTCTGAGGTCTCTCTCATGCGAAATGCCCAGAACACCGGTGCCGGTCAGGCCAGGTCAGCCCAATTCTTCCGTACAACCCGACGCGGCACAGCTCGCGACGGCCCCGTCGGGATCCACGACCGAATCGCCGTCGGGTTCTCGCCATCCGCACTCAAATACTGTCTGACATGTCTGTCATGTCCTCTTCGCCGATAAGCGTGCTGTGTGCGGATCGTAGACATCAGTCAGCTGTTACGGCGCTCTGGCTGCGCGCGTCGGAAAGTGGGCCCGCGCCGCATGGGTAACGAGGGGTGGCTGGCGCCCTTAACCGTCAAGCTGTTCGTCGCCGCGCTGCGCCTTCAGCTTGGCGATGAAGTTCTCGATCTCGATCACCATCCCGGGCGGGACGACCACGACAGTGCCTTCAACCATCGCGGCCTCGTCTTCGGCGACCATCTCTTCGTCGGTCTGGTTGTCGTAGTAGTCCGCGACGGCCTTCACTCGCGCCTCATCCCATCCAGCCGGATATTGATTCTTAGCTCTGGGACTCATCTGCTTCTCTTTCGTCGTCTCTTCTGATAGGACTGAAGCGCCTTCCCCTCCAACCTATATGCAGTGATGACAAAGACCGCGTCCGCATCTGGCTCGGGAAGGTAAACCACCCGAAGAACCTGCCCGGCAGCTGTCGGCCCTTCCAAGACCCTGGTATCGCCTCTACCCGTGTGAACCTCGACGCCGAAATCAAAGACCTCTTCGACCTCGGCTTCGGTGACGCCGTGACGATAGATGTGCGCCTCGCCTGTCTCGGCGTCAACCCAGAAGCGGAACTCTGCTTGCTTCATTCTAGATGGTCGCCCTATTCGCTAGTCGCCGCGCCATGTCAGCGAGACTACTTGCGCCGTCAAGTCGCGCTCAGATCAACGCGCTTCGCCGCTGATGACGAGCCAGGTTGGCAGGTCTCGCGTGCTGGCCGCACAGCAATCGGTTGCGTACGGGTGTAGCTCAGACGGGGTCTCGAAAAAGCCGAAAGACCCTACGTGACCCCGGGGATCGGTGACCTAGCTCAGGCGGGTCCTCCGGCCGCGACCACGGCTATCTCTACCGAAGCTCCCAAGGGCAGAGCCGAGACTTCGACTGTGGCCCTGGCAGGGGCAGATTCCCCGAACACTTCGCCGAAGACGAGATTGACGGCGCCAAACTGCGCGAGGTCAGTCACGAATATCGTTGTCGAAACCACGTCGGACATGTCGAGGCCTGCCGCTTGAAGGATCGATTCTAGGTTCCTAAGTGCCTGACGGAACTCGCCTTCAACGCCACCTTCGGCGAGCTGGCCGTCCTCGGCGTCGAAACCTATTTGGCCCGATACGAAACAGAGCCCGCCCGCTACCACCGCAGGCGAGTACGGGCCGGCCGTCGGGCCCACGTTCGAAATCAGCTTCTTGCCCATAATTGCCTCCTATACAGGTGTGTTGCGCGAAATAGCTAGTCAACATATATGCCGGAGTTAACCCAAGGGTCAACATTTCCTCAACTATTTCCGCCTATACTCCGATAGTAGTAGAGAACGTTCCTCCACTCAGGGGGCACGCGCTCGCAGGCAGGACCGGGGTTGGCGGCTCCCGACCGCGACTCGGAGAGCAAGGGCGACCAGGTTCGGGACACCCCGCCCGAACCGGTATAGCGCAAGGGCTCACAGCAGCCTCCCCGGTCACCTGCCAGGTCAGACCATGGAGTCATGCCAGGTCAGGCCTTGGAGTCCCCACCTGATTGCTCTCCCGATCCGGAGTCTTTGCCACTCTTGGGGGATTCACCTGACGGCTTTTGCGCCCTGCGACCAAGCTTTTCGGCCTTCCGCGCCTCCTTGGCGGCACGCTTCTCTTCACGTCCTCGCCGCGCCTTCGCAACAGCAGGCTCCGAAGGTGCGGATGCTGAGCTCACCTGCGCAGAAGGTGGCGTCGGTTGCGCTGGTACCGGCGCGGCTGCGGGCGCTGGCGCCTGTACGGGTGCGGCTGCAGGCGCTGGCGCCGGTACGGGTGCCGCTGCAGGCGCTGGCGCCGAAACTGAGGCTGCTGCCGGTGGAGCCGGCGATACCGGCCCCGGTGCCCTTCTAGCGCCCGACGGCTGCGAGGCAGGCGCTACCTTTGAGCGTCGCGGGGCATCGGCCGGTGAGCGTCTGCGAGATCCAGTGTCGAGATCGAGTGATCTGCGACGCAGCGGCTTGTCCGAAAGCAGCCAGAGAGCCGAACCGACTGACAAGAGCACGCCAATTTCCAAAACCACCAAGACGTTCCGGCGCCTAGAAGCCTTCTCGAAGTCCTGGCCGAATGCAACCCGGCAGACATATGCGGTATCGGGAGGTGTGTCAGGGCAATTGCCCGATGGAAATCTCGGCCACAGCGCTGTGCCAATGGCGATCGCAATCCAAAGCCCGAGGACGCCGACAATCACTCTGACCTTGGTCCGATTTGTCTTGCTCAACGCCGCCATCTAGTCCCTGCGCTCCATTGTCCCCTCAGGCCATCGATTTCTCGGTTCATCACAATACCCCGCTCGGATTCCAAGGATAGGCGCGAGGAGCCGGCCATAAGGCATAAGAATGTGCACATGTCATCCCCAAACAGTGAGAACACGGGCGATATAGAGGGCGGCGCGGCCGTCGACAATTTCGATGGCGAATTCATCACTTGTTCTGAGTGCGGTGCAGAGAACTCGAAGAGCTCAGCCATCTGTAGTGGCTGCCGCCAGCCAATTGATCTCGATGCGGCCGAAGAGCGGCGATCGCGGCGACGGCATCCGTCGGCCAAGGCCAAGCCCAAGAGCAAGCGTCGCTCGGTGCGCGGCGAATCCACCGCCCGGGACGAAGACGAGGCGATCGTCTGGCAAGCCCGGCTGCCCTACACCGAGAGAATGAAGCGCTACATTCCCGAATGGGCCTACTCGTGGATCACCCGAGAGCGACTCCGCTGGATTGCGGCAGGCGCGGGAGTGCTCCTCGTACTCGTTGTCCTACTCGCGTGGCCCGACTCGGCTCGCACGGAGCGCTCCGGGAACTTGGACCTCACCTTCAGATACCCCGGCGGGTGGCAGGACATTTCAAACGAGACAGATGTGACGAACTCGTTCACAGTCGCATCCCGGCTCATCGGCGAAGGTGGCGAGCTGGGGCTCGCGATTACGAGAAATGGCGCCTCGCTCGCAGTGATCACGCTCCCCAAAGAGACGGACACTGAGACCACCGAGCCTCAGATATTGATCGAGAGAGCAGAGGCCCTAAGACTGATCTACGAGATATCGACCGATGCGCGTGCCGGACAGCTACGCGAGGCCAAAGTGCTCGGAACCAATGGAATCGCGGTCCCAGGCGAACGAATTTCGGCAGGAGAGCGATACCGCGAGGAATCCACAGTGATCATCCTCGATGATCGCGAGGTTTACATCCTCATGTCCGCTCCCGAAAGCCGGTGGGAATCGGAGCGGGAGGCGATGGATCAGATATTGAAGTCAGCCAAGAAGTCCTAGCCGGCTACGAAAAAGACTGACCGCACCCACAGCTGTTCTGGGCATTTGGGTTTGAAATTGTAAAGCCGGCATCCATGAGGCCTTCTTTGTAGTCAAGAGATGCGCCCTCGAGCATCGGTGCGCTCTCTTTGTCGACTGCAACCTTGACCCCGCCGAATTCGGTCACATGATCTGTCTCAGACAGCTCGGCATCGAAGAACATCTCGTATGAATAGCCTGAACAGCCTCCCGGTCTTACGGCTACGCGCAAAGCGAGTTCGGTGTTGCCCTCGGCCTCAATCAGCTCCTTGACCTTGGCCGCTGCCGGCTCGGTGAGTGCAATCATGTTGTGGGCCTCCTTGCTTC
This sequence comes from Acidobacteriota bacterium, assembly GCA_003577105.1. GTDB lineage: Bacteria > Actinomycetota > Acidimicrobiia > ATN3 > ATN3 > ATN3. Next base: position 27,749 of record QEUQ01000024.1, on the reverse strand, counting down.
TACTTCAATTAGTTGAAACTTGTGATGCGATGCGCCAACTCTCGGCGCCATCAAACGGTCCTTGCGCTGCAATCAACTTGCCCCGGACTCTCGAGTTGGGATCATCACGGAGCAAGGCTCCTCAGAACCGCGCCGGTGAAACTCGGCATCGTCACCCGAATGCCCGAGGATTCCCGCAATCCCTTCGCAGATTCCACGATGTGCCGCGCATGCTATTTCGGGGTACTTCTCCACCACAGGTCTGAACGGACACGTGTTGAAAAAGACCTCGCTCCCGTCAAGGGTCGGCTGAAAGCCCAGACGAACTGACTCCTCGTAAACGGCGCCCGCAGCGCTCTGCCGGCTCGGAGCCACCCCAGCCCCCCTAGTTGCCTCGGCGTCTCTTTCGAGCCTGCGTCCCCATGCTCGGCCCAGCTCAGCTGCCTGATCGGGATCTGTTTCGATCCGCTCGGCCAACATAGTCAAAGTCTCGACCATGATCGAAGCAGCCTCATCGTGGACAACTTCGCCGACCCCAAAGCGCGGTGCGTCCGGAGACACTTGGTACAAGTGCTGCGGCCTGCCTACGCGTCCATCTGAACTAACTACCAGGTCAAGGAATCCGGTATCCCTGAGGCGCTCGAGGTGAGGCCTGATCGTATTTGGATGCAGGCGAAGACTCTCGGCAACTTGCTGAGCGGACATCGCTCCACCCGATCCGGCGATCAGGGAAAGAATCTTGAATCGGGTCTCATCTGCAAGGGCGCGCAGCAGTTCGAGAGTACGGGCCCTGTCCTGCTCTGAGGTGATCGATGCCAAGCGGCCAGTCCTGTCAACAAGATCGGGAGGTGTCGGCGATCTCTCGCCCGATAAACCGAGCCGAGCTATCGAGGTCGCTCTCCCGGTCACCAATTCCGAAGATAGCAATTCGGCGGAATATTTGCAAGGCTGATACCGTGTTTATTAAGTCAACGACCTGAATTGAAGTCGAGGGAGTATTGGGAAAGCGACACAACCGCGATGCGCGTGGTGGCCGGTGACTGAGGACGCGCCTGCACCAAATACGCCGCGATTGCCCACGGAAGACGACGTGAAAGAGATACTCAGAGGAGTACGTGATCCAGAGTTGGGCCACGACGTTGTTGAGCTAGGCATGTTTCAGGGAGCGACCGTCTCCGCCGCGGGCGAAGTGGAAGTGAAAATCGCCCTGACAATTGCGGGGTGCCCACTTCGTAGCCAAATCCAGCGAGAAGTCGAATCGAAGGTGGCCGGCTTGCCTGGAGTGGTGAGCGTCAAGGTCACCATGGGCGAGCTGAGTCAAGACGAGCGATCAGCACTCATGGATCGAGTCCGCCGCCTTGCTCACGATAATCCTCGCCCGACCGAGATTGCCCCGACGACACGCGTCCTTGCGATCGCATCGGGCAAAGGTGGCGTGGGCAAGTCGTCAGTGAGCGTGAACCTTGCAGCGGCCGTCGCAAGCCGCGGCTTCACAGTTGGTCTACTCGATGCCGACATCTGGGGTTTCTCAACCCCCCGCATGCTCGGACTCTCGGGAAGACTTGGCGGAAGAGAAGGCTTGATCGATCCCGTCAGGATGAGCGCGGGCAGCGGATATCTGAAGGTCATCTCAATGGGCTTCCTTGTCGAAGAGGAGGACCAAGCGCTCATGTGGCGGGGGCTGATCCTGAGCCGAGCGGTCGAGCAATTCCTTCAGGATGTGCGATGGGGCGACGACCTCGACTACCTCTTCGTTGACATGCCACCGGGAACTGGCGATGTGCAAATGGCTCTTTCCCGCTTGCTTCCGCAGACTGAAATGCTGGTAGTTACAACTCCACAAGCCGGCGCTGAGAGGGTCGCGGCAAGGGTTGCCGACATGGCCAGCAGGTCCTATCTGAAGGTCGCCGGGGTGATCGAAAACATGACCGCGTTCATCTGCAGGCACGGCGAGCGATATGAGATCTTTGGAGAGGGCGGAGGTAAACGCCTCGCGTCGGCGATTGGCGTGCCACTGATCGGCCAAATCCCCATTGACGAAGCAGTGCTTCGCGGGGCCGATAGCGGCAAGGCGGTTGTCTTGGCCGAACCGGAAAGCCCTGCCGCCCTTGCGCTAGCCGACATTGCGGATCGAGTTGTCGAGGATCTCGCCCCGCCGGTCGAAATGGCGGGCTGCACAGCCCGCATACTCAAAGCAGTCAACAGCGCCGTCGGTTAGCTCCCGGGTTAGCCCGCTCAATCGGCCTAGTCGGCAATCCTCAGCGCGACTGCGGGCTGGATCTTCGAGGCGCTCCTCGCAGGGAAGATCGTGAAGATGATCGATGCCACCAGGGCGACAGATACAAGTATTGCGACCTCGAGCGCCGGGATCTCAAAGACCGGATTACTCACCTGCTGAGCCGTCGTTGAGCGGAAAATGTTGTAAGACGTGACGAGGCCGAGCGCCGTCCCCGCGAAAATGCCCTCGAGGGCAACGAACGTCGATTCGATCATGAATGAGCGACTCACGACCGCACTCGATATGCCGATTGCCTTGAGCATCCCGATTTGGCGCCGCCGCTCGCGAACGGCGCGGACCATCACGACCCCAAGCCCCGCGATGCCAACAACGAGACCAAGGCCGAGATAACCCTGCATCAGGCGAATGAACTGGTTATTGACCTGCATGTCGGACTCGATCACGTCTCTGTAAACCCGCGCCTGGACACCGTTCTCGATGAATGCACCGTTGAGCTCCGATGCGAGGGTGCTCCGGTCAATCCCGCCGCTCGCCTTGATCAGAACGATGTTTGGAGGTACCTGCCCGAAGAGCTGGGTAAATGAATCCTCTCCCAGGTAGAGCCCGCGCATGAGCATGTACGCCTTCATGGTGCCGATTACCTTGCGCTCGGTCTTCTCGCCGGTGGTGGGATTCTCGATAACCAGGGTGTCACCGGGAAACACAAGTTGGGAAAGGGGGCCGCCGCCAAAGCTCAAGAATCCCCCATCAATTACGGCGGTCTTCGGGTCAGTGAGAAGCCGCTCCCACACGGCTCGGTCAGATTCGAACTCTGGAAGGCGGTCACGAAATCCGAAGTCCGTCGAATCTATGAAGTCCTGATTGACGCCATAGGTCGCGTACCCCGTACCCGTATTGCGGAAACCCTCTCTCACCTTGGACGGATCTGGAGGGGTCACCTGCGACAGACGCATCGGGAGTACGACAGTGTCCTGGACTGAGCCTCCAAGAGGGCCGTTTTCGATGGCTTCTCGGGGATTAGCCAGCGGCCGGGCCGGACTGGAAGAGGCCATGATGTCAAAACCGCCGGATTCCACCTCTGAGAGCGAATCGACAAGACCGCCTTGCATTCTCGCCATTGAAGCGATCACAACGAGCGTGAAGATGACCAGTCCGAACATGAGCAGAGTCATGCCGGTCCTAAACCGCCGGGCCACCGGATACGCGAGGCCAATTCGCAAGGCCAGGCCCCAGTCTGAATTTGCGCGGCGCATCCGACGAAGGACTGCGGCTATCAGCTCTTGGTTCTCCGAAATGAGGATTGCCGCTGCGAAGGTGAGCAATATGCCCATCACGACGAAATCCGTGTTCTCGCTGCTAGAGAAGACCTTGAAGATCGGATCTACGAGCAGGACCCACGCCAGTACTCCGGCGGCCGAGATCGTATTCACCAGCCGCCTCGGAAGGAGGCGACCGAGCAGGAGCGCCAAGCCGAAGAAGACCAACGCCGGGCCAATCATGGAAGGTGCAGCAACCTTCTCCTTCAGTCCATTGGCCGCCATCGCCGCACCTGCGAGCACGAGGAGCAATCCCGCGATCATCGGCCCAACTGATGCCTTCTTCGCCGGCTCCGGAAGGTCGCGTATCGCCCTGATGATGTTGATGCGGGATATGCGAAAGCTCGTCACGGCCACGGTCGCAAATGACATGAGAAATCCGAGAGTCGCTCCGAGGGCGACCGAGGTTGCGGTGATGTTGAATGAGAGGGAGAAACTGCCGGAAGAGAATCCCTTCGCGAAGATTGATGACGCGACGATGACGATCACGCGCCCCACTACGACACCGAGAGCTGCACCCAGCAACGCCGCCTCGATCGCGTAGAAGCAGCCTTCGATCATGAAGCCCCGCACGAGCTGACCTCGGCTCAGCCCAACTGCGCGAAGCATTCCCAACTCGGTCTTTCTCTCCTCGGCCAGCATCACAAAAATGTTGACTAGAAGCAGGATCCCCGCGAGCACGCTGAAACTCCCGATCACGAGGAATGTCTCGCCGAGGAAGTCGCCACCGGCCTCTGCCACCCGGAGACTGATCTGCTTGATGGGCTGAAGCTCAGCACTGACTCCCGAACTCTTGAGCGGCTCGAGCAGCGACGCCATCTCGGCGTTGACTTCGTCAGAGAGCTCGTTGCCCTCCTCTACCCCCCCGGAGTTCGAAACGATGAAGATCGTCGTAGGCGGCGTAACCGGAGAAGACCCGGGCTTTTTCGCCGACTCGGCCACGGCCTGCTGCCACCACGTCATCAGGGATCCCGGCTCCACGAAGGCGTTCTCCCCTCGCCTGAACATGCCAGAGGCTGCGGGAGGACCCGAGTAGCCAGAAAGGCCATTTACCTCGACTACGCGATCGACCGTCATGATCCGCTCGACCCCAAACGGGTAGAGCGCCACTCGGTCTCCGGCGCTGACACCTAGCGTTCCAGCCAGCCGATCCGTGATGACGACCTCGCCGGGACCTGGTGATCCACCCGCAAGAGATGAGGCGAGTGGAGCTTCAAATTCGACGCCGGCTTCGAGTGGGAAGTCGTATATCGCCGCTTCCGGCTCTGCCCTTAGGGCGCCCGATGAGTCCGACGCGATTCCTGCCCTGACCACCTTGAGTTCGATACGTCCGTCGACCCGGGAATCATCGTCGAGATTCTCGAGGGCCTTGCGTACGGCGCCGGTATCCGCAGGATTGACGACGAACACCTGCTGGTCGACTTGTCCGAGCAGTCGATAGACGTCTGACTTCGCCGAGGCCCTCAGGCTGTCGCCCATGGCGAATGAGCCAACGATTATTGCCGTGCCGAGGAGTGAACCCAAGATGACGAGCGCGGCCTCGCCCGGCCTCCTCACAACGTTCCTCAGCGCCTGACGCCGCAACACTCGGTTCCGCGCCGCCAGCATGGCAACGAAGACGAGAACAAGCGCGGCAAGTGCGGCAAAAACTGGAAGTGAGGATGCGTACATAGCTGCTTGGAGGTTCCGTCGACTCCCTAGACGGCACCAGATCCCACAGGCACGGCGTCCGCCGCGTCGTCAGAGATAACCTGCCCGTCTTTCATGCGAACCAGACGCCCCGCTGATTCCCCGATCGCGGGATCGTGAGTAACAAGGATGATTGTCTCGCCCTCTGAATTGAACTGGCGCAAAAGGCGCATCACGGTGGTCGCCGTGGAGGTGTCGAGATTCCCGGTTGGCTCATCGGCCCAGACAATTGCCGGCCGCGAAACCAGCGCACGGGCAATGGTGACTCGCTGCTGTTCTCCGCCGGAGAGTTCCGTCGGCCTGTGACCGCTCCGCTTGGCCAGATTGACCTTCTCTAGCATCTCACCCGCCCGCTTGCGAGCCTCTTTTGCCCCCACGCCCGAAAGAAGCAACGGGAGTTCGACATTTTCAAGAGCGGTGAATACCGGAATCAGATTGAAGGCCTGAAATATGAAGCCCATCTTCTTAGCTCGATGAGCGGTACGACGCGCATCCGAAAGCTTGTGGATCTCTTCACCTTCGACGATCACAGAGCCGTCGTCTATGTCGTCAAGGCCGGAGAAGCAGTTAAGGAGAGTCGTCTTGCCGCTGCCAGAGGGTCCCATGATGGCGACCATTTCGCCTCGCTTGACGGTCAGATCGACCCCGGCAAGTGCCTCCACCTCGATCGTGCCGGTTCTGTAGATCTTGGTTACGGACCTAGCCTCAAGGATGTTCTCGCTCTCGCTCACCGCCGCACCTTGCCTCGCTGTCGGAAAGCGTCCATTGTGCCCGATAGAGGCGATCAGGCAGAAAACCTGGCGCTAAGTTCACTCGACCTTTGCCGGTAACTCCAACGTGAGCCTGGCGTCGAACTCTGCCTCGATGCTGAAGGTCTCGGTGATCACATGCGTCTCACCGCTCAGTTCGAGAACGTCTTCGGCGTAGAGCTCGGCCACCCAGTTCGGTGCAAAGATCGGAACTCCGGCGACTTCGCCAACCACGACTGAATCTGTTCCAGGATCGTGATCTTCGTAAAGGAACGGAGCTGTCGAGTCGCAACACCCCGTGCCGATCGTTACCACCAGCTCACCCGGCCTTATCGCCTTGGCGCGCTCGACGATCTCTACGGCCGTTTCAGTCGGTACAACTTTCATGCCGTTATCCTCGCTGACTTCATCGCAGCAAGCTCGCGAGCGCCATCGTGGGCGCGGCTTCGAGCTCGGGCACTCACTCTCAAGGTCACCCCTCGTACTCGTCGATCTGCTTGCGGGTCACTCTAGCTGGACCACGACCAGCGGCGATCGAGGCAGCGTCAACGAGCACCACCAGAAGCTCGCTAAGGCCAAGATAGAGATAGTGCTCGGGGTCCTCGAAGACCTCATCGCTTGGATCCGAGTAGATCTCTTCAGTGACATTTAGCCGAGTTCCGATGACGAGGCGAGCATCGTTGAGTACGGTCATCCAGGTGGCAATCGCCTCAGCGTCAAGCTCTTGAGTCCACTTCCGCGACGAACCGCCGGCTGGAGGGGAGGAGATTGCGTCTTCGAAACGGTCAATCGCGTCTAGCTTGGCTCGAACCAGTTGATCCTGGGCCATCTCGCGAAACGCGGCGGCAACCTTGGGGTCGTCGCGCGATGCCGACGGGAGCAGCCTCTCGGCGTCTGGGTTGCCCGACAGGTCCCCCTCGATGATCGGGCGCAACATGCCCGGAACTCCGCGCAATACCGCGACCTCACCAGGTTCAAGAACGGCCTTCACCTTCCCCCCTCGAGCAGGCCGAAATGGTCTCCAAGCGCTCATGAATCCTTGCTCATGGTTGCCCAGAGCCCGTAGCTGTGAAGCATGTAAACGTCGTGCTCTATCTTCTCGCGAGGCCCGGAGGAGACTACTGCCTTCCCCTTGTGGTGAACGTCGAGCATGAGTCGGGTGGCCTTTTCACGGCTGTATCCGAAGATCGTCTGAAACACGTAGACCACATAGTTCATCAGGTTGATCGGATCGTTCCAGACAATCGCAACCCAGGGGCGGTCCGGCACTACCGACTCGTCTGGCCGCGTCTTGTCAGGTGCAATCGTCGGGGCCGTCACGTCAGCATCCCTTCCTCGCTCTGAAAACGGTGAATGCACCGAGTCCCGCCGGATCAATCAAGGAGATTGCCCGCATTCGCCGGTCTCTAAAGCCTAGGGCATCGAAGCTCTCTTTCGAATTCGTCGCCAGGCGCTCGAACTCGCGAATCGAGGCGATTTCCTCGGCTAGTCCGAGCCCACCCAACCACTCAGCTTGCGTAGTTGGGTGGTCTGCGACGAGACCGGCCGACTCCGCCGCCCTTGAAATCGCCATCCAGTTGATAGGGAGAGTGATGTCCTGCTCGCCCGGGGCCTCCAGTGGATCGGCACCCCGGGTGTGGCCACAGAAGGTCCTGATTCCTCCGAAAGGTGAGGCACTCGGGGCGTCGCCGTAATCGATGAGAAGCAACTCCCCGGCCACCAGGGCCTCAGCGGCCGCTTTGACCCACTCGAGCGCGCCCGCCGAGCCGACTCGGACTTCACCGGCACGAGGCGCGCTCAGGTCGATGCACAAGTTCTCGGCCTCGACCAAATCGGGACTTGCCCGCTCTCCGTCAACCATGCACAAGTCTTCGCCGTTGAGACCGACCTTGAGCTCGCGCCACTCATCCCCGTCGAAACGCCACAGTCTCTCCGGAATGTTGTCGAGCAGTTCGTTGGCAAAGATCAGACCGGCTACCGGCCCCTCGAGCTGACACCCCTCCAGCTCGATGCGACTTGACGCCTTCGTGACCTGCCTCGACTCGCCTCGATGAATGGGGTCGATGATCCGGTAGCGGAGCGAATCGAACCATGGTTCGAGAGCCGCGGCGTCAACGAATGCCTCGGCCAGGCTGCCCCGGCCACCGCCTGCCTCTACGACGTCAAAGCTCGCCGGGCGCCCCATAGATTCCCAGAGCCCCCCGGCGTAGCGCGCCAGCATTGCGCCGAACATTGGGGAAATCTCCGGCGAGGTGATGAAGTCACTGGCCTCGTCGGCACCCGGACCCCTGCCGGGCCGCATGAAGAACCCGTAGTCCTCGTCATAGAGGGCCGCGTCCATGTATTGCGCGAAGTCGATCGGGCCGTGAGCACGTATCCGCTCGAAGATCTTTTCGGCTAGTTCCGTCACCGGGTCAGACTAGCGAAGCTCCGTATCCGAGGCGGACTGCAACATCTGGAATCACAAAGAGTACGAAGGTGATGCCAGCCATAATCCCGATTGCTCCCGCAAGTGAAGCTGGCACCGGGATCGCCTCGAGATCTTCTTCGGGAGCCGGGTCGAAGAACATTTTTTTCACGACCGCGAGGTAGTAGAAGGCGGCTATTACCGAGTTGATCCCCATGACCGCTGCGAGGGCGCCGTTCGCGAGCCCACCCGCGCTAATCACTGACCTGAACACGAAGATCTTGGCCCACATGCCTGCGGTCGGCGGAATCCCGGCAAGCGAGAGAAGGAAGAAAGTCATGAGAACTGCCAGTCCCGGCGCGTACTTCGAGAGGCCAGACCAAGAAGTGATCTCGACGGAACGGGTGCGTCTGGCAACGGCAATGATGACGGCGAATGCGCCGAGATTCATCACCGTGTAGATCAGCAGATACGTCACCGATGAGGCGAATGTCTCCGCTGTGAGGCTGCCCTCACGAGTTGTCGCGGCAAATGGCACCAAGACGTAGCCGGCTTGCGCGATTGAGCTGTAGGCAAGCATTCGAACGAGATTCGTCTGTTTGATCGCAATCAAGTTGCCGACCGTCATGGTTGCAATTGCGAGCCCGAAGATGACAGGGCGCCACACCTGGCTCTGTGCTGGGAACGCCAGATAAACCAGGGTGAAAAGCCCTACAAATCCTGCTGTCTTCGATGCCACCGACAAGAAGGCGGTGACCGGCAGAGGCGCACCCTCGTATGTGTCGGGCGCCCATAGGTGGAAGGGTACGGCCGCGATCTTGAAGGCGAAACCAACCAAAATCAGGACGATCGACATCGCGGCGACGCCCATGGCTGACCCCGAGGGAACTGCTGACATCCAGGAAGCGATCTCGGTGAACTTCAGTGCGCCGCCGGTCACTCCAAAGAGAATCGACATGCCATAGAGGCTGATCGCGATTGAGACGACGCCTAGCAGGAAATACTTGAGTGCAGCCTCGTTCGATTTCAGATCGCGCTTGCGCCATCCGGCGAGAAGATAAGTTGGCGACGAGACAAGCTCGATCGCGACAAAAAGGGAAATCATGTCTCTCGCAGACGAAATCACGAGCATCCCGAGGACCGCCGAAAGAAGCAAGAAGTAGAACTCACCTCTGTGGTAGTCACCCTCCTCGACGTACTGCGCGGACATGAGCAGCACGACAAAGGACGCCCCGAGGAATATCCCCTTCAGGACGAGTGCAAATCCGTCAACCACATACGCGCCACCGAAAAGCGATCGGGTTGTATCGCTCAGACCAAGGGTGACGAGAGGGATACCCGCGGCCAGAATTCCACCGGCCGCAACAATTGGCAGCGTCCACTTTCTCTCATCCCCGATGAACAAGTCATAAACAAGGATGAGGATAGCCACGCCCGTGAGGATCAGCTCAGGAGCGAGAGCGTGGAGGTCGAAGACGGCAGTGCCCACCGATCAGCCTCCGAACGCCGCCGTCACGCCGCGCACAGCGCCGTCGGTGACTCCGAGAATTATCTGCGGGTAGACGCCGCAGATGAACGTAAGGAGAATCAGCGGAATCCAGGCGGCGTACTCATAACCGTTGACGTCATGCATCTCTGTCGACTCCCAGCGCTCTGGGACGGTACCGAGATTCACCCGCTGGAGCATCCACAGGAAGTATCCGGCTACTAGAACTGTACCGACACCCGCCACAACCATGAATGTGCGGAATGTGCCCGTGGAGAGGCCCGGAGCCGGGTTGTAGGCCGAGAGCATCGACATGAACTCACCCGGGAATCCGGCGAGAGCCGGCAACCCGAGACTTGCGAATGAGATGAATGCAAGTAGTGATGCCAAGATCGGCAACTTCTTGAGCATGCCACCGCCGAGCTCTGCGATCTCCCTCGTGTGGTAGCGCTCATGAATCGAGCCGGTGAGGAAGAAGAGCATTCCCGTGATCAGTCCGTGAGCCACCATGCCGAAGATCGCCGCGTTGATGCCGACAGGTGTGAGGGTGGCGATGCCTAGCATCACGAAGCCCATGTGCCCCACAGAGCTGAATGCGATCAAGCGCTTCAGATCCTTCTGCGCGAAGCAGCAGAGCGACGCATAGATGATCCCGATAACCGCGAGAAGCCCGATCCACGGCGCCCACGACCTCGCAGCCTCGGGCAAGACCGGCAACGCGATCCGAACGAATCCGTAGGTACCCATCTTCAACAGGACCGCGGCAAGCAACACAGAACCGACGGTGGGCGCTTCAGTGTGAGCGTCGGGCAGCCAGGTGTGGAATGGGAACATCGGAACCTTGATCGCAAATCCCAGGAACAGGCCGCCGAAAACAAGTAGTGCCGTCGACTTCGCAAAGCCCGGATTGTTCAGCGAGAGCTCGACGATGTCGAACGTCCCCGCCTTCCAGTACATGGCGAGGAAAGCAATCAGCATGAAAGCCGACCCGAAGAGCGTGTAGAGGAAGAACTTGATTGCGGCGTATTCCCGGTTGGGTCCACCCCAGACACCGATCAGGAAGTACATCGGCAGCAGAACCAGTTCCCAGAAGACGAAGAACAAGATCAAGTCAAACGCCACGAACGTTCCGGTCATGCCGGTCTCGAGCAGCAACACCAGGGCTAGGAAGACACGAGGATTATGAGGCTCGGGAAAGTGCTTCCAGCTATAGATGACGCAGAGGAACGTCACCAGGAGCGAAAGAAGGACGAGCGGCAAGCTGATCCCGTCAAGAGCAATGTGATAGCGCGCGCCAATGGCCGAAATCCAAGGCACGTTGGTCTCGAATTGGAGCGAAGAGGAATTCGAGTAGTCGAACCTCAGCGCAATGAAGATTCCGGCAAGCAGCGCCAAGCCGGTCGCAATTAGAGCCGTCACCTTCGCGGCCGACTCCTGCTTCTTTGGCACCAGCAAGATGGCCAGTGTGCCGGCCGCGGGAAGGAAAACCGCGAGCGTCAGCGCCCACGTCTCAATCGCACTCAACCCCTGGCCTCCTTGTATATGTATTCACGTTCTTGGCTCCTCATCGCACTGCCCAGACGACCGCAATAACCAGCACGGCTGTCGCAACAACTGCAACGGCCACGTACTGCTGAGCTTTGCCAGTCTGGATGCGCCGCAACGCACCGCCCGCTTCACCGGCTTCATTTGCGACATCGTTGACGAAGCCGTCAACGACCGTCTGGTCAAGCCAGTAAGTTGCTTCAGCAAGTGCCTTGCGTGTCATGACGCCGACGCCGTTGACGACGCCGTCGATGATCTTCTGGTTGATCCAGTAGGCCACCTTCGAAAGGCTGTACTGGACTGGACGCACGATGCCCTTGATGTACAGGTCATCGAGGTAGTACTTGTTCATAAGCAGCGTGTGAGCCCATCTAAATGGCGCCACCCGGTCGAGAAGGCCCTGCGGCGCCTTCTTCCAGTAATAGATCCAGAGCCCCAGCAATATTCCGATAGCTCCGGCCGCGGTACCGGCGAGCATCGCCACGACGTCGAACTCGGCGACGTGTTGCTCACCCGCGTAGGCGATCCACACCCCGAAACCCTTCATGCCCCAGAAGTTGAGGGAACCAACCGTCACTGAGAGAACCGCGAGAACGACGAGGGGAACTGTCATGAGTCGAGGCGATTCATGGGGATGACCATGACCGCGGAATTCACCAAAGAACGTCAACGAAACGCAACGAGTCATGTACAGAGCCGTTAAGGCCGCCGTCAGCAGGCCGACTCCGAAGACCGCGTAGTAGTGATTGTGAAATGCGAAATGCAAGATCTCGTCTTTGGAGAAGAACCCAGCGAGCCCCGGCACACCGGCGAGAGCTGCTGAACCAATTAGGAAAGTCCAGAAGGTGACGGGCATCTCTTTTCGCAACCCACCCATGTCACTCATGTTGTTCGAATGCACGGCATGAATCACCGAGCCTGATCCGAGGAAGAGGAGTGCCTTGAACATTGCGTGCGTGAAGAGGTGGAAGACCGCTGCGGTCCACGCACCTACGCCAAGTGCGGCCACCATGTAACCAAGCTGGCTCACCGTCGAGTAGGCGAGGACCTTCTTGATGTCATCTTGAACCATTGCCAGCAAGGCCGCGATCAGCATGGTGATCGTGCCGATGATCATCACGACGTTGGCCGGCCCCCCGGGCCCGAGAGCGAATGCCGTCCGGAAGACATCGAAGTTCCTTGCCACCAGGTAGATCCCGGCAACGACCATGGTTGCAGCATGGATAAGGGCAGAGACGGGTGTCGGACCTGCCATGGCGTCAGGGAGCCAGACGTGCAGCGGGAATTGTGCGGACTTGCCAATCACGCCGATGAAGAGAAGCGTGGCACCGGCGAGCAAGATCCCGTGCTTGATCCCTCCTGAGGCGGCAAGTCCGTTGATGCCTCCGATGTCAAAGGTACCGGCGGCGAAGAACAGCACGAAGATCCCGAACATCATGCCGACATCGCCAATGCGAGTCGTGATGAAGGCCTTGATGGCTGCACTCGAGTTTGGCTTCTCTTCCCAGTAGTGGCCGATCAGGAGATATGAGCAAACCCCCACCAGCTCCCACCCGACAAACATCTGGAGCAAGTTGTCCGAGGCAACCATGAGAAGCATCGAGCCGGTGAATAGCGAGAGCGTCGCATAGAAGAAGGTGAATCGAACTTCGTCCTTCATATATGCCAGCGAATAGATGTGAACCAGGAAGCTGATCAACGTCACGACCGCAAACATCATCACGGTGAAGCTGTCAAAGCTGAACCCGGTCGACACTTCGTAGCCACCGATGTCGAAGGTGTAGAACTTCTGGTGATAGGGGGCAGCCCCGCCTGCTACCTGGAAGAACATCGCGATCGAAATGAGCAATCCTGCTCCGAGCGCGGTCACGCCATAGATCGCGCCGCGCATTGGCGAGCGCTTGCCGAAAAAGAGTGTCAACAGCCAGCCCACAAACGGCAGGGCGACAACCAGCCAGCCCAGCTTCAGAGTGGAGTTCGGTCCGTTCAGAACGGCCGCAGCGTGTTCGCCGTGCTCAGCGGCCGCTTCAGCCGCACCAAGCAGCGCCGACGAAGCGACCGATACTGAAGATGCGAGGGCGCCTACCATTTCATGCTGTCCACTTCGTCAACGGCGATCGACGCCTTGTTTCTGTAGATCGCGAGCACGATCGCGATTCCAATCCCGACCTCAGCCGCAGCTATCGCGATCACAAATAGAACGAATGCCTGAGCATTGACAAAGGCCGTGTCCCGCAACCAGGTGCCGAACCCGATCAAGTTGATGTTCACGGCGTTGAGCATCAGCTCTATCGACATGAGCACCAGCACTGCGTTGCGCCGCACCAACACTCCGTAGATACCAATCGAAAAGAGCGCTGCTGAGAGCATGAGGATTGACATCAGTCGCATTCCGTCAGTCCTTTCTCGCCATGGCAAGGGCGCCGATCAGCGCAGATAGCAGGACCATCGAGACAGCTTCAAATGGCGCCACCCAATCAACAAGCAAGCTACGACCAAGCGCCTCGTTGGCTCCGGAATCCGGAGCACTCAGCTCCAGCGCCGGCACTGACGCGAAATGGCGCCAAAGAACGAAGGTGACGACACCTAGAAAGACGAGTCCGGCAACCAAGCCCCAAATTCTCGCTGACTCGTTGTCAAGATCCGGTGTCAACCCGATGGGTGCGCGTGTGAGCATGATTCCGAAGAGCAGGATCACCACGACGGCACCCACATAGATCAGAATCTGAACGGCGGCTATAAACTCAGCTAGCAGCAAAACGAACAGCCCGGCCGTCGCCGCGAGCGTCAAGACGAGATAGAGGGCCGCGCGAACGATGTTCTGCGCAGTTACAACTCGGATCCCGCCAAAAATGATCAGAGCCGCTGCAATTCCGAAGATGATGACCTGGACTACTTGCTGATTGCTCACTTGGCCCCCTCATCTAGTTCAGGTGGCTCCGGAACGGTCTGCATCCACTCGTCTAGGCGATCGATGTCATGAAGCAAGTCGGCAATCTTGGGCTCTGCGTATTCGAATTCGGGGCTCCAGAAAAGGGCGTCGAACGGGCAAACCTCAACGCAGATCCCGCAATACATGCAGAGCGCGTAGTCGATGTCAAAGCGGTCGAGTACGTTGACACTCCTCGGCTTGCCACCCTCGCGGCGGGGGGGCGCCTTGTCCTTGTGCCCTTCTATATATATGCACCAATCGGGGCAGGAGCGAACGCACAGCATGCAGACCGTGCAGTTCTCAACTTTCAGTGCAATGACGCCGCGAGTTCTGGGGTGGAGCTCCTCTTTCTCATGCGGGTATTGCACTGTGACCGCGGGATTCACGAGTGCCTTGAGGGTCACACCCAGCCCCTTGATCAGTCCGGTGATTGACGTCGCCATCTCCGCTACCCCTGCACATCCGAGACGAATACGACGGCGATCGAGGTGACGAGAATATTCACCAGCGAAATGGGAATGAGCACCTTCCATGCGAACTTCTGGAGCTGGTCTTCTCTGAGGCGGGGATAGGTGGAACGAATCCAGATCAAGAAAAACGCGATGAGCCCGGTCTTGGCGACCAGGGCGACCGGGCCTACTGCGGGCGCGATGTTGTCGGGAACTCCAGGGAGCCAGTAGCCGCCCAAGTAGATCGTCGCCGCAATCGCCGAGAGCGCAAACATGCCTGCGTACTCGGCCATGAAGAAGAACAAGAAGCGGAAACCTGTGTACTCGGTCAGCGGCCCCGTTATCAGCTCTGATTCAGCCATCGGCATGTCAAACGGCGTACGACTCAGCTCGGCAACTGACGCGATGACGAAGATCACGAAGCCCGCGAACTGAGGCACGACATATGGAACCGGTATTCCAAGAATGCTGAAGTTCGCTTGGGCTTCGACGATGCCGACGAGACTCATCGTGCCGGCCTGAATCACTACTGCGACTGCCGCTAGAACCAAAGGCAGCTCATAGGCCATGAGCTGTGCCGCGGCCCTCAGACCGCCCATGAGCGAGTACTTGTTTGCCGACGACCACCCAGCCATCAACACGCCTAGGACACTAATCGCACTGACTGCCAAGGCGTAGAAGAGGCCTATGTCGAGGTTGAAGAACCAGAACCGCTGCCCGGATCCGAAGGGGACCACGGCGAAGACCAGGAAGGCACTGATCAGGGAGAGAACCGGTGCGAGAGCGAATACGCTCCGATCGGCTGCTTCTGGAATCACGTCTTCCTTCTGGATGAACTTGAGGCCGTCCGCGATCAGCTGCGCCCAGCCATGAAACTTGCCTGCCTCCATCGGCCCGACCCGACTCTGCATGTGCGCCATGATCTTTAGCTCCGAGTACCCGAGGGCGAGCGCGGCAAGCGGGATCATGAGAAGCAACGCCAACGTCTTGACCGCAACCTCAATCCAGATGGTCATCTGTCCACATCCCCGAGAACGAAGTCGAGACTGCCAAGGATCGCAATGATGTCCGGAACAAGCACACCGTCGAGCAGATACTCGAGGCAAGAGATGTTCGAGAATGAACCAGACCGGATCTTGACGCGATATGGCGTGCCGCCGCCCTTTGAGACGATGTAATAACCCATCTCGCCCCTGGGGTTCTCGCCCTTGACGTAGATCTCTCCTTCGGGGACCTTGATCACTTTGGGCACCTTTGCCATGACGGGGCCCGAAGGGAGGGAGTCGAGCAACTGATCGATTATGTAAGTGCTTTCGATTATCTCGCGCAGGCGGATCTTCGCCCGGTCGAAGCAGTCGCCGTTTTCCCCGGTTGGAATGTCGAAGTTGACTTGATCGTAGGCCAGATAGGGCGAGGTCTTCCGAATGTCCTCGGCGACTCCGGTAGCCCGCAAATTGGGGCCGGAGACGCCATAGTCCAATGCAATCTCGGGTGGCAGAACACCGACGCCGACTGTCCGTTCCATGAATATCTCGTTGCCGACGATCAAGTTATCGAGCTCGCCACAGACGTTGCGCACCGCATCCATGGTCTCGGCGCACTCCGACCTGAAGGTCGCCGGGATGTCCTTGAAGAGGCCGCCGACGCGATTGAAATTGGGGTGAAACCGCCCGCCCGTTACCGACTCAAGAACATCGAGAACCCGTTCGCGTTCCCGGAAGGCAAAGAACATCGGGGTCATGGCCCCGACCTCGAGGGGGTACGCGGAGAAGAAGACCAAGTGACTCGCAATGCGCTGCATCTCGCAGAGCAGCGTGCGAAGGTAAGTCGCTCTCGGCGGCGCCTCTATCTCGAGAAGCTTCTCCGCACCGAGTATGAAAGGGATCTCGTTGCAGAAGCCGGAGACCCAGTCGATCCGATTGATGAGCGTGGTCACTTGAGGATAGTCACGAACCTCGACTAGCTTCTCGTAGCCGCGATGCATGTATCCGATCACGGGCTTGACGCTCTTGACCTTTTCGCCGTCGAGCTCGACGACAAGGCGGAGAACTCCGTGCGTAGCGGGGTGCTGAGGCCCAATGTTGAGCTTCATGTCACCCGTATCAATGTCGACGCTCACGCGGGCGTCTGCGGCGTGGGCCGCAGCCCTTACGCTCTCAGCGAGGTCCCCTGCGGTGCTCACTCAGAATCACCGCCTGACGAACCGCCTCCGAACTCGGCATCTAGGCGAGCTTCGATTTCCGGTGGAATCGCCTCGACATCGACGTTGCCAGGCCACGGTTTGATTTCACGCGCGCCAAGCGGAAATGACTTGAGGAGCGGATGACCTTCGAAGTCCTCGGGCAGATAGAGCCTGGAAAGGTCGGGATGGCCATCAAACTCGATCCCGAACATCTCATGGCACTCGCGTTCGTGCCAGTTGGCACCAGCGAACACTTCCGCAATCGAGGCAATCTTCGGAGATTCCTCGGGAAGCTCTGTCTTGAGAGTGACCGAGACACCGCGCATCGGGGAGGAGGCATGTGCCAAGACCTGGAAGAGATTCCCCTGCGGCTGGGCATAGGTGCCGGGTTCATGGCTGGCCGGATACGGCTGAAAGCCGGCCTCCTCGGCGGCATCGGCTGGCTCGGCTGGCTCGGCTGGCTCGGCGGCATCGGCCTCCTCGGCTGCGTCTGAAAGCTCGGAATTGCCCAGGCCCTCATCAGCTTCAATCCAGTGAATTGCCGACAGCCAGGAGAAGAAGGTGCAGCGCAGGGAATCGTCGGTCTTCACGAAGCGGGCGGCATCGACCCAAGCATCGGGTCTAACACGCGCGGTGACCTGTCCGCGAGCGATCACGGTCTCGACCAGTCCGTCGCCCAGCCCATCACTGAGGCGCGCTGCGATCTCGCCGGCGTCAAGCTCAGGCGCCGTCGGCGGCAAGCGCATCACCTCTCCACTTGGTCTTGACGTCCTCGCCCCTGATCTTCTTCTGCAGCTCCACGATGCCCTGCATCAACGCTTCAGGCCTGGGGGGACACCCCGGAACGTAGATGTCGACCGGAATTATCTGATCGACACCCTTTGTGACCGAGTAGCTGTCCCAGTACGGCCCTCCGCTGTTCGCGCATGACCCCATCGAGATCACGTACTTCGGATCGGGCATCTGCTCATAGACCCGCTTGACAGCAGGGGCCATCTTGTCGGTCAGGGTTCCTGCGACGACCATGAGGTCTGCCTGCCTCGGAGAGGCCGGGAAGGGAATGATTCCGAAACGCATCATGTCGTAGCGAGGAGAAGCCGCCGCGATCATCTCAATTGCGCAGCACGCCAGACCGAACTGAAACATCCAAAGCGAGTAGCTACGAGACCAGTTAAGTAGCCAACTGAGCGGCTTTGGGGCGCCGTGTTTCTGTATCAGTCCCACGCGAGGATCCCCTTCTTCCATGCGTAGAGAAGTGCCATGGCGAGAATTCCTATGAAAACGATCATCTCAACGAGGCCCGACTTGCCCAGAGAACGCATCATTGTGGCCCAGGGATAGACAAACACCGCCTCAACGTCGAAGACCACGAACAGCAACGCGAAGAGGTAGTAGCGGATGTTGGTCTGCGCCCAATTGCCGTCAATTGGATCGACTCCGCACTCGTAGGTGAGCGACTTGTCAGCCGATGGATTTGACGGCCTGATGATGCGGCCCGCGCCAAGCATGAAGCCCACCATGCCGATCGCTGCAAGGCCGATCAGAGCTACGGTGATGTACTGGCTGAAGTAACTGGGCAAGCCGTCTCCCTTGGCGAACCAGCGCCCAACGCGCATTCCGCCGTTCCGCCCTTGTGCATCTTTGCACAAGCTCACGTCAACTAAAAGACGGATGGTCGCGGCGGACGACTCTCGCAATCAGCGGATCTGGCTTCGCGCCGGCTGGCAGGCGAGACCGGTCTGCCTCGACCTCCGTCAAGTCGCCGTGAGTATAGGCATCGACACTGCCTGCTGCAAACTATTCGGGTGTAACAAGATTGGCCTTTACATGGACTTTTCGGGGCTCACCGCCGGTTAAGCTTCTAATGCCAAATTGCGTAACCAATCGGGTGCAAATCGCCGAAGAAATATGCAGACGTCAGTTCGCATCAAAATTAACGCCACATCGAAGACCGGCCAGAGGTGAAGATGCCGTCGAAGTCATCTGAAGGAAGTCGAGGAGCTTGGGGGAAGATCCGGCGTTCCCGATCCGGAGAACCCTCCCGATCGAAGACAGCGTTTGTGCTGTCCGGGGGAGGGATCCAAGGCTCAATCCAAGTTGGCATGATCAAAGCCCTTCTTGAGCACGGTGTTGAGCCCGACCTAATAGCTGCCACATCGGTAGGGGCACTGAACGGTGCAGTGATCGCTCAATCGCCAGGTGAGAAGGGCCTCGAGCAGCTCATCGGCATTTGGGACGATCTCGAAGGCGAGCACATTTTCCCCGGGGGCTTCTGGTCCCGAATGGTCAAGTTCGTCAGCGCGGATCACCTGTTTCCCCGCACGGGTGTCGAGAAGATTGTCGACGACAACATTCACACCAGAAGATTTGAAGACCTTCCGATTGAAATGCACACCGTTGCCTGCGATCTTGATACCGGGGAAGAGGTCAGGTTCAGCTCGGGCGAGATTCGACCGGCGCTGCTGGCGACGACGGCACTCCCCGGCGCGTTCCCTCCGGTCGACCATGACGGACGAAGACTCATCGACGGCGGAGTCATAAACAATGTCCCGGTCAGCGTTGTCGATCGCCCCGACGTCTCACGGATCTATGTACTGAATGTCTCATCCGAGCTTGACGAGGACAAGGAAGCGAGGCGGCCACTCGACGTCGTCATGAAGGCGTTTGCCATCGCCAAGGGTCAACGATGGCTCGCCGACGTCAAGAGATACTCGACAGATCCGCGTGTTCACGTCTTGCCGCGCCCACCCTTTGAAGGATTGGCGTTCGACGACTTGACGCAGACTCAACGCCTCCTCGATGAGTCCTACGAACTCACCAAGTCTTATCTCGGATCAGTTGCCGCATAGCCGTAGTTCAGTCACTTCCAAACAAGTCGGCTTCAGTACCTGAAGAACTTCCCGCGGCAAGCATGTAGTACTCGGTTCCAAACGCGAGGGCAGCCATGTCGTCTGGCATCGCAACGAAGGCTGCTTCAGGGCCCAGCTGTGAGTGATGACATCGGATCGCATCGCGCTTCTTGACCCCGTCGACTTCCAGTGTCGTGGTGATCCAGTCGTCGGGCGTAACTCGCGGCCCATACGAGCCATCGGGTGGCACCGGTGAGCCGTCCCACTCGGGAAAGTTCTCGAAGGCGCTCGCGATTCCGGCATCTTCGAGTAACCGGGCCAATTTCGAAAACTGCGCTCGGGGCAGAAGCGAGTAGAAGAGACGCGAACCGCGCGCATCCCACTGCTGGAAGGCATCGGTCACGGCGCGGTGGATGGCCAAGTGATCCGCATGGCCGGTAACCCCGGTCTTGTCGAAGGTCAGAACGACGTCGGGTCGCAATTCCTCGAACGTCGCAAGGTAGCGAGCAGCGACATCTTCGATATGGCCCTCGACTCCCCCGTCGGGGAAACCAAGGATTACAGGCGGTTCGGCGCCGAGAGTTTCGGCGGCGCAGGCAAGCTCCTCTATGCGGTGATCGCCAAGCTCAGTCTCGCCCTCACTCCGATGATCCAGGCCGACCTCACCGGATGTCGCCGTAACGATGTAGCAGCGCACCCCCTCGGCCGCATACTTCGCAATAGCCCCACCGGCACCGTATGACTCGTCATCGGGATGTGCATAGCAGGCAAGAAGTGTTCTTTCCATGTCCGTGTTTCTCCGTGCACGTTGGCAAGCGCTTGGACGCCGCATGAACTGCGCGGCGATAGGGTGCAAGGAGACCGTAACTCAAATTGCTGGACCTATCAGAGGAGTTGGGTGCCAATGGACTTCAGCATCCCGCCAGAGCTCAATGATCTTGCCGCCCGCGTCCGCCGATTCGTCGATGACGAAGTAATACCGCTCGAAAACGAGATCGATGTAGAGGCCGGGGACATTGCGGCGATCGCCGAACTGAGAGCCAAGGCCAAAGCTGAGGGGCTATGGGCACCTCACCTGCCACGGGAATTCGGGGGCCAGGACACGGGCCTAATGGGCATGTGCCTCGTATTCGAGCAGGCAGGCCGATCCCTCCTCGGACCGCTTGCGCTGAACTGCGCTGCGCCGGACGAAGGAACGATGCACCTGCTCCTTATGGCGGCTCGACAGGCACAGCTCGAGCAATACCTCACCCCGCTAGCCAATGGCGAGATTCGCTCCTGCTTCGCCATGACCGAACCGGCACCGGGTGGTGGATCAGATCCGACCATGCTTAGGACTCGAGCCGAGCGGAGAGGTGACAGCTGGATTATCAACGGTGACAAGTGGTTCATCACCGGAGCGGACGGAGCCTCGTTCTCCGTCGTGTGTGCCGTGACCGATCCCGATGCCCCGGCTCACTCAAAGGCGTCGCTCTTCATTGTTGATACCGACAACCCCGGATTCAGAGTCGTCAGGCGCACACCCGTGATGGGATCCGGCGGTGCAGGGGGGCACTGTGAGGTGGAGCTCAACGACTGCGAGGTTGCCGATGACGCGATGCTCGGCGGCGAAGGCGAAGGGTTCAAGCTCATGCAGGTCCGACTCGGTCCGGCTCGCCTTACCCACTGCATGCGATGGATAGGGGTTGCCCAAAGGTCGCTCGACATTGCAGCAAGTCGGGCGCTGGAGAGGGAGGCCTTCGGCGGCACGCTCGCTGAGCACCAATCGATCCAATGGATGCTTGCCGACTCCGAGATGGACCTCTATGCCTCGCGCATGATGACCCTCCACGCTGCCTGGCGGATTTCCGAGGGAGATCAGGCCAGGCAAGAGACATCGGCATGCAAGGTCTTTGTTGCCGAGGCAATCAACCGGGTGATCGACAGATCGGTGCAGATACTCGGCGCACTCGGCGTCACTCAGTACACGCCGGTGGAGCTCTTTTTCAGGGATGCGCGCGCATTTCGAATCTACGACGGTCCGAGCGAAGTCCATCGCATGGTCGTAGCAAGGCGAATCCTCCGCCGCGCCGCAGACGGCCGCCAAGCGACGGGGCTCACCGGCGTAGCAGGTGGCCTTGTCGGGGAGTGAGTCAGAGTCGCACGTAGAGGCGCCTGAAAGGGCTCGCCTTACTGTCGAGCAGAAGCGCGCGCTCCCGATCATCTTCATGATCTCGGTCTGCGGAGTCGCAGGCGCAACGATCGTTCCGCCTGCAATCCCGACAATCGCAGAGAACTTCGGCATCGCGAAGTCAACTGCCGCAATGCTGCTGACTGCCAATCCCCTCCCGGGAATCATCCTTGCCCCCGTAGCCGGAATTCTGGCTGACCGCTACGGTCGGAGAATGGTCTTGATCCCCTGCCTGGTGATCTTTGGAGTGGCGGGCGGACTAGGAGCCTTCGCGCCAAGTTTCTGGTGGCTGATCGCGCTGCGCCTCCTCCAAGGTGTGGGCTCGGCCGGCATGATCAACCTGGCCGTGGTGACGATAGGCGATCTCTTCGAGGGCGACCGGCTCACTCGCATGATGGGATACAACGCAGGATTCCTCACCCTCGGCACGACAAGCTTCCCACTAGTCGGCGGGCTGCTTGCCGACATCAGCTGGCGCTGGGTCTTCGGATTTTTCTGGACCGCGCTGCCGATCGCGGTCGCCGGGGCCTTATTCCTGCCTGAACGAAAGATCACCGCTCTAGAGAGAGAGCAGGTACGTGAGTCGGGGCCGTTCTCGTCGCTTCGGATCCCTGTCGTTCGGCGGATAATCATCAGGGGCGGGGTGATTTTTGTTCTGATATTCGGAGCGGTTCTAACCGCGGGTCCGATCCTGCTCTCCGAGCGCATGTCGGCTTCGCCCCGCAGCATCGGCTTCGCCCTGACTGCGGCCGCCCTCTGCTCAATGATCGCAGCCGTCAACACCGGGCGAATTCGTGAGCGCCTCCACCCCGCCAAGTCGCTCTTCTTGGCGGCTTCGCTGTACGTCATTGGGCTGTCGATTCTGACGCTCTCTGGGGCGTACTGGATAGCGGTTATCGGATTCATGTTTTCGGGACTTGCCGATGGCCTGAGTATTCCGCTGCTTCAAACACGCGCGACCGAGGTCGCCCCGCCGGGGCGGCGCGGAACTGTCGTAGCCCTATGGGTATCGTCGGCTCGAATCGGTCAAACCTCGGGGCCGGTTCTGGCAAAGGTGGGAATCGACACCTTAGGTATTACAGCGACACTCGCCGGTTTCGTCTCGATCGCATTTGCGCTAGCGGCCGGTTCTGGGTGGCGCGTCGGAAAAGTGGAGGCAGACTCGGGTGAGCACCCTAGTTGAAGAGGCAACAGAGGCCTACGAGCGCGCCGTAGATGCTCTCCCTGATGGAGAGGACCGTCCCGGTCAGCGGAATATGGTGAGGGCCGTAGCAGGCGCGTTTGGAAAGAAGCGGCACCTCTTAGTAGAAGCGGGCACTGGCACGGGCAAGTCTCTCGCCTACCTGATTCCGGCAATCTCGTCTGGGGAGAAGACAATTGTCGCAACGGCAACCAAGGCGCTTCAGGCCCAGGTCACCGAGAAGGACCTTCCCCGTGCGGCCAAGGCCTACGAGAAGAAGGTCACCTGGGAGTTAGTCAAGGGGCGGTCAAACTACGTGTGCCTCGCCAAGCTCAACGAGCTCGGCGAGATCCTCGAACCCGAGCTCGAGGTAATCGCCGAGTGGTCGCTTGACACTTTCTCTGGAGACGTGGCGGAACTCGAGAGCACTCCCCCAGCACGCATCCTTTCGCTTGTCACAGCAAGATCGGAGGAGTGCCCTGGCGCCTCGGCATGCTCGTTTGGCGAGGAGTGCTTCGCTGAGCGCGCCCGTATTCGCGCCCGCAGCGCCGACGTGATCGTGGTCAACCACCACCTGCTCCTTGCGGACATCCAAATGAGGTCATGGGGCGCTTCGCTACTTCCCGAGGCCGATCAGGTAGTGATCGATGAGGCCCACCGCCTCGAAGATGCCGCTATCTCGGTCTTCGGGGCGGAGGTCTTCGCCGGAAGATTTCGCTACGTCTCGAGGCTCGCTCGTGGGCTGCTCGAAGAGAGTGAGACCCCCGACGAAATCGACGAGCTCACAGGTCATGGCTTTGACGCTCTCCCCGGCGGGCGGGCGCAGCCAATTGCCGGAGCACTGAAGAACGATGTGAACCTTGCCATGAACCCCTTGGCCGAGAGATTGACGAAGCTCCGGCGGGAGATGGACGTCATTCCTACCGAAGGCCCAGCGAAAGAGAGGCGAATCCGGCTTCAGAAGACAGTCGCGTCGCTCCAGGACGATCTCGCCCACTTGCTCGCGCCAGGGGAGGGCGAGGTCGCATGGATCGAGGGATCGCCAGCCGGACCACGCCTCGCTCTCGCCCCTCTCGATGTCTCCCCCAACCTGGCCAACGGACTGCTCAACGAGGCTTCTGTGGTCATGACCTCGGCGACCCTCGCTTCGACCGGCGGATTCGAGCGCACTGCCCGGACATTGGGGGTCGCGTCGAGCGAGACTGCATTCGACACGTTAGACGTCGAGAGTCCCTTTGACTTCCAAACCAACGCGCTCCTTTACTGCGCCGTGCAAATGCCAGATCCGAGATCGACTGGGTTTCCGGCGGCAGCTCGCGATGAAATCACCCGCCTGATCGAAGCGGCCGGCGGCAGCGCCTTCTGCCTATTCACATCTTGGCGAGCCATGACAGATGCATTCGAGAGCTACGAACTCGATTACCCGGTTTTCTGCCAAGGTGAGGCAGCGCCTGAACGCCTGATCGAGCAATTCGTCGATCAAAGCCCCGCTGTGCTATTCGGAACCCAGACGTTTTGGCAAGGAGTTGATGTGCCCGGCGAGGCCCTCAGGCTCGTCGTCATCGACAAGATTCCCTTTCAGCCTCCAGATGATCCATTGGTCAAGGCTCGATGCAGGCGAATTGACGAAACGGGTGGGGACTCTTTTCGAGAGGAATCGCTTCCCCGCGCATCCCTCTTACTGAAGCAAGGAGTGGGACGGCTAATTAGGTCTGCGAGCGACCGCGGAGTGGTTGCGGTACTCGACAAGCGCCTTGCGGCTACGGCATATGGAAGGTCGATCGTCTCCGTGCTTCCGCCCATGCGAAGGAGCAAGATCTTTGAAGAGGCCGCTGAGTTCCTTTGTAGCTAATGGTTGGATCGCTCACTTAGTAGGTGACCTCCGGGGCTCAACCCGACTGCACCACTCGGCGGAGCCGGCGAAGGTCCGCTGCGAATTGGCGCCTGAGGATTGGTCGGAATATCTGCATGAGGAAGTCTCCGAAGCGTCCCCACGGAAGTTCAAGATTCTCCGTCCAGACAACCAGCGTGAGCTGATCTCCCTGGGGCTCAAGGGCGATGTCCGCGATTCCGGTCACCGCCCCCTTGTGCCGCACGGCTATCCGGCGGCCCTCTTCCCACTCGGTGACGGTCATGCGGTCCTCGACGCGGAATCCTGCGATCTTGGTGGGCACAATTGCCTTCGTACCAACTCCGTAGGGCTTGCCCGTAGTGACACGGACCTCAAGAGCATCGGTCATCCAGCGCGGTTGAGACTCCAGGTCGGCGACGACAGCCCAGACTTCCTCAAGCGGGCGCGCGATCGGCTCCGTAACGACAATAGGTTTGGCCATGATGGCCACGAGCATAGTGGCGCTGAAATTCCGAATCGAACGGAGGGATCGCCGTGATACTCGTAGCAGGCGGCACGGGGTTTGTCGGCAGCCATCTCGTGAGATCGTTGGTAACAGAAGGTCATTCGGTGCGAATCCTCTCGCGCTCAGCCAAGACGGCCCCTGACTTCGGTCAAGCTGAAACCGTTTCCGGCGACGTAACTGATACCGATTCGCTTCTTGCCGCCGTAGAGGGATGCGCGGCGGTAGTGATGGCCGCTCAATTCCCCGGACACCCGGTTGAGCGTCGGCGCAAGGGCTTCACCTACGACGCAGTCGACAGGGCCGGTACCGAGAATCTGCTGGCTGCATCCGTCGCCGCGGGCGCGGAGAGATTCCTGTATGTCTCGGGCGCGGGCGTGGGGGCGGGAAGAAGTGAGGAGTGGTTCGTCGCAAAGGAAGCAGCCGAACGCGCCGTACGCGAAAGCGGGCTCGAGTGGCTGATCCTTCGTCCTTCATGGGCTTACGGGCCGGAAGACAAAGCCCTTGATCGGATCGCACGAATCGCCCGATGGTCGCCGGTGGTTCCAGTACTTGGATGGAAATCTCAGCGTGTCATGCCAGTCCTCGCGGACGACATCGGGCTTGCGGTCGCAGCCGCCTTCGCGAACCCTGGCACATGGAACTGCACTTACGAGATTGGCGGACCGGATGTCATGACGATGAAAGAGGTAGTTGAGACTCTATTGGACGTCATGGGTAAGCGCCGGCTACTGGTACCGGCTCCCAAACCACTAATGAAGATCGCCGCATGGCCAATCTCGCTCCTGCCCAACGGCTTTCTCTCCCCGAGGGCCGTGGACTTCGCCACCGGTGATGCTGTTGTGGACAACTCAGGGGTTGTCGAGCAACTCGATTTGAAGCCCCGACGTCTGGACGAGGGCCTCCGCACCTACATGGCTTCTTAGAGGGGGAGGGCCCCGAGTGTCCTGGTAAATGCAGGCAAAGCCTGTAGCGGCGCGCCCATCAGAACTCGTGACCGAACCGGTGCGATCTTCGATTCCGTAGTCGAAAGGTCCTTCCGGTCCCCGCCTCATACCACCTGGCCCGCAAGTAGTAGAGGTCGAAGCCGTCCTCGTAGCGGTAGCCCGCATACCTGAAGGGCTGATGTACTTGCTCAGACACCCTCGTCGCCTCGCCCCCGCGTAGAGATACTCCCTGAACGTCCCCGTCATGTCCTCCTCTGCGACAAGCGTGTCGCGTGCCAGTCGTAGTGGTATTTGGGTAGATGTGCTAGTGGGGGCGGGTGCGCGATGTGAGTACGACCTGGGACGGGAATCTTTGGGCCCTCTCGGCTTTGCGCGGCGGCGCTGAGCTGGGGTTCTCCCCCCAAAGTCGACCGGGTCGTAGACATGGAACGATTGTCGCGGAGACAGGGATGCCCGCGTCGGGCACTTTGCCCGCCTCGCCTCGCCCGGAGCCGGCTGCAAGCCGGGGCACCTCGGCCCTGATCGTCCCTTTGCCGAATCGGACCGACCCTTGCCGCGAATGTGGCACCGCGGGCTCACGTGACTTGCCAAGCGTGTGGCTGGCCAGTGTCATAGGCGTCGCTCAAGACGAGCCAGCTCGGGGCTGGCAGCAAGCGCGCATCTCGCATGAGAACTCTGACAGGTAGCACGAGCGTCGCTCGGTCACTCGGGTAGGGCGAGATCTGTCCCGGCGACACCTCAAGTGAAGCCACGACCCATTTCACTGTCGGCTGGATCCGCTGGGTCAGACTGCCGGACCAGAACTGATCCGGGAAGCTCGCATCGAGATCGCTGAACGAAAGATGCAGCTCAGCGCTTAGTTCTACGGCAACCGACTCTCTCCCACAACGATCAAAAACGCCGACGTAATGGACAAGAGGGCTAACGGTGAAGGTGATACCGTCGATTCTTGGATCAAGCTCTGTCGACCCTTCGTTACGTCCAATTCGGAGACGTACTTGGGCTGGCGCGTCGTGGACTATCCATGCATCGTCGGGCGGGAGGCTTCTCAGACGTGGCTGAGAAGCCGGCTGGAACTTGGAACTTGGAGCGTTATAGCAGCCTGCTATTTCCGGATGCGTGTACGCGTATCTGGTCGCTGCAAAGACGCTTCCAGAAGCAATCAGGAGAACAGCGATAGCAGAGAGAAGCCTTATGAAGAAATGAGGCCTGTGGTTCAATGGAAAGGACTTGGGATCGGCCAGACCGCCCCGTAGACGCCCCTACATGAGTTGCC
>QEUQ01000023.1 GCA_003577105.1 Acidobacteriota bacterium | reverse complement strand
AGCGCCTGTGGTAGTCGGGGGCGGGGAGCTGATCGGGTCTCCCGGTGATGCCTTTTATGAGGCTTTCAGGCTTGAAGGCAAGCACATTCTCAATGCCGCTGGGCTGACTACCTCAATTGGTCTTGACTTCCTCAAAGACTACGAATATGTCTCGGTACGCTCTGAGGCCGACTATGCCCTCGTCAAGGGGGTCCGCCCCGACGCCGAGATCACGCCATGCGTCGCAACGCGACTTGCGCCAACAGCTCCCCCCGATGAAATCGACCCCGAACGAACACTTCTTGTTCACTTCCACCACAACGCGCTTCACCACTGCAGGGGTCTCCCTCAGCTCATCTCAGGCCTATCCGACTACGAGATCTTCTGGCTGCCGCTGACTCCATATGCGGGTGACGGCGCAACCATGGCTCGGATTGCCGCGGGCCTAGACCGTGAAATCTCGGCTACCGGTGCGAGTACGCCACAAGAAAAGCTCGGCGCGATCACTCGGTGCAGACTCCTCATTTGCGCTTCGCTGCACGGAGCAATCTTTGCCCATGCCCACAACGTGCCCTTCCTCGTTTTCTCAAGACCACCGAAGGTCCAGGCATTCCTCGCCGAACGTGGTCTCGATAGCCATGGCTTCTCCTCCACCGCGGAACTCAAAGAGCGCCTCGGGAGCATCTTCAACGTGCAACCCGACTTCAGCCGCACAATCGAAGCCGACTCAGAGAGATTGGATGCGCACTTCGCAAAGCTTGCGGACCTCCTTGGACTCTCTCCAGAACCAACCAGCGAAAGACGCGTCGACGGCATAGACATGAGGTCGCGAGCCCACGCGACTCTCGATACTCTCCACGGCCTCGCATATCGCCAGGCAATGACCGAGCTCGGTCACATCGGCCATGAAGTCAGGCGACTGCGCCAAGTAGCCGCCGATCTCGAGCGCCAGGCCGCCGATGCTCGCCGTAGCCGAACCGAGATCCTGGATCGAGCTACATCCGCGGAAACTGAATCTGTCAATCTGCGCCACCAGCTATCGAGCCTTTCCGGAAAGATCAATGAAGAGCGATCTAAGGCGGAAGCAGCCGAAGCTCAATCGGAGAGCCTTGAGGCACAGCTCGCAATCAGCCGGGAGTTAGTCGAGCAGGCAAATGCTGCCGGTCAACGGCAAGCTGAGTTCCTCGGAAGTATTTCCCACCAGCTATTTCTTCTGAACAATGAGCTACGTCATGCGACCGAAACTCGCCTCTCGCGTCAGGCGCTTCGGCTGACCAAGCGGCTAGGGAAGGCGATGTGGAACCGGGTTCCCCCGCGATATCAGGAGCGCGGCCGGCCGGCGCTCGAGCGACTACTCGGAAGACCGCTCGGGACCAGTGATGCTTCCGAACCGGCCGAAGACCACGAGCAGCCCAATCGCGGCGAGCCAATTGAGGCGACGCATCGAAGCAGGCGCCATGCGGCGTTTGCGGCCGTCACCGCCACAGACGAGCGCATGGCGAGACCTAACGCCGGCAACTCCCTTAACGTATCGGTCCTGATCCCAACGTGGAACGCAGGACCGGAGTTCAAGCGCACTCTCGATGCCCTGGATTGCCAGGCGGGGTTAGAAAAAATGGAGTTGATCGTGATCGACTCCGGCTCAACAGATTCGACCATCGAGCTTGCCGAGAGCGCCGGCGCACAGGTCAATCACATCGCCCAGGACGACTACAACCACGGGAGCACCCGCAACCTCCTGGCCGAGATTGCGACAGGCGACTACCTGGTATTCATGACTCAAGACGCGGTACCAGCCGGCACCCAGGCTCTTGCGCATCTCACATCTATGCTCGCTTCGAATCCCGAAATCGCCGCGTGCTCCGCGCGACAGATTCCGCACAGCGGCTGCGGGCTGCACGCGGCTTATACCTCGTTTCATCACTACAGGGCACTCGACCTCAACTCGACGATGGTCTTTCCAGAACATGACCTGGCATTTGCCAATGCCGCTTACGGGGACAAGCGAAGGTGGGCTGCCGCAGTTGACAACGTTTGTTCGGCCATGCGACGCGAGGCCTGGGAGGAGATTCGCTTCAGGCCGACCCGCTTTGCCGAGGATCTGGACTTTGCCGTAAGAGCCATGCAAGCAGGGTGGAGAGTTGCCTTTTGCGGAAACACCGCGGTGATCCACTCACATGACAGACCTGCGATCTACCACATGAGACGACAGGTTGCCGACAGGATTCATGCCGCGAAAGCCCTCGAGGATCCCTCCCTCGACCTTGCGGCCCCGGGGAGCCTGGGCGAGGTGCTCATCTCATCGATTCCCATCATTGCTGCAGTTGACTCGGCGCTCAGATCTTCGAACCGAAAAAGCCTTCTCGGGCGCCTCGGCGAGGTTCGATTGGCGATGGGGACGCTAACTCGGGATGGCATCGGGACAAGTCTCGACCGCGACGTGATCCTCAATGAGGAGCTTGCAGATGTAGCCGACTACTTGCGTGACTTGGCCGGGGATGAGTCCCGATCGGAACGCGTCGAGAAAATCCTGGCCTCGGACATCACGGCTCATCTCGCCAACACACACCTCGACGAATTCGCCACTGTTCATGACTCATGCCAACCTGATGAAGGCGAAGCGTTTCTCGCGCAACTCATGGGTTCATTTCTCGGAGTGGCTATCGGCCATGCGGCTGCTGCGCACGACCAAGATGATGAACTAATCCAGCAGCTCGTTAGGGGGATCTAGCAGCGGCTGCCCGGTCAGACTTTCCAGTCGACTTCAACAGCCTGATGGTACCCGGCGGCAACGAACTCAAGAGCGCATGCACGCTCTACGACGGGATCACCTGGCATTAGGTACTCCGATCTTGGATCAATACAAACAGGAGTTACCTCGAATACCTCGATGCCAAGACCCCTCAGGTCAAATTCCAGGATGACATCGAAGCCCTCTAGTGAGACCTGAACAACCTTCGCGCCCTGGGCGACAAAGTCTTCGTACTGATCAATGTATGCCCGCTGAGTGGAACGCGACTGCCATCTGTGGCCACTTGCCCCGACGAAGAGCGAGGAGCCTGTCCGGCATAGCCCGCGCGCGAACCCGCCAACCTCGCCGGACTCCCCTCCAACCTCCGAGATCATTCCGGGGTTGTGGGCCACATATAGGCGGCCGTCAAAGTTCATCAAGGAATGGGGGCATTTGAGGCCTGTTGCGAGAAGCTCCCCGTCGGCTAGCGAGAAGATCCCCCCGGACTGATAATCATCATTACTGGGTAGCGCGTGCGCCATGTAGGAGACAGCAAAGCCGTCCCCCAACGGAGCAATCGAATTCACATGCCACTGGTCTCCAAAGCCCGGGTGGGTGCCGGGCAACCTCCAGAAGAGCCGCTCTTCAACCACCTCATCGCTGACAACGACGTACTCGTAAATCTCGTCGTTCCCAGTTCCCACACCAAGAATTCGCCCGTCATCAATAGCGAGCAGCGAGTGGACAGCTTGTGTGTGCCGGAGCTCATAGACCGACAGGAGCTTGAACTCGGGCATCGCATAAATCTGGAGCCGTCCCGTACCGCCCGCCTGAGCGGCCACAAAGACTCGATCACGCCGACTGGCCAATCCTGCACACCCCGAAATACCTTGGTCCGCTTGAAGATCCAACCATCGAAACTCGCCCGAGCCAGAGTCGAGCACACCCAATGAGAACTTAGGCGTGAGCAGCTGATTGAAGAAGCTGACGAGGAGTTGTGGCATCGTGGAATTATAGGTACACAATTTCCCCGACTCTCCCCCCGTCGAATAGGCAAGCAGCTCGCGTGACGCAGTCAAAGACATCGAGATCGCGGACTACTGGACTCAGCAGTCCGAAAACCAAGACCAACTCGGCTCGTCTGCTAATCGACACGCGGCGCTTTGGGGCAGGCGAATGCGCAATTCGAGAAGTCATGACCGCCTTTTTCGGGATGCGAAATGCAAGCCTCGAAGTACTTGATCCGCTCGTCACCAACGAATTGAATTCCCCAGTTATCGTCGGTGGAGGGGAGA
Organism: Acidobacteriota bacterium; assembly: GCA_003577105.1. Lineage (GTDB taxonomy): Bacteria > Actinomycetota > Acidimicrobiia > ATN3 > ATN3 > ATN3. The sequence goes on along the minus strand of QEUQ01000023.1, from coordinate 32,178 downwards.
TCATCTACGGTCCTGGCGACCCATATTTCGACCACTTTCGGATACCGGGACCACACATTCTCAATTCAGCAGGAGTGTTGAGCGCCGTCGGCCTCGAGTACCTAAAGGATTACTTGTACCTCTCAGTTCGCACTGGCGCCGACAAGAGCCGCGTCGACCAAGCGACAGGACTCGACGTCGTCGTCGTGCCTTGCGTCTCGGCTGCACTTGCCGCAGGCAAGAAAGTGCGAGCCCCCGGTACCGAAGTCGTTCTCGCTCACCTCACACACAACGCGGTCGTGCAATGCGCGGGCCTAGCCGAAGCATTCGCGCCGTTCTCGGCGAAGGAACTCCGATGGCTCACGGTCGAGTCTGGACTCCCCGAGCCTGCCGCAATGCTGCGCGTTGGCATTGACCTTGGGTGGGTTCCCGAGATCGAGCTGACCGAGACCCCAACCGAACTTCTCGCGAGCGTGGGCAGCGCTCGGGCAGTGGTGGCGTCGTCGTACTACTCAGCGCAGTTTGCCCATCAACAGAACACACCATTTGTGGCCTTCGGGCGCGATCCCGAGGTTCGCGCGTTCCTCGCCGACCGGAATCTGGAAGACCTGGCTTTCTTTTCGGCGGCCGAGCTTGCCGAGAAACTCGCGTGGATACTTGCATCTCCACCGGATTTCTCCGAGACGATTGAGCGCGATCGCACGACGCTTGCGGAGCACTTCAAGAAGCTCGCCGAGCTGACAGGTGTGCCAACGAAGCCATCAGCCTCTGACGATACAGGAACTTCGCCGCCTGTGAGACTAGATCCTGCTCGCACTCATGACCGGATTGAGATGGTCTACGCGCTACGCAAGTACAGGGAAATGGCAGAGCGAGGTGCCCACTTGGCTCGCTCGGCAAGGCATTGGCGAGACCTCGCCCAAAGGGTCAACGTCCTCGACGCATCGGCGCTCTCAGCTGAAGCGGAGGCCCAAGTCCCGGAGCGGGCTCCAGCTCCTGCCCCGGTTCCGGTTTCGATTCCAACTACGGCTTCCGCAGATGTCGCGACGCGGATCCTCTTTGTCGTCCACCAGTACCTCCCCTTCTTTCCAACGGGCGTCGAACGCGCCACCCAGAACCTCGCATCACAGTTGATGGCAATTGGCCATGACGCAGTCGTGCTCTCGGCTCCACCGTCATCTCCCGACACGACCGCGCAACCGGAGGCCTACATACACGAAGGAATTCGCGTACTCCAGCCGCGATCGACGCGGCTACACAGCAGTGCGAGTGAGTGCAGGTACGACGAGTCCACCGCAGCAACGATCCGTGCCGCGATCGACGCGGCCAAGCCCGACGTGATTCACCTGATGCATGCGCTGGTCTACCCGGAAACTCGCCAAGTTGCCCAGGAGTGCGGGAAACCGGTAGTTATTCACCTGCACGACTACTTCTACGCTTGCCCACGGATCAACATGATTCGGCCGGACGGCACGATTTGTAAGGGATCCAACGCCGGCAAGAATTGTGAATTGGTCTGCGGCGTGGGTACGGCACTTGGCGAAGAGCGACATGAGTGGGCCCGCAACGAACTTGCGTCAGCAGACGCCGTTATCGTCCCGACAGATTTCGTCCGTGAAGTCTTCAGCAATGAGGGATTTGATACCGAGGACTGGATCAAGATCTCTGCCGGCATCGACTACTCAGTGCTGAAGATCTCGCAACGGCCAGCTTCTGGTTCCCGCCTTCGGGTCAGGTTCCTCGGCACTCTTCAAAGGCATAAGGCGCCACATGTCCTCATCGAGGCAGTGAAGCTGGCAGCAAAGTCGCCGATTGACGCTCACATCCACGGTGACTGTTACCACGAGACCGAATATCTAGAGGAACTGATTGTGGCAGCAGCTGATGACGAACGCTTTCACTTTGATGGCCCATATGAATACAGCGAGCTGGGCCCAATACTTGGGGAAACAGACGTGGTAGTGGTTCCCTCGACGTGGAATGAAACGCAGTCGATTGTCGTCCAAAGCTCCCTGGCCGCCGGAGTACCGGTCATAGCGGCCAATCTCGGAGGCATGGCCGAGATTGTTCGAGATCACAACGGCGGCTACCTTGTCGAAGCGGGCAATGTGGATGAGTTGTCTCGGCTTCTCGCCCGGCTGGCGAATGATCCTTCGGAGCTAAGCAGGTCAGCTAGTGCAATTCGCGCGCCCCAGCCGATCGAATACGAAGGCTTCTTGACCGAGAAGATTTACTCCGCGCTCAGACAGTGAGCTCCGATATCCGCGCCTCGGTCGTGATCTTGAGTCGGCATCACCCTGAGATGCTTCTCGCTTGCCTAGATTCGATCGAAAAAAACGTCTCTTCAGATCTCAACTACGAAATCATCCTCCTCTTGAATGGTGCCGACCCGGAAATCACACATGCCACAGCCGACCTTGGCGAGCGGGTACGCGTGATTACCTCCAACGTGAATCTGGGTTTTCCTGGTGGCTGCAATCGAGCAAGCGAATTCGCTCGGGGCGACTATCTTGTCTTTCTCAATGACGACACGATCGTCTACCGAGGATGGCTTGAGTCACTCGTTGAGACCGCTGATCGCATTCCGGAGGCGGGAGCTGTCGGGAGCCTCGTATTCAACCCGGACTCCACGATTCAAGAGGCCGGGGCAATTGTCTGGTCTGATGGTGTCACCAGCTCAATTGACAGCGGACGCGATATCGAATCCGCGCAGTACTACTTCTTGCGCGACGCGGACTACTGCTCGGCGTGCTCGATCCTCGTTCGGCACTCAACTTGGCACCTGGTCGGCGGCATGGACGAGGAGTATTTCCCCGGCTACTACGAAGATGTTGACCTGTGCTTCAAGATTCAACAGGCCGGACAGCGCGTGATCTTCGATCCGGGATCGGCCTTGATGCACTTCCGGTCGGCGAGCACCGAGAGCGACTACAAGATGTTTCTTGTGCAGAAGCACATTGGGACCCTTCGGCAGAAGTGGGCCGCCCTGATCGCAACTCACGAAGACCGAGAGCCGGATTCCCCGATCTCGATCGACAGTGCGATCCAAAGGGCGCGCGGCTATCCAACTAAGGTCATTGCCGTGGGGCTTAGACCAGAAGATCTGCAATCGCTCCCCAAGGAACCGAGAGGGCTAGCCTTGTCGGTGTCGGTATCCGGCGCCACGGGTGACGACCGCATTCGCGCTGGACGCCTCGGCATCAATTTGATCTGGGAAGAGCCCGATAGGCACCTAAGTCGACCGGGGATCAATTACGATTATGCGATCGTGGCGGACCAGGCAATTTCACAGCATCTCTCCAAACTGCAGGGCAACGCAGAATCGCCGATGGACGTGATTGCGCTTCCTGAGCATGCTCCCGTCGATCGCAGTCAAGTCCTGAGCCAGCTGCTCAACTCGCTGCAAGCCCAGTCCAAGGCCGGGATATGAGCAAGCTGGATCTGTCGACTCTCAATGACTCACGGACGATCGCGGCCCTTGCAGTCCCGCCGGCAAGCAAGGTCCTCGTTGCGGGATCAACCAACTTTGGCCTGGCAAGTGCACTTGCCGGAAGAGCCTGCGAAGTCTGGTGCATTGAGCAAGACAAGTCGGAGACAAGCGAACTTTCTCGCGTTTGCAGACATGCAATCGCGGGCAACCTGGAGAGCGTCGATCTACACACGGAGCTCGGCGAGAACGAATTCGATGCAATCTTGATTCTGGACGCGCTCGAGAGCCTGAGATATCCGGAAGATGCGCTTCGCGCGATGAGAAATCACCTCCGCCCGGCCGGAGTGGTGGTTGCATCAGCCTTCAATGTTGCACACGCCACTGTGAAGCTAGAACTGCTAGATGGACGATTTCCCTATACAGAAGGTGGTCCGCTCGATCACGAGCACATCCGTTTCTATGACAAACCGGGAATCAGAAAGCTTTTCGATGGTGCGCTTCTCGGCATCATTGATGAATTGGATGTGACTCGCCCTCTCGACGAGGCCCAACTTGAGATTGCGAGGGCGCGTCACTCTGACGAAACAATCCACGATGCACTGTCGGATTGCAATGCTCTCACGTATCAATTCGTAGTCTTCGCGAGCGGCGCGATTCTCGAATCCCCGGAAGGCATGCGACCGGACCAGAAGGGAATTGCGGCTCTTCTCAGCCGTCAGGCTCGCTCGGCTGAAACGCAGCTTGCTGATGCCGAGAAGCGCGCGGCAAGTGCCTTTGAGCAAGTACGCGAACTCGAACGACTTCTCGGTCAGATGACAGATGACTTGAGCGAAGCGCGCCAGTCGCGAGCCGAGACGCTTCACGTTGCCGAGCTTGAACGCCGCCACCTTCAGGCTGACTTGTCAATCAAAGAGGAATACATAGCCGATATCAAGCGCCGCCTTGACGACATCGAAGTCACAAAGGCTCGATTGGCCAAGACCGAAGAGGCGCTGCATGAACTCCGGCAAGTCATGGAGTCTAGTGCCGGCTACCGGGCGGCTGATCGCTTACATGAGACTCTGAATAGGTATCCGGCTATTCACCGAATGGCTCGGTCATTGGCCCGTGCCATTGCCAGGCGCCCGCGGTAGCCCCTCCTGAGAATCCAGTGCTCCTGATCAGCTTCTGTAACGAGCGGTTCGTACCCGAATTCGTGCTGGGCTTGCTGGATCCTGAGACGTCGGCCTTCCGGTGGGTAGACCTTCAGTTTTCGAGTGACGTCAAGGGCGCGGCCGGCCTGGCTAGCCGCAATGGCTATGTATATGTCGGAATCCAATCGCAGAGCCCAGGGCCCCGCCTTCACATCTACGATGAAGTCACTCTTGAGCTGGCGGCCGCGTACGACTTCCGCCACATTCAGGATGTCCACTCAATGGTCTTTCGCGATGACCACACCTTGGTCGCCGTGAGTACTGGCACCGACGAGCTATATGAGATGAAGCTCAAGTCGCCGACCGAAATCGAAGAGGAACAGCTCCTTTGGAGACTCCCCGGAACCTTCGCTGAGCTAGGCGACCAATGCCACATGAACTCTGTCGCGTTCACCAGCCACGGTCTGACAATGACATGGTGCCGTTCCGCGGGCATCTCGGCTTCCCTCCCGCCGTCTGGAGGCGGCGTGATGGCAGTCGAGAGTGGGCAAGTCATTGCCGACGGACTCATCTCTCCCCACTCGCTTCTGGAAGTCGAAGATGCCCTGTACGTCTGCGCCGATCCGGGCAGAGTGGTGAAAGTGGGCAGTGGCGAGGCCGAGATCGGAGGCTTCGCGAGGGGCCTATGCGAACTCGACGGGTACCTAATTGCAGGCTCAAGCGGGGAGCGAACGCGTTCGCGCTCAACTGACCGAATGACCAAGGTCACTGACTTCGACGAGTTTGCCTTGCTTGGAGCCTGGGTATCAAAGATCGACCCCGCAGACATGAGCGTGGTAGAGACCTTCAGCCTCAAGGCTCTGGGCAACGAAATCTATGATCTCTTGCCAGTTGCCTCCGACTTCAATGCAACCTATGCCATCGACCGAGATCCGTACGCCGAGAGGGCGATGAGGTTGGAGTACCATCTTCACGCTCTTGAAGCGTGACGGCTGTCCGCCAAGCACGAGGCCCGCAATGACTAAGGCATTCACAATTTGGCTCACCGGCATTCCGGGAGCCGGCAAGACCACGATCGCGCGAGAGCTCGTCGAAGTTCTCGGACCAGAGATCGGCAGTCTCGCCCACCTTGACGGTGACGACATCCGGCGCGACGCGCTCTACACGCTCGGCTTCGGCCGCGAGGACCGGGATACGAACATTCGTGTGCTCGCCTACGTTGCGCGCACGCTCAACCTTCATGGCACTCCCGCAGTGGTTGCGGCGATCTCGCCCTATGCGGAGACTCGCCTCGAAGCGCGCAAGATGATTGACCAGTTCGTCGAGGTTCACGTCGAATGCCCCGTAGAGGTCTGCATCGAGCGCGACCCAAAGGGGCTCTACAAGCGCGCGTTGGCGGGAGAAATCCCGAATCTCACAGGGCTCAACGACCCCTACGAAGCACCTTTGGATCCAGAGATCAGAGTTGCGACAGCCACGGAATCGGCAAGCGACTCGGCATTACAGATAATCGAAGCGCTTCGAGGCCTCGGCCACATCTGAGACAAAAGATCAAACCAGACTGATCCGCTCTCCAGTTCGCGCGGAGTCATAGCCGGCTTGGACGATGCGGTGAGCTTCCAACGCTTCTTCAATGCTCGGCGTCGGCGGCGCCTTCTCCACAACGGCACGCACAAAACGCGCATCCTCGTTGCAAACGTGTTCGAGTAGGTCGGTCTCGCCGTACCAACCAGGCTCGATCTCGAGCATTCGCGCAAACAGCTGTCCAAGTTCGAGAACTTCGGATGTGTCGCCCACGTGAATCTCTACCGGGCCCTGGACCTCATGGCGAATCACGATCACGCCCTCGGTCCCCAGGATCTGAATGTGGCGTGAGCTTTCTCTGCCTGTCACGTTGTGCCAGGTGGTATTGAGCGATGCGACTCCGCCACCCGCGAGGCCCATTTGAAGCGAAGCCATGTCTTCGATACCCGGTGCAATATTGAGGAATGAGCCAGTCTCGCCAATCACCCAATTCACCGGGCCTGCTAGCCAGTTGATCAAGTCAGCGTCATGGATCGAGTGTTCAAGTAAGACCCCTGAACCGGCGAGCTCAGGGTCCGCCCGCCAACCAGATGCATACTGCTTCTGAACTGGCACGAACTGGTCATCGATGAAGGAAATCGCCTGAACTTCGCCAATTCGTGGCATTGCCTCCTTGGCTACTCGAAATGGCGGTGCGGTTCTAAGGACCAGCCCGACCTGGGCAGGTCGATCAGCAATAACCTTGCCGATTGCGAGTGCCTCGTTGAGATCGCGGCCAAGAGGCTTCTCGCAAAAGACCGCACAACCGTGAGCGATTCCAAGCTCCACAAGAGGCTTGTGATGCGCTGTCGGAACGCAAATCCACAGAAGATCCGAGCTTTCGCAGACCTCCTCCGCTGAGCCGGCGATCTCCCAACCCATATCAACGAGGGGCGGGAGTTTGGTCTCGTCAACATCGAATGCCAGCCCCATTTCAAATGGGAGCTTGCCGGCCCTCGCTGCGCGTCCAATCATGAACGTGTGGAACTTGCCGATTAGCCCAGCACCAATCAGCCCCGCCCTCAACTTCTCTGCCACGTCAGCTCCTAACGTATCGTGGGCAAGGTTACTAGCACCCGGCTGCCCCAGCCCCTACTCTCCGCTTGGAGGAACCCGATGGACCTTGGTGAAATCCGCGTAACTCCGATCAGCGACGGTGAGGCGAAGTTGCCCGCGCATCTCTACTTTCAGGGGTCGACTGCTGCCGATTGGGAGTCCCACAAGGACATGCTTGACGGCGAGGGGAACTACGTATTTCCGTTGGGAGCATTTGTAATCGAGAGCGGGGGCAAGAAGGTCCTCGTTGACGCCGGACTCGGCGACGTCGATGCGGGTTTTGCAAGAGGCGGTGCGCTAATGGACTCCTTGGCCAAGGCGGGCGTAGATCCCTCCGAGATCTCTACAGTCTTCATCACTCACTTTCACGTTGACCACGTCGGATGGATTCTCACGGGCGACAGAATCACATTCCCCAACGCCGAGATCGCGATCACCGCTGAGGAGCTTGCATTTTGGCAGGATGATCCTCCACCCAATTCCATGATTCGCTTCGACATCATTGAGGCGATGTCTGAACGAACCCGCTTAGTCGCAGACGGCGAAACTTTGGCACCCGGCGTAGACGTCATAGCACTCCCCGGCCACACTCCAGGATCGGCGGGACTGGTGATCTCATCTGGAGCCGAGCGGGCGCTTCTTCTCGGAGACGCGATCTCCTGCCCGGTCCAGCTCGAGGAATCCGAGTGGTATTCAATGGCCGATGTCGATCCCGACCTTGCGAAGGCGACCAGGGAGACCCTCTGGCGAGAGACCGAGGGCACAGACACTCTCGTTGGTGCGGCGCACTTCCCAAACCTTGAATTCGGCAGAATCCTGCTCGGCGAGGGGAAGCGCTATTTCGGTCCACTTTGAGCAGCGATACCGAGATCGCTGCGCTCGACCCAGCCGATCATCGATTGCCCTTCACTTGCGACCGAAGCCTCACCCTCCGGCCTGAAAGTCAAGACCGCGCATCCTCCCTCGACTTGATGGGTGATTTGGTGCTCGCTTCCTGAGGTGTCGTCACCTTCAGCGAGGCGAAGTGATAGGTCACAGGACCTGCCAAAGGTCACGATCATGGCTTCGGAACCGGAGCGATCGTTGTCATATGTCGAGCGCAGTCCCTCCTCGGTCACAACGGTCTCGGCATGGGTCCATCCGCTGATCACGCCTTTGACGCAGACGACCGCTCGCGCTTCGGGAGCGGCCTGAGCCGCGAGAACTACGACCGCAGAATCGGGGCACTCAGGCGGGCCGACCACGCCTCTATCGGGCCCTATGACAGTCTCGATCACCAAGACCGCAATCAGACCAAGAGCAATCGCGGTAATGGCCACGAGGCCCACTCTTCGCAGGCTCCAGCGTTGGATCCTCACAGGCGGGCGCTCGCCGGAGAGCCTTCGAAAGCGCGAGATGAGGTCTCTACCGTCTTCGCGTAGCATTCTCCGGAGCTGGGCTGGAATCACCGCTCCGCGTGCGGCGGCGAATGCCTCGGCGATCTCATCACGGCTGAAGCGGCCAAGCGCGACCTCATAGACTCGCTCTGGATCTGCCTTGAGCGCGAGCACCAACATCATGCAGGCGAGATCAACGGCCTGCCGCCAAGGTGTAGGACGCACCGATCCGAATGCCACGTCTATCACGACTAGCTCGTTGTCCCGTACGAGCAGGTTTGACGGCTTCAAGTCACGGTGAGAGAGGCCGGCATCCCACATTCGCCTGACAACTCCGACGCCTTGGCCCATGATTTCCTCGTCGACTTCTACACTTTGATCCGCTATCTCCTGAGCACCATCGGCGAAGTCCGTGATCAGCAGGTACTCACGCTCGGGAGTGATTTCGACAATGCCGTAGGTCTTGACCACGGGCAGATCGGCATCTGCCATGAGTCGCAAAATGTAGTCCTCGTATTCGACGATTCGCCGGACGCTCTTGAATCCGGTCTCATCTTCGAGGCGGCCATAGCGAATCGTTCTGAAGGTCTTGTACAGCCAATCGGCGCGTACGTGACTCGTCGAGTAGAGCTTCGCGAAGTAGCGGCGATCGATCCCCGAATCGTCATCGCGAGCTGTTATCAGCATGGGCGTTGAGCCTGCTGACCCCTCCAAGCCAAACGGCTCGACCGACTGACACTCAAGTCCAAGTTGATCCGCGAGAGCTCTTCGAATTGCAGCCCCCCGCAGGCCGCCAAGATCAAGGTGGGCCGCATTTCCCCCAGTCGAGATCGGAAAGAGCGAGTCAGGCGCCAGAGAGCGAAAGACCACCAGAGCAATGGCAGTCGCAAGCATGAGCCCGCCGATCGAGTCACTTGGATGGTCAACACCCAGAATCACCTGGGCAAGTGCAATTAATCCGCTGGAGATCAGAACGGCGGCAGCAGCCACCTGCCGAGTCCTGCCTTTGGCGAAGAAGCAAAAGCAGGCCGCAAATGAGATCGCCGTGAAGGCAGTGACGGAGTCCGACGGAAAACTGTAACCGGCCCAGTTGCCGAGAATCTCAAGTCCAGCCGGCCTGGGACGCTGCGTCAATCCGGCAAGCATCGCTTGGGCGCCGTAGACGCCCAATAGAACCAGTAAGAACAGGACGAGTCGACGGGTGCGCCTGAGAATCACGAGTCCAATCGCGACCGCAGCGCTCAGAAGCTGGAGCGGCCCGGGGCTCGCGATGCGCGCGACTGTGCGGGCCAGCCCGATCAGCGCCGGCCCCCTCGCACCGGAGATCTCGTCAGCCAGACTCAGGTCGAGACGATCCAGCCAGCCGCTTTCCCGGTTCAGGAAACCCGCAATTGCCAGAGCTGCGACTGCCGCAACGCAAGTGACAAGCCAGGCAACGTCATAGGGGCTGAACTCCTTAGGCAAGGGTGGCCTCTCGCCACTCGGCCTTCGCCGGGTTTTACCCGCCACTACTCGCCGGCCCCGTGGGGGGTAGGAGGCCCGGATCCCCGCGCCAAGGCGCCTGCCGCGATTCCGACGCCGGCGCCTCCAATAATGTCAGCCGGTAGGTGCGCACCCACATAGACGCGAGCCAGCGCGACCGAGACCGCCAGCAAGTACGGAAGTGGCCGGAGGGTCCTGGGCAATCCGGGCGAGATCACTGTGGCGAGCGAGAATGCAACGGCTGCATGACCAGACGGGAAGCCCAACCCGCTCTGAGCCCTGCCACGAATTCGAACATCGTCGAGTTCATACGCGGGTCGGCCGCGTTTGACAGCCGGCTTGATCAGCTTGCACCCGACCCACGCGACCGTACCTGCAACCGCGACGGGACGCCGAACTTCCCTTGCGAGACCAGCAGCTATCCAGACCGACCCAAAATTGCCTGCCTGCATGAGCGCGCCGAGCGGAATCCGCAGAGATTCGGGCCAGCTGTTGAGGCTCCGAAAGCAGCTCTCTTCCCGTACCGAGACGCCCTTTCGCGCAACGAAGGCTGCCGCTGCCGAAGTGAAGATCCCGAATGAGGCCAGCATCGGCGCTGCCGGCTTCCACTCCAATCGCCGGCACGACCTCACTCGGATTGGGGCTGCTCGTCTGTGGCAGTCGCCTCGGCTTCATCATGTACTGAGGGAAGAGCTATCTCAGCTTCGCCTGACTTGAGCTGGCGAATCTCATCTTCAAGGGCAATCTCGGCGTAGTAAGTCTGAAATGGCACCTGCTCCGGCGGACTTATCCAGAACCACTTGAAGACCGGTGGGAAGATCAAGAGAAGCAGGGTCAATGCCGCGAATGCTGCGAGAGCTCGCGGCGTAAAGGAGACGTCTCCGACCATAGTCAGGCGGGATCGCGGACTGAGTGCGTCAATTACGTGACCAGACATCGACACAAAGAGAATTACCCACGCAACCTTGACGCTCGTCTGGGCTCGATCACGCCTGACGACAGCCGACAAGGCGCCAATCCGCGCTATCAGAATTACCCACGCAAATCCAAAGAAGACCCACTCGAGACTGCCAGGCGCCTCAGGGAGCATGCGGTGCTCAATGGCTTCATCGGTGGAAAAGAAGAGCATCATCGAATAGACAATGAGCAGCGCCAGGTGAACAGCTGAAATTATGAGCCAGACCCAGGCCACAACCTTGAGGTAACCCGGAGCCGGCTCGGAAAGGCGGAGGCCTGCAAGCTCTTGATCCTCTGGCCTTGGAGGTTGCGGAGTGCTGGACCTGCCTGACTGCTCACTCATGGTGCCTCCCACGTCTGGCGTATCTAGCCTAGCTTGCTCATGAGCCGTAGCAGCGGAGGGTCCATGTCGCCTGCGTCTTTGCCCGAGTCCATCGCTCGGTCCTGCTTGAGCAAGGCCTTGCGGGTCAACTCGGCCCCTATCCAGCTGACGGGATTCTTTGGGAATGCGAGCTCCTTGGAGTTGACGAAGCAAAGATCTCCATATCCCCTGTCACGCTCAAGGACCAGATCTGAGAGAATCCGCCCGCCCGTGTGTGACGGCGCAACGCCGTGCCCGTTGTAGCCACATCCGTAGTGAACGCGGTCGCCGTCAAGTGTCCCAAAGACAGGGATGAACCTAACCGTCATGGCGACGGGGCCACCCCATCGGTGAGAGAAACCAACCTCGGAGAGCTGAGGAAAGGTTGTCTTGAAGGTCTTTTCCAGTTTGGCGAAGATCGCGTCATTGCGGTCATAACGAGGCTTGATACCTAGATCGCGATAAATCACGCCATCACTCCCACCCCAGAGGATTCGGTTGTCGGCAGTCAATCGGTAGTAGTGAACGTAGTTCCGCTTGTCTTCGATTCCATGACGCCCGGCCCATCCAATGGAGTCCATCTGCTCGTCACTGAGGGGTTCCGTCAGGATTATGTATGTGTATAGCGGCACAATCTTTCGCGACAGCGCAGGGAGCCGTGACGCCCAGGCGTTGGTTGCCAGTACGGTCTGATCGGCTGTGACTGACCCCAGCGGAGTGGAGACCTTCACCCCCTGTGACACCTCTTCGAGACCGGTGGCGGGGCTGCCTTCGTAGATTTCAACGGCCATCTCCGCGAGGACTCGCTTGAGTCCACGCGCTAGCTTGGCCGGATTGAGAACTGCACAGTGCTCTTCGAGCATGCCTGCTTGATAGGTAGGCGAGTGAACCAACCCCTGTGCCTCATCCCCGGTGAGCGCCTTGAAGTCCCTCAAACCCAACTCCTCAGCAGCTTCGAGATCCTTTTCGATCCGTACTTGCTGCGCTGGATTCGTAGCCACAACGAGCAGACCCCCGTGGGTGTAGTCGCAGTCGATCTCCCTCTCATCGCAGACTCGCCCGATCGCCTCCACAGATTCGGCAACGGCCTTGTGTGCCGCCTTGGCCGCATCGGCACCCACATTCTTGACGAAGTGATGGAGGCTCATGTCGAGAAGGGTCATCGCGAATCCGCCGTTGCGCCCTGAGGCACCGTGAGCGATCTCGTCCCCCTCAATCAGGACTAGCTTCATTGCCGGATCGGCGGACTTGAGTTCGTATGAAGTCCAAAGCCCCGTGAATCCTCCACCGACTACACACACGTCGGCCTTTATGTCCGCGGTCAGGGGTGGGTTCGGCACCTCCGGCGCAGTTTCAAGCCAGTAGATAGCGCTTCCGTAACCTTCCACCGGACATCCTCCCTGGGACTCACCCATGCAACGCCGTTTGCCTCAGCGCGCTGCAAAGTCTACGTTTAGCCGATGCGACCAATCATGTTCCGAGGCTCAATTCTCACTATGAACCCACGGCGCCCGCGCGCGTCTGCTCTTCTCGCCGCAGATAGCAAAGTCGTCGCTCTCGATACCGAAGCTGACGAAATGGCCGCGTCGATGGGGCTCGATAGCGGTGGAGTCGAGGTGATTGAGCTTGGAGAGCGGGTTCTGATTCCCGGCCTGACCGACGCACACCATCACTTCGCTCAATCAGCTGCCCAGGGATACTGGGTAGATGTCCGCCCTGAAGTAGCGCCCAGCGTCGACGAGGTAGTCGCGCTCATGGCGGAGGCGCCGGTCGGCGCATGGGCAATCGGCTGGGGCGCTGACGACGCTCAGCAGGGCCGAATGCCAAGCCGCCAGGAGCTGACTGAAGCGGTTCCTGACCGTCCCGCAATGGTCATACATGCCAGCTACCACGCTGTCTCGGTAAATGACTTGGCGCTTGAAGCTGGTGGCGTGACCAAGTCAACGCCAGACCCGGCAGGCGGAAAGATCGAAAGAGGCCGCGATGGAGAAGCGACCGGGGTCCTCCACGACGCGGCCATGACAATAGTTGCCCAGCCTGGTCAGGCTGCCGCCCTTGAAGACCCCGCGATGGATTGGGCTGGACTCGCCGACGCGCATCAGGAGCGCATGCTCTCCTTTGGCTTCACGCACCTTTGCGACGCTTGCGCCCCGCCGGAGTTTGAGGCCCTTTACAGGCGCCTCAACGCGGACGGCGCTCTCCGCCTTTCAATGACGGTAAGCCCAACGGGTTCGGGAGGCTTCTTTGTCGATCCCGGGGATCGCCTCGAAGGCACGCCCACAGGCGAAGCCGTTGGGCGGCTTAGAACAGGCCCGCTCAAGGTCTTCATGGATGGCGCAAATCTTTGCGCCCTCTCACTCCCAACCTTTGGCCTAGTTGCTGCGGCTGCCAAGACTGCCTACCGCGGCTTGAGACGCAGGGACCTGAGCGTTCTGATGATGCTCGCCGACCGGTCCGCGCCGATGTCGATGAAGGGAGGGCACATACATCGCGGAGAAATGCTGCTTCCGGCGGAGCGCTTCAATGCGCTCGTGAAGGACGCGACCGATCGCGGCTTTGCCGTCATGACCCACGCACTCGGGAACAGGACGATTGCCACCGCGCTCGACGCCTACGACAAGGTGTCCAACCCAGTTGAGACCTTCCGGCTTGAGCACGTGACCATCACAGATCCGGGAGTCGTCAAGAGACTCGGGTCCTCTCCCGTTCACATAGCCACTCAACCCGGATTCATCTCACTCTTTCCGTGGCTCGCCGAGGTACCGACGCCAGGGGGATTCGCGGTCGTGCCGGTCGCGTCGCTAGATGCCGCCAGCGCATCGGTTGCGTTCTCAACCGACCAGCCTTCCGGCGAGCCGGATCCCTGGCGAGGGCTCGCCAGCGCCATCTCGCGCCTGAACCAACGCGGAGAGCCAGTCTCACCGTCGGAGGCCGTAGGACCTGAGCGCGCTCTTGAAGCCTTCACCCGAGACGCCGCGCGGGTCTCAGGCTATGCCGGCGGGGTGCTCGAGGCCGGACGCCCGGCCGACATGGTGATGCTCGACTCGGATCCCCTCGCCGACGGCGCGCTTGCTGAAGAGCGGGTTCGACCCGAGGCCACCTGGGTAGATGGCGAGCTCGCCTGGTCGCGCAGGGGTGAGCATCGCTCCTAGTAGTGCCGAGGCTGTCTTCTGCTGATAGCTACCTGGCCCAAGTTCAGGACGGCCGCGGCTCCTTTGGCAGGCCGAGCAGGCGCTCCCCGACGATGTTGCGCTGGATCTCTGCGGTGCCGCCCCAGATCGTGTGCCCGCGCGTCTGGAGAAACTGCCGTTGGAAGTACTCCAACTCGTACTCCTCGCCGACGATCATTGATTCCGGCCCGAGAATCTCAACGGCATACTCCGCCATGCGCCGCTGGTATTCAGACCAGTACATTTTGTTGATCGATCCCCCCGGACCCGGGTTCTGATCCGCCAGAAGCGCCGACAGGAGTCGCAGCCCTTGGTATCGCATGACTTCGACCCTCGAGTACGCCCATGCCAGTCTCTGGCGAACGATCGGATCTTCAATTTTTCCGCGCTCGCGCGCGGCCTTGACCAGTTTCCAGAACTCCCTCCTGAATTGAACGTGCTGGGTAGTCGCAGACCCGCCTCTCTCGCTTCCGAGGGTAGTCATTGCGACTCGCCACCCATTATTCAGACCGCCTATGACATTTGAGAGAGGTGCCCTGGCTTCCTCAATAAAGGTCTCGGCGAAGTGGCTCTCACCAGTGATCTGGCGCAGGGGGCGAAACTCGATTCCGTTCTCACTACCGTCATCTCGTTTCAGAGGTATCAAGACGTAGGAAATGCCCTGATGCTTGGGGGCCTCAGGATCTGTCCTGCACAGGCAGAAGAGCATGTTCGCCCTCCAGAACCACGAAGTCCATACCTTCTGGCCAGTAATCACCAATTCATCGCCATCGATGATTCCTCGAGTCTTGAGCGAGGCCAGATCTGAGCCTGAATCAGGTTCTGAGAAGCCCTGGCAGTACCGGTCTTCGCCAGAAATGATGCGCGGCAAGAACCGCTCACGCTGGTCGTCTGTCCCATGAGCGATGATTGCGGGGCCGACCAAGTTCTCGCCCATTCCCCTTGTGACCCGGGGAAGACCTGCTGCGTGAAGCTCCTCGTTCATGACGGCGACCTCGGCAGCCGACAATCCCCGCCCGCCGAACTTCTCGGGCCAAGTCACGCAAAGATAGCCGCCTTCGCGAAGCTTCTCCGCCCAGTCAATGAGCTCGGGCGTGTCAGGATTCGCGTTCGGATCGTCGTAGCCCTCGAGCGAAGCGGGTTTGTTTGCCTCAAGCCAATCCCTGAACTCAAGTCTGAACTTCTCGGCCTGCGGACCGAGGTCAATCTCCATTACCACCCGGCTCTCCCTTGCTTTCAGCCCTTGCGCCGCCTCCTGCGCCGCCGCTTCTTCGACCGTTCGAAGTCCGCAACGGCCCCTGGGGCGATCTCGTTGATTATCGCCTCCGCCTCCGCCAGGGCAGACTCTGCATCAATCGAGAGGTCCTCGTCGAACTCAGGTCTTGGAGACTCCGCCAGGCTTCCCATCTCCCATCCGACCCTTGAGAGCTCACGCTTCTCAAAGAGAATGCAATCCTCGGGGCAGCTCCATGGAGCATCGGGGGCCGCATCGAGATCGCAAGTCTGAATCACTTCACCGGATGTGGTTGTGCGGCTCTGATAGTGCTTACAGTCGGTTCGCATCGCCATCGCTCCATCATGCCAGCCCGGCACTGAGCGCTTCGCACCGCCTCGATTCGGGAGCCCTATGCGGAATCGAGCAGGCGCTCCAGGCGACGCACGAGATGGCGAGGTTCAAACGGCTTGGTCACAAAGAGGCTGCACCCCAGGGACTTAGCTCGTTCATGGGCTTCGGCCGTCTTCTGAGCGGTTATCACGGCCACGATCGGACGATCTACTTGCCCGCTGTCGAGAGCTTCAAGAACCTCCAGGCCGCTAACTGCCGGCATAGCCAGGTCCAACAAGACCAGGTCATAGTTGCTGGAAGAGAGGCGGGTCAGCGCTTCCGACCCGTCGGCAGCTTCTTCACACGTGTGTCCGTACTCCGCGAGCGCCATGTGCAGCAAGACGCGAATGCCTGGCTCGTCGTCGACGATCAGTACCCGCGCCACGCTTGCTCCCAACGGCAGTGGTCTTGATTGGGTCAGCTTAGCCCCGCGCTCTGCTGACTGCCAGACAAAGTTACCGATTCCAGGTCCAGTCGGGGAGCATCTGCCCAAAGACGGTCCAGCGCATAGAAGGCCCTCATCTCGTCGGTAAAGACGTGAATCACCAGATCTCCGTAGTCCAGAAGGCACCATTCCGCTTCGGAAATCCCCTCGGTTCGAATGGTCGACTCACCCATCGCCTTCAGCCGCCTCTCGACTTCGTCGACAACTGCCTTTACCTGGCGCGACGTTGGCGCCGAAACGAGCAAGAACCAGTCCACAATCGACAGGTACTCCGTCATTACGAGGGCCTCGATATGACTCGCCTTCTTGTCTGCAGCGGCGGCAGCTGCCTCGCGAACGAGTCCCTCGCGCTCGTCTGTACCCGTCAGTTCCTTCTCCTCATCTTGATGGTGGGAAATCTTTGCCTACGATCACAATGATGTCAGCGACATCTTGGGGAGATCGATTCAATATCAACTTGCCAACACCGAGGCGCCTCTGGACATCTCTGGCGTTCGCTTCAAAAGGCGTCCGATTGAAGACAATTTGCGTCTCGCTGTATTCAAAGTTGTCGGCGTTCTCCGTGAATACAACCCGGTATCCCTCTGGTATCAGGATCTTGGCAACTTCCTCAGTTACTCCAACACCGCCATTGCCGTTGAGTATGCCCAGGCGGACCCTTCCGGACTCCGAGAAATCGGATCTCGCTCCGGCGAAGCGCTGTATGACCATTGCCTGTATGTCTTCGGTGCGCGGCTCGTAACGTTCCTCTCCCTCGAGCGATTGCTTCGGATCGACCGGCAAGAGCGCGTACCCCCGGTCGGAATCCGAGATACGACTGAGAAACTCGCCGAGTGCAGCAACTTCGGCCTGAGAAATCAGGTTTGCATCACCAAGGGAGGCGGCCATGCGCTCCCCTCCATCAATCGCGCGAGCTCGCCCGAGCGCTGCATCCCAGGCTCGCTGGTGCCTGCTCAATCTTTGAATTTCGCCCTCGCCACTTGCGCGGAAGTCCATGTATTCGACAAGGCGCGCCGAGTCGAACTCGTAGGTGCCGGGTATGAACTTGGGCACTAAGACGTTGTTCTCCTGGGCCGAGAGGCGCTCGGGAATCGTGATCGGAATTGGCGCCAGAGGGTCGAAGAAGCGGCGCATGCCTTCGCTGCTCAACGTGACCACCGAGTCGACGCGTATCCCCAGTAGGTTCTCAACAGTCAGGCGCATCAGGTTCGGGCTCGAAAGGTTGACTGCGTCACCAAGGCGATCTGGGCCTCGCGCAGGTATTTCGCTTGACGTTCCAGGCGGCAGAAAGACGACCGATGCCGAACCGTCATCGTTGAGCCCAAAGAGAGTGAGTGAGATCGCTCCGACGTCGGGGTTGGCGGCGTCGACCTCGACGAACAACAGCGTGCGAGTTACGGGCACTCCCTTGTTGCCGTTGCCATCCGGGATCACGACAGTGCCGACAAACACGGCAATAAGCAGGGCCACCACCCCAGCGACTGCGGCAATAGCGCCCGCGCTGAGCGCACCTGCCTTGCGCCGGCGCTCCCGTTGAATCTGACGGCGTCTAGAGCGCATACCGACGCGCTCTGGTTGGGGCGGCTCAGCCCTGCGCGATCGAGGGCGTGGCTCGTCGGGTTGCGGCTCGTCAGGCTCGGGCACTTCGGCGTCGGTAGTAGGTTCATGTCCCGGCAAGTCTTCTGCCGGTGGAGTCCACGCGGTAGTCCCGACGCCCTTGTCCTCATCGGCCCCAAGCTCTACCTCGCTCTCTACAGGAGGTCGGCGCAGTCTCGGCATGCGCAATTCGAAGAAGCGGCGGCGGACATTTTCGTCAGGCGGCGCCTCCAGATCGGCGGGTGCCGTGACCGGAGGCGAATCCAATGCGCCGTTCGGCGCAACCGGCGGCGGACTCGAACTGACGTCTGCAACCGGCGGCGGACTCGAACTGACGTCTGCAACCGGCGGCCCAGGTTGGTCGTCGACCCTGACAACTGGCGGCCCGTCGAGCGATGCCTCATCACCGGCGCTTCGGGCACCCGGAGAGCGCTTGCCGACCACTTCAGACGAGGCGCGCCCGCGAATGCGGAACCGTCGGCCTGCGGAGTCGTCGGCAGAACCTCGGCCGCGATTGCGTGAAGATCGTGAAGGGGGCGGGTGTTCGGTCACCAGGCTCACAACTCTGGGGCTACCGGCAAAGTATAGGAAACCATTGCCGTCAAACTGCGTAACTTGATACGTGCGCCGACGCCCGCGAGGTTCTCACTGCGCTAGCGCCAGTTCGGGCCTAGTCCTGGTAGAGACCATGCTCCCTTATGTAGTTGACCACTCTTGACGGCACCAAGTGTCCGACCGGCAAGCCCTCTGCAACGCGTGCCCGAATATCTGTCGATGAAATATCGAGCTGGGCAAGTCCTGCCACGAGGATTACCTCCGGTCCGGTGCCGAGCACGGCAAGTGCCTCCTTGACCGAGGCCGGAGTCCTTGGAATGACCACAAATCCCACCTCATCTAGCAAGCGCTCATAGTGGCGCCAGGATCTGATCCCCGCAATCGAGTCGCTCCCACCGATGAGGAATATTTCCGCACCGCCACTCTGCGCCTTGAAGGCGTCAACGGTTTCAATTGAATAGCTCGGGCCGCTTCGATCGATTTCCATGCGCGACACAGATAGGTCCGGACTGGACTCAGCCGCAAGACAAGTCATCGCGAAGCGATCTTCGGCGCTGGCCACGGCGCCCTTCTGATAGGGGTCGCCCGCCGGCATGAGCACGACCTCGTCAAGGCCGCCCTCGTCCATTGCGGTAGTCGCGCAGAGGATGTGTGCAATGTGGGGAGGGTCGAACGTGCCCCCGAAGATCCCGATTCGACGGGCACGCTCCACTCAAATCACCTTGGAAACGAAGTCCTCGAGCTGCTTGAGGTTTCTGCACTCGAAGACACCGTCACAGTGCCTCGCGTAGTCCGAAAGGATTGAATCGCCTGTATCCCAGTAGGTTCGAGGTTCTGGGTTGAGCCAGTACAGGTGGCGCGCCTTCTGAGACATTTCATGTAGTACCCACGCCTCCGAAGCGTGGTAGTTGTTGCGCGCATCCCCAAGTATCAAGATGCTCGACTTTGCTGTGACAGAGCGCTCTTCTTCCTCCCAGAACTGAGCGAACGCGTGCCCATAGTCAGAGTGGCCGTCAACCCAAACGACGTCGGCCTCCGCGTTGATCCGGTGGACCGCTTCACCGAAGTCAACTGAACCTTCGAAGAACTCCGTTATCTCATCAATCGCATCGACGAATACGAATGACCGGATGCGTGAGAACTGGTTCGACATCGCGTAGAGGAGTTGGAGAGTGAATCGAGCAAAACTCGCCACCGAACCGGAGATGTCGCAGAGCATCACAACCTCTGGTTTGTTCGGGTGCGGCTTCCTGAACTTCGGCTCGACCGGGACACCGCCAGTAGAGAGCGAGTTCCTCACCGTCTTTCGAATATCGAGCCTGTCAGTTCGATTGCTGCGCCGCCTGCGGGCGAGGCGTGCGGCTAGGCGGCGAGTCAGCGGGTGAATCGCACGGCGCAACTCGACCATCTCCGAAGTCGTCGCATGCATGAATTCGATCTCTTCTGGTAGTGGCTTGCGAAGAGTGCGAGCCATCGCCTCGGAGCCGCGGTCCTCGACAAGGCGGCGCCGGATCTCGGCCTGAACCGCATCTCTGAATTTCGAGAGTCGAGCCTCGAACTCGTCCTTGATCAGAATCTCCTGAAGATCGGAGATTTCTGCGCTCGACTCTCGCGTTTCGCGCTCTTCTTCAAGGAGACGGCGCATGATCGCGTCGAGGTTGATGTTTCTCAGCGTGCGATACAGATAGTAGGTGCCTCCGACCGGCCTGCCAGGTTCCATTCCCGCGAAAGCCGAGACGGCTCTCTGCGCCAGGGCCCTGATTTGAGCGTCATCTGAGTCCATCAACGCTCTAATGAGTGCCTCGAAGATCTCGTCGGCGTCTCCCCCGCCACCGCCTCCTGACCCAGGCGTAGATGCATTGGGCTGCTGCTCACCCGCCTTCTTCGCCGCTTCCATCCAGGGATCCTCTGACCGGAGCGCGAAGAAGACTTCAAAGACGGTCTCGAACGCCTTGTAGTGCCCCTGGCTCTTCACGAGGGTTGCGCCCATCGCGGCCTTGAACGCCTCACGGTCATCAATGCCGACGTGGCGAAGCGTCTCTACCGCATCGAGGGATTCCGAGATTGACACCGGCAATCCCGCATTTCTCAATGCTTCAACAAACGACCCGACGAGGCCTAGAAGGCTTTGGTCGCCGACTGCTCCGTCGCCGACAAATGCCCGCTGATCAGTGATCTGAGAGGACACGATCCATCGCGCTCCGCAGGGCCGGCACCAACTTGGCCTGCCCGGCAACATCGAGCATGGCAGGTGAGAAGCGGGCCTCGATGTCGCCGCAGAAATCCAGGCTCGCGTCAATATCCGCGTCAGAGTCCACGAAACCTGCAAGGCTCTCAATCAGCCAGGCGCAATCAAGCCGTAAGTTCTCCAATGTGTCGCCGAGCGCCTTCGCATCGCTCTCTTCGATCCCGCCTGCCTCAAGCACAACCGTCATCTCGTTGCGGATCGTCTCAACCGGAGCCTCGGCACTTGCGACCTCACCGCCCCGATCATCAGAGTCGTCATCGCTGTCATCTTCGTCTTCGGCTCGCGCCTCGAAATAGGAGTCAAGGTCGCTCTTCAGGCCGCCAACGACTAACTCGAGCCTTTCAATGGCAAGAATCAGCAGCTCGACTCGGACTTGAAACCGAAGTCGCTTCCCGGCCTTGTCCTTATCCCCAACCAGATCGTTTGCCGCATCAAGGGAGCCGGTGGCCGCATCTCTCAACTGAAGAATTGATGAGGCGAGGCGCCAATCGGCCTCCGTCGGGCGCTCGCCTAGGCGCAACCTCTCCACCAAGCGCACTCCGTCGCTTGCCATTAAGAGTCCTCTCCGACTTTCAGTTCTTTGCGCACCCGGTCGATGTCGCTTCGGTGTTTGAGCAAAACGTTTAGGGTCAGCGGCAAGCCTTCTTCGGCCGAGCCGGCCCCAAGTGCCAGCAACGTGCGAGCCCAATCCAGCGTCTCGCTGACGCTCGGTGGCTTCTTGAGCTCCAACTCCCGGATCGAACGGACGATCCTCACAAGTTGCTCAGCAAAGATTTCGTCGAGCCCGTCAACACGAGACATGACAATGGCCTTCTCGCGCTCAAGGCTCGGGTAGTCGAGGAATAGGAAGAGGCAGCGACGCTTCAGCGCCTCGGAGAGTTCGCGGCTCGCATTGGAGGTCAGCACGACCATGGGCATGGTTTTCGCCTCGATGGTGCCCAGCTCGGGGATCGAAACCTGGAAGTCCGAGAGGATCTCGAGGAGCAGCGCCTCGGTCTCGATCTCTAGACGGTCAACCTCATCGACCAATAGCACCACTGGCTCACTCGATCGAATTGCCTCAAGAAGTGGGCGCTCAAGAAGAAAATCCTGATCGAAGATGTTCTCCTCTATCTCGCTCCAACCAGATGCGCTGTCTCGATCAGCCTGGATCCTCAGTAGCTGTTTCCGGTAATTCCACTCGTAGAGTGCCTTGGACTCATCGAGCCCCTCGTAACACTGAAGCCGGATGAGCCGTCTCCCTGACATTCGAGAGATCGCCTTTGCAAGTTCGGTCTTGCCTGTTCCAGCTGGACCCTCGAGCAGAATCGGCTTCTGCAGCCGCTCAGCGAGGAACACCACATTCGCTATCGCTTCGTCAGCAAGATAGCCAGCTCTTTCAAGGCCCTCGATAACCTCAGTCACCGATTCGCCGGAATTCTCACTCACTTCCGCACCTGTCCGTCACCCCAAAGCATGTACTTGTAACTTGTCAGCTCCGGCAGAGCCATGGGACCGCGAGCGTGCAGCTTCTGGGTCGAGATGCCGATCTCGGCCCCGAATCCGAACTCACCGCCATCTGTGAAGCGCGTCGAAGCGTTGACAACGGTCGCAGCCGCATCCACCTCGGCGCAAAAACGCCTGGCCGAACTGAGATCCTCGGTGAGGATCGCCTCGGTGTGATTCGACCCCCACTCATTGACGTGAGCGATGGCATTGTCGAGGGAATCAACAATCGCCACGGCCATGATCAAGTCCAGAAACTCCTCGCCCCAGTCCGAATCGGAGGCCGGAGTCACTGCAATTCCAGCTCCAGCGAGGATCTTGCGAGATGCTGGGTCCGCCCGAAGTTCAACTCCCGCGTCCGCGAGGAGCTTGCCCACCCGGGGAAGGAAGTCGGGTGCAATTGCGGAATGAATTAGCAACGACTCAGCCGCGTTGCAGACCGAGGGCCGGTTGGTCTTCGCATTCACAACGATGTCGAGTGCCTTGTCGATATCAGCGGCAGCGTCGACGTAGACGTGGCAATTGCCAACTCCGGTCTCAATCACCGGCACCTTGGCGTTCTCAACGACACTGGAAATCAGACCTGCTCCCCCCCTAGGGATCAGAACGTCGATATAGCCGCGCATCCCCATGAGCTCGGTCGCGGTCTCGCGGCTGGTGTCCGCGACGAGCTGGACACAGTCAGCGGGTAGCCCGGATTCCTCCAGGGCGTCGCGCAGAACCTCTGCGAGCTTCGTGTTTGACCTGTGCGCCACGCTCGAGCCTCTGAGTATCACGGCATTACCCGATTTCAGACACAGTCCGGCCGCATCTACCGTGACGTTCGGCCGGGCCTCGTAGATGATTCCGATGACCCCGAGAGGCACGCGTACCTTCTTGATTTCAATTCCATTAGCGAGCGTCCAGCCGTCGAGCACCTCACCTACTGGGTCCTTCAGGGCGGCAACTTGGCGCAAGCCATCGGCTATGGCGCCGATGCGAGCTGGATCAAGACTGAGCCGATCAAGAAGTGCCTCGGAAATGTTCTCGCTCCGCCCCTGCTCCAAATCGCCGGCGTTGGCCTCAACTATCTCGTCGGTTCTGGCGACTAGCGCGTCTGCAGCGGCCCTGAGCGCCGCGTCCTTCTCGGCCGATGTCGCAGTGTTGAGACGCCTTGCCGCGACGCGGGCGCGCTCACCCTGCTCTGTGAGGGCGGACATCTCGAACCTCCTCGATTTTAGATCGGCCTATGAGTCTAGTCCGGTGCAGCCTGCGAGCCTCCAGGCAATACGACCAAGTCATCACGATGAATCACCTCGTGGCGGATGCCATTGGGCAAATCCTCAGTGCGCATTCCCGCAAGATCAGCCAGTACCGCGGAGTCGATTCCGCTCAGGCCTTTTGCAAATGCTTCGCCTGCTGGTCCAATCAACTCAACGGCATCGCCCGCGGCAAATGCCCCCTCGACCGAAAGCACTCCGACTGGAAGCAGACTTGCTTGCTTCATTGAGAGGGCGTCTTTGGCCCCGGCGTCCACGACGATCCGGCCGGCAGCCGGTGCGCCAAAGGCAATCCAAACCTTCCGCGAAGTGAGCTTGTGGGAGTGAGGCTGAACGCTAGTGCCTATGGATTCGCCTGACAGCACTCTCGAGACGACGTTCTCCTCACCGGCCGACGCTATTACCGTTCGCACCCCCGACCAGGAGGCAATTCGCGCTGCAGCGAGCTTCGATGCCATGCCACCTCGCGCCCTGTCGGTCCCGGCTCCGCCAGCCATGGCCTCGAGCTCGCGGTCGAATTCCACAATCTCTTCGATCAATGAAGCCTCACTCGAGAGGCGTGGATCGGCCGTGAAGAAGCCTTCGATGTCGGTGAGCATCACTAGGACCTCAGCTCCGATCAAGTGCGCTACAAGTGCCGCAAGCCGGTCGTTGTCACCAAACTTGATCTCGTCAATCGCCACGGTGTCGTTCTCGTTGACTATCGGCAGCACACCAAGCTCAGTCATGCGATCCAGCGCCTGACGGGCGTTGAGGTAGTTGACCCTTTGGCCGAAGTCCGACGCCGAGAGCAAGACCTGGCCGGCAATGATTCCGTGATCATCAAATAGAGACGTGTAGCGCTGCATCAAGCGACCCTGTCCAATCGCGGCCAAGACCTGCAGATCGGCCACCGAATCGGGCCTCGCCTCGAGCCCCAATGCCGGCAAACCTGCGGCTATCGCCCCGGAAGAGACCAGGCAGATGCTCCAGCCACCCCTTGCCGCTACGGCAACGTTGGATACGAGACGTTCGACGGCCGAATCATTGAGTGCCCCCGAGTCGCGAGTGATGCTCGAGGTACCGATCTTGATCACGGCGCGGCGACCGCGCGCGGCATCAGCCACGTCCGCGCTCACTTCCGCTCATCGTCGTCATCCTCCCATTCGAGTGAGATGTCACCTACCAAGACCTCGTCGCCTGCTTTGATTCCCTGGCGCATGAGTGCGTCATCTACCCCTAGCGAGCGCATCCTTCTCCTGACATGGGCAAGAGTATCGGCATCGGTCAGATCAGCCATCGCCAATACACGTTCGACCTGGCGGCCCCGAACTACCCATGTAGCGCCCTCACGCGAAATTGTGAAGCCGCGGGCTTCGGGGCGGTGAAGCACAAACCCCTCCCGCTCGGGCTCGGCCTCACGAGCCACACTTACGAGGTCGAAGAGGCGGCGCATCGTGTGCTCGATGCCCGCGCCGGTAGCGGCAGAAATCCCGTCGATGTCGGGGCGTTCGGACTTCAGGTCCTCGTACAACTCCGGTCCAGCGTCAATCTTGTTCGCCACGGTGATTCGAGGCTTGTCAATGAGGTCCCCTCCATGGCGGGCGAGGTCGTCGAGGAGTATCCGCTCCTGCTCCAACGGCTCGACTCCCTCTGCGTTGAACAAGTCGAGGACCACGAGAAGTGCCCGGCAGCGTTCGACATGGCGAAGGAACCTGTCCCCGAGACCTTTGCCATCAGCGGCGCCTTCGATCAACCCGGGTATGTCAGCAAGTACGAATTCGTTGCCATCAATGCCCACCACGCCGAGATGTGGTTCAAGGGTCGTGAACGGATAGTCAGCGATCTTTGGCTTCGCGCGAGAGACACGAGAGATGAGGGTGGACTTTCCCGCATTGGGCATGCCCACAAGGGCCGCGTCAGCTAGGAGCTTCAGCTCGAGCAGTATCCACTTCTCATTGCCGAACTCGCCCTGCTCGGCGAATCGCGGTGTTCTGTTCGCCGGCGTCGCAAAAGCCGCGTTGCCGCGCCCGCCGCGCCCGCCACTGGCTACTACTGCTTCGTCCCCCTCGTTGACAAGATCCGCAATGAGTTCGTGATCGGCGCCTCTCACCGATGTTCCCAGTGGAACTTCTATGACTACATCTCTGCCCTTGCGCCCGTGGCGACAATCGCCTGAGCCGTGCGCCCCGGACTTAGCTTTCCAGTGGATCTGCTTCTTGAACTTCGAAAGTGTTGCAACGGATCCGACAGCTCTGAGCAGTACGTCGCCGCCGTCGCCGCCGTCGCCGCCGTCGGGTCCGCCTTTGGGCCTGAACTTCTCGTGATGAAAGGCCACACATCCCGCACCGCCGTCTCCGCCACGAACGCAGATCTTGGCCTCATCGATAAACATTGTCAGAGCGCGCGGCCGAGGCTGACCGCGCGGGGAGGCGTGCTACTCGGCCGGAATAACGTCGACGACACGTCGTCCGCGTCGGCTTCCAAACCTGACGAGGCCATCTGCCGTCGCAAAAAGGGTGTCGTCGCCACCCCTGCCGACATTGCTACCCGGGTGCACCTTGGTGCCCCGCTGCCTGACGATGATCGAACCCGCTGTGACCGTCTCACCGCCAAATGCCTTGACTCCGAGGCGCTTCGAGGCAGAGTCTCTGCCGTTTCTAGTGCTGCCGCCACCTTTGGTCTTTGACATCTCTCACTCCTCGCCCTTGTCTTCGGCCTTCTTCTTCGATTTGGGGGATGGCTTCTTCGCCTCAGTCTTCTTGGCGTCGGCCGCTTTGGTCTCAGCCTTCTTCGCCGCAGTCTTCTTGGCGTCGGCCGCTTTGGTCTCAGCCTTCTTCGCCTCAGTCTTCTTGGCGTCGGCCGCTTTCGCCTCTGGCTTCTTCGCCTCAGTCTTCTTGGCCTTGGGGGCCGACTTCTTCGCCGCGCCCGTGGACTCCGGCTTCAACTCCTCAGCTGGCTTCTCTTCGGTCGCCGCGATGTCGCCAATCTTGGTGACTTCGAGAACCGTGAGCTCCTGGCGATGGCCCCAACGGCGCCGGTATCCGGATTTCGACTTGTACTTGAACCCGTGGATCTTCACGCCCCGCTCATCGCCGATGACTTTCGCCTCGACGGGATAGCTGCCCAAGTCGTCACCCACAACGACATCGCCACCATCGCGGACGACGAGGAGTGGCGTGAAGCTGACAGTGTCACCAGCGTCTTTGATTCGATCAACCTTGAGGCGCTGGCCCGGGACAACCTTTTCCTGCTTGCCACCGGTCTTGATGACTGCGTAAATCACGGCTTCTTCCTAACGAGAGTCACTGGTCGCCAATGCGACGCGCCCCAAGTTCGTGTGCGGCACGGCGCTTGATGTGGGAGGGGCGAGCCCCAAATTGTCGCGGGAGCGCACCCAAGTGGTCAAACACAAGCTTAGTCGAGGCTGTCGAATGTGAGCCCACGGCCGTTGCATGCCTCACAAGGGTGCGAATATGCCTCAACCAACCCTTCACTCACATTCTTCCTGGTCATCTCAAGCAATCCGAGTTCGGAGATATCGAACACCTGAGTGCGTGTCTTGTCCTTGGCGAGACATTCCCTGAAGGTTTGAAGGACTTCCTGGCGGTTCTTGCGGATCTCCATATCGATGAAGTCAATGACGATTATGCCGCCGATATCTCGCAATCGAAGCTGGCGGCTGATCTCCTCGGCGGCTTCGAGATTGTTCTTGAAGACCGTCTCCTCCAAATTGGATTTGCCGACGTTCTTCCCTGTGTTCACGTCGATTACGGTTAGCGCTTCGGTCCGATCGATCACGACGTGTCCACCCGATGGCAACCAAACCTTGCGATCCAGGCCCTTCTGCAACTGGCTGGTCACGTGATAGCGGTCGAAGAGGGGGATCTCGTCTGGCGGGTAGTAGTCGACCTTGCCCTTCAGGTCGGGTTCATAGGTATCGAGATATTGCATGACCCGGTCGTAGGTCTCTTTGTCATCAATTGTGACCTTCTTGAAATCAGGCCCAAATGTCTCGCGAAAGACCTTGATGACGAGCTCGGGCTCTTCGTACAAGAGTGCGGGGGCTACTCCCTCCCGTGCCTTTGAGTAGATCTCGTACCAGCGTTCTTGGAGCCTCTCGACGTCAGCCTTAAGGTCCGATTCGGATGCGCCTTCGGCCGCCGTACGAATGATCAGCCCAAATCCTTCAGGCTTAATCGCGCTTGAAATCCGCCGCAGCCGGTCACGCTCTCCCGCTGGCAACCGGCGGCTGATGCCTTGAACGCCCGATTCGGGAACAACGACAAGAAAGCGGCCCGGCAGGGAAATCTGAGTCGTCAGCCGCGCTCCCTTGGTGCCCATGGGATCCTTTGTCACCTGCACAAGGACCGACTGCCCCTTTTGCAGGACCTGCTCAATTTTTGGCTTCGCGCCAGGTTCGACGTCGAGCTCATCCCACTGAACATCACCGACATAGAGGACGCCATTCTTCGAGGTGCCGATGTCG
This sequence comes from Acidobacteriota bacterium, assembly GCA_003577105.1. Lineage (GTDB taxonomy): Bacteria > Actinomycetota > Acidimicrobiia > ATN3 > ATN3 > ATN3. The sequence continues at coordinate 4,009 of QEUQ01000023.1, read as the reverse complement.
ACAAATGCCGCTTCCATGCCCGGCAAGACGTTCTGAACCTTGCCCTGGTAGATGTTGCCGGCGATCGACGAGTGATCCTTGCGGGTTGTGTAGTGCTCGACGAGATCTTTGCCCTCGAGGATTGCGATTTGAGTTCGCTCGGGCCCTACATGCACGCACATGTGCTTGGGTTCGGTAACTGCCTTTATTTCCTCAGTAGTTAGCGGGCGTCGCTCGGCAGGCCGCTTGGAGCGCTGACCGTTCTTGGGTTGTGATCGCTGGCCTCCCGGCTTTGGCTTGCCCTGTTCACGCCGTCGTTGCGAATCGCCGCTGCCCTGACGCTGGGCTTGGCCTCGTTGGCGCTGGGCTTGTTCGCGCGGGCGTGACCCGCCTCCTCCGCCTTGCCTCTTAGCACTACTGGCCGATCGAGACTGCCCGCTGCGCTGAGATCCTTCGGCGCGCTGAGTCCGGTTGCCCCCTTGCCCCTGCGAAGAGCTCTTCTGCCTCTGACCAGCAGGCTTGTCGCGCCCAGTCGCTGCCGCCTTCTGAGCCGGACGCGCGCTCGTTGTGCGCGTCGTTCGCGCTGCTGACTTCTTTGGCGCCTCAGGAACCTGCGCCGACTCCGGCGGAGCCTCCGACTTCTTTCTTCTGAACCATGCCATCTAGACGTGAACCTTTCGAATTCATGCGGCACCCGCGAGTCCCAATACGCTCCGGTGCATTGGATCCACAGTCATGCCATCAACGAGAACATGCTGGGCCTCACGTCTAACCAGTGAGACTTCACATGCCAGGCCGCCGAGGGTCAGCGCGGTCGCGACCTCTTCGGGGCGGAGGACTCGGGGCTGGGTCGCCAGGGTCATGCGGATCCGCCTTCCAGAGCAGGAATGATCCTCGAGACCGGAGCTGGCAAGACCAAGCTCGTAGATGAGTGGGCGAATGTCCTCCTCGAATTCTTCGCCCTTCTTATTTCGCGTTACAGGAACTTGGACAGCTCCCAATATCGATTCCAGACCTTCGCCAAGTGCGAGGGTGAAGGCTTCATCGCTCAAGGTGCCGGCTGCCGGCGAGATCCAAACCGAGTACTCAGCTCGCGAGACGACACTCGACAGACTCTTTGGCTTCGCCTCTAGTTCGATCACGTCTTGAATCCGGATGCCCTCGGGGAGTGCGACGTTGAGCGCAGGCGGGAGGGAAGGCATCTGCGAAACCAGCATCAAATCAAGGTACTCGGCAACGCTCTCCCAACCTACGGCGACAGCAAGCCCAAAGGAGATCTTGGGGTGCGGTGTGAACCCTTGCGAGAAAGCAATAGGTACACGCGCCTGATGAATCGCCCTCTCCCAAACCCGGGCAAGATCTCGATGCCCAATGAAGCGGATCTTTCCAAGCTTCGAAAACCGAATCCGCAAGCGCACTTCCGCGCTCACGCGGACCTCACCCTTGGCCGACCGGACCCGATCACGTTCTCCACTCCGAATTCCATGCACACACCACAGTCATAGCAATCAGACCATCGGCAGTCTTCTGTGATCGCCTCAGCAATGGCTGACTGCCAGTCGTTCCATAGCCAGTCGGAATACACACCGACGTAGATGTGCGCCCAGGGCAAGGGGTCATCTCTTGAGCGCTCAGTGAAGCAGTAGTCGTCGGCCGATAGACCCTCGTCCGCCATGGCTTCTAGCCACAGTTCGGCGTCGAAGTACTCAGACCACTCCTGGAATACTCCGCCCTTCCTCCAAACCGCCTCTATGACATTGCCGATCCTGGCATCACCACGGCTGATGATCCCCTCAACGACTGAGGTTCTGGGATCCTGCCAACGCAAGTTCACCGACCTGTCACCGGCAGCTCCCTTGAGTAGCTCCACCTTGCGGAAGATTTCTTCCGGCCTGTCCATTGCAGCCCACTGGAAAGGTGTGTGCGCCTTTGGAACAAACGCGCCGACCGACAAGGTCACAGATGCACCCTTGTGGTACTTACGACCGATCTCGACGGCCGCTCGGCCCAGCTTCGCTATCGAAACGACATCATCATCGGTCTCGGTGGGCAGACCGATCATGAAGTACAGCTTTATCCTTCGCCATCCCTGAGAGAAGGCGCCTTCGACAGCTGAGAACAGATCGGCATCAGTGACCGTCTTGTTGATCACCTGCCTTAGCCGCCAAGTACCGGCCTCGGGCGCAAAAGTAAGCCCTGTCCGCTTCACCTCTTGGATGTCAGCTGCAAGCCCAACTGTGAACGCGTCCACTCTCAAGCTGGGCAAGCTCAAGCTCACCTTGTCTGATGAGTAGTCCCTGACCATGTCAGCGAGGAGCGGGGCGATTCCTGAGTAGTCTGCTGACGAGAGGCTGAGCAAGGAGACGTCCTCAAAGCCCGTTGAAGCAAGGCCCCCCCTGACCATTTCCTTGATCTGCTCAGCCGGGCGCTCTCTCGTCGGACGGGTGACCATGCCAGCCTGACAGAAGCGACACGATCGCTGGCAACCTCTGAAGATCTCGACGCTCAGACGATCGTGGACTACCTCTGTGACTGGGACGAGGGGCTTCTTGGGGTAGGGATAGTCCGCCAGCGAAGCGACGACACGTTTCTCAACCAGTCCACTCGGCGGACACGCCGGCACATAGACCCCGGGCACAGAGGCTAGATCCCTAAGAATCGACTCCCGGCTCTCGTCCGCCCGGTGCCGGCGAATCACATCCGCTATCTCGACTGCCACCTCCTCGCCGTCACCCACCGCAAAGGCGTCAATGAACTCAGAGAGCGGCTCAGGATTGAACGCGCCGTGCCCACCGGCGATCACCAACGGATGGGAACCTAAGCGGTCAGAGCTCCTAACCGGCAATCCGGCGAGATCGATCATATTCAGAACGTTTGTACAGAGAAGCTCACTTGGAAGCGTAAATGCGAGCACGTCAAAGGCCGCGGCCGGCATGTGCGTATCCACCGAGAAGAGCGGTATCTCTTGCGATCGCATCTGCTCTTCTAGGTCTGGCCATGGCGCGTAGGTACGTTCCGCAAGACAGTCGTCGCGCTCATTCAATAGCTCGTAGAGGATCGCCAGGCCGAGATTGGGTTGGCCGATCTCGTACGCGTCAGGGAAGGCCAGCAGGAACTTGACCTGCTCAGCCCCCTCGTGCGCCTTGGCGATCAGGTTCTTTTCGCCACCGATATAGCGGGCTGGTTTGCGGACCCGTGGGAGCAATCGCTCCAGCTGGGGCCAGACACTTTCAAATACTTGGATATGCGAAGCCCTTCGCAATGCTCAGAGATTGCCGCGGAGATTGACCGGCCTGTCAGTTGTGACTGCCACCGGTGAAATTGCGGCATCGCAAATTCTACCAATTCAGACCGGTCCCGCGTCGACGCTGGGGCTACTGCTACTGAAAGCGGCGCATGTGAATGCTGTTGAGTAGCCCGAGACTGATCGCACTAGAGATCATCGTAGAACCGCCATATGACATGAACGGCAAGGGAATACCCGTGATGGGCATGATCCCCATGGTCATGCCGGTGTTCTGAAATACCTGGAACAAGAAGAGCGACGTGATCCCTGCCGCCACCAGGGTTCCGTACAGATCACGACTGAGCGCGGCAGCGCGCAGCCCTCGCCAGACGATCAGTGCGTAAAGAAGCAGGATCGTGGCTCCGCCGGCAAATCCGAATTCCTCCCCAATGGCTGTGAATATGAAGTCGGTGTACTGCTCGGGGACGTACGCGAGTTTCGTCTGACTCCCTTGCCGATACCCCTTGCCAAACCAGCCTCCAGAGCCGATCGCGATCTTTGACTGATTTAGGTTGTACGCAGCGGGATCGCCCGCTCCAGACTTGTCATCTTGGGTGGCGAACACAGTCAGGCGCTGGCGCTGATACTCCTCGAGTATCGGGGAATTGATCGCGACCACCCCGCCAAGGATCGCGACCAAAGCTATTGCGGCAAAGACCCGAGCCTTAGCGCCTGCTACAAGGAGCATTCCCAGGAGAACCGGGATATAGACGAGCGCCTGTCCTAGGTCCGGCTCGATGAAGA
>QEUQ01000022.1 GCA_003577105.1 Acidobacteriota bacterium | reverse complement strand
CAACAACATCACGTCTTCAATCAGGGAATGGAATCTGGCAACTCCGTTCTACGCCACGGGTGGTTCCAACCGGGATATGACACCTGGGCCTTCGAGACTCTTGACGCCGGAGTGTCCATAGGCAGCGGAGTCGCAACCGTCGTCTTTGGCGATCAACATCATGTGTTCAACGCGGGAACTGACACTGGCCAGTCCGCGCTCCGCCACGGCTGGTTCGACCCGACAGTCGGCACCTGGCAGTTCGAGACTGTAGATTTCGGCAAGAGTGACTCTACGTCGCCAGGGTCGGGCGTCATCTACGACGATCAGCTGCATGTGTTCGCGAGCGCCCCGACTGGCGACGTGTTCCCGGGCCGTGAACTTCGCCACGGCCGCCGAGATAGCGTCTCAGGCATCTGGGCATTTGAAACGCTCGATCCGTACGAAGAGAACTCGGGATGTGAGAACAGCGGTCTCGGCAGCGCAATTGTCGGAAGCGATGGAAACCTCAATTGGTTTGGGGAGCGACTATGCAACAACATACTCGGAATACCAAACCAAATACCGGAACTCCGCCATGCGTGGTACGACGCTGCGGGTTGGCACTACGAGACACTTAACCGTTACGACGACAGCCCCTCGATCCCCTCGACCAGCTCATTCCATGGAAATTCTGAAGTGTTTGGTCGATCGGCGGAGCTCTTTCCTTGCGGTCACCACGGAGGTTGCCTTGGTCACATGTGGTGGGATGGTGCGTGGCATGTCGATTACCCTGATCTGGACACTGCCGGTGTTAATCCTGTTTCGACCTCAACCTATCCCACTTTCGACCAGCTCCACGCTTTCTTTGCTGGCGGCAGCGGACTTCGCCACGTCTGGTACCAGCCGACCTAGTCTGAACTGATCTCTCGCAGCATGGCCCGCGGCGTAGGCAAGTACGCCGCGATCACCCCGATGATCGCCGAGTGCGACAGCACAACGCTGAGTCGAGGCGCGCCGGACTGCGCGTTCGGTTTGCTCCGGAATGCCCGTTCGAATTGACCGGAATACGCACCTCCCCACCTCTCGACTTTCTGAATCGTGGCCGCCGCTCGATCGGCATCAATCTCAAGGATGCGCGTGGAGCAGAAATCCTGCTGAAGCTAGTCGAATCCGCCGATGCGCTGATCGAGGGATTCAGGCCAGGAGTTGCCGAGCGTCTCGGCTTCGGCCCGAGCGAGGCACTAGCGGCCAACCCCAAGCTGGTCTATGGCCGAATGACAGGCTGGGGTCAAGAGGGACCTCGCGCGGAAGCCGCCGGCCATGACATCAACTACATAGCTCCAGCCGGTGCGCTTGACCCCATCGGCAGGGCGGGTGCCCCTCCGACGCCGCCGCTCAATCTCGTGGGTGATTTCGGTGGCGGCGGCATGTTGCTCGCATTTGGGGTCGCGTGCGCCCTCATAGAGGCCGCGAAGTCAGGTAAGGGGCAGGTCGTCGATGCCGCGATGGTCGATGGCGCCGCAGTGCTAATGACGATGTTCCACTCATTCAATTGAGCCGCAGTTCTATAAGGAGCTGCTTGAGCGGACTGGTCTAGAGGGCGAGGAACTTCCGTGGCAGATGGACCGAGCTGCATGGCCGGATTTCAAGGAGCGCCTCGCCAAGGTCTTCAAAGAGAAGACACGCGACGAGTGGTGTGAGCTTCTCGAGGGTACCGATGTTTGTTTGGCTCCGGTCCTCTCGCTTGCCGACGCACCGGCGCATCCTCACAACGTCGAGCGGTCCACATTTGTCGAGATTGCCGGAATCCCACAGCCTGGGCCCGCACCGCGCTTTTCAAGAACCGAATGTGAGGTCCCCGAGCCGCCGGCACACGCAGGGGAGCACACCGGCGAAATCCTTGCCGATGCCGGCTACTCAGCGAGCGAGATTGCCGAGATGCGAGAAGCCGCCGTTATCGCCTAGGGGTTGTCTCTCTCATACGTATATGGGAGTTCGCTTGGCGCAGAGCGGGCACTGACCCACGAGATGACCGCCCGGCAAAGCAAGTGCTGTCAAAGCGGACCCCAGACGGCGGCAACTCTTTACTAGGGGCTCCATGATTTCAGGCTCGCATGCGATGGCCAGTCCACTCAACGGGATTGCGCGCGGCGTCCCGCCTGACCGCGCCGGGTATCCGCGAACTCGGCTTCGCTTTCACCTCAACGGATGCGCGTATCGGAGATTCTTGAACCGGGCGTAGTCGCCATCCGTCGTGACGAATGTAGCCCTCGATTCGATTGCGAGTGCGGCGTGGTAAGCATCGGCAATGTGGTTGCCCTTAACACCGGATTCCTCGCAGAGCCGCGCAAAGATTTCCCAATGCGACGGTCCGGGTCGGAGCCGGACGGTTGCAGGCGCCCCGAGGAGCGACTCCGCCTGCTCGCGAGCGGTGGAAATCGACGTGGGCTCAGCGAAGATCCTTGGATGCGTGACGACTCGCATGAAACCCGAGAGGATCAACTCGCTTATCCCGAGTGCTTCCGGGGAATTCCCTGCCTCTTCTAACCAGTCGCGGTATGCCTGGCTGTTGTCGGTGTCGTCGCGAAACGCGTAGACCAAGACATTGACGTCGGGGATTTTCAGCGGGACTCCATCCGATCGAGAAGATCCGCTGTGTCATCAAGATCGACGCCGGGCAACAAGCCGGTGCCGTGGAATTCCTTAACTTTGAAGGGCTTGGCGCGTCGTTGGCTCTCATTCCTTGACAGCTCGTTTCGCACGGCCTCCTCAAGGAACGCGGTTAGCGATCTCCCGGACTCGAGAGCCCGCTTCTTTGCCTCCGTGAGGAGCTGATCATCTATTCGAATCGTAGTTCGCATGCATCAAAACATATGCTAGCGACATCAATATGTCAATTCATAGTCGCCGCGTGTCAGTGCGGACACACGTGGCCATCGGGTCCGCAGTATTTGCCGGTCAGACGGGTCGAATCGCCCCGAGTTTGTTGGAGACCATGGAGCCTCCAAGTGTCCCGGCATTCGTGGCTGACAGGACTCCGCTTGTGATCGCGCCCATAGCGAATAGCCACGGATTTCAAGGCGAGGCGAGTCTCCGGTACGGTAAGCGCCATGCGAGCAGTTCTATGCAAGGAATACGGGCCGCCGGAATCGCTGGTCGTTGAGAGCGTCGATGATCCGGTTGCCAAGTCAGGCCAAGCGGTGATTGACGTCGCGGCCTGCGCCATCAACTTCCCAGATGTCTTGGCAATCGAAGGCAAGTACCAGTTCAAGCCCCCAATGCCTTTTTCGCCTGGCGCCGAGGTCTCCGGGATCATCAGTGACGTTGGCAGCGGGGTCGAAAACGTCGCCGTCGGAGACGCCGTTTTTGCCTCGCCGGGATTCGGCGGGCTGGCAGAGAAAGTGGTCGTCAACGCCGAAAGCTGCGTCCCGGTTCCAGACGGCATCGACCTCGTTCATGCGTCGGCATTCATGTACGCCTACGGGACATCGCAGCACGCGCTGGTTGATCGAGGACACATTCAGCCCGGCGAGAGTCTGGTGGTGCTAGGCGCGGCCGGTGGTGTCGGCCTCGCAGCCGTGGAACTCGGCGAGCTTCTCGGTGCCCGGGTAATTGCAGCTGCGTCCACCGAGGAGAAGCTGGCTCTCTGCCGGGAGTACGGCGCATCCGAGACGATCAACTACGTGGAAGAAGACCTAAAGAAGAGGATGCGAGACCTAACCGGAGGGTTAGGCGCCGATGTTGTCTATGACGCCGTCGGCGGTCCCTACGCCGAGCCGGCGCTCCGCTCAATGGCGTGGAATGGCCGCTACCTCGTAGTCGGCTTCGCTGCCGGCGACATTCCGAAGATTCCGCTAAATCTTCTCCTCTTAAAGGGATGTCAGGCGGTAGGTGTCTTCTGGGGTGCGTTTGTCGCCCGCGAGCCTGAGCGTCACAAGGCCAATGTCGAGCAGCTGATGACTTGGTGGAGCGAGGGGAAGCTTCGCCCGCACGTTTCGAAAACCTATCCCCTTGAGCATGCGGGAGAGGCAATCCGGCTACTTGCCGACCGGGGAGCGCTCGGCAAGGTCGTAGTCACGATCCCCGAATAGCGCCGGACTTCGCAAAGGTGGCACCAGCTTCAATTCAGATGTGATCAGTGACAAATCGAGCAGTACGCACCAATCGCGATCAGATCAACTTTGAGCTGGAAACACTGGCAATGTGCGAAATAACGACATCGCGATGTACAGATTTACAGTATCGGCAGTTCGAACCTCGCACGACACCAGAGGCTAGTCTCACCGGGCGGGCCTGAACCGCGCATCCTAAGGAGAGAGCTGCAATCGACGTAATACAGGTCAAGGTTGCCGAGCTGACCCTCTACGAGTTGAACGTTCCACTCGCCGAGATGGCCAAAGCCCGCATGGATGAGTCTCCGACGGGGCTCGGCATGGCAATTCCAGCAGAAGAGCCCTGGGAATTCGGTGAGTTCGTGATTTGCCGCATAGAGTCTGAAGATGGCGTCGTCGGGTGGAGCGAGGTCTTTGTCTGGCTCCCCGAGACTGCCGTAAGTGCTGGACAGGTGGTCTCGTCTGTCAGGGATTCACTCGCTCGTTACGTTATCGGCGCATCCCCCTTTGACACCCGGGCAATAGCCGCGCGCATGAACCGAAACGTCGCGCGCAACGAAGTCGCCAAAGGTCTGTTGGACATGGCCTGTTACGACTTGGCCGCCAAGGCGATCGGCCGGCCGGCATATGACTTGCTTGGCGGCAAGTGCGTCGACGCGATTCCCCTGTGCGCGCTCATTCCACTGGGGCCTGTGGACCAGACAGTCACGCTGGCCAAGTTCTTTGTGAATTCAGGTTCGAAGACGATCCGCCTCAAGCTCGGGACGGGAGTCTCGCTGGATCGCGAGGTCGTCGCCGCGGTAAGAGACGCCGTCGGTGATGAGATTCGGATCAGAGTTGATTACAACCAGGCTTACCGCCCACACGAGGCGATTCGCGCTATCAAGGGCATAGAGGAGTTCGGAATCGACGCTGCCGAGCAGCCCGTCGCGATCGGCGATCTTGCCGGGCTCGTGACTGTGCAGCGCAACGTCGGAACTCCGGTCTTCACCCACGAGGGGCTCTTTTCGCTCACAGATCTTGTCGCGCAGAGCGAGCTGGGCGCGATTGGGGTCGTCGGACTCAATACCGAGCGGCCGGGTGGGCTCACCTCGGCCATGGCTGCAATCGACTACGCAGCGTTGCGCGGCATGGGCGTGATACTGCACAACCAGCCGCTTGGTCTCGCATCTGCCGCAATGGTTCATCTCGGCGCGGCCCGCTATTTCGACCTGGGCCACGACGTCGAGATCTTCGGGAAGCTCATGTGGGAATCGGATCTGCTAGCCGATGGGCTTGTGTACTCCAATGGCTGTGTCGAAGTGCCGTCGGGAACCGGCTGGGGGGTTGAGATCGATCTCGACGCGCTAGACAAGTACTCGGTAGCCGAGCCGGTGCGGATTGGCAGGTGAGCAGGCTCGCCGCCGGGGAGGTCGCCGATGACAGGGCCGGGGTGCTCTACGTCGGGGGCAGCATTATCACCATGGACCCCAGACGCCCTGGGGCCCAAGCTGTTGCGACGCGGGCGGGGCGCATTGTCGCAGTAGGAAGTGAGGCAGACTGCCGCCGATCAATCGGGATGAGCGCGACCCCCGGGAACGATACGAACACCGGTGATGCTCCCGGCGCCCCGCGCGTCGTCGACTTGGGATCCCGGGCACTCCTCCCCGGCTTTCACGATGTCCACCTCCACCCGTTGCCGATGGCCTTCTATGAGCATCACCTCGACCTGACCCCTTGCGTGTCAGTCAAGGACGTTCTTGACGCAATTGGCGATCGAGTGCGCCGAGCCGGGCCGGGCGAGTGGGTCATGGGCGTCCAGATCGATCACGAGAAACTCGACGAGAAGCGACTCCCAACTCGCCAAGAGCTCGATTCTCTAAGCGAAGACGTGCCGATAGTGCTGTTTCGCCGCGATGGCCATACCGCCATGGGGAGCAGTGCTGCGTTGAGAGGTGCACAAATCACCGAGCAGACCCCTGATCCAGAGGGAGGCGCATTTGGCCGTGAATCCGATGGCTCGCTCAGCGGTCTCTGTTTCGAGAGCGCGGCGCAAGCGCTGATTGGTGCGGTGCCGGTACCGAGCATCGACGCGCTGCGAGATGCAACAAGGCGCGTCTTCGAGCGTCTTGTTGCCAATGGCATCACTTCGGCGGGAGTGGTTCTTCAGACTGACAGCGAGGGCCCGGCTGGTGAATCTGGGGCGCTCGAGACGATCGCGATGCAGATGTTTCTCGACGAAGTCCCGATCGCGATCAATGCAATCCTCGCCGGAGCGGACATCGACAAGGCGCTCGCATTGCGCGACTCGCAGCTTCACGATCCTGCATCGGCCAGGCGCGTCGAGGGAATCAAGATCTACCTCGACGGGACATTGGGTGCTCGAACGGCCCGCATGCACCAGCCCTATTCAGATGATGATTCGCAGAGCGGCATGTTCACGATCGCCCGAGATGAGTGTGCGCGCCGCATGGAAGAGGCGCATCTTGCCGGTCTCCAGATTTGCGTTCACGCAATTGGCGATGCCGCCAATGACTCGGCCCTGGATCTCTTCGCCGAGCTCAAGGCTCGCCACCCCGATGACGCGCCGACCAATACGAAGCACCGAATCGAGCACGCGTCAGTCCTTTCGCGGTCAGCGGTTGAGCGTTTCGCGGAGCTCGGCGTAGTTGCCGCAGTCCAGCCACTTTTTATTCGCAGCGAGCGTCAATGGCTCCCGCTGCGGCTTGGTCCTGACCGCGTGAAGTGGGTGTATCCGTTTCGGTCACTTCGTGCGGCCGGTGTGACAGTCGCCGGTGCATCTGATGCACCCATTGAGGACACGAGTGTTCTTGCTGCGATTCATACCTGCGTCACAAGAAATGGATTCGAGACACAGGAGTGCATTGACGCCACCGAGGCGCTCCGGCTCTACACGTCGAGCGCAGCCGACGCATCGCTGACCGCCGATGAAGTTGGAACGATCACAGAAGGAAAACGCGCAGACCTCGTCTTGCTGACAAGGGATCCGACCGCAGCGCCCGCAGACCATCTGCTATCGATCGAGGTTGATCTGACAGTGAGCGCGGGGCGCGAGGTCTATGCCCGATCGGCGGCCCAGCTCGGCTCGTAGCTCGCCCCGCGCTCGCGAACAGCGCCGGCAATTTGCAATGTCGTAGGTTTGGGGCCTCTAGAAGTCGTGCGTCACTATTCGATGACACGAAGCCGCGATGCTGCTAGTAGGGATGTGAACAATGGGACCGCTCACGGGAGTCAAAGTCATCGAGGTGGCCGGCATAGGTCCGGGCCCGTTCTGCGCCATGATGCTTGCGGACATGGGCGCGGAGGTCATCAGGATCGACCGGGCAGATAAGGTTCCGAAGCAGATCCCTGATTCGCCATCGCTCGATCTGCTTAACCGGGGAAGGCGCTCGGTCGGCCTCAATCTGAAAGATCCCCGTGGCGCTGAAGTCCTGCTAAAGCTAGTCGAGTCAGCCGACGCGCTGATCGAGGGTTTTCGCCCCGGAGTGGCTGAGCGGCTCGGTTTCGGCCCCGACGTCGCATTGGCTGCCAATCCCAAACTCGTTTACGGACGCATGACCGGCTGGGGCCAGGACGGCCCACTGGCCGAAGTTGCCGGGCACGACATCAACTACATCGCGCTGGCTGGGGCGCTCGAACCCGTTGGGCGGGCGGGTGAGCCCCCGACGCCGCCGCTCAATCTCGTCGGTGACTTCGGCGGTGGCGGCATGCTGCTCGCCTTCGGGGTTGCATGTGGCCTTGTCGAGGCAGCGAAGTCCGGCAAGGGGCAAGTTGTCGATGCCGCGATGGTCGACGGTGCGGCGATTCTGATGACGATGTTTCACTCATTTAGGGCGATGGGCGTCTGGAACGATGAGCGAGGAACCAACATCTTGGATTCGGGCGCACATTTCTACGACGTCTATGAAACAGCGGACTCCAAGTACGTATCGATCGGCTCGATCGAGCCGCAGTTCTACAAGGAGCTAATTGAGCGGTTGGGACTAGAGGGCGAGGATCTCCCGTGGCAGATGGACCGCGGCAACTGGCCGATGCTGAAACAGCGGCTGGCCAAGATCTTCAAAGAGAAGACTCGCGATGAGTGGTGCGAGCTCCTCGAAGGCACAGACGTCTGCTTTGCCCCGGTGCTGACAATGGCAGAGGCGCCATCGCACCCGCACAATGTCGAGCGTTCAACATTTGTGGACATTGCTGGTGTGCTACAGGCTCGCCCCGCGCCGCGGTTTTCGCGGACCGATCCTGAAATACCTGTGCCACCGGCGCATCCCGGTCAGCACACTGACGGAATCCTTGCCGACGCCGGGTTTTCAGAGGGAGAAATCGCTGAGTTGCGCGAGGCGGCGGTAGTCGCCTGAGGTGCGCTGCCAGCCCCCTTGGCCGTGTACATTTCGTATTCAAGAGCTTATAATTGCCGAATGAGCATTCCTGTCACGTCTCGCCTCGATGAGTCTGTAGTCCAAGCACTTGACAGAGCTGTAGCCGCTGGCTTGGCCGCCACAAGAGGCGGAGCGGTGGCAGCTGCGGTCTCTGAGTGGCTTAGCCGCCACGGCGAAGAGGCGATTGTTGAGTCATATCGGCGGAGATACGCCGAGAGCGAGCAAGGCCACGAGGCCCTGCTTGCTGATATTGCATCGTTCTCGGTCGCTGCATGTCTCGCCGAGACTTGATTTCGAGAGGCGAAGTCTGGGATGCGTCGATACCGGGGGTCGGCTCTCACCCGGTCGTTGTGGTCACGCGCGATGCGGCGATTCCTCTGATGACTTCCGTGGTGTGCGTTTTGGTGACGACGACGTATCGAGGCCACGTCGCTGAAGTGGAGCTTGGCAGTGACGAGGGTCTCGGGCACGACTCAGTTGCCAACTGTGACAACGTCTTCACACTTCCCAAGACCGTCTTGAAGCGCCGCAAAGGCAAGCTTGGCCAAGCGAAACAAGCGGAGTTGGGCAGGGCGCTTACGATCGCCCTTGGACTGGACTGACGGGCCCGCGTACCGGCCTATGCTTCTGTCTTACTCCAAGTCGCGGGGAGAGTGATTCAGATGGATGCGTACCCACAGGAACCGGTTGCTCACGGCGCGGGAGGCGGTGGGCGAAAGTGGCTCGGCCTCGTAGCTATCTTGGTCTTGGTAGTGGTAGTTGCGGCCGCTGGCGCCTACTTCTTCTTTGCTAAGAAAGACTCCCCCGAGAAGCTCCAGCTCGAGAAGCCCGCTACACCGGTTACCGGCTCACCGGCAAGTGACGTGGACTTCGTCGGCAAGTGGAGCGTGACAACTGGTTCCGAGGCCGGCTACCGGGTGCGTGAGAAACTCGCCCGTCTGCCTGCATCTAGTGATGCGGTGGGGCGCACATCCGACATCAAAGGAGGCTTTACGGTCGCGAAGGAAGGTGACAACCTCGTCGCCTCCGACATAAAGATCGAGGTCAACATGGCGAGCCTCAAGAGTGACGAGGATCGCCGCGACAATCGCATGAAGACGTCGGGGCTCGAGACGGCGAAGTACCCGACAGCCACTTTCACGGCCACCGAGCCAGCCAAGATCTCACTCCGCGATGCGCAGTCGGGCAGAGGGTCAGCGGAGGTCACAGGCGACCTTACGCTCCATGGCACAACCAAAAAGGTCACGATTCCTCTAGACATTCAGGTAAGTGGATCGAAGATTGAGATAGCAGGAGCGAAGCTTGTCGTCATGGCCGACTACAACATCACACCCCCCGACGTTGCCGGGATCGTCACCGTTGAGCCGTCGGGCACGCTCGAGTTCAAGGTCATATTCGCCAGGGCGTAGCGGGTGACACCCGCGGTTCGCACCGCTCCACCTTGCTACCATGAGCGGTCGAGTCCGCCGAGCCTCTCGGTAAGGCGGTAACCCTTGAGCGACTCACTTACGGAGATGGAATATGGCTAGGCCGAGCAGCAGCCGTCTTGATCGCCTAGCAGATTGGCGCGACCGTGCCCGACCGCATCAGGCGACGAGGCCGATCACAGCCTCTCGCACGGTCCACGGGGGTTCGCGCCCAAGACCGCTCATGAACTTGGCACTTGTGGTCGTGCTCGCTGCCTCGCTGGCAATTGTCGTCTTGCCCAGATCGACCGAATCAGTTGGGCGCGAGGAACAAGTCCAATCGACTAGCACCCAAGCGCCTGTGGCGCCAAGCGGGCAGAACCTGCTGGCCAGCCTGCCTGCGCGCTTCGAGCCAAACGTCGGTCAGGCTCCAGATGGCGTTGCCTACACCCTCAGGGCCAAGGGGTTCATAGCCTCGTTGTCGAGCGATGCAATTCGATTTGGACTACCCGAGGGCAGGGCCGCCGGCGATGCGGATTCTCCCGACGGGGCTGGCGCGCCAGTCTCCGAACAAACGCGGGTCGCCGCAGTATCCATGACCTTCGCGGGTGCGAATCCGCAGCCGGTGATCGAGGCCGGGGAGCCCCAAGCTGGCGTTTCGAACTATTTCCTCGGAAGCGACCAGACCAAGTGGCGTACTGATGTCGGCGGGTATTCGAAGGTTTACTACCGCGACCTTTGGCCTGGTATCGACATGGTGATCTACGACGATCATGGCCAAGTGAGATATGACTTTGAGATTGCGCCCGGCGCAGACCCTGGCCAGATTTCCCTCCAATTCGAGGGTGCCCAGGGCATAGCGATTTCAGAAGAGGGCAGGCTCCAGGTAGATTCTGACTTCGGCCGGCTAGTTCACAGGGCCCCGTTCGCGTATCAGGGCAGCGAGAGGTCCGAGGTCTTCAGTCGATTTGTCATGCGAGACGAGCGCATCGTTGGATTCGAAGTCGGCGCCTACGATCAAGGTCGGCCACTAGTAATTGACCCGACCCTCACATATTCGACTTATCTGGGCGGAGGTGCAGCTGATTGGGCTAGCGCAGTAGCAGTCGACTCTTCTGGGGCTGCGTATGTGACGGGGTATACGGGCTCAACCGACTTCCCGACTGCGAGTCCATTCCAGGGTGTATACGCCGGTGGAGTGGAATCGTTTGTAACGAAATTCAGCGCTTCGGGCTCATCCCTCGCTTACTCAAGCTACCTGGGTGGGAGCAGTGATGACACTGCTGTATCGATAGCCATCGATGCTTCGGGGGCCGCCTACGTTACGGGCAAGACGTTCTCTGTGGACTTCCCAACAGCCTCGGCCTTTCAGGGCTTCATGGCTGGTGCCTATGACGTATTTGTCGCGAAGGTCCACCCGTCGGGGTCATCACTTAGTTACTCGAGCTATCTCGGGGGTACGGACATTGAGACTGGCCGAGGAATCGCCGTTGACTCTTCCGGTGCCGCCTATGTCGTGGGGGACACTGCTTCGGCAACTTTCCCAACCGTTTCGCCGATTCAGGGGGCCAAGGCGGGGGGCACAGACGGATTCATTTCTAAGGTGGGCCCGGCGGGGCTGGTTCTCGTGTATTCGACTTTCTTGGGCGGCACGGGTTTTGACGAGGCAAGAGGCGTCGCGGTTGATTCGTCTGGTGCCGCCTATGTAGCGGGCTATACGGGCTCAACCGACTTCCCGATGGTAGCTCCGTTGCAGCCGTCAAACGCCGGAGGCAGCGATGCATTCGTCTTCAAAGCCAATCCAGCCGGTTCGGCGCTGGACTACTCGACGTATCTCGGCGGCGCTGGAGCAGACTTTGCACTCGACCTTGAGATTGACTCAAGTGGCAGCGCTACGGTCGTAGGTTCGACCGCATCCAGTGACTTCCCAATGGTGTCTGCATCGCAGCCCAGTTATGGCGGCGGCGCAACTGACGCATTCGCGACTCATTTCGCAGCTTCCGGCGCTTCGTTGGACTACTCGACGTATCTCGGCGGAAGCTCGGCCGACGACGGCAGATCGATGGAGCTAGACGCAGATGGCAACGCCATTGTCGCGGGCAAGACCTCTTCATCGGATTTCCCGACCGAAGATCCGTATCAGGCGGACCTATCAGGTACCGATGATGCGTTCATGGCAATGCTCGACGGGACTGATTCAGCACTCCTGTACTCGACCTACCTGGGGGGGACCGGTAGCGAAGACGCACAAGGAGTTGCCGTCGACTCTTCGGGCAATACGTACATCGCCGGACCGACGTCTTCAGCCGACTTCCCGACGGTAGGCGAGTACCAGACCGATCAAGCCACCGGCGATGGATTCCTGACGAAGCATCCGCCTCCGGTTGTCACAATATCGGGCACATTCACCGGTGGGATGTGGGGTTCGATTTCGATCTACTCCAAGGCCACCGGCGCGGTCACGGCCTACCAGTGCTGCATTGCGGGTTCCGGGGGGTCGTGGTCGATCAAGGTGCCGCCATCGAACTGCGCTGCCGGCCGAGGGTATGCGATCTTGTATCTCCCGCCAGACGACTCGACCCAGTCGCGCTGGTACAACGACAAGCCCAATTTCAGTGGTGCGACATGCGTGAGGGGGCCGTCGTCAGGCAATGACATGACGATTCCATCGGCCGCGGTGATATCGGGCTATGTCAAAGATTCGGCGACTGCCGCCGACATTGATGGCGCGTCGGTATATGCATTTAAGGCAGACGGGACATATGCCGGGTTCTCGGCCTCAGGCTCGGCCGGACCTGGCAGGTATGAGCTATTGCTGTCGTCGTCGGAGACTTACAAGATCCTTGTCAATCCAGGTGCGGGATACGTGACCCAGTGGTTCTCTGGCGCACAGAATTTCACCGACGCTACAGCGCAGGCCCCACCTGCCACAGCAAACTTCTCAGTAACTCCGGCGGATGCAATCGACGGATACGTCAAAGACGCTTCAACCGCGGCTGACTTGAATGGGTACCCCGTATATGCATACACCTCAGCAGGTACCTTCTTTGCTAAGGGTGTGACTGATCGCGGATACGGACCAGGGAGATATCGAATCCAGGTCAATCCAGGGGAGAGCTACAGACTGGTTACCGAGGGAGGTCCCTACACTCGGCAGTGGTTCTCAGGGGCGTCGAGCTTCTCGACGGCAACTGACAACGTCGCGCCATTCACGGCGAATTTCTCGCTGAGCTGAGGCGGGGCCTCGGGACTTCTTCAAATCACCAAAGCAAGCGGTTAGCGCCACACGCGCTAACGTGAGTAGCTGACCCCGATTTCACGCGGAGGTGGTTGAGACGAAATCCGACGGCGGCCTCGCACTCGAGGTCTGCGGGTGCGCGCGGACTACGCTGAGCCGGGTGGCAACCAGCACCGGCCCGGCCACGCGAAGTAGACATCGATCAGTCCCTCGCCGGCCCGCCGGCCCGCCGGCCCCACCCCATCGCCCGACCGCGACCCGCAGCGGTAGCGGGTCGCTGAGAGCCGTGACTCTCGTTCTCTTGGGGTGCCTGGTCCTTGCAGGTTTGAGCGTGGCGCCAGTGACAAGTGAGCCGAGTCCCGCTCATTCCGCAATGTCCGGGGTATCGGTCGCCGCCGACCGGGGTGTGACCTTCGAGTCTTGGGGCGAAAGGTTCCTTGCACGCGCCGCGACCTACAACGCGCTTGTGAGCCCGGGCGGCATTTCACTAGAAGCGCACGATGGCGGCCACCTCGCGGTCCAGTTCAGTGGAACTCGCCAGGAGGCGCTTGTAGAGCCGGATGGCCCAATTGCCGGATATTCCAACTATTACCTTTCGGCAGCGAGAGGTGGCACGCGAACCGGGATCCCCAATTTCGAGTCTCTCGTCGTGCGGAGCATCTTTGACGGGGTCGATCTGCACTACAGATCAGATGGCCGGTCGCTGGCCTTCGATTTGCGGGTTGCTCCAGGAGCAGCGACGGAGCCAATCAACATTGTGGTTTCCGGCGCGGTCTTGACTCCGGAGGGCGACCTCGAAGCCGCAGCTGATTTTGGCCGGGTGCGCATCTCCAAGCCCAAGGCAATTGAGGCTGACGGGAGGCCGGTCACGTCAGCCTTCAGCGAGCGTGCGCCGGGCACATTCGGCATAGAGGTGGGTGAGCGCGACGTCAATAGCACCTTGCTGATAGATCCCACCGTCGAGTACTCGACCTACCTAGGCGGAACTCGATCGGACTCAGCAGTCGGGGCGGCTGTAGATCAGGAGGGCAATGCGTACATTGCCGGCTCTACGAAATCGCCGGATTTTCCTCTGACTCCGCGGGCTGCACAGAGCGCCTTCGCGAGCAGTAATCCCGATAGCGTCGACGGCTTCGTCACCAAGTTCAACTCGGCCGGAAGTGACCTCGTCTATTCGACCTACTTCGGCGGGTCGGGAGAGGATTTCTTCCAAGAGATCGCAGTAGATGACAAGGGCAACGCCTATGTGACGGGGCGGACGACGTCGCCCGACTATCCGACTACTTCGGGTGCGCTGCAGCGGGATCTTCGGGGTTCAGACGATGCGGTCGTCGCCAAACTGGGACCGCTAGGGAATGTCGAATACTCGACTTATCTCGGAGGAACCGATTTCGAGTGGGGGCGCTCGATTGCGGCAGATGCTGACGGAAACGCATATGTGGTTGGGGAGACCCGCTCGACGGACTTCCCGGTCCAAGCCGGAGCCTTCATGTCGACAAATAAGTCCGTTCCTGAGCGCACATCTGTATTCGTGGCAAAGCTTGCCCCCAATGGATCAAAGCTGGATTTCGCCACATATCTCGGTGGTACCGGAGGTCAGTGGGGCGTCGGTGTAGCCGTCGGCCCGGACCGCAGTGTTTATGCCGTTGGGCGAACGCAGTCTTCAGATTTTCCGACGACTGATGGCGCGGTCTTCAGGGAACTTCGCGGAGCAGCAGATGCCTTTGTCACCCGGCTTGATCCCTCTGGAACGCGCCTCGTGTACTCAACCTACTTTGGTGGCTCAATGCCTGACGCGGCATATGACGTTGCGGTGGACTCCGGCGGAAACGCCTACATTGCGGGGGAATCCCGCTCGACCGATTTCCCGGCGACGCAGGGAGCGATGCTCGCCGAGAACAAGGCCGGTGGCGCGTTTGTCGCGAAACTCAATCCGACTGGCACTGCGCTGCTTTACTCCACCTTGATTGGCGGATCCGGCTTGGACTGGGGGCTCGCAGTTGATGTCGACAAAACTGGCCGAGCATCGGTGGTGGGTTCAACTTCATCTGCCGACATGCCGACAACCGCTGACGCTTTCCTGCCCAAGTATCCGGGCGGCGAGGCGACTGGCTTCTTCGTGATGCTCAATGAGTCGGGAACTGCGGCTACCTATGCGACTTACCTGGGAGGGTCGGGGGACGCGAGCGCCGCAGCTGTCGCGGCCGATAGGGCAGGTGATGTCTATGTCGCCGGTGCGAGCCGGTCAGATGATCTGCCGACGGTGCGCGCCTATCAGAGGCGCTTTGGCGGGGAGGACGACGCATTTCTGATCAAGTTTCGATTCTCGGGCGGGGGTCCTCCCTCAATCGAGCCTTCGGTCGGCGGCGCTCGGCCACCTGGTGACGGTGGGAATCCTTGGCCGCTATTGATTGCGGGCGCTGTTGTGGCGGCGGTAATTGCTGGCCTTGCCCTCGCGTACCAGAGTCGCAGAAGATCACGCTCCCGTTAGCATCAGGCAAGTTCGCACGAAGTTGGACGCGACTAGGCGACCGTGGAGGTTGAGATGGCAGTAGTGGATTGCGTCGTGAAGGATCGGGTCGCCGAGGTCCGCCTCAACCGCCCTGACTCGAGAAACGCGCTCAACAGCGAGCTTCTTTCCCAACTTCCCGGCGTGGTCACTGAGGCTGATGCGAATCCGGATGTCGATGTCATCATCCTCACCGGTCAGGATCCAGCCTTTTGTGCCGGCCTGGATCTCAAGGAACTCGGCACCACGGGTGCGAACCTAGGTGGCGGACACGGCGATGTGATCGAGGCGCAGGGGACTTGGCGTGGCCCCTTCCCCAACACACTCAAGCCTCTCATCGGTGCCATCAACGGCCCAGCGGTAACCGGAGGCCTGGAGCTGGCGCTTGCGTGCGATTTCTTGATCGCTTCCGAGAAGGCCAAGTTTGCCGATACCCACGCACGCGTAGGGCTTCACCCCGGCTGGGGCATGACGGTTCTCCTCCCACAGGCCATCGGCATCAGGCGTGCCAGAGAGATGAGCGCAACCGGACTCATGATCGATGCTGCGACTGCGCTTGCCTGGGGACTCGTCAACCACGTTGTGCCTCACGAAGACCTTCTTCCGTACTGCCACTCGCTAGCGGCTCAGATCTCTGGCGTGCAGGCGAGCGCGCTGCACCAGATCTACCGCTCCTACGACGAGGCAATCGACTCCGTTGAGGCAGAGGGATGGGAGATCGAGCGCGCGAAGTTCGCTGCACAGCTTCGAGGGGCGGGATTCAGTCCCGATGATGTTGCTGAAAGGCGTGAGGCAATCATCAAACGCGGTAGTGCTCAGATCTGAGTGCATGCCGTGGTCGAGACTCGCTAACGCGTCTGCTCGCGGATTCGCGCCCGCGCTAGTATCAGCCGATGCTCAACTTGCCACCCGGAGCTGAGGGCGTACTTCCATCACAGCACTTGCGAGATGCCGTCTCGAGCGGCGTTGTAGACGCGGGCGCTTTCAAGATCCCTGAATCGAATATTCAGCCGGCAAGCATTGATCTGCGCCTCGGTGAGGTCGCCTACAGGATTCGGTGCAGCTTTCTTCCAGACACGGACACGGTCGAGCGCAAGGTCAAGGACTACATCATTGACGAGCTCGATCTCCATAAGGAGGGAGTGGTACTCGAGACCAAGCGGCCATATCTCATTCCGCTAAAGGAAGGGCTCGCGCTTCCTGAGAACGTCAGAGGCAAGACCAACCCCAAATCCTCGACTGGGCGCCTCGACGTTTTCACCCGGGTCATAACTGACGGCAGCTACCGATTCGACGAGATCAGCGCCGGGTACAACGGTCCCCTCTACCTCGAGGTGGTTCCGCTCTCCTTTGCGATCAGGGTCCGTGAGGACCTGACCCTCAATCAATTGCGGCTGGCGGTTGGTTCCCCGGAAGTGAGCGATGCCGAACTCCGAGGTATCCAGGGGGTCGATCCGATTCTCTACAAAGATGGCGAAGCCGTGAAGCCGAGCGAGCTGGCAGTCTCAAACGGCATGTTTCTCGGGCTCGATCTCAAGGGGGATGAGCACGGCAGGGTGGCCTACCGCGCACGCGACCACGCGCCGCTCCTTGATCTAAGCGCACCCCGCCCACTTGACAGGGACCCGTATTGGGAGCCGGTCACGCGAGAAGACGGCGATCGCATAGTGCTCTCGCCTCAGAAGTTCTATCTGCTCATGTCCGATGAGGCGGTCTCGATTCCGCCAAGTCTTGCGGCGGAGATGACCGCATACGACCCGACTAGCGGCGAACTCCGAACGCATTACGCGGGCTTCTTTGATCCGGGCTTTGGCTATGACCCCGCTGGCGAGTTCAGAGGATCCCGCGCGGCCCTTGAAGTGAGAGCGCACGACGTTCCGTTCATGATCGAGCACGGTCAGAGGGTTTGTAAGCTGACCTTTGAGCGAATGCTAGAACCCCCCGAGGATCTATACGGTGCCTCAATCGGCTCTTCGTATCAGCGCCAGGAAGAGACGCTAAGCAAGCTCTTCGTCCCCCCCGCCGACAGCTAGTTCACCGGCCACATCACCACACCCGGCGCCGGGTCGGAGGGACTGGTTCTCGGGTGCGGTCGCAGTCCAGAGGGCACCGAAGAGCAGGGCGCGGGAGCCGAAGTTGGCGATGATCAGCATTGCAATGTTTGAAGCGGCCACGCCGTAAAACGTGAGTGCCCAAGATGTGAAGAGCTTCAGTACGAGAAACACACCGACGGTCTGGAGCAGAAACCACCCGCATGCAGTCACCAAAGCGCCCTGAAAAAGCGGAGCGTTGCGGCCCTTGTATCCACCGACGATCTTCATCACGGCGATCGCAAGCACGAAATTGACGAGGAGTACGATCAATAGGTAGGCGATAAAGCGGCCTGGCCCCGGCCCCTGTTGCCCGGCCCCTCTGAACATGCGTCTTGGTCCCTGCTTTGACAAGATGACCGACGCCAGCATGAGTACCGCCGGAGCAAGCATGGCAGTTGCGGCAAATGCGACGCGCGAGCCAATTGCCTTCAGAAACGAGCGGTCTTCGATTCCGAAGATTCGCGAGAGCCGCTGTTGGGTCACCTGAATCACCTTGAAGGCTGACCAGAGGAACAGGACTGTGGCGATGAGGCCAAGCGGGGCGGCACTGTCGCTAATGACCTCAGTCGATCCTGCCACTAGTGGTAACAAGCCGGGGGAGATCCTTCCGATCATCTGATTCATGAAATGCTCAACCCGCTCGGGATCCCTGATGAAGATCGCCATGATCGATGCAGCTGTGACCAGCAAGGGGTAGAGCGAGAGGAAGCCGTAGTAGGCAAGGCCGGCAGAGCACTCGCCGCCATGGGTTTCGCGGAAGCCCTCGTAGGTTGCGGCTGTACGCTCAACCAGCCAGGAACGCGAACGTGCACGAGCGACTTTTTCTCCGCCCGCTGATCGCACGCCATCAACCCTCTCGGAGATGTGACTTATTGCGCGGCTGGCCTTGCCCTTGTTGCCCGCAGTTGTCGGGCCCGCGCCGCTGCCCTCGCCGGGTGCGCCGTCCACCTTCAGCTGGCCACCGGAATCTGAGTGATGGCCACTGTGGCTCCAACGAGGAGCAAGCCACCGACTGACAGCAGGAACCAGGACATCGGACCGGAATCCAACTTGACGCTGATGCCGGCGAAGAAGAGCACAGAAGCGAGCATGACCGTGGTCAAGGTGTAGTTGTCGGCGTTTCTCACATCTGCCCGGGCCTCGTTGCTGAGTTCTTCGGCTTGTCTGAACAGCTCGTCGGCCTTCGCCTGCTCAGGGATTGAATACTGCTCATAGTCAAATGGCATCTTCGAGCCGTTCAAGTGGCCTGGTGGATTGTCGGCTAGCCACGCGTTGAACGCGGTTCTGAAGCCATCCCGGAAACTCGCGGCATAGCCATTGGCGAGGTCGGTGTGGCCGGAATTGTGAGCATCCAGCCATTCGGTGAAGAGCTTCATGTCCAGGGTGAAGGCGGCATCGGCTTCCTCGGAGGCCACGGTGTATTGGGCGCGCGCTGAGTTCGCGTCGCTGTGGGCAACTGACATTTGCCCGTGCCACTTCGTTGCCTGAAATGCCGACCAGGCCGATAGCACAGTTGCGATTGAGAGCATGATTGTCGCGATCAGCTCTCTTCGCCGCTCACTTCGCTCGCCTGCCGTGAGCTTCTTCGATCCCTTGGCTTTCGGCAGGTCCTCGGCTTCCGTTTCGGTCACCCATGGCCTCCTTCAGTTTGCTAGGAGAGATTAGCGTCAGTCGCGCATGACGCGGTTGGAGCGCCATGCGTGCAGAGCGAACCTTTGGGGTTCAAGAGTGATCCCGTCAGACCGTCTTGCGGCGGTATGCCCTGACGGCGAGCGGAGCGAAGACCGCCACAATCGCCACGGTCCAAAGTAGCGCCTTGATCACTTCACCGGAAGTAGCCGTACCAAGTGACAAATTGCGCGCAGCGTTGACCATGACCGTCACAGGTTGATTGCGAGCAAAGACCTGAAGCCAGGCGGGCATTGAGTCAACGGGCACAAATGCTGAGCTCGCGAATGTGAGTGGAAACAACATGGGAAAGATCGCGGCCTGAGTAGCTTCGGCCGTCGAAGTTCGCAGCCCAATGTTGGCGGTCATCCACGAAATCGCATATCCGAAAAGCAATACCATCACCATTGCCAGAGCAAACGCCGCTACTCCACCGTGAATCCTGAAGCCGACGAGGAATCCGACAAGCAGCATTAGGGCTACCACGAAGACGTTGCGTATGAGGTCCGCGAGGGTGCGTCCAACGAGAACCGCAGAGCGAGCCATCGGCAGCGAGCGAAATCTCTCGATCAGACCCTTCGCCGAGTCTTCGGCAAGACCGATTCCGGTTCCGGCGGATCCGAAGACAACCGTTTGCACAAAGATCCCCGGCATCAGGTAGTCAACATAGGAGACGCCAGGGATCTGAATTGCGCCACCGAAGACATATCTGAATAGCAGGACGAACATGATCGGCTGCACGGTCGTGAATACGATCAGCTCGGGAACTCGTATGTAGGCAATCAAGTACCGCTTCGCTACCGCGACTGAGTCCGCAATCGCCCATCCCAGGCCTATGCGCTTGTGGAGTGTGATCTCGGCGGTCTCGGTCATGCGGCGCCCTCCTCGGCGCGCCTTCGCGCACGCGGGCGCCTCTTCGACTTCCTTGAGCCGTCCTCGGCATCGTGCTCGCCGGTCTCTTCGTCGCCTTCGGCTCGATGGCCCGTTAGCGCGAGGAAGACGTCATCGAGGCTCGGCTCTCTAACTGCGAGAGTCGAGGGCACGCTTCCTCCGGCGTCTAGCGATCGGAGCACAGTCACTACCGCAGCCGGTCCGTCATCTACTGCCAACTCAAGGCGCGCACCCTCGACGCGGGATTGCGCTTCGACTTCGGCCAGCGTGCCGGCGCTGCGCAGAAGCTCCTCAGCCGCAGCGGCTTCAGACGCTGCCTTGAATTCAAGGTCGATTACGGTGGCTCCGAGGCGAGCCTTCAGCTCCGCGGGCGTGCCCTCTTCGATCACCTTGCCGTGGTCGATCACGGCAAGGCGGTCAGCTAAGCGGTCAGCTTCTTCGAGGTACTGCGTTGTGAGCAATACCGTTGTGCCCTCGGAGACAAGCTCCTCGATGAAGGCCCAAAGATCCTGGCGGCTTGCGGGATCAAGCCCCGTGGTCGGCTCATCCAAGAAGAGCACCGGCGGGCGATGTACTAGGGCCGCAGCGAGGTCCAGCCGTCGGCGCATGCCGCCGGAGTAGGTCTTCGATGGCCGGTCTGCGGCCCCGCTTAGGCCGAACCGGCGGAGCAGATCGTCAGCTCGCTTGACGACTTCGTCCATCGGGAGGTGCGTGAGCCGGCCGATCAAACGTAGGTTCTCGCGGCCCGTCAGATTTTCGTCAATCGCCGCAAATTGACCTGCGAGACCAATCCGCTCTCTGACCGCCTGCGGATGCGCGGCTACGTCAATTCCGAGCACCTCGGCCGAGCCCTCGTCGGGCTTGAGTATCGTCGTGAAAATTCGAACTGCAGTGGTCTTACCTGCGCCGTTGGGGCCAAGCAATCCATAGACGGTGCCCTTCTCGACCGACAGGTCTACGCCACGCAGGGCGCGCACTTCTCCAAAGCTCTTGACTAGGTTCTCAGCGGCGATGGCCATTTCAGACATGGCGCAGAGGATTGCACTGCGGCGGTGCTCCTGTCACATGGAAAAAATCCTTCGAGGTCAGGTGCGGTCATCGGGTTAGTCGAACTTGGGGGACAATGTTCGCCTATGCCTAGGTCACCAGTGCTTCCATCTTCACGCCCCGCAGATGCGCCCCCGGCGCTTCATGTGCTGGCCAAGCCCTCGGGCCCGATCTGCAACCTTGCGTGCACGTACTGCTTCTTTCTCGAAAAGGAGGAGATGTATCCGGGGGACCGTTTTCGCATGTCAGATGAGGTCCTTGAGAACTACATCCGCCAGCAATTCGAATCTCAGTCCGGTCCCGTCGCGACCCTGGCATGGCAGGGGGGAGAGCCGACCCTCATGGGACTCGACTTCTTTGAGCGAGCCGTCGATTTCGAGTCGAAACACAACACATCGGAGTTGCACGTCGAGCGCGCGATCCAGACCAACGGCACCCTCCTCGACGACCAATGGTGTGAATTCCTAGCCGCCAACCAATTCCTAGTAGGCATAAGCATTGACGGTCCCTCCGAATTGCACGACGCGTACCGGGTCGACAAGCGAGGTGAGCCGACACACGCGAAGGCGCTGCGCGGTCTTGAGCTGCTCCGGAAACACAAGGTTGAGTTCAACATCTTGTGCACGGTTCATGAGGCCAATAGCGCGCATCCCACTGAGGTGTACAGATATTTCCGGGATGAGCTCGGTGCGCGCTTCATTCAGTTCATACCCATAGTCGAGCGACTGGGGCGCGACGAAGGCGTAACGGACGAGTCGGTGAGGCCGGAGGCGTGGGGAGAGTTCTTGTGCGCGGTCTTCGACGAGTGGGTTCGCAACGATGTGGGTACGGTTTTCGTGCAGTCCTTTGACGCAGCTCTGGCGTCGTGGGTGGGCGTGCCGCCCGGCGTGTGCATATTCAACGAGACCTGTGGCAATGGCTTGGCCCTGGCGCACAACGGAGATGTCTATTCATGCGATCATTTCGTTGATCCGGATCACTTGCTTGGCAACCTGACGGAGACTCACTTGATTGAGCTCGCTGCCCGGCCCGAGCAGGTGGCATTTGGGCTCGACAAGCGTGATGGGCTGCCGAAATACTGCCTCGACTGCGATGTCCGCTTTGCCTGTCACGGCGAATGTCCAAAGAACCGATTTGGCATCGCTCCAAACGGCGACACCGGTCTCAACTACCTGTGCGAAGGCTACAGACGGTTCTTTCGCCACATCGACGCGCCAATGAGGGCAATGGCGCGCCTTTATGACATGGGCAAGCCGCCAGCTGTGGTCATGGCAATGGTGGCTGAGGCCGACGCCGCAATCGAGGCCGCGTACAGCGCCACGGGCCGAAACGATCCATGTCCGTGCGGCAGCGGAGCGAAGTACAAGCATTGCCACGGAAGTCACGGTCGATCTGCGTCGCAGCGACCTGCCGCACGGTCCTGAACTGCCGTGCTTCGCAGGGCTTAGGATTCAGCTGTGACGGCAATCTCGGAGCGCGAGAACATGCAGCTCTGTTTCAGCGAGATTCAGGAGAGTTTCCGTGTCATTGGGCAGAATCCTTAGGCGGGCCGATGAGTCCTTCGCACCCGCCTAGCGCGCTCGATATCGCGCGCCTGCCGCGCGAGCGAGCGCGTGAAATTGCAGTGGCCGAGCTCGATGCAATGCTCGCCCTTCTGGGCGCTCTCGATTCAGACGCCTGGAGCCAACCTACCGATTGCGATGAGTGGGATGTCTTCAAACTCGTCTCCCATCTCGCCGGTACCTGCGAAGACTCTGCGCACATTAACCGGCTGATTCGCCGGTTCTTCAAGGCACTTCGAGTCAAAGGCGTAGATCTAGTTGACGCCATGAATGCGTCTCAGGTGGATGAGCGCCGCGGCCTGACCCCGACCGAACTCGTGGCCGAAATGAATAGCCTTGGTCCGAAGGCGGTGCGCGTTCGCGCAAAGATGCCTGCGCCCCTGCGGGCAGTGCGAATTCCCCTTGGCGGGCTGGGTGTGATCTCCGTCGCCTACCTAAACGACATCTTGTATGTGAGAGACATGTGGGCCCACCGCATTGACATTTCGCTGGCGATTGGGCGTGAGCCGGAGTACTTCGGGCACGAGAAAGACATCATTGAGCAGGTACTGCTCGACCTAGGAACGAAGTGGCAGGCGCGACCTTGCGTGCTGGAGCTAGAAGGCTACGTGACCGGGGACTGGAGCCTCGGTGAGGGCGAGCCGTTGGCCACTGCAACCGTGGACTGTGTCGACTACATGAGGACGCTATCTGGCCGCAACGACGAACCGCTTATCGCAGTCGAGGGGGATGTGAAAGCAGCTGACGACGTTGCAGCGGCTAGGGTGCTCTTCTAGAACTTCTCCCGTTGTCGGGCACTCCGTTGATGGCGCGCCAGCCACCCCATTGCTGGCCTGAGGAACGCGATTAGCGCCGCCCGCCTCCAGCGCGGCCACCGCCACCGCCGCCCACGGGACCACCGCCGCCACCGCCTGCCGGTCCGCTTCCGCCCCCGACAGTTCCTCCAGATCGAGGCTGGAACTTCACGGTTGCGGGAGCCCCGCTACTACCTGCCTTGTTACGAATCTGAAGTTGATAGTTCCGCCATTCGCCTGGCAGTTGCCCCGGCGACGGGAGGGTCTTCGGGCGCTGCCAGTTGAAGGAGAACTGTGAACCGACGGTACTGATGTCTATGGGAAGCGCCACGACCGTGCCGTCGTTGTAGACGGTGGTCACTTCAATGTCGCCGGTACTCAAGTTAGCGGTTGCTGTGTTGCCGGTGACCGTGACAGTGCCATTGGCGTCGATTTTCACATCTTCGATTACCACATCTGACGAAGACGTCGCCTCTGGCGCGACCTCTTCATTGCCCGTCAGGGTTGGTTCCGTCGTCGGAACTCCACTCGCCGTCGCAGGCGACGAGGAGGACTGGCTCGAAGCAGCTGGTGTGGCAGACGAGTCAGCCTTTGTTGAAGCCGAATTGCCGCCGCTGCGGACCAGCAAAAGAATCACCACAACTGCGACGACAAGGCCGCCGGCGAGAATTCCCATTAGGAGCCGCGACGAAGACTTGGCCCCTTGAGGCGGATACTGCTGTGGTGTACCCGACCCGCTTGTCATCAGAAACCCACGCAGGTCCCGTAGTTGGTTTCGCTGTACGAGCCGTCAGTGCAGTAGGTCTTGACCCACTTGGTTCCAGTGAGGTTGGCCCCGGACCAGCTCGCCCCCTTGAGCCGTGCTGCCACGAAGGTGCTTCCTGTGAAGTCCGTATTCGACATGGCGGCATTTGAAAGATTGGTGTACTTGAGGGACGAATACGTGACTTTGGCACCGTCGAGCACGGCGTCACGCATAACGGCGTTATCAAGGTTGATGTCGTTCATTTTCGCGTTGGTGAACGTTGCGCCGGTCAGGTTAGCGCTCCCCATGCGAGCCACGTTGAGCTCAGCGTTTGCAAAGTCAACGTTTGCCGCTCTGGCGTTGTAGAAGTCAGCGCCGAGCAGGGTCGCGCTGTTGAATGAGACATTTGTGAGCTTGGCGTAGCCGAACTTCGAGTAGCTCAAGTCAGCCTTGTGGAAGACGGCATTTGTGAGGTTTGAGTACTCGAAATTCGCCCCTGACATTCGCGCTGAAGTCAGGTTATCGCCGACGAAGCGGGTGTTGAG
This sequence comes from Acidobacteriota bacterium, assembly GCA_003577105.1. Taxonomy (GTDB): domain Bacteria; phylum Actinomycetota; class Acidimicrobiia; order ATN3; family ATN3; genus ATN3. The sequence continues at coordinate 11,253 of QEUQ01000022.1, read as the reverse complement.
CAGGCTGGCATTGCTGATCCAGGCGCCCTGAATTGCAGCGCCCTCAAGGTTTGCGCCATCAAGCTTGGTGTATTGCAGGCACGCGTTGGTCATGCGCGCATCCTTGAGATTGGCGTTGATCATGGTCGATCCCTGGAGCTTGGCATCGACGAATGACGCCCCCACAAGGATTGCGTCGTTGAAGTTCGAACCTTGGATGTCGGAGTTGGTGAAGTCTGCGCATGTGAGGTCCTGGCCGGAGAAGTTCGCCTTGCGCATCGAGCGGCCGGCGTAGTTCTTGGTCACTCCCTTGGGGCACGGATAGGGCTTATCTGCAGCAGGGCTTGGTGAGGGCGATGCGGTTGGTGTGACCGCCTGCTTACCTGATTGCGCCGGAGTTGATTTCGGCGTTGAAGCGGGAGTCTGGGCAATTGAAACGGCGCCAAGCCCGAGTAGTGCGATTGCGATAGCCGCAATGATGATGACTGGAAGACGTATGGATGAACGCTCCGAGCTCATGACATTCCTCACTGTTTCGCCGCGCCGTCTCTCGACACGTAATTGCCGCCTTGGTGACGGTATCGGCTCGTCGTCTCAGCAACTGAATCCGGCCATCTAGCCGAACTCAGCCACAAAATCACGCGTGACCGACCCCGCTCCAAAGACGGAGTTTGGGGACAAAAAGATAGCTTGTTTTGCAAAATCCGTCTATGGCGCTTCTCTGACCTGCAGGTTTAAAGCAAAACAAGCAACGCGGTACGGACAGCGGGGACGGATGGCGAGCTGGTTCGGGAGCTTGCCAGCCGGGCTGGATCGCGGGCTGGATCGCGGGCTGGGCCAAGATGCCTAGGCGCCATCTAGACCGTCGTGAAGCCGCTCTCGATTTCGTTGAATGCCGGGCGGTATCGCTCGTACGTCCCCTCAGGGGCAGCTGTCAGCACCGCCCACTGAGAATCGCCTGCATTGAAGATGAAGTACTCCGCTGTGAATCGCGAGCGGGTTCGCTCGTCGATCACCACAATGTTGAACATAACCCCGGGATTGCCGTTGTAGTCCTCATCGACATTGACCTTGGTGATCCCGTCGTCCACCTTTAGCTTGTCGCCCAACGGGATCGTTTCCTTCAGGTACTCCTTGAGCAAGTCTTGAGCCTCTTTCTCTTCTAGGTCAGCTCTTTCCGGGCCCAATTTCCCGATCAGCACTCTCGCCTGGGTGTCGCGGGATGTGAACTCATCGCTCCGGTCACTTGCGTTGTAGCGGGCACTCCAACCGGGGGGTGTGGATGTCTTATACCCCTGAGAGCTTGTGTAGGCGCCGGAACTCGCGGCCCTCCTACCGCCTTTGGCCCCGATGGCGGCAGCCATGCCGAGCACGACGATTACGACGACCACTACCAACGCGACGATCAGTCCCTTGCGCTTGGGTTTGGGTGGGGGGGCGTACTGCGGGTATGGCCCCGCCGGAGGAGTCTGACCCGGTGGTGGTGTCAGGCCTGGTGGTGGAGTCAGGCCCGGCGGCGGAGCTGGAGGAGTTGACACTGGGGTCGCAGGCGGCACAGTTGGTGCAGGCGGGACAGGTGTCGCAGGTGTCGCAGGTGTCGCAGGCGGCACAGGTGGTGCAGGTGTCGCAGGCGGCACACCCGGCACAGTGGGCGCTGCTACCGGCTCGACGCTCTGAACAGTCGGCACTCCAGATGGCACGGCTCCCGACGAGGTAGCAGGTGAGGGAAGCGCTCCGGCGAGCTGTCCGGCAAGGTCCGCGGCCGATGGCCTTTCAGCGGGGTCTTTTGCCGATGCTGTGGCCAAGACTCGGCGTAAGTCGTCGCTAATGGCAATGCGACTGAAGTCCAGCGGCTCGTGGACGATTCTGTACAGCACAGCCGCCGGGGCTCCAGTGCCAAACGGCTCGTCGTTGTACAGGGCGAAATAGAGCGTTAGGGCCACACTAAAGACGTCGCTTGCCGCTGATGCCTGTTCACCTTGGATCTGCTCGGGAGACATATAGCCCGGAGTGCCTACATAGAAGCCAGTCTGGGTGAGCTTGGTGTCTGAATCCTGGGTGCCCTCGGTGAGGCGGGCAATTCCGAAGTCAGTGAGCTTCGCTCCCTTTTCACCCAGCAATATGTTGTCCGGCTTCACATCCCTATGAACAACTCCCTCGCTATGCGCGTAGGCGAGGGCACTGGATACCTGCGTGCCCAATCTGCGAACTTCTTCCTCGTCCATCGGCCCTGTTCGCGCAATGCGCGCGGCCAGGCTCTCCGATTCGTAGTACTCGAGAACTATGAAGAGCTCGTTTCCAACTTCGAGGACGTCAAAGAGGTTGACGATGCAGGGGTGTGAGAGCTGTGAAGTGAGGCGTGCTTCTCGCATGAAACGCCTGGTTGCTTCCTCAGCACCTGTGCCGGTTGCATCGAGAGTCAGCTTCTTGAGCGCGACTCGGCGACCGAGGGTGGAGTCGCGCGCAAGCAGAACGACTCCCATGCCGCCCCTGCCGATTTCGCGCTCGATTTCGTAGCGGCCCGCTACGGTCTCCATCTCGCCTCCGCTGGGAATGAGTGCCGATCAAGCCTAGCGCGCAACACCAGAGATCCGTGTGTTGCGCATTCGCCGGTAGGCAAAGCAAGCCCGCGACCCACTATGCTTTCAAGTTCACATTCGTGTCTTGAATCAGCCGGGAGGCAGAGATGACATCCGCCCGAGCGCGTCTTGCGAGGTGCGTCGCGGTCGCTGCGACGATATTGCTGCTTGCTTTGCTGCCGGCACCACATGCTTCAGCTGCCACCACATGGTATTTCGCCGAGGGGACGGTCCGGTCTGGGTGGGTCGAGTACTTGACGATCATGTCGCTGTCGGGGCCTCAGACCATCACGATTAGCTTCCAGGCCTCGACAGACGCCGGCGTCGGAATCGCCGTTCCGTCAAAGGTCTATGCCGGTGTCGCCGCGAACACCAGAGTCACGTTCAACGTGAATGACTGGCTGGCTGCGAATTCCGTGCCACTTCCGATCAACATCAGTGCGCTTGTTACCGCTACAGGTGATACCCGGATCGAGCGCCCGATGTACTTCAATTCGAATCCCAATCTCGGAGTTGTCGTGAACGGCGGTACCGATGTTGTCGGTCAGCCATTTCCGGACAACGATTTCTATTTTGCCGAGGGAACAGTTCGACCGGGTTTCGTTGAGTACCTGTCAATTCAGAATCCGAATCCGTCCGACAGCTTCACCACCATCACCTTCCAGGCGGCCAAGGATGACGGCTCGATTGTTCCGATCACGCCGTTCAACGTGACAGTCCTAGCGAACTCTCGTTATACCTTCAACGTGAGCCAATACGTGGCGAGCAGAGGTATCAACTACCCGGTCAACGTCAGCACAAAGGTCTCTTCGGTCCATCCGATAGTCGCGGAGAGGCCCATGTATTTCCAGTTTGACCCCGGAATCGGAACCCTCGTCAATGGCGGCACCACCGTGGTTGGCCCGACGACCCCGATTACCGATCTCTATTTCGCAGAAGGCACTGTTCGCCCTGGTTACATGGAGTATCTGACGATTCAGAATCCAGGATCGCTGTCAGCCAATGACGTGACCATTTCCTTCCAGGCCGCAGATGACTTCGGCGTTGGCGTTGATATTCCGCCCAAGCATTTTGGCGGGGCTGATCCTCCGATACTGGCGAACAGCAGAATCACGTTCAACGTCAATGACTATCTACGCTCAAAGAGCGTGCCCACCCCGGTCAATCTGGCGGTACGGATCCAGTCCGATCAGCCGCTAGTTGCTGAACGGCCCATGTACTTCAGCGCGAATCCGAATCTGGGAGCGCTAGTCAACGACGGGACCACCGTCGCGGGAGCCCCAGCTCCGTTGACCACGCAGTATTTCGCTGAGGGGGCAGTGCGCCCTGGCTTCGTCGAGTACCTGACGATGTCTAACCCAGGCGGGACCAACGCGAATGTCACGATTGAGTTGACCGTTCAAGATGACGCCGGTGCGCCGGTCGTCGTACCGAATCCCCCTGTCCAGGTGGTGCAGGCCGGCCGGCGATTCACCTTCAATGTCAGCGAGTATTTTGCGTCCCAGAGTGTGGCAATCCCAACGAACGTTTCGGTCAAGCTCACTTCGACCCAGCCGATCGTTGCCGAGCGCCCCATGTACTTCCAGTTCGATCCCGGAATCGGGACGCTTGTCAACGGCGGCACAACAGTGCTGGGTATTGCCTGACGAAGCCGAAATAGCGTGATGCCATAGCGTCGATTGGCGCTGTGGCGCTGTGGCGCTGTGGCGCTGTGGCGCTGTGGCGCTGAGAGGCCCTTAGGTCAACTTCCAGGGAATCCGCCACTCGACAACCGTGCCGCATCCGTCAGCGGAACCTATGGTCGCGCTACCGCCGTGAGATCTCGCTCGGTCATGAAAGTTCTCGGTGCCATGGCCGTCAGCGCGCACATATTCGTCGGAACCAGAGCCATTGTCCTCAACCCTGAGGATGATTTCACTGCCCGTAACGTCGAGGTAGACGGCAGCCTCAGTTGCGTTCGCGTGGCGGGCGACATTGGAGAGAGCTTCACGGGTCACGGCCGCGATGTCTGCACGTATTACATCGGATCGAACTGAATCGATCGGTCCCGAGAGGCTCACCTTCGGCGTGAATCCGAGAACGTTCGCTTGCTCCGTAGCTACGGAGTTAACGACGCCTCTCAGCCCGACGCCGTCGCGGGGATCGGTTTCGAGTCTGAATATGAGACCTCTGAGATCTGCAATTGCGGTGTCAAGCGCATCAACAGTCTCATGCAGTTTCTTGGCAGCCTCCGACCCCACTGTGGGAATGATCGCTTCAACCCCGATCCCAGCGGCGAACAGCTCTTGAATGACCGTGTCATGGAGGTCGCGCGCAATTCTTTCGCGCTCCTCATAGACGGCGATTCGCGAGAGCTCCTTTCTTAGCCGGGTGAATTCGATCGTTAGGGCGGCCCTGTCGGCAAAGGTCTGGAGTATCTCGCGGTCGAAGTGGTCGAGTTCTCTGCTCCCAGGCTGATTAATGATCGTGATCGAGCCGATGCCACGGCCGTCGGCGACGATCGGCGAGAAGTAGCTGTGACCACCGGATTCCACCCTTGGGGTCACATGAGCCATCGATTCACTCTCTACGAATAGACCCAGCTCGCGTTCGCAGCGGACCACTCGGAATTCGCCCTGGACCGACCTTGCTAAGGCCGCGATCGCCATGTCTGCATCGTGGATTTCACGCGCTTGCTCGCAGGTGATGTCCTGTATGGCCTCTTCGTCGGGATCCTCTATCACCGCTCGCGTCAGGGCGGTAATCCCCTCGACCATTCGCTTTCGGCGAAGATGCTCGGCGCCAAGGCTTGCGCGCTCTACGGCCGCCTCTGCGATGGCCGCGAGAAGCTCTAGTAGTTCGGAGTCGCGGGTATCGAAGGTACCGCCATCCGCTTTGCTGGCAAGATAGATGGTTCCGAACAGGCGCTCGCTCCGGCGAATCGGAACCGAGATCACTCCAGGCTTCTTGTTTTCGCTCTGGGGCTCTTCACTCGAGAAGAAGAACTGTTGCCGTTCCGCCGCGAGCTGGTCTTCTCCGAACCCCGTGAAGATGAAATCTGATTCTTCGCCGCCTTCGTCGATGAGGCGCAGGGCCCCATACCTAGCGCCGGTTAGCACCCGCGCAACGTCAACCAGCTTGTGGATGAGGGATGTGACGTCAAGCGTCTCCGGCGCCATCTCGAGGAGGGTAGTCAGGAGGCTGCGCCACGCGTGATCCGTATCCCGGAGTTGTCGTGGTTGGTTTGTCGACGTAGGTATCGCCCCGCTTCAGTCACGCACGGGTGATAGACGATCACCCAAGCGTATCAACAAGGCAAAGCACGCGGACTCGGCGCCGATCTCGACTCGGCGCGACTGACGGATTCCGCGACCGTGGTGCGGAAATTGCGACAATTGAGGGCATGAAGCAGCCATTCCCGGAAGAGGCGCTCCGGTACGTGGGCGATGACCCGCGCATTCTTGAGAGCACGGCAGACGCTGTGTTGCTCTTTGGCAACTCCAAGGTCGCCAAGATTGCGTCCCCGGAGCTGATAGAGCGCGAATCCTTTGTGATATCCGGTCAGGCTGGTGAGCTGCCCGTAACCACTCCTCACCTAGTTGATTGGGGCGTCAATTGGCTGGTCATGGATGAGGTCGAGTTTGATCGAGGCCGGTGGTCCGACGAAGAGCTCATCGAAGCAGTAAGGCAAATGGCGCGATTGCACGACGAGTTTGAGGACGCGATCGTCTTGACATCGCCTGTCCTTCGCAAGCCGTTCAGCCGTGACCTGGGTCGGTTGTTCCGAGAGACAGCCTCCGTCGCCGCGCATCTCTCAAACGAGCTCATCGAGGTGTTGGAGGATCCGGCAGTCCTGACCGAGGCATTGGACCAGTTGCCCTTGACTCTGACCCACGGCGATCCGTGGCCACACAACATGCTTCGAGATCCCCAGGGAATCGTCTGGATCGACTGGACCCAGGCCTCCGCTGCGCCGGCCGTCGCCGACCTGGCGAGCTGGCTCGACCAGACCCCCTTTGCAATTGGCAGGACTATCGACCGCAGAGCTCACATCGATGCCTACCTAGAGGCCCGCAGCAAGGAAGTTGACGCCGGAGCTTTCGCAAGAGCCCTCGATGCAGCCCGAGTGGCTTGGTTCTTGGCTTTCGACGCGCCCAACCTCTCGTCGCTGGCCGATGAAAGCGCTGCCCTTGCCGAGACCATGGTGCGTGAGGCCGAGCGGGCGCTGGCCGCGGTGAGGGGTTAGGAACCTCTCCGAACTGCACCCAAAGGCCATTTGCCCGTATTGTTTACGGCGATTTCACAACTACCAGTGGCCTGCTAGAGAGCACACATCGTTGCGCGAATGATTCCTGAAGTGGCCGAATACGTCGGCACAGATCCCGTTGAGTTAGACGGGTTTGGAGATCCGCGCGCCTATGCAGGCAACGGATACGTCGCGAAGGTCGGTCTTCCTGACTCAATCGAGCGGGAGCGAATGGCGCTGACCCTCGAGAGCCTTCCTATGCCTGTACCCCATGTAATTGACTGGGATATCTCATGGATTGTCGAGGAAGAGATCAAAGACGCAGGGACGGAATGGTCCGACGAGGACTTGGTAGCGGCTCTTGAGCAGCTGGCGGCCATGCATGATCATTTCGAGGAGTCAGCTGCGCTGGAGTCCCCGGTCATCCGAAGGCCGTTGGGGCGGGATCTCAACGAACTCATGTCAGATGCCCGGGCGTCTGGCTGGGTCCTTCCGGGCGAACTTGGCGAGATTCTGAAGAACCCCGCTCCGCTTATTGACGTTCTTCGTCTAGGTCCCCAGACGTTGCTCCATGGCGACCCTTGGCCATTTCACCTCCGGCGTTCAGGCGGTGAGATCTTTTGGCTCGACTGGACGCAAGCCTCGATTGGTCCGGCGGCTGCAGACTTGGCGAGCTGGCTAGACCAAGCGCCCTTCCATGTAGGCCGCCCAATTGACCGTTTGACTCAAATAAATGCATATCTCGAGGCGCGCCAGACTGAGCTTGACAAGTCTGTCTTTTTCGCTGGCCTTGACTCAGCTCGTTTGCTGTGGTTTCTCGCCTACGACGTTCCGAACCTTCCGGGCTTGGCCGAACAAAGCCCCGACCTTGCCGAGAAGATGAACGAGGAGGCGCTGAGGGCGCTCGAAGCGTTCCGAAACGCTGCTTCTAAGGTCTAGACATGCTCTACACGGCGCTTCGATTCCTCTCGGTTTGCTCTGAGGCGGTTTGGCAGTCCGCGAGGTTTGTTGGGGTCTCCGTCTGGTACTTGATGACCGCGCCGAAGGACGCAAAGGTGCGAATTCAGGCCCTCGGCGGACGCTGTTTCACTGACTTCTTCAAGAACCTCGGAGCAACTTTCATCAAGATCGGGCAGATCCTTTCCGCGCGCCCCGATGTCCTACCGGCCTGGATGATTGAGGAGCTTCAGACTCTTCAGGATCAAGTTCCGCCATTTGGTTTCACCGCCGTCCGCACGGCGGTTGAGTCAGACCTAGGTTGCCCGCTCGAAGACGTATTTGCCGAGTTCGAGCAGGAGCCGATTGCTGGGGCCTCGGTATCTCAAGTCCACAAGGCGAGGCTCGCGGATGGCGAGGTTGTTGCCGTGAAGGTTCGCAGGCCCGGTATCGCCAACACGATGCGGCGCGACCTCTCAATCATTTCAGGGGTCTCGCGCTTTGTTGATCTACTTCCCGGGATGAGCAACATCGGGCTCACTCGAATGTCGAAGGAGTTCGCAAAGAAGATTCAAGCACAGCTCGACTTCCCCCTCGAAGTTCGCAACAACAAGAGGTTCGAAGAGAATCTCTCGGACTTCGAGTTTGCGCGTGTGCCCCACATCCATGAGGAGCTATGCGGGCCCAACGTGATAACCATGGAGTTCATTGAGGGCAAGAAGCTCTCCGATATCCTCGATAACCCTCCGATTGATCCCGCTGTCATGGCCGAGAGAATGATCGATATCTATCTCTCCATGGCCTTTAGAGACTTCTTCGTGCACGCGGACCTACACCCGGGCAACATGCTCATCGATCACGAGGGCAATTACGTGTTGCTCGATACGGGTCTGGTGCATGAAGTTCCTGAGCACTATGCGAAGAAGTTCATAAGGCTCTACATGTCAATGATGACCATGAATGCTGAATTGATTGTTGATACCTATCTCGACAATGCCGAGGTACGGCCGCCGAGCATTGAAGATGCAATTCGCGACACCAATGCACTCGTCGAGAAGTATCAGGACATCAGCTTCTCGGATTTTGAGATTGGCAAGGGCCTCGTGGAGATCATGACGATTCTTCGCCGGCACCGGATCTACCTTGACGCCGAACTAACAGGATTCTTCTTGTCCGAGATTACATTTGAGGGCGTCGCGAAGATGCTCGACGGATCTCTTGACCTCGTGAACGTGATACCTGGAAAGATTCCGGCAATAGCAGGTGGTCTCTCCTTTATTGATGCTGACGACCCCGTTCTCGTTGCGTTAAATGAGCGCGTTGCCAACGACGAGGGTGTCCGGGCGATGCTGAACCGAAGAGCCGGGTGAGCTCGGGCAGCACACCCAATGTCGCTTGGAAAAGGGAGGGCGGGCCGCGGCCGGTCCCGGGTATTCGCTTAGTTGAGAAGGCTGATATCGGGATCCGAGTGGTCTCGTGGACCTGGATGCTATTGAGCCTTCTCTATCTCGTACTGCTCACAGTGGCCAGTGCTTTCTACGCGTTTGCGCCGCCTTGGAGCGATGACTTTCGGCTACTGCCTCCCCCCGGCACGACGGTCCTCTGGGCGGCGATATTCGTCGCCTCTTTTGCCAACTTGATCAGGATTGGCGGCGCATGGGCTCTGATAGCAGGTGAGCGCGGGCGGCCGGCGGTCAAGATCGGGTGGTGCGTCATGGTCTCAACGATCCTGCTGCCGGTCGTCGACTTCATCGTCAACTTTGCCGAATGGATTCGCGGAGTCCCTGGGCGTTTCACGCCGATTCCCATTGCACTTGTCGCGATCGCGTCTCTGGTCGTGCTGTGCCGCCCGGGCACGCTCAGATGGGTCTGGACACTCGGTGCGCTCCACGTTCCAAAGCTCAAGTACGAGGGAAACTTTCCCCGTGACCAGGCGATGGAGCTTGGGGCAGACCCCTTTGACTCTCAGGAGGATCAGCCGCGCACCACCGGAGCGCCTCCGATAATCCCGTACAAGCCGGGTGGCCGCGACAAGTGAGACTAGTTCGAGCCAAGTCCTAGGGTTCCGAGCGGCTGAGAGCGCCTAGCCGGCCCTAGCCGCTGCGAGCGCCGCGCCGACAATTCCGGCGTTGTTGCGGAGCTCGGCGGCGACCACTCGTGCACGTGTAGTGAGGAGGCCGAGGAACTCCTCATGCCGCTTGCTGACTCCTCCACCGAGGATGATGAGTTCGGGCCAGAGCAGGATCTCGATATATCCAAGATACGCATTGAGCCGCGCCGCCCATTCGGTCCACGACAGGTCCTCGCTCTTGCGGACGGCATCGGAGACGAACTTCTCCGCAGCTCCTCCCTGGAAGTAGAGGTGGCCGAATTCCGTATTTGGCACCAGCTGGCCATGTGTGAAGAGGGCGCTGCCCACTCCGGTTCCGAGGGTCAGCAGAATCACCACACCCTCGGATGCGCGTCCTGAGCCAAAAGCGATCTCGGCGAGGCCCGCGGCGTCGGCGTCATTGATGAGTGCCGCCGGACATCCGGTCGCATCACTAAGAAGTCCGGCGCCGTCAACGCCAATCCAGGCAGAGTCGACGTTGGCCGCTGTGAGTATTCGGCCACCCTCGACGACGCCTGGGTAGGTGCAGCCCACGGGGCCGCTCCAGCCGAAGTGGTGGACGATTTCTGCGACGGTTCCAGCCACCGACTCCGGAGTTGCCGGGCTAGGCGTCGGGATCCTCAGTCGCTCAGCTGTCAGCTCCCCCGTGGTCTCATTGACGGGCGCTCCCTTGACGCCCGATCCGCCAATATCAATCCCGAGCAACATCACATTCCTTTACTTGTCATACCGATGTCTCATACTGCACTTGTTGCTATACGAAGAGAGTGAATATGGGCAAGCGAAACGAGATCTATCTCGACATCGAGACTAATGGCTATGACCTGGTTACTGTCATCGGGTTCGATTCTGACGAGACTGGGCCCGTGCAGCTCTACGGAAAAGATGTCACTCGCAAGAAGTTGCTCGCGTCGCTGCCGGCGAGCGGAGTGATGTATACGTTCAACGGCGAGAAGTTTGATATCCCGAAGATCGCTGCAGCTACCGGTGTTGACTTGCTCGAGCGGTATCGATCTTGCGATCTGATGCGAGTCGGGTGGGCGCACGGGCTCAAGGGTGGGCAAAAAGCACTGGAAGACGAGCTTGGATTTGAAAGGGAGCTGCCTGGCCTCAGTGGCCTTAGCGCAATCGAGTTCTGGAAACGCTATACCAAGGGTGATCAAGAGGCGCTCGACGATCTGCTCAAGTACAACGCAGAGGATCTCGCGGGCATGAGGTTCTTGAAGGCCCACTTTGAGTCGGACTGCTGCCTCTCATCTTCAGCAGAACACAGCCCTCGACGGCGTCAGCTGGCTGCAGCGCGCGGCGGACGCTCGCGCTAAACGCCACCCCCCCATGACGCAAGGCGGCGCAGCGCATCGGCTGTGCCTGCGACACCAGTCGACGCGGACTCGATCTCGCTTGCTGCCATGACGATCTGGCCG
>QEUQ01000021.1 GCA_003577105.1 Acidobacteriota bacterium | reverse complement strand
CGCTTCAAGCGGTTCATGGTTCAGCGGATCCACGATCACGGGCTGGCCGCCGTGGGCCGTTACGAAGTCGGCCATCACCTGTCCGATTGCCCGGTCCCCGGTGTTGTCATTTACCGAGTCGAAAAGGAGCGGTATTGACCTACTCAATTGTGCATCCCGTTCCTTGACTGAGAATGGCCAATTTCAGCGTGAGATCCAAGCCTAGTGAGATGACACGACAGTCGCCAGGAGTCAAACGGGAGGTTATCCGCGCCTGGGCGCCCCCGCACCTCAAGTCCGTTGGGACCGGCCTCGATCCCCAGGACTCTCATGAGTCCGAGGAGCGGTCCCGCATGGGCATTGGAGTTCGGCTGGGGGAATTCAGCCATTGGGGTCGCCGGTTGAACGAATGTCTCGCCCTCTCGATCTCCCATCCACGAGTTGTAGGCGTCGGGTCCAGACCAAATTCCGTACCAGATGTGGGGATACGCCCTTGCGTGAGCGCGCAGGAGTTGCTTTGAAAGGCACTCCCACCCGATTGAGGCATCGGCCAGCGAGAGTCCCCATGCAGCGAGGCCGTTGATCGCAGCCCAGACACCCCCGTTGCAGTCCCAGCCCGGAGGGAGAATTCCGAAGCGCACGCGGTGAGGCTTGTCGAGAATAGTTGGACCGATCTTCGACGGATCCATGAGTCGTTCTTTGATCACCGAGGCGAGTTCCTCACGTCGGCCACCAATGTCTGCGATAAGGCAGAAGACCTGGCCATCAAGGAACAAGTGGTCGTTCCCCAGCGGCACTCCGCGCCCGTCAAAGCCCCGATAGAACCAATTGCCGTTCCAGGTTTGCTCCATCGCCGCGCTGAGGATGTTCGCGAAATCTCGCATCTCCTCGGCGGTCCGGCCTTGCATGAGTGCTGCGGCCCTCGGCAGTGCATATGCTGCAAAGCCCGTGTTGAAACCCGATTCGCCGCGTTCGTGAAATGCCTTGCGGTCAGGTGCCATTGCTGTAATCGGATCCGACCAATCGCCACTGCCGACGCGCAGCAGGCCGTGCTCGCCACATCCGAGCTCATCTCGGAGATAGCGAAAGGCAAGCTCGATTCGCTCAGCGACAGTAGAGGCCGTCTCCCGTTCTTTGGGGTAGAAGGGGATTTCCCTGCTCAGAAACTCGAAGTCACCGGTGGCCCAGACATATTCAGTGAGGGCCCAGAGCAAGAAGATCGGGAGGTCTGACGGGTAGCTGTGAATTCCGCCAGATACCACCTGGCCGCGCCCCGTGTGCGCGTAGTGCATTGCCCCTGATGGACGGGTCATGCGCATTATCACCTCGAGCGCTTCTCTCGCTCCGGCTGGATCGATAAGGGTCAACGGCACGGTCGAAATCGCGTAGTCGCGAGGCGCGCCTTGAAGGCCGTGAATGAAACCGTAAGCCGAGGCCTGCGACGGATATCTGGCGTCGAAGTAGTCGTCGTGCACTTGAAGGCTCTTGAGGTAGGTCGCATGCCACGCTGATTCACGCTCGATGGCCTTCGGCAGGTCATCGCCGGAGCTGGCTTCAAACGAGAGGGACCAAGCTTGTCTCTGGGCTGAGGCGGTCTCGGCCCGACTCGCCCTGGACATGGACTTGACGTATTCGTCGATGCTGTCATGGCCGTCGCCGAGGCCTACCACAACAGCAAATCGCGCATCCCCTTCGAAGCCAGATGCCAATTGAAGCGATCTGGGGTCACGACTGGGTGCGAGCGAGTCGTCGCCTGCCGATGTCATGTAGACAACCGGCATGCCGATTTGCATGAGCGTGGGTCCATCGCCTCGCGGCGATCTATTGGGAAATGCCACGACCCGGTAATCTGAGGCCTCGAACCGATATCGCATTAGCTTCGAAGCAGCGCTTCGATACAGATCGGTGACGCTTCTGGAAATGGATGTGACGACGAGGGTTGCATCCCATTGGATCTTCTCAGCCAGGGAAGCCTCACTCGATGCCCTCGTGTAGCGACTCATCAGCCCACCGATGAGTAAGGGAAGGGGATCGAGAGAGAAGTCCTCGCAGAAGTTACCCCTGATGTCAGAGTCGATCTCGGTCTCGATCTTGAGCGCAGGGGGCCCGTCGGGGAGCACATGGACTCGCCGCCGGACCTTGATCTCGTGATCCTCGTATTGCCACTCGGCGTAGGACATCCCAAAGCGTGTTCCTACGTCTTGTGGTCTGATCACCACTCCATTGCGGTCGGTGATCCTCCACTGGCTGCGCCGGTTGGATCCCGTCGTCAGCCTAATCAGGCCTGCTGTGGCGGAATAGATGTCAATCCAACCCCCGGCGTGTGCAAGTGCGGTGATCCGAGGGTTCGCGATCAGGTGCCAGGGTTTGTCGGCTCTCTCGCGCGGCAGCACCAGCGGCACGCTAGGGGGGTTGTAGTCGAAGCATGGGAGGCCATGCTCGTCGTAAGCCCACTCGCCAAAAGCGCCCCCGTCGCCGCGGCCTTCCGGCGGATCTGAATTAAGCGATGTACTCGTTACCCGGCGGGGGCTTGAGGAGCCGCCGGGCGAAGCTGCTGGGCCAGATACTGGGTCTCACCTACCCGCTCGATGAGCGCTACCTGAGTCTCGAGCCACTCGAGATGAGATTCCTCATCAGCGAGGATCTTTTCAAATAGGGCGCGGCTGCCGTGGTCAGCAACGTCGAGACAGAGGGCAATCCCGCGCTGGAGCGTTGCTATGGCGTCGACTTCGATCTTGATGTCGCCGCGAAACTGGTCCGCCACGCTCTTTGTCGTGGTGATCCCGCCAGTACCGGATAGGTTCGGCTCACCGTCGAGGAAGAGGATCCTGTCGATTAGCGCCTCTGCATGCTGCATTTCGTCGATTGACTCGCTGCGTGCCTTAGCAGCGAGGCTGTCCAGCCCCCAGCTCGCGTAGAGCTTGGAGTTGACCATGTATTGATTGACTGCCTGCAGTTCAGCGGCGAGTACTTCGTTTAGAACATTGATGATTTCTTGATTTCCATGCATGGTGCGTCGATTCTACCCGAGCCGTCGCTACCGCTCTCGACGTGGGCGCTCGCCACGCCCTTGACTTCGCCACTCGGAATCCAGTATTCGACCCTTGTACCGCCTATGCTCGCCTCTCCGATTTCGAGGAAACCCCCAGCGAGCTCAGCTCGGTCTCTCATGGTTCTCAGACCAATGTGACTTGGGTCAGAAGGCACGGGTGCACCAATGCCGCACCCGTCGTCTTCAATCACGAAGCGAGTACCGGAGGCCGCAATCATTGCTTCAATCTCGATTCGGTTTGCCTCAGCGTGCTTGTGCACGTTTGTCAGGGCCTCTTGAAGAATCCGAAACGCAATCACCTCGATGTCGCGATCGGGCTCCCCGTCATGGCGAATCGCGATTTCAATTCGAATTCCCCACTCCTCTGACAGTGTTTCGATATATGGCCGAAGGGTCTTGGCCAGGCCCTCGTCGATCAAACTGTCGGGGTACAAGTCGAAAATGAATCGTCGCAGCCGGGTGATACCTTGCGCGAGGAGGTCGGTGATCTCCTCCAATTCCTCCTTCACATCCGGGCGGGAGAGATCCTCTGCGAGTAGTTGGATCCTCAACGAAATGGCCGTCATCATCTGGATGTGATCGTCATGGACATTGCCGGCAATCCGTCTTCGCTCGTCTTCCTGGGCTGATGCGAGTCGATCGAGCAGCCGTCTGCGCTGCTCGCTCAGAGACTGCAGCGCATCGACCATCGCCCTCATGGCCTCGGCATCTTCTTGTTCGCGAGCCCGCTTGGCTGCTCGGTCAAGAGCAAACTGAATTGCAGTCGCGAGGCGCCTTGGCCGGTCCTTCATGACGAAGTCGTCGGCTCCTTTCTTGAGAGCCTCGATCGCAGTTTCCTCTTCGATCGCACCTGAGAAAATGATGAAAGGAATCGACTTGTCGCGTTCTCGAACATCTTCCAACGCCTCGAGCGCGCAGTACTGAGGGAGATGATTGTCGGCAACAATGATTTCCGGGGGATCGTTCAGTTCATCGAGGAAGTCACTGCGCTCGTCGACGCGGCGAATGGTGGCCTCGAACCCCGACCGTCTCAGCTCCGCGCTGAGCAAGGCCGCGTCATCTGAGCTGTCTTCAAGTAGGAGTACGTCGATCAACGCGCATCTCCGTTCGCGGGTGCGTTGATGGTTCCCCAGTACTCGGCGATAGTCTTGATAGCTGCTTCAAGCTCGGCGTAGTCAACGGGCTTTACTACGTAGCTCGACGCTCCGGCCGCGTAAGCGCTGTCGATGTCACCCTGATACGACGACGAGGAGAGCACGACTACCGGCACCGTCTTGGTCCGCTTGTGGTTCCTTGCTGCTTTGATCAATTCAATCCCTGTCGCCCCGGGGAGATTGAGGTCCACTAGCAGCACATTCGGGTACTCCAGCTCTGGATCGTTGATCGCACCGATTGCAGCTTGGACATCACCAAAGACCTTGAGGTCGCAGCACGAGCTATCAAATGCGCGCTTCAGGAAGATGACATCGTCGGGATTGTCTTCGATTGCGTAGAAGAGACAGCTCACGCATCTACTCCGGCGCGTGCTACTTGAGTCTGATTTGCAGGCTTGCCCTCGTCGACCGAGAAGTAAAAGGTTGCCCCCCTGTGCGGTTGTGACTTTGCCCAGATACTCCCGCCGTGCTTTTCAACTATGCGTCTTGTCAGGGCAAGCCCGATGCCAGCACCTGGGAACTTGTCACGTGAGTGAAGGCGCTGAAACACCTCGAAGAGTTTGTCTGCCCGCTGATCATCGAATCCCACGCCGTTGTCACTGATGAAGTATGCCGCCAAATCCTCATCGAACCCGATCGCTATCTTTGCCGGATCGCAGCCTTCAGTGAACTTCAGTGCGTTTGAGAGGAGGTTCGCGACTACCCGGCGCATGAGGACCGGATCTGCATTACACGAAGGCATCTCCGCGACCTCGAAATTGACAGCCCGCCCGTCGATGGCCGGTTCGAGCAGCTCGATCTCTTCCTGGACAAGCCTGGCCAAGTCCACGTCGTGGCGTGAGGCAGCGACCCGGTCGATCTTGGAAAACTCAAGCAGGCCGTCGATCAGGTTGGACATATGTGCGGCATTAGCCTGAATCCGATCCAGATAATGGCGTGCCTCGGGTTGAAGGTCGCCGCCGAAGTCGTCGGCGATGATCCGTGCGAAACCGCTCATTGCGCGAAGTGGTGCCCGCAGGTCGTGGGAGACCGAATAGGAGAAGGCTTCGAGGTCTCCAGCGGTTCTGTTGAGTTGCTCAGTTCTCCTTCGCACCTGGCCTTCAAGGCGCTCGTTCAGCGCACGGATGCGATTCTCGGCTCTGACTCGCTCTGAGACATCCCTGAAGATCAATGTGAATGTCGTCTCGCCCCTGATGACACGCTTAGAGAGCGAGGCTTCAATTGGAAATAGTCGTCCCGATGACGTCTCGCCAACCATCCGGAGATCCCTCTTGAATCCCGTTCTTGATGAGGACCCGTCGAGAACGTCAAGGGCTTCAAGTCCACTTGGTATCAGGTCCTTGATCTTCACATCCATCAAGTCGTCACGCGCGAATGCAAGCTTGGCCCGTGGGTTGGCCATAGTGATCACGCCGTTGGAGTTGATTGTGACTACACCCTCTGCTGCCCCTTCGAGAATGTCTGCGATACGAGAGGCGCGTTCGATCGATTCCGCTTCGGCCTGCGTCCGCTCGCGGTCGACTTTGTTGAGCCAAATTGTGCCGACTAGGAGCATCGCTCCGAGGGTCACGACTAGCGATGTCACCATTAGAGAAATGCCAAACGCGGTCCCATAGAGGTTGAGGTTTTGGCCGAAAACTCGCAGCCAGCCGATTACGATGGGCGCGATCAAGACCGCTGGGAGAACCCGCCGGGCGAGCCGCCCACCGACCAGGCCTGACGAGACTTCAGCGGTCACGGCGCGATCTCCGTTTGCGGCGATGATGGCTGCCGATGCCGAGAAGAACATGATCACCGTGGGGAACCCGATGATCGCAAAGGTTGGCATGCTTGAGTAGATTGAGCTCGATCCGAGTAGATACCCCACGGCAGCCGACAACGTCATAGCAGCCGCGGCAAACACCAATATCTGGGCGAAGGCGGCCGTCTTCTTCGATGTCAAGATCACCGAAAGCCCTAGAGCGGTGATTCCGAGCAGCGCCAGGGGAGAAGTGCCGGCAGGCATAGCAGCAACGTCTAGTTGCGCCGCAATCTCATCTGGCGATCGCGGGATTCCGGCTGAACTTGGCAAGTCGCGAATTTCTCCGGCTGCGAACATGACTATGCCCGCCGCTACGACCAGGCCAGCGACAACGAAGCTTGCCCTTCTCAGGTTTGGCCGATGCCGACCATGCCATGCCAGTCCGGTTGAAGCCTCCAGGGCCAAGACGAGGAAGGCGACCGTGATTGACGTCGGTGCGCCGGCGGGGTAGAGCGTCGTCAGCCACTCGATTCCTGCGAAATGGCCGACGAGCACCAGGCACGCAATAACCGTGGAAATAGCGACCGAGTATCGGAATACCGGTGCGCGCCAACTCAGGCGATCATCACCCCGATCGCTGTTAGTTATCGCGACTTCGATGTTGCCCACGGTACCCCCGAAGATCCGTGTGTTGTCGTTGACGTGGCCCCAGCCCGATGTCAAATGACTGCAACGCCGATTGACGAACACGCTCAATAAGCGCGTCGCCAACTGTACTAGCTGGCAAGTTTAGTCGGCAGTCGAGTTCTCAAGTTGAACTGAATCTGCTGCCGAGGCGAAATTTGGCCAATTCGGACTAGTCACCGTGGGTCCTTGGCGACCAGTCCGGCTTCAAGCTCGCCTCAGCACTTGCCGGTTGTTTCGCAGGTAACTAGTCCGCTAGCTGAATCGAATTGTGGCCGGAGTCTGGAATCCCCGGAGTGGGGGGTTGCTCTCCGGGCAGACCCCGGCCGCCGAAAGAATATGTAGCAGCGTTACTGACGGCAATAGCCCATTTGGGTGGTTCACATAGCGGAGCAGCAAGATTCCTATCCGTGTAAGTTGCCACACAGCCCGGCCTCGCGGTGCTTCCGGCCATCGGTTGCGCGCATCTCTCGGCAGGTAGTATCGCCGAGCCCCTCCTGCGTGCCTGCGTTCACCCGGCTGCACTCGGGATCCCTCGAGAGACTGGAGTGAATCGGTGGCGAGAGGCCCGTTGCAGTTCCCGGCGCCCGAATCCTGGGTCGGTCAATGGGTCGAGCCGGCCGAGACTGGCAACGGTCCGCGCGTACAGCGTCCTGCGTATTACCTGGCGGCCGAGTTCTACATAGCCGGCGACAAGATTGACTCGGCCGTGCTCTTCGCGACCTCCCATGGTGTCTACGAGGCATTCATCAACGGTAAGAGGGTGGGTGACTTCGAGCTAACCCCAGGGTTCACGGCGTATCGGAAACGAGTTCAAGTACAGCAATTCGATGTGACGGACTTGCTTTCTAAAGGCGCAAATGCCTGGGGGGCGGTGCTGAGCGACGGCTGGTGGCGCGGTCAACACGGAGTTGTCAGAGGAGTTGACGCCTATGGGTCCAAGTCTGCCTTTCTCGCCGAGCTCCACGTGTTGCTGGCCTCTGGTGAGGTGCTCGTCTTTGGCACCGGCCCTGACTGGCGGTCCAAACCGAGTCATATTCTGGCAGCCGACCTCATTTGCGGAGAGGTCCACGACAATCGGCAGCGCGTCAAAGCCTGGATCGAATCCGGAACCGATAGAAGCGATTGGTCTCCGGTCACCGTCGGCGACTATGGCTACGACGAGCTCGTACCAATGGAGGGCCCGCCGGTCCGGAGAATAGAAGAACTCGACGCCGAATCGGTCACCGAGATTGCTCCAGGGCGATTCGTGGTGGACTTCGGGCAGAACAGCAATGGGTGGATTCGCATCTCCGATCTCGGCCCAGAAGGAAATGAGATCGTTATCTCGTACGGAGAGTGGCTGGATCCTGACGGCGATGTGATTCAGGCGAATGTCGCACTGGGTCCGTTCGCTCCACCGAGCGACGAGCCGCCACCATTCCAGACCGACCGGGCGATATCAGCTGGTGAAGGTGATTCATTTGAGCCCCGACACAGCACAAAGGGGTTCCGCTACGTCAGGGTCGAAGGCTACGAGGGAGAGCTCGACTGCGCATCCCTAAAGAGTGTAGTTGTGCATAGCGACTTGCCGAGAGTAGGCGGTTTTCGATGTTCGAATGAGCGCATCAACCGCCTGCATACTGCAGCCGAGTGGAGCTTTCGCTCCAATGCCTGCGACATTCCGACCGACTGCCCGACCCGCGAGCGCTCGGGCTGGGTTGGGGACTGGCAAACATATGTCGCAGCGGCGCTTTATCTCTATGACGTGAGCACGTTCTCGGCCAAGTGGCTGGCAGACCTCGCAGCTGACCAACTCGAGAACGGCGCGGTTACAAACATCGTGCCCGATCCGAGTCCGGACGCTCCCTTGTGGAAGGAGGCGCATGGATCCTCCGGGTGGGGTGATGCGGCGGTGCACGTTCCGTGGGAGGTCTATCTCGCTACGGGCGAGACCGGATTGCTTGGCCGGCAGTACGAGTCGATGAAGCGCTGGGTCGACTTCGCGGCTGCGAGCGCGGCAGGCGGCCGGCATCGCTCGCGCATTGAGCGCAGCGCTGAGCCACTTGAGCATGAGCGATATTTGTGGGATACGGGCTGGCACTTTGGCGAGTGGCTTGAGCCTGGCGTAGATATGGACCAGGTCTTTCCAACGCTGGCAATCGCGGATCACGGGCCTGTCGCTACTGCCTACTTGTCTCGCTCGGCTGGTCAACTAGCCCGGATTGCCGAGCTATTGGGCGATGGGGAGGCCGCACAGCGCTATGCCAAGCTGAGCGCAAATGCCCGTGACGCTTGGCGCACAGAGTTCATTGACGCCGACGGGCGAGTCACACCGGCGACCCAGGCGAATCTCGTTCGCGCGCTGGCATTTGGCTTGCTGCCTGAAGCTTCGCGCGATCAGGCGGCCGAAGATCTGGTCGTCTTGATTCGTGAGGCCGGAAATCACCTTGGCACGGGCTTCCTCTCGACCGTCTTTCTCCTTCCTGTGCTGGCGGATCATGGCCATCTTGATGTCGCCTACGACTTGCTTTACCAAGACACCGAGCCGTCGTGGATGTACATGATTGACACGGGCGGCACGACGATTTGGGAAGACTGGGATGGCGTCAAGCCAGACGGAACCGTCTCTCACTCACTCAACCACTACGGCAAGGGTTCGGTCATTTCGTTCCTGCATGGGTACATCGGCGGGCTGCAGCTGATTGGGCCCGGGTGGCGCCGCTTTCGGGTGGCGCCCAAGCCGCACGACTCCCTCGATTGGGCCGAGACATACCACACCTGCCCGTTTGGTACGATCAATGCCAGGTGGGAGAGTCAGGGCGGTGCGGTTTCTGTCGAGGTGGATGTGCCAGGCGGGACCGTCGCCGAAGTGATCATGCCGTCGGGTGAGGTGCACATGATTGAGGCGGGCAAGCACAAGTTCTGTTGTTGATTCTGCGTTGGCGCTTGGGCACAGCGGACCAAGTGGTGGGGGTCGCCTGAGTTGCGAAAGGCCGATCGGCGAGCTAAATGGGATTTGTGGAGCTGAGGGGATTCGAACCCCTGACCCCTTGCCTGCCGAGCAAGTGCTCTACCGAACTGAGCTACAGCCCCAATGCCTTGAGTCTAGCAACGTGAGCGAGTAGCTCCTATTGCCGGGGTTGCTGGTCAGGCGGATACGTCTGTTCGCCAGGTTGGGCTTGTTCCAGCTGAGCTTCGGCACCAGGCGGTGCGGCCTGAGCTGCCGGCGCTGCTGTGAATTGGGTGGCTGCCATCATTTGGGCGTCAGCCCAGCTGGCTGGTCCGGGGGGAGCGGCTTGCGGTTGCTCTTGGAGCTGCTCTGGCTGGCCTGCGGCCGGGGCTGGCTGAGCGTCGGCCGGGGCTGGCTGAGCGGCCGGTGGCTGCTGAGTGCCCCATCCTGAAGCCGTGCTTGCGGCCGGATAGGTCGGTGATGCTGGCTGATATGCCGGCTGTACCGGCTCAGCGTACTGGGGTTGGGGTTGGGGTTGGGGCTCATATGAGGGAGGTGCGGGCGCGGGGGCCGGCGTCGGCTCGGGAGTCATGACCGGCTCGGGAGCCACAACCGGCTCGGGCTCATGGGCGGGCGGAGGCGTTTCGTTATCGGGTGACCCTTGTAGTTCCGACGGCCCGGGCGCCGCAGTATCCGGGGTGGTGAGGCTCTCACGAAGTGCGGAGAGGTCCCCAGCCCGCATCACCTGAGTTTGCGCGGTCGGCAGGGGAATCGATGCCTGCGAGGCGGGCCCGGCAGCCGGTTGAGAATCGACAGGTTCAGCTATAGGCGCCTCGGTAGCAGCTGGCTCAAGATATTCAGGCGGCGCAACTCCTGAGAAAGTCGATACCGGCACCTCTGGGAGAGGCTGCTCTGAGACTGAGACCTCCGGCAGCGCAAAGCCCGGTTCGGGCTCGGCAGCCACAACGGGTTCGGGCTCGGCAGCCGAGATCGGCTCCGGCTCCGGAGCTCTCCCGCCTGCGGTGGCAAATGCCGACCACGTTGCGTCGCCGCCAAGTGCTTTGGCCTGATGAAGGGCCTCCTCTGCCCGACTGACGAAGCCTTCGGGCGTCTCGCCTTGGGAAAGTTCCACCAATCCGATCGATGCGGTCAGCTGCTTGTTCTCAGTCCACTCCTCTGAGGAGATCGTTCGCCTGATTCGCTCTGCGACTTCGAAGGCTCCGACTCCGTCGGTGTCAGGCAGCAGCAAGAAGAAGAAATCGCCGTCGTAGCGGAAGACTAGATCGCAGGCCCGGATTTGCCCGCGCAGCAATGAGGCAAGCTGTCCGAGCAGCGCGTCGATCAGCTTTGGCCCGTCGTGTTCGTTTATTGCGGGCAGCTGATCGATATCGAAAAAAATGCCCGAGAGCGCACTCTTGTACCTGAGTGATCTCGCAATTTCTTGCCCGAGGCGCAGCTCGAGGTAGCGGCGGTTGAATAGGCCGGTTACCCAGTCGGTGATCGAAAACTCGGCAAGGGCTTCGCGCTCCTGCTTCTCGCTCAGAATTCTTTGCACCCTAGCGAGAAGCTCACCGATCGCGAACGGCTTGACGAGATAGTCGGCGGCGCCAAGCTCAAATCCTTTGACCTTGCTTTCCTCTGTGCTCACCGCCGTGAGGAGCATCACCGATATCCCGGCCATCTCCGGCTGATCCCTCATGGACTCAAGGACTTCCCACCCGTTGGTCCCTGGCATCATCACGTCTAGGATCACGAGGTCGATCGCCTCTTCTTCGGCGAGAATATCGAGGCACTGCCGCCCGTTCTTCGCCTCGAGCGTCTCGTATCCCTGCATGACCAGGTTCGTGTTGATTACTTGTCTGATCCCTGGCTCGTCATCAACGATCAGGATCCGCGAACCCTCTGCCAAAGTTCCTCCAGAAAAGCATTGTTGGCGGGTGCTCGCAGGCGAGGTTGACAAGCGTTGGAGATCTCGATTGTCACAGCGCGCCGCGTATGCTCTCGTAGCCGCCTGTGCATGATCCTATCGGGATCTGCAGATTCGGTGTAGTGGCAAACCATAGGCACGAAGGTGACATGACAGGGAAGTACGACTTCGTCTCAATTGAAGAGAAATGGCAGCGGCACTGGGCTGAGTCGCGCATGTACTACATAGATGAAGACGACCCCCGCCCGAAGTTCTATGACTTATGCATGTACCCATATCCCTCAGGCGATTTGCATATGGGGCATGTGCGCAACTACACGCTGGGTGACGTGCTCTGCCGTTATAAGACGATGCGCGGTTTCGCAGTGCTTTCTCCGATGGGATGGGATTCATTTGGTCTGCCCGCAGAGAACGCAGCAATCAAGACCGGTATTCACCCTGCGACCTACAGTCGCGAGCGTATCGAGTCCATGAAATCCCAGATACGCAGGCTAGGGGCGGTCTATGACTGGCGGCGCGAGGTCTCCTCCTTTGATCCCGCCTACTACAAGTGGACCCAGTGGTTGTTCTTGAAGTTCTTTGAATCCGGACTCGCCTATCGCGATACGGCCCCGGTCAACTGGTGCCCGTCGTGCCAGACGGTTCTAGCCAACGAGCAGGTCCAAGGTGAAGACGGAGTCTGCGAGCGCTGTGGAACTGCGGTCACCAAACGCGACCTCGAGCAATGGTTCTTCGCTATCACCAGATATGCCCAGCAACTCATCGATGATCTCGAAGACCTGCAGTGGCCTGAGCGGGTGAAGACGATGCAGCTCAACTGGATTGGCCGTTCTCAGGGTTGCGAATTCGATCTCGAGATCCCGGGGTCCAGTGAAGTTATTCGGGTGTATACAACTCGTCCCGATACCGTCTTCGGCGTGACCTACGCGGTATTGGCGCCCGAGCATCCGTTGGTCGGGCCATTGGTTGCCGGTACTTCAGCCGAAGCGGACGTCGCGCGCTTTGTCGAAGAGGTTCGCTCTGCTACCGAGGTCGAGCGGTTATCCACACAACGCTCCCTTGATAAGCGCGGCATTGATACGGGGCGCACGGTCGTCAACCCCGCGAATGGGCGTGAAATACCTCTTTATATAGCCGACTACGTACTCATGACTTACGGGACGGGAGCCATCATGGCCGTCCCAGCTCACGATGAGCGTGACTTTGAATTCGCGAAGCTCCACGGCCTTCCGATCGAAGTGGTGATTGCTGCGGGCGGTTGGAGCGGTGAGAACCTCGAAGAGGCGTTTACCGGCCCCGGAACCATGGTGAATTCGGGGGAATTCGATGGCCTCTCATCCGATGAAGGAAAGGTCGCTGTCACCGAATGGTTCGAGAGCAGAGGTATCGGGGCGGCCAAGACAAACTTCCGCCTGCGTGACTGGCTCATTAGCCGACAGCGTTACTGGGGGTGCCCAATCCCAATTGTCTATTGCGATGGTTGCGGCACCGTCCCGGTTCCCGAGGCTGACCTGCCGGTACTCCTGCCTGAGGAAGGAGTCGAGTTTAAGCCGACAGGCGAGTCTCCGCTGGCCGACAACGAAGGATTCCTTTCAACGCACTGTCCGACTTGCGGTGGTCGCGCCCGGCGTGAGACCGACACCATGGACACCTTTGTCGATTCGTCTTGGTATTTCCTTCGTTACTGCGATTCGCAGAATCAAGACGAGATCTTCGAGAGGGCCAAGGTGGACCACTGGATGCCGGTGGACCAATACATAGGAGGCGTTGAGCACGCGATTCTTCACCTTTTGTACGCGCGCTTCTTCACCAAGGTGATCGCGGACATGGGGCTCGTCGGGGTCCGCGAGCCGTTCTCGCGGCTCTTCACTCAGGGCATGGTCCGCAAAGACGGACAGAAGATGTCCAAGTCTCTCGGCAATGTCGCGACCCCGACCGAGTACTTCGTCTCGCATGGAGCCGACGCTCTTCGTCTCTACAACTTGTTTGTCGGCCCGCCGTCAGATGATTTCGATTGGAACGACCGCGGCGTCGAAGGCATGCTCCGCTTCATTCAGCGCCTATGGCGCATCGCCAACGGCGAAGTTGCAGAGTTGGTCGAGCGGGACGAAGACGAAGCAGACCTCGAGATCTTGCGTGAGGCGCATAGGACGCTCGAAAAATTCACCGCTGACATTGAGGGGTTTGCTTACAACACAGCTGCAGCGGCAGCCATGGAGTTCCTGAATTCGCTTTATCAGTGGGCGCAACGCGATCAGGCGCCGCCGCGGCGGGCGACCTTCGAGGCAATCATGTCGATCTTCCTGCCGATGCTTGCGCCGATGATTCCCCACGTCACAGCCGAAATCTGGGAGCGCTTGGGCTTTGACGGGGATGTCCATAGCTGTCCATGGCCATCGGTCGATCCCGATCTGGTAAGGCGCGACAGGGTCGTCATGGTCGTTCAGGTCAAGGGGAAGGTGCGCGATCGTATCGAGGTTGATTCGGACATCTCAGAAGACGCCATGAGAGATCTCGCCCTCGCCTCCGAGAAGGTTCGCGAAGAGCTCGGAGGTCTAGAGCCGACTCGTGTGATCGCGCGCCCGCCGAAATTAGTCAACGTAGTCCCGTGAGCGGTGACGGACTCTTGAGTGCCCTCGGTAGCTGGATTCCGCGTTGGCGGAGGCTGACCGACGACGAGAGATCAGCTTGTCAAGGCATAGTCGGTGATCCTGACCTCGATGAGCTGATTGTCGTTTTCACTCCGCTGCCGAGATATTGGGGAGCGTCGGCAACGACGCTGTGGCGGTGGGTGCTGACCGATCCAAGGCGTGAGGGTGATGTCGGCTGGTGCGAACTCATGGCCCATGAGGCGGTTCACGTCGAGCAGTGGCGAGATCGCGGGATTCTTGGTTTTGGGGTTTGGTACCTCGACAGCTACCTCCGATCCCGCCTTGCCGGCAAAGGGCACTGGGATGCTTATGAGGAAGTCCCCGCCGAGGCTGAAGCGCGCGAGCGGGCAGCAAGGCATTTTCGGTAGTCAAGCAGCGTCGTTTCTGGCAAGCCGCGATGCCGTCGGACTCGAGCCGACCTTAGAATTTGAATTCACCTAGTATGAGTTGATCGCTGGCCTCACGGGGAGTTGGCTCAAGTGGTCGCGGCACGCAAGATCCAGTTGGTCCTGGCAGCATTGCTTATGATCGCCCTCGTTCCAGTCTTGGATCAACGGGCCGCCGACGGGGGCGACCTACGGAGCGGTGGGATCGTCGGGTCATATGAATTCCTGATGACCAGTACGGCGACGCCCGACTACGTTCCGCCAGCAGGATCTCCGGCAGCGCTGAAGTTCTATTACACCAACAAGTCTTTCTTGACTCGAATTCAGATGTGCGGCGGAGCATACTCGTGCACTAGCGGGGTTCATCAGGATTCGTCAGTAAGGCACGCGGAGACAACTGTGGTGATCGGTCCGGGATCGGGGGCGGGTGACGGCTTTGATTTCCTCTCGGGTACAGCGCTACCGATCGGCTTCAAGTTCGCCGGAAGGGGTGGCCGGCCAGGTAATTCGGCGATGAACCCTGTGAATATTTCCGGTGCGCCTGATTATGGTACCGAGACGATACATATCTGCTATTCGGGCGTATTCATTGGTGGATTTAGCGATACGTGCAGGTGGATGCGTGAGGCTCGGTCCGGAGATGCCGGCCCTGGGGCGGGTTTCTGTCCCGGCCACAACACGACAGCGGAGGCAATGTACGGCTTCCAACCCCTAGACGGAACCCCACACATTGCCCTGATGACAAATGACGCGGGCCCCGTGAACCGAACCTGGGGCCCAATTCCCGGTGGTACGGGAGACCCGGCCGACTACGCTCATCCGAACGGGAGGCTTTGGGACGTCAGACGGCAGAAGTGGGCGTATGCGCGCTGGACCGCCGTCACATGCGGAGGCATCACGGTTGGAGCTCTCGGGGGCAACCAGCAAAGCACCTTTGAGCGATCAATCTTTGTTTACAAAGACGAGCCATACCCTGGGGCGTGGACGCTTTCACTCATGTGGGGTGCGGACGAACGTTTGGGTGCCATTGCTTCGGGCACCTGGGGAGACGGATTCAAGTCTTGTGGACTGATCACGACGACGCCGCCAAATCCTTGCCGAACAACCCACGAAATGGCGCTTCAATTCGATCTCGGTGGCGCAGTTGAGGTAGGCCATACGTGGTCTGCTTGCGGCGGGAGCCACTCGGTCGGGGCTTCCTATTCTGATCGAGTCACATTCCCCGGACACACGGTCGCATCGACCCAGATTGTGCCCCAAGAGGTTTCGGGTGGTCCGTGTACGAGCGCAATAAGCGGCAAAGTGACAAATTCGGGGGGTCGGCGAGTTTCCGTATTTCGAGTCTCCGATGGCTCACAAGTGGCTACTGGTTTCACTGATCCTTCGGGCAATTGGTCCTATCCGGTCACGATGTCGCCTTGTGGGTCAGCAGGTGGCGGCTACAAGGTCTACGCGGAAGCACCAGCTGGCTACCGCCCAACGTGGTACCAGTCGGCGACCAACTACGCCTTAGCCTCTTGCCTTGATTCGCCTTCGAGCAGCAACCTGCTCACACTCCCCGCATCTGGGCCTATCACCGGCTACGTGAAAGACGCGACAACCGCGGCTGACATCAACGGTGCCAGCGTGTACGCCTACAGGCCGGACGGAACCTTTGCCGGATGGGCGACAAGCGGAAACGCCGGAGCGGGGCGCTACTCGATTCCACTTGAGCCAGGCATCGCGTACCGAATGAAGGTTGAGCCTCCATCGGGATATGGAGCGATGTGGTTTGACGGAGCCAATTCTTATAGCGCCGCTTCTCCGACGGTCGCGCCGGCGACGGCCAATTTCTCGGTCGTTCCAGCCACTGCGTTTCTAGAGGGATACGCGAAGGATGCTTTGACCGCTGCAGATCTTCCTAACACATTCATCTACGTCTATAACGCCGCCGGCCAGTTCGTCGCGTCTGCCAAGACCAATAGTTTGGGTCGATATCAGGTAGCGGTAGATGCGACCGGCACCTACAAGGTTCTTGCCCAAGAGGCCCTGCACGAAAACCAATGGTGGGATGGGGCGTCCGGCTATCAGGAAGCTTCAGCCACTGCGCCGGGGTCAGCCAATTTCTCGCTCAGGCCGGCCGGTTTCATTTCGGGCACAGCCACGCAGTCGGGTCAGCCGCTGGCAAACGCCTACGTTTCTGCATATACGTCTTGTGGCTGTAAGACGCCGCAAAACGCGATTACCAATTCCAGTGGTCAGTACACTCTTAAGGTTCCGTCTACCGCAGTATCCGGAGATATGTACCGGGTGAGGTTCATTCCGCCTGCGGGACAGACTCGTTGGTACTCCAATTCCGTTGGCTTCACTGGGGCAACCGATATCTCTGCGCCCGCGTCGGCCATCGATCAGACTCTTCCGCCGTAGACGCCCGAGGGCGCAGTCGCGCCAGTGGCTTCTAAGCCATTGTGAATGTCATACCGCCTTGATACGGTTGGCGATGCCGGTAGCGACTCGGATCTAACCGGCTGTAGGTCGCAGCCGTGGCAGTAGCGGCAGTCGCAACGGATTATCTTTCGCTTCCCCCACTTCCCGATGGTACTGATGAGCCTCGGAGGTGGAAATGGCTTTGAAACGCGAAGAGCTTGGCGGGATCGCCGGCCGGTCGTCTGACGCCGATCTCAATCCAGCGGGCGCCGGCGCGGGCCGCGTCGCTCTAGATTTGCTGCATTCAAGCCCAAAGCGCATTGGCGTGGGGCTGGTGGTGACTCTGGTGCTGCTCGTCGGGGCAATTTGGCTTGCGTCGGCACCGGGCGGAGCTAGAGGTGTGCCGTCAAGTCGCGGGGATCTAGGGGTTTCCGAGACGGCTGGCACCTTGCCCGGCACGAGTTCTGAGGCTTCGTCGGCGGTCGGAGAGGCGTGGGTGCATGTGGCCGGAGCTGTCGCGAATCCTGGGGTATACGCGTTGGCTCCCGGGAGCCGAGTAAACGACGCCCTTGCCGCAGCCGGCGGTCCAAGTGCCGATGCCGAGATCGCTGCTGTCAATCTGGCTGCTGAGATCGCCGACGGCGAACAAATCTTTGTTCCAAGCCGGAGTAGTCCCGACGCAACAGGAGCAGGCTCGTCGACAGTTGGATGAGGGGGAGCGAGTACCCAGAAGTCGGGATCTCAGAGAGTCAATATCAACAAGGCCGACGCCGATCAGCTTGAGACACTCCCGGGCGTGGGGCCGAGCACCGCCGCGAAGATCATTGCCTTTCGAAAAGCCAATGGCCCGTTTAGGTCGGTCGATGAACTACAGCGAATTGATGGAATCGGCGAGGCGAAACTCAGGCAGTTGGCGCCACACGCCACGGTGAGCTGACTGGGAACTGGAGATGAGGGGGCCCCGCACGTGTCGCGTCGCAGTGGGCGTTGGAGGGGCACTCGGATGCGTATTTGGTGACCACCATTGGGAGGTACTCAATCAGTGGGGCAGATGGCCGGTCACCGTCTGCGGCGCGCTGTTCCTCGCGGCGGGATTCGCTTGGTCCGCACTGGCAGGCCGGTTATTCGCTTGGTCCGCACTGGCAGGCCGGCTATTCCCTTGGTTCGGACTGGCAGGCCGGCTATTCGCCAGGCGCCGGAGAGCGTGGGTTCCTATTTACCTGCTCCTGGTCTTGACGGCTTTCGGGGTCACAGCCGGCCGCGCGGCTTCAGCTCGGTTTGGGGTTGAGAGGGGAGTAGTGACCAGGCTTGCAGGGTCGGGCGCATGGGTGACGGTGCGGGGGCGCGTTGCCTCGGAGGTCAAGGTGGCGTCTGGATCACATCGCTTTACTCTCCGATTGAGCGAGGTGAGGACTGGCCTTGACTCGCAGCGCACCGAGGAGCGACTGACAGCTGCCATCACACGTGGCGCTCTCGAAGATGACGGCGGTGAGGCCCTGGATACGGGGATCGAGATCGAAGCCGAAGGGGTGATTTCAGGGCTTGATCCTGAGTATCGAGAAAGAGCTCTTCGCTCTCGATCGCTTGGCGTCTTGAAGGTCCGGGCCTACCGGATCACCGGAGCCGCGCCGAGGTGGTTAGGTGCCACGACAGCGGTCCGCGATTTCTTCAGGCGAGGGGCGGAGGCATCACTTGGCGCTGAGCAGTCGGGACTCTTGCTTGGACTGATGTACGGGGACACCCGAGGGTTGTCTCAAGACGGTGAGGCAGCATTTCGCCGAGCAGGACTGTCTCACCTGACGGCTGTCAGCGGGCAGAACTTCGTGCTCGTAATGGGGGCAATCGCCGCACTGCTCAGATTGATTCCTCCTCTCTGGCACAGGCGCCGCCTGCGCACGGCAATTCTGGTATCAGCCGCGCTCTGGTTCATGGGACTGACGCGTTGGGAGCCTTCGGTTCTGAGGGCTGGAGCAATGGCGATCGTTCTCCTTCTTGCACTCTCCGCTGGAATCAGACCGAGCTTCGCCGAGCTTGTCTCGGTTGCGGGTCTTGTAGCCCTCATCGGCGATCCAATGCTTGTTTTCTCGGTGGGCTTCCAGCTTTCTGTGGCGGCGACCGTGGCTATTGCGTATTGGGCCGTTCCACTTTCCGGATGCGTCGCTAAGTTCGCGCGCATTCCGAAAGCGATTGCGCTACCCACGGCTGTCGCGCTCAGCGCCGAGATGGGAGTGGCGCCTCTGATAGCTGCACATTTTGGAACAGTGCAAGTACTCTCAGTCCCGGCGAATCTACTGGCAGTACCGGTGGCAGGCTTCGTCTCGGTCTGGGGCTATGTAGCGAGCGCTGTATCGGCGGTCGCCCCCCGTCTCGGCGGCCTTGTGCACTTAGGTACGAGGCTTCCGCTTTGGTGGATCCGCGGGGTTGCTGACACCGTCGGGGGTCTGAGGATCGCCGAGGCCGAGATTGGAAGGCCTGATTGGGCAGTGGTTGCACTCGCGTACCTGTTGATGGCGGTCACCGTGCGAGCCTTGACTGCTCGCTCAGCCATAGACCGGGATCTTCCGGGTAAGGGGGCATAATCGGGCGATGTCCACGAATGCTGTTGAAGTACATGACTTAGCAAAGGCCTACGGAAAGCTTCGCGCCGTCGACGGCATCACATTCGAAGTTGACGCCGGAGAGATGTTTGGATTCCTTGGTCCAAACGGCGCAGGCAAGACAACGACGATCTCGATGCTCTGCACTCTGGTCAAACCGACCTCTGGCTCGGCGATAGTCGCAGGGAGAGATGTCGTCTCAGAGCGTGAGCGAGTCCGCAAGAACATCGGGCTTGTCTTTCAGGACCCAACCCTCGACGAGCTCCTCACGGCTGAGCAGAATCTGCGATTTCACGGTGTCCTCTATGGACTTGGCCGAGCGCATCTCAAAGATCGCATGACCAAGGTCCTGAAGATGGTCGAGCTTGAAAGCCGCCGAGGCGATCTTGTGCGCACGTTCTCGGGGGGCATGAGGCGAAGGCTCGAGATTGCCAGGGGGCTGATGCACAGTCCAAGAGTGCTGTTTCTCGATGAGCCGACGGTAGGACTCGATCCCCAGACTCGCCTGCACATTTGGGATTACATTGACGAGTTGAGCCGGACCGAAGACATCACGATCTTTCTGACTACTCACTATCTCGAAGAGGCCGAGCGCTGCTCGAGGATCGCGATCATCGACGCAGGAAAAATTGTCGCAATTGACACTCCGGCTGCTCTCAAGGCATCTGTGGGTGAGGATTGTGTGACTCTTCAGACCGAAGACGACCCGGAATCATGGCGTCAGATCAAGGAGCGTCTCGGCGTGGAGGCCGCGCTGGAGGGAGACCGGCTTACGTGCATGGTTCCCGACGGTGAGGCCTTCATTCCGCGCCTGATTGAGGCGTTAGATATTGGAGTGCGCTCGATCTCGACCCGCAAGCCGACTTTAGATGATGTCTTCGTGAAGTACACCGGACGTGCCATTCGCGACGCCGACGCGGACTCGACTCAGATCAACCGGGACAACCCTTGGATTCGCTCAACCACTAGGCGGTCTGCGTGAGCACGAAAGGCGGCAGCGCGCTTTCGGAAAGAGCTGCGGTGACTCCCGAGGACAGGAGTCTCGCAAACACCGTAAGGGCAATCACTACCGTGTGGCAGCGCGAGTTGATTCGGTTCGGCCGCTCGAAGATGCGAGTTGTCACATCCTTCGCTCAGCCGATTCTTTACCTGTTTGTTTTCGGTACCGGCCTTGGCTCCTTGGTAGGCCGCGCAAGTGTCGGATTCGATTTCAAGATGTTTCTCTTTCCTGGTGTTCTGGGCATGACCGTGCTCTTTTCGGCCGTGTTTTCGGCAGTCTCAATCGTCTGGGATCGTGAGTTTGGCTTCTTGCGCGAAATGCTCGTGGCGCCGGTACCAAGAAGCGGAATCGTCATGGGCAAAGCTCTCGGTGGTGCTTCGGTTGCCACGGTCCAAGGTGCGCTGGTTCTCGTTCTTGCCCCATTCGCCAGCATACGTCTTACCCCGCTGATCGTGATCGAGGCCCTCGCAATCATGGCGCTGTTGGCGTTCTGCCTTACTTCATTGGGAATCGTCGTCGCGTCGCGAATGCAGCGAATCGAGTCGTTCCAAGCTGTAATGCAGTTCTTCTTGATGCCGATCTTCTTTCTCTCAGGTGCCCTCTTCCCGATTGGCTCGTTGCCGAGCTGGCTCAGTGTGCTTGTTCGAGCGAATCCGATGACCTATGCGGTGGTTGCCCTTCGAAGAGTGATGTTCTCCGCCGATCCGCTTCCGCCTGATGCCGCTCAGGCCGCTGGACTCAACATCACCTGGGGGAGCTGGGTCTTGCCTACCTGGATGCTCTTGCTCGTCGTAGCCATATTTGGAGCGCTCGCCCTTAGCGTGTCGGTCTTGACGTTCCGGCAGGTTGAGTAGTGGAAGAGAAACGGCCTGCCGCATATTTGGTACAGGGTTCCGATAGTCATCTCGTCAGCGAGGCTATTGATGCCACGCGCCAGGAGCTCCTCGGCGACAGGAATCCCGAGATGGTCGTTTCGGAATTTGAGGGCGAGAACGCAATTGAAGAGATGCTCAGTGCTGCGTGGACGCCGGCATTTGTCGACGGTCAACGGATTCTCCTAGCCCGCCTCACCTCGATCAGCTCGTCGGAAGGGTCCGCGATCGCCGACTATCTGAAGCAGCCATCTCCAGACGCGGTGCTCTTGATATCGGCAGGTGGCCGGCTGCCTCGTGATCTTTCTGCAGCCCTCAAGGAGTCCGGCGAGCTCATTTCCACGGCCGTCCCGCCACCTCACAAGCGAGGTGAGTGGGTTGCCGAGCG
This sequence comes from Acidobacteriota bacterium, assembly GCA_003577105.1. Classification (GTDB taxonomy): domain Bacteria; phylum Actinomycetota; class Acidimicrobiia; order ATN3; family ATN3; genus ATN3. Next base: position 14,716 of record QEUQ01000021.1, on the reverse strand, counting down.
CGCGAGATCAGTTGGACTCGTCTTGTCTCGTGACGCATCGGTCTACATAGCAGAGTTGCTAGGTGACTCAGTGACCGCGGTCGGGCCCTTCTTGCGTCAGCTCCAGGTCGCTTACCCCGGCGAGACCAACATCGGAATCGACGAGGTCGCATCGGCCGCAAGCGGTCCCCGAAAGGGAGCCGCCTGGGACCTGACAGATTCCATTGACCGGGGGGCTACCGAGAGCTCGCTCGCGTATCTTTCCGGAGCCATTGCTGAGGGAAGTCATCCGCTTCAGCTCCTCGCGCTCCTGCACGGGCACTACAGGCGTCTCGCCCGGGTCGCAGGGCGTGATCTGAGTTCAGGCGAGGCAGCCAAGGAGCTTGGAATCAAGGCCTTTCCAGCCGAGAAGGCACTAGCTCAAGCGTCTCGGCTTGGCGTGAAAGGGGTCCGAAGAGCGATCTCGCTACTGGCCAAGGCAGATCTGGACCTCAAGGGAGCAAGCGCTCAACAACCCGAAACGGTGCTTGAACTACTGGTGATAAGGCTATGCGGCTTGAGCGGCGCTTCTGCGCGAGCAGTCAGGTAGTTTCTCTCGTGACCTGCTTGGCGAGGCGTGACTTGGCATTGGCTGCCTTGTTCTTGTGGATCACACCCTTGGCTGCGGCCTTGTCATATGCCTTCCCAGCGCTGCGCAGGGCCGCTTCGATGGATTCGCTGTCACCGGACTGAATCGCTTCACGCACGCGCCGAGTGCGCGTCTTGAGCTCGGAACGAACCTGCTTGTTGCGCAACCTGCGTTTCTCGTTTTGGCGGTTTCGCTTGATCTGAGACCTGATGTTGGCCACGTATTTTGCTCCGTGGTGGACTTTGAGGGGAGCGTGGAGGGTATCACACGGAAGCTACAATCTCGAAAGCTCCCAGCTCACAGGAATTGCCTCATTTGCCCCGTACAGAACGAATTCGCAACTTTTCTATCATCGCCCACATTGACCACGGCAAGTCGACCCTCGCCGACCGTCTTCTCGAGATCACCGGCGCCATCTCCGAGCGGGACATGCGCGATCAGGTGCTCGACACCATGGATCTTGAGCGTGAGCGAGGGATCACCATAAAGGCCCAGACCGTCCGGATTCCCTACACCTCGCCAGATGGTCGGGAGTACATCCTCAACTTGATCGACACTCCTGGTCACGTGGATTTCTCCTACGAAGTCTCAAAGAGTCTCGACGCTTGTGAGGGCGCGCTCCTGCTAGTCGATGCCGCCCAGGGCATTGAGGCCCAGACGCTGGCGAACTCCTACCTGGCAGTCGGTGCAGGGCTAGAGATCGTGCCTGTGCTGAACAAGATCGATCTGCCCGCGGCGGACCCGGAGACGGCTGCAGCCGAGATCTCCGGACTCCTCGGGATCGACACATCTCAGATTCTCCTGGCGAGTGCGAAGACCGGAGAGGGAGTCCCCGAAATTCTCGAGGCCATTGTTGAACGGATCCCGAGTCCATCGGGTGAGGCCAACGTGGCACTCAGGGCCCTGATCTTTGACAGCTATTACGACCAGTACCGAGGGGTGATTAGCTCGATCAGGGTCGTCGAGGGTGAGCTTCGATCCGGGATTCGCGTGAAGATGATGGCCACGGGTGCGAGCCACGAAGCCGAGGAAATCGGAGTACTCACACCGGCGATGACGCCCGTGAAATCCATCGGGCCTGGGGAGGTGGGCTATCTGATCGCGGGTATCAAAGACGTCTCTCAAGCCAAGGTCGGGGATACGGTCACACTCGCGGAGAACCCGGCATCGGCTCCATTGCCGGGGTATCAGGAGCCCAAGCCGATGGTGTTCTGCGGCCTGTATCCGATCGATGGCGGCGACTACCCGGAGTTGCGAGTCTCCCTCGAGAAGCTTTCTCTAAACGATGCATCGTTTACTTACGAACCCGAGACATCAAAGGCACTTGGATTCGGTTTCAGGTGCGGATTCCTTGGCCTGCTGCACATGGAGATCGTCAAGGAGCGCCTCGAGCGAGAGTACGGCATGGCACTCGTCACCACGGCTCCGACGGTCGAATACCGGGCGGTCATGCGCAACGGAGATACGAGAGTAGTCCGAACTCCGACAGATCTGCCGTCGTCCGGCGAATTGGACGCGGTCGAAGAGCCGATGGTGCGAGCGACGATCCTGACGCCGAGCGAGTACCTCGGCCCGGTGATGGAGCTCTGCCAGGCGAGGCGCGGGGAGCAGGAGCGCCTCGAATACCTGTCGCAAGCCAGGGTCGAGATTGTCTATCGACTCCCGCTCGCAGAGATCGTCGTGGACTTCTTCGATGCTCTCAAGTCGCGAACCCGCGGATACGCGAGCCTCGACTACGAACCGGCCGGCCACGAGGCGGCAAATCTCGTGAGGGTAGATGTGCTCCTCGCCGGAGACCCAGTCGACGCGTTTTCATCGATTGTGCATCGGGAAAAGGCGTATGCCTACGGGAAGGCGATGGTTTCGAAGCTGCGAGAGCTGATCCCGCGCCAACTCTTTGATATCGCGATTCAAGCGGCAATTGGGGGCAGGGTCATTGCACGCGAGACCGTCAAGGCTAAGCGCAAAGACGTCCTGGCCAAGTGCTATGGCGGTGACGTATCGAGAAAGCGAAAGCTACTCGAACGCCAGAAGGAGGGTCGCAAGCGGATGAAGCAAATTGGGTCGGTCGAAGTGCCTCAGGACGCATTCATTTCGGCGTTGAGGATCGACAGCTGATGATTGCGACGACTCCCGTGCATCCCGATGCGCCAGAGCTGGCCGACTACTGCGCCGGACTATTCGGCATCTACGTGCATGTTCCCTTCTGCACGGCCAAGTGCGGCTACTGCGACTTCGCTTCCTTTGATGGAATGTCTGACCTGGCGGGAACCTACGTCGAAGGTCTCTGCCAGGAAGTTTCGAAATCGGGCATCAGCTCGTGCGACACGGTCTTTGTTGGCGGGGGAACCCCGACGTCACTGGGGCCAGACCTCCTCGGCAAGCTCATTGCCGCCATACCTCGCAGCGATGAGGCCGAGGTGACGGTTGAGGCAAATCCGGAGAGCCTTACAGCTGACGTCGCGATCGCGGCTGCAGCCGCCGGCGCCAATCGCATTTCAATTGGCATGCAGTCGGCGCTTCCGCACGTCCTGAAGAGCCTGGGCCGCCGGCATAATTTCGGTGCAGTTGCCGCCGCTGTCGATGCAGCCCGTGGTGCAGGGATTGGTCGGCTCAACCTCGACTTGATTTATGGCGCTCCCGGAGAAGCGCTGGCTGACTGGCGCCAGTCACTCGATGCTGCGATCGCGCTCGACCCCGGCCACATATCGGCGTACTCCCTAACGGTCGAGGCGGGTACGAAGCTGTGGCGACAAGTCCGAGATGGCCATTGCCGAGCACCTGACGATGACAGCCAGGCCGAGAAGATGTCTGTTGCGGCCGAGATTCTCGCCAACGCGGGTTATGTGCGATATGAGGTGTCGGCGTGGGCGAAACCGGGTGAGGCCTGCAGGCACAATCTCATGTACTGGGGTGGGGGCGAGTATCGCGGTTTTGGCTCTGGCGCACATTCCCATATTGGCGGCACTCGATTCTGGAATCACCGGGATCCTCGCTCGTATTTGTCGGATCTCGGGGTGCTGAGCGCCGGATCTGAACGGATCACATCAGAAATCGAGGTCTTCGATCGCGTCTCGCTTGGCATGCGAAGGGCGGCGGGGGTCTCGATCTCTGAACTGCCCCGAGGTTGCGAGGGAGCCATCGACTTCCTGAGCGGAGCCGGGCTCGTCCTGGCCACTGATGGCAGGTTGAGACCCACCGCCAAGGGCTTTGCGCTGGGTAACGAAATCGTGATCCGGCTGTTATCAGTCGCTGGGTCTGAGTGCTAAAATCCGCGCTGCTCTAGGTTCTTGACAGGCTCGTTACATGCTCGACGAACGTAAACAGGCGATCCTCTCGGCGATTGTCGAGGAGTACATTTCGACCGGAATACCAGTTGGTTCGCAGACCGTTGTAATGACGCGCAATCTCGGCGTCTCGGCTGCAACGGTAAGAAATGACATGAAGCAGCTCGAGCGTGAGGGCTATATAGAGCAGCCGCACACCTCGGCTGGTCGTGTACCGACCGACCTCGGCTATCGCCAGTATGTCGACAACGTCGAGCACTTGATTCACCTTCGTCCCGCTTTGAAGCGCATGGTCGAGCGCTTCTTCTCACATGCCCGGGCCGAAATGCGAACCCTGCTCGCCGAGACATCACGCCTTGTTGCCGAGGTCACCGACCATGCCGCCGTGGTTGTCGGGCCGGTTGCGAGCCAGCGCCTCATACGTGGCGCGCATCTCGATCGCCTTGGCGACACGCTGATCCTCGCGACGTTGGTATCAGATACCGGACAGGTGGAGAGTCGGAGAATCGACCTAGGAGACGCGGTTTCGGTCGCCGATGTAGAGGAGGCTGCCGGCAGATTCAAGGCCGCGATGGTTGGGCAAACGGCATTAGAGGGATTGAACGAGCTAGCCGCCCTGAGTCTTGCGGGAGCCCCGAAGGACCCGCCTGCCGAGGGAGCCCTGGTGATCATCGCGGCGTTGGCCCGGGCCTTTGACGCCGACGACTTCGAGGCACAGGCTCCCTACTATCTCGGTGGGGCGCACAGGACCGCAGCCGAGGGCTCATTCAGAGATCCGGCCGACATTCATCGAGTACTCGAACTCCTCGAGCAGCAGGCGACGTTGGTGGGACTGCTTAGGAGCGCGGTAGATGCCGAGCCGGTCGCGGTTCTGATCGGGGGCGAGATTCCCCTCGATGCGCTGCGTCACTGCACACTGGTGGCGACTGGCTTCGGGGCCGGCGGACAGAATCTCGGCACCATTGGGGTAGTTGGCCCTACGAGAATGGACTACTCGACGGTGATCTCCGGTGTTGCCGAGATATCAAGTCGGCTGGGATATCTGCTCGAATATGGCTCTGCGTCAAAGCGCTCGCGTCGACCTCTGGCATGAACGAGTCTGAGAGGCACCGGTGAGGGCCGAATTCGATTACTACGAAGTCCTCGGCATCAGGCGAGATGCGGACGCGCGTGAGATCAAGTCGGCATTTCGAAGTCTGGCGCGTGAGTATCACCCCGACGCGAACCCCGATGATCCCAAGGCCGAAGAGCGATTCAAAGAGGTAGCCGAGGCTTACGAAGTCCTCTCGGATCCGGAGCGTCGCCGGCAGTACGACATGTTCGGTCAGCGCGCCGGTGGTGTTGGTGGTGGTCCCGCGGACTTCGGCAGCATCTTCGATATGTTCTTTGGCGATGCTTTTGGCCGCCCGGGTTCAAGGCGCGGGCGCGCCTCGGGCGGCGATGTCGTCGTCGAGGCAGAGCTCTCTTTCGAGCAGGGAGTCTTCGGTACGACTTTGGACTTGCCCCCGATCGAAATGCTTGTTTCCTGTGAGGGCTGCTCGGGATCGGGTGCCGAGGCGGGCACGCATCCCGGTAGGTGCAGCCGCTGCGGTGGCACGGGGGAAGTAAGGGATGTCCGCAGAACTTTCCTCGGACCTGTCGCCGTCGCGTATCCATGCCAGCAATGCAGCGGCACCGGTGAGGAAATCACGAGTCCGTGCCAGACATGCCGAGGCGAGGGAAGAATTCAAGATGCCAGGACAATCTCTGTGGAGGTTCCTGCCGGCATAGAAGACGGGTCTCAGCTTCGAATCGAAGGCCGCGGCCACGCCGCGCGCCGGGGAGGCCGGCCGGGTGACTTGTACGTGACTCTGAGGGTGCGCCCTCACTCGGTGCTAGAACGCAACGGCATTAACTTGTTCTATCGCGCCGACATATCCATTGCACAAGCTGCCCTCGGCACGGCACTCGTGGTTCCGAGTCTCGATGGCGACACCGAGGTTATTGTCGAACCTGGTACCCAGCACGGCACACTGATCAAGATCAAGGGTGCCGGAGTTCCGAGGATCCACAGGCGAGGGAGGGGAGACTTGGTGGTAACGATTAACGTGACCGTGCCGACCGATCTCTCTGAGGCCGAATCGGATCTGATCCGTCAACTCGCGGAGCTCAGGGGCGAGAAGGTTGGAGGCGAGAGCCGGAGCCGGAGGTCCTCGAAGCTCTAGACAAGCTCTGCTCCCGCTGCCTACGCGGCGCCGCGGGACTTGCATTGCCTTGCTAGAGTGCAAAGCGATAACACTTTCGGCGGGCGGCGCAGCCGATGGCGACTAGGCATGGGCAGGAAATTGAGCACAGATATCGACATCACAGAGGACTCGGCCGAACTCGATAACAGCGCCGATCGCGGTGAGTACGCCCGGCGGGTAGGCAGTCGGCTGAGGGAAATCCGCCGCCAGCAGGGGATGTCCCTCCATGACGTCGAGGCCCAGTCCGGCAAGGAATTCAAAGCTTCTGTTCTCGGCGCGTACGAGCGGGGGGAGCGCTCCATTTCAGTTCCGCGCCTGTCGCGCCTAGCTGAGTTCTATTCGGTCAGCGTGGATCAGCTGCTTCCCGGTGAAGACGGAGTCATCCATGGAAGAGAGACCCGGGGAGGCAGCGAGACGGTTGCTATCGATCTGAGGGTCCTGAGGCGCAACGGCTCTGCCGAGATGGCCGTTCTCGAGCGGTACCTAACTCGCATTCAGCTTGAGCGGCAGGACTTCAATGGCCGAGTGCTGACGATACGCCGCGATGACCTGAGAACGATCGGCCATCTTCTCGACTTAGATCTTGATGATTTCGTCGAGCGCCTCGGCGAGATGGGGCTTCTCGCAGACCTTGGAGCCTGAGGCCGGCAGGTCCGGCGTCTTTTCGTAGCGCCAAGATGAGTTCTGTTCTCCTCAAGACTGTGGGATGCCGGCTAAATCAGGCCGAGAGCACCGAGTTGGTCGACGCGTTTCAGGCGAGGGGTGCCAACCTCGTCGAGTCCGCGGCCGACGTAGTTGTGGTCAATACCTGCACCGTGACCTCGGAGTCGAGCAGGACATCTAGAAGGTTGATCCGCAGAGCGGTCGCAGAGAATCCCGATGCCGAGGTGATCGTGACAGGGTGCTACGCGGTCGCAGCGCCCGACGAAGTCGGCGCGATTTCGGGCGTGACGACGGTGGTTCCGAACAAGGACAAAGACGAAATAGCAGATCGTCTTTTCGGAAAGGTGGTTCCGGGAGCGAGCGTCGGCCTCGAGCGCAGGGTGCGACGCACGCTGAAGGTTCAGACGGGGTGCGACGAGTTGTGCACCTACTGCATTGTCCCCGAGACGCGAGGAGAGCCTTCGTCTCGACCGCTCGGTGATGTTGTGGAGGCTGCCGGAAAGCTCGCTTCGGCGGGCGTCAGGGAGATCACCCTCTCGGGAGTCCATCTCGGCAAGTACGGATTCGAAGATTCGACGGGCATTGCGCTGCTAGTCAAGGAGCTATTGAGCGCGCTCCCATCGACCGTCGCGTTGCGCTTGAGTTCGATTGAGTTGTCGTGCGTCACCGATGAGCTGATTGACTTACTTGCCAATGAAGCACGAGTCTGCCGCCATCTGCACATCCCACTTCAGTCAGGTGATGACCGTGTGCTCAGGGCTATGGGCCGTCCGTATACGGTCGACCAGTTTCTGAAAAGAGCGGCCATGGCTTCAGAGCGAATCGACGGGCTCGCGCTCACAACAGACGTCATGGTGGGTTTTCCCGGTGAGAGCGATGACGCGTTTGAGAACACGCTTCGCGTGGTTCGCGCTTCAGAATTCATGAAGCTTCACGTCTTTCGATATTCCCGACGCCCCGGAACGCAGGCTGCAGAGATGCCCGATCAAATTGGACCGGAGGCGCAGCGGGATCGTTCTCAGGAGCTCCGGCGCCTGGGAGACGAACTCCGGTTGAGGTTTCATGAGCGGCACGCACTACGGCCTCAAACCCTGACGGCGCTGGTCGAAGCGGTCGGTGCGGCGAGCCAAGGTGATCCTGGGCGGCCCACATTGCACTGCATTACCGACAACTACATGAAGGTTCTGAGCAGCGGTCCTGCCGGCTATCTAGGGGAGTATGTTGAGCTACAAGTCGAGACTGTCATGCCCAGCCATGTGCGAGCCGCCCCGATCGACGATCAGGCCTTGCGAGGCTCGGGCCGTCCTGGCTGATCGTCGGGGTAGGCCTCCCTCTTTGGCACCATCACCTTACGGGTGAACTCACAGACGATGGTTCCGCCTTGGTTGTAGGCGATGGTGTGCACCTTGACGATCCCGCGGTCGGGTTTCGATTTCGATTCGGAGACCTCAAGCACTTCCGTCTCGGCGTAGATCGTGTCTCCGTGGAATACGGGAGCGGGGTGCTTCAGGCTCTCGATCTCTAGGTTGGCGATTGCGCGCCCTGATACGTCGGGAACGCTCATTCCGAGGGCGAGCGAATAGACGAGATTGCCCACGACGACGTTCTTCTTGAACTGTGATTCGTTCTCGGCATAGTGCAGGTTCGTGTGGAGCGGATGGTGATTCATGGTGATCATGCAGAAGAGGTGATCGTCTGCTTCGGTAATCGTCTTGCCGGGCCAGTGCTTGTAGACGTCGCCGACAGTGAAATCTTCAAGACATCTTCCGAATTGCATCAGGTCTCCACCTTGTACTGTTTTAGAACCGCACGGCTGATGATGTTCCTCTGGATCTCGCTTGTGCCTTCGCCGATCAACAGGAAGGGCGCATCCCGGTAAAGGCGCTCTATCGTGTACTCCTTCGAGTACCCGTACCCTCCGTGAATCCGCAGCGACTCTGTCACGATCTTGTGGCAGGCTTCTGAGGCAAAGAGCTTGGCCATGCCCGCATCGAGGTCGACCCGGCCACCGGCGTCCTTCTTGCGAGCAGCGTTGACGACCATGGTTTTGGCCGCTGTGAGCTGGGTTGCCATGTCGGCGATCATGTTCGAGACGGATTGGTGATTGGCAATCGGAACCCCGAACGCCTCCCTTACCTGCGCGTACTCGACGGCCTCTTCAAATGCTCTCGTACCCAGGCCCACCGCCCGGCCGGCGACGTTGACTCGCCCGACCTCGATGCCGTCCATCATCTGATAGAAGCCTTTGCCCTCCTCGCCCCCTAGGAGATTGGCGGCCGGGCACTCGAACCCGTCGAAGTTGATAGCAGTGGTTTCGACGCCCTTGTATCCCATCTTGGGGATGTTCGCTGAGACTGTCAGGCCCGGCAGTTCTGTGACGCCCGGTTCCTTGTCAACTATGAGAACGCTCATGCCTTTGTACGGGGTCTCGGCGTCGAGATTGGTCCTCGTAAGCACGGTGACGAAGTCAGCTCGAAGGCCGTTGGTGACCCACATCTTCTCGCCATCGATCTTGTATGAGTCACCGTCAAGAATCGCCTTCGCCTTGATGTTGGCGACGTCTGATCCAACACCAGGCTCGGACATGGAGAATGCTCCCCGAATTTCGCCAGCCGCGATCCGCGGTAGATAGCGCTGCTTCTGCTCGTCGGTCCCGTACTGATTGAGGAGGTAGATGTCGATGAAGTTGGTGTTGATGATGCCGGCCAGGCTCATCCAGCCGCGGGCGAGCTCCATTACGACAAGAACGTAGGTAAGGATTCCCTCTCCGAGTCCGCCGAATTCCTCAGGCACCGTGAGGCCGAAGATGCCCATCTCGCGCATTCCGTCGACGAGTTCGTCGGGAAATACATCGTCGTGCTCGAGATCGTCGGCGACGGGGATCACCTCGTTGTCAACGAACTTCCTTACAGTGCTGACAATCTCTTCCTGTAGGTCCGTAAGACCTTCGACTTCAAACATCAGGCTTCTCCGGTGAAGTCCTCGAGTTTCTTCTGACGGGTCAGGCCGGCGCGTCGACCCTGCTCGGCAGTGACGACGGCCATCTTCCGGCTGGCCTCATCGATCATCTCCTCGCCAAACATGACCGCGCCTTTTCGCTCGACTTCAGTCGCGTGTTCGTAAGCCTCAAGGATCGCCTCGGCCCTGTCGTAGTACTCCTGATCTGGCGTGTAAATCTCATTTGCAATCGCGACCTGGTCGGGGTGGAGAACCCACTTTCCGTCATAGCCAAGCATTCGTGATCGGCGGGCGACTTCTCTGTAGCCCTCGGGGTCGCGGATCTTCGCGTATGGGCCATCAATTGCCTGGAGGCCGGCGGCTCTGGCAGCGGCGAGGATCTCCATGAGAATCCAGTGCCAATGATCGCCCGGGTAGTCCTCTTGGATTCCTCCTACCGTCAGGTGCGGCATGCCCATTGCCGCCGCCATGTCGCCCGGACCGAAAATCAAAGTCTCTAGGCGATCAGATGCGCTAGCGATCGCGTGGATGTTCTTCAGGCCCGGTCCGTTCTCGATCTGAGCCTCGATTCCTATGCGCTTCTCGATTCCGGCGGTCTCCTCGACCTGGCGCAGCAAGGTGTCAACAAAGCTGATTTCCTCAGGTGATTGGACCTTTGGAACCATGACGCAATCGATGATGTCCCCTGCCCCCGAGACAACCTCAATGATGTCTCCGTATGAGAAGCGAGTATCGATCGCGTTGATCCGCACTACGACGGTCTTGTTTCCCCATTCGCCTGCCTTCAGCGCCTCGACCACGTTTGGTCTGGCGGCTTCCTTCTCTTTTGGGGCAACTGAGTCTTCGAGGTCCAGGAAGACTTCGTCAGCAGGGAGTGAAGGTGCCTTTGCCATCATCTTCGGGCTCGATCCGGGAACGGATAGACAGGATCTGCGAGCTCTGAGAACGCCCACGCGTACCTCCGGTTGGTCTCTCGATATGGCGGGCACGCAGTACGGCAACACGATTCATGCGCGCGTCGTCAGCGCCGGCCGGTGGATTACTGCCCAATGCTACGGAACCCGGAAGGGTAATTTCACGTCGAGTCCGGCCTCGGCTTAGGGTTTGCGTTCAAATTGCCGATATGACGGCAGCTTTGGCTGGAAGCGCCGGCCGGTAGTTCAGGAGCGGGGAGGCTCAATATGGGTTCGCGAAAGCTTGTCTTGCGTGCGGCAGTGATTGCCGCGCTGGTAATGGCCATGATGTCGATGTTCGTGACCGGAGCAAGCGCAACCACCCCGTCGCCGACGATCTTCACGGCTCCCGGCCCAGGCGGAGGACCGAATGTCCGTGATTTCGATGTACATGGCAGCGGCCCTTTCAGCAGCTACAACGCCTACGGAGGAGGTTTCTCCGGAGGGGTCTTTGTTGCTGCCGGCGATGTTGACGGCGATGGATTCGACGAGTTCATCACTGGCCCGGGTGCAGGCGGCGGTCCTCATGTCAAGGCTGAGAATCCCGTTCACGGGGGGTTGTTCCACAGTTTCCTCGCGTACGACTCAGGCTGGAGAGGCGGAGTCACGGTGGCATCCGGAGACGTCAACAATGACGGCCACGACGACATCATCACGGGAGTAGGGCCGGGTGGCGGTGCTCACGTCAAGGTGTTCAGTGGCACGGACCTGAGCGAGCTGCACAATTTCTTCGCCTATGACCCTGGTTGGAGGGGCGGCCTCTTCGTTGCCTCAGGCGACGTCAACGGTGATGGCAACGATGACATCATCACCGGTCCGGGAGCCGGTGGGGGCCCGCACGTGAAGATCTTCAGCGGAGCCGACGGATCACTCATCAACAACTTCTTCGCATACGACGCAGGCTGGAGTGGCGGAGTCCACGTCGCGGCGGGAGACGTCAACGGTGACGGTAAGGCCGACGTGATTACAGGTCCAGGCCCAGGCGGTGGACCTCACGTGAGGATCTTCCGCAATGGCGATGGCGGCGTCGTTCTGCACAATTTCTTCGTTTACGACCCGTGGTTCACAGGCGGAGTATGGGTGGCATCGGTTGACAAGAACGCTGATGCCAAAGATGAGCTGATAGTAGGTGCCGGCCCCGGTGGCGGTCCCAACGTACGAGTTCTGAATCTAACCGGTGGGGTAACAACAGTGGCGACCTTCTTCGCCTACGACCCTTGGTTCACTGGTGGCGTTCGGGTGTCGGGGGCAATGAGCTAGGCTCAGCCCCCCAACCCGCAACCCAAGGAAGCCAGTCGAAGATGACCAGAGTTGTATCAAGCGCGCCCATGCCACCTCAGTTCTTCGAAGGGACATTGGGGGCTGCAGGGATCGAGGACCTAGAGGTGACGGTGCCGTCGGAGCGGACGCAGACAGCCTTTGTCGACGCGGTAGCCGGCGCGGACCTTGTTGTCGGGGATTACACATTCGAACTCGAAATAGATCGGGCGGTCATCGACGCCATGGAAGGCTGCCGGCTGATTCAGCAACCGTCAGCCGGATATCAGCACATCGACATCGAGTACGCGGCTTCAAAGGGTATTCCGGTCGCAAACTCGGGCGGGGCTAACGACATCGCGGTTGCCGAGCACACGGTCATGAGTGGACTCGCGTTGATCAAGCATCTGCGGGAAGCAGACAAGGCGACTCGAGAGGGCAGCTGGCCGCAGCTGGAGATAGGTGGGGTTGAGCTGGCCGGGCGGACCTGGGGGATTGTCGGCTTTGGACGCATCGGAAGGGAAGTCGCCAGGCGGCTCAGTGGATTCGGCTGCACGGTCCTCTTCAGCGATCCGTTTCCGCCATCCGAAGATGTTCAGTCCGAATTGGGAGTGAGCGAGGTCGATCTCGACGCCCTTCTGAAGAAGTCTGACGTCGTTTCGCTGCACTGTCCGCTGACCGATGAGACTCGGAACCTCATTGATTCACAGGCACTCGCCAAGATCGGATCGGCAGGTTTTCTCATCAATGTCGCCCGTGGCGAAGTAATCGTCGAAGACGACCTTGTTGAAGCACTTAGGTCCGGCAAGCTTGGTGGCGCGGCAGTCGATGTCTTCACTGAGGAGCCCCCCGATTCCGGGCACCCCCTCTTCGGTCTTGAAAACGTGATCCTCTCGCCGCATATCGCCGGTGTGACCGCTGAGTCGAGGCGGAGAATCATGGCTGCGACCGTCGAGAATCTCGCTCGGGCGGCCAAGGGTGAGGAGCCCCTCAATGTGGTCAATGGCGTGGTGAGTGACTGAGGCGCACGGCGATGTCGCAGGGTCGCGCATGTAACCTCACGCCTGCCGATTGGGTCGGAGGCGCTTTCTGATTGCGGAGATTTCTTGAGCGGATTGACGAGGCAGGCACTCCTATTCCCCGGGCAGGGGAGTCATTTCGTTGGCATGACTGCCGGTTTGGCCGATTACGAATGGGCTCAGAGCACTTTCGCCGAAGCATCTAGTGCGGTCGGGACCGACATCTTCAGACTGTGCGCCGATGGTCCAGAAGAAGAGCTGGCGAAGACCGAATATGCCCAGGTCGCGATATTTGTGACGAGCTACTGCCTCTTGCGATTGGCACATGAGCGGACCGGTGAAGTGTACGCGGCGGCAGGGCATTCCCTTGGTGAGTACACGGCGCTGGCCGCTGCTGGGGCAATTGAGTTTTCTCATGCCGTCGCACTTGTATCAGAGCGCGCGAGTGCCATGGCAGAGGCATGCGAGGCCAATCCTGGGGGCATGTCGGCAATTCTTGGAGCGGACTGGAGCGCAATCGAAGATCTTTGCTCATCACGCCGCGGCCAAGGAGGCGAGATCTGGGCTGCCAACCAAAATGCGCCAGGTCAGTCAGTAGTTGCCGGATCCAATGACGATCTCGATTGGCTTGCCGAGCACGGCAAAGAAGTGGGCGCGAAACGGGTGATTCGACTTTCGGTCAGTGGTGCATTCCACTCGCCCTACATGGAACCAGCTGCTAAGCGTTTGGCCGCAGCCCTGAGCGCCACTCCGGTCTCGGGGCCCGCCTTCACCGTCTGGTCGAATGTCACCGGTAGGCCTCACGGTTCTCCCGAAGAGATCAAGGCGCTCCTAGCCGAGCAGTTGACTGCGCCGGTCCGATGGACCGAATGCGTCCGCGGAATCCTTGAGTCCGGCGCAAATGAACTCGTCTGTCTCGGCCCGGGCGACGCGATCGCAGGCATGGTCAGGCGGATCGCCGACGGAGAAAAGATCGTGCGCCTGGAGACTGCCGAGGCTGCCGCGTCTGCCGGGCCAGTAGAGGCCGCTGTAGAGCAGGACCAGCCGGCGGTGCGAGCTTGATGTTCGCCGCCATAACCGGATGGGGCATGGCTGTGCCCGAAAAGACACTGACCAACGCCGATTTTGAGGCAATGGTCGAGACCAGCGAAGAGTGGATTACCTCGCGCACAGGCATCAAGGAGCGCCATGTTCTCTCGGCCGGCGAGACGCCATCAATGTTTGGAGCACGGGCAGCAGAGAAGGCATTGGAATGTGCTGGGCTGACCCCTGCGGACATCGACATGATCGTCGTCACGACCTGTACTGGCGATCGCTCGATTCCGGCCACTGCGAATTATCTTCAGCACCGCCTGGGCAATGATCAGGCCGGTGCGATGGATCTCAATGCCGGCTGCTCCGGATACATCTACGGCTTGCAGACCGCGACCAGCCTGGTACAAACGGGTGTTTCGCAAAGGCTTCTGCTTGTGGCGGCCGAAGGTCTCACCCGCTTCACGGACTACGAAGATCGTTCCACCTGCGTCTTGTTTGGCGACGGCGCAGGAGCACTGGTCTTGGAGGCCACAGAGGAACAACTCGGCTGCCTCTCGAGTCGGCTTCTCTCCGACGCCAGATTCACCGAGCTGCTTACCGTGCCCGCCGGGATGGCAGAGTCGCCCGCGAGTGATTCGACCATCAAGTCGCGCGGGCACTTCCTCAAGATGGAAGGCTCGGAGGTCTTCAGGCGAGCGGTCACTGGAATGGC
>QEUQ01000020.1 GCA_003577105.1 Acidobacteriota bacterium | reverse complement strand
CCGACCTCGAGCTCGCCCTCCCACACGCCCACCTGCGCGTAGCGCGTCACGTCGGAGGTCACCCGCCCGTGCTGGCGGCGGAACGTCCTGGGCTCCTCGATCGCGCGCACGGAGCCGGACTAGCTGTAGGTGTCGTCTCAAATTCCCCCCGCAATTGGGTGGAAGCTACCCTGCGATCACACGAGATCCCTTTTGTAGGGATGGCCGCCAAGCCTCGTAAGTCAGGCTTCATGCGGGTGCTCGGTTCACTCGGGGTCGCCCCAAGGGACGCAGCGCACGCGGGAGACCAGATCATCACCGACGTCTATGGCGCGCACCGCATCGGCATGACTGCCATTTACATTGATCCGATCGGTCCCGAGGGGCCGCTCAGCACTCACATCCAACGAAAGGTACTAATGCCGATTCTCAATACCGTGCGGAAATTGGTGGGAGCGGGAGCTACCCGTGAGGGATCTCCATGAGCAATTGCGTCTATTGCCATGCCCCGATATATCCCGGCACTCCGGTATGCCCTTCATGTGGTAATGCCCAGCCTCCACAAGAGAAGAGCAAGGGTGGTCTGATTGCCCTGTTGGTAGTTGCAGGAGTTGTGATCGTCGTGCTGACCGGCGCTCTGTTCTTCCTGCTAGGCAAATCAACCTCCGAGAAGGTCGTACCCGCAACGCAGACCTCGGCCACCCCGAGCGAATCTCCCACGAAGTCTCCAAGTGCATCTCCAACGCGAGCAAAGGCATCGCCGTCACAGACGGTTTCGGTGGAGCAGATCGCCGATTCCCTCGCCGACAAGGCCGTCGACAGGCTCAACGCCAGTGACAAGTCGGGGTTTGCCGCCCTCTGGCTGGAACCAAACAAGGGCAAAGAGCGTTACGACTTGATGACCGGATATTTGGGAGTGGGTCCAAAGTGGTCGACCGAGAGATGCAAGGCCTACAAGGACTTCTATCTTTGCCAGCTGTACAGAAACGGCGAAATGGCTGGAGCACTCACTGTTGCCGGACCAAGCGGCCAGTACGGGGTAACCGACTGGGTTCTAAGCCTTGACTAGGTGACGCGTCAGGGCGGCGGTAGAATCCTCCGGCCCCGGACCCCAGGGGCATGAGAGGCGTGAATTGTCAGATAAGCAAGTCGCCATAATCGGTGGAGGCCCGGCGGGCCTAACGGCAGCACATGAGCTAACCAAGCACGGAATCCCAGGTGTCGTCTTCGAGAAAGATGATGTCGTTGGCGGGATCTCCCGCACAGTAGAACGAGACGGCTACCGCTTCGACATTGGCGGCCATCGGTTCTTCACCAAGGTCAGTGAGGTCGAAGACCTTTGGCACGAGATGATCGGCGACGACTTCATCACCCGCCCGCGACTCAGTCGCATCTACTACGACGGTAAGTTCTTCTACTATCCGCTGCGGGCGATGAACGCGCTACGCAACCTCGGGATCTTTGAAGCTGGCCTCTGCGTGCTCAGCTACATGAAGGCCAAGATCTTCAAGCGCAAGAGCAACGAGTCCTTCGAGGACTACATCGTCAACAACTTCGGCGAGCGTCTCTACAAGCACTTCTTCAAGACCTATACCGAAAAGGTGTGGGGAATCCCATGTACCGAGATACGTGCAGAGTGGGCGGCCCAGCGAATTCAAGGCCTCAGCCTTTGGTCGGCGGTGATCAACGCCGTATTCAAGCCCAAAGGGCAGGGAATCAAGACCCTCATCGAACAATTTGAGTATCCCGTATTGGGCCCGGGAATGATGTGGGAGAAATTCACGGCGTTTGTCGAGGCCAAGGGAATACCGGTCCACATGGAGACCGATGTGGTCAAGATCCACTGGGAGCCGGGCAAGGTTACGGGAGTCACGGCGCGCCACCCGGATGGCACCGAGAAGCGCTATGACGCAACCGACGTGATCTCGACGATGCCAATTCAGGAATTGATTGCCAAGCTGGATCCACCCGTTTCGGCGGACGTGGCAAAGGCCGGCCAAGGCCTGAAATACCGGGATTTCCTCACCGTAGCGCTGGTCGTCAATGAGGAACACTTGTTTGACGATAACTGGATCTACGTTCACTCCCCAGAGGTGAAACTGGGGCGAATTCAGAACTTCAAGAACTGGAGTCCCGCTCTCGTCCCCGACCCCTCGAAGTCATGCCTGGGACTCGAATACTTCGTGTTTGAAGGCGACGAGCTCTGGAACTCGAAAGACGAGGAGCTGATTGCACTAGGCGAGAAGGAGATGGTCAAGCTTGGCTTGATCAAGGAGAACACGGTCGAGAAGGGATACGTCGTCCGGATACCAAAGGCATATCCGACCTATGACGCCGACTACTCCAGTCACATCACGGTACTTAGGGAGTTCCTCGACGCCCTGCCCAACCTGCACCCGGTAGGGCGAAACGGCATGCATAAGTACAACAATCAGGATCATTCGATGCTCACGGCAATGCTCGCCGTGAGGAATATTGATGGCGCAAACTTCGACGTCTGGGAAGTCAACGTCGAAGACGAGTACCACGAAGCCGGTGCATCGAAATCCGCCTTTTCTGAGCCGTCGCCTGAGGGCTCAGGCAATGGCCACGGCGATATGGCTCCCGAGCCCGACGCAGAGGCCGATGAAGAGGCGGCCTCGGGCTAGAGGCGCCAGAGCTCGGTGTCAGACAAGATCTTGTAGTCGGGGGCGACGTCTTTCGCGTACCGCTCGAAATACACGAGCTGCTTTGCCACTAGTACCAATTCGGCCGGCATTCGGATCTTGTGCTTGGTGGCAACCTGGATCAACTGGGAAAAGACTTCGCCGTAGGAGATCTCAGCAAGGGGCTGCTCAATGATCGGCCCCGCCAACGCTTCGACATCGGCCATGACGACCCTCGGGTCGATCGGGCCTGACGCCGCGTTGAGCTGGAGCAGCGCGTCCGCAACGCCCGAGAAATCCGATCGTGAGAGCAATGCCCAAATTGTTGACTGCATTACATGTCGGATTCGTTCGTCCAAGCGGCCCATGATCCCGAAATCTAGGAAGGCCACCTTGTCATCGTCGGTGATGAAGAGATTTCCTGCGTGAACGTCACCGTGGAAGAAACCGTGGACGAAGACACTCTCGAACCAGGCTCTAACGCCGGCTCGCAAGAGCCCCTCGACGTCATAGCCCTCCGTGCCTGCCGCTGCAATTTCAGCCACGGAACGCCCCTCAATGAAAGTCATCACAAGGACTCGCTCGTTGTACATGCCCTCGATCGCCTCGGGAACCACGACTCGGTCGTGACGGCCGTTAGAGCGGAGGTTCCGCCCGAACTCGATCATGTGAGCGGCTTCGTTGTTGAAGTCGATCTCGGTTCGCAAGGTTGATGCGAAGTCCTTGACGATGGCCGGAGGATTTGCGGCTTGCCCGATTGCTCCGGCTCGCTGAAGCCCGAAGGCAAGAACCTTCAAGAGGCGCAGGTCCTGCTCAATCCGGACGCCAAGCCTTGGCCGGCGAATCTTGACGGCCACCTTTCGTCCGTCGTGTAGGCGAGCTTGGTGTACTTGCGCGATCGACGCTGCCGCAACTGGCTCATTGTCGAACTCATCGAAGAGGGCATCGATGGGAGCATCGAAAGACCGCTCGATCACATCCCGGATTTTCTCGGCCGGCTCGGGCGGGACGTCTTCAAGGAGCTTGCGGCACTCGTCGGATACAACCTCGGGGAAGAGCCCCGGACTCGAGGCAATGAACTGGCCGAGCTTCAGAAATGCCGGACCTAGATCTACAAAACTCCGACGTATCGCGACGGCGGCGGCCCTCGGGACGCGGTCCTGCGGGCTCGCTGCTACGAATGCACCATTGCGCAAGGCAATGTTCAGACCGTGACGGCCAAAGGTCGCAAGGATTGTGGTGAGCCGGGCGAGATCTACCGGCGAAATGCTGCCGATCTGCTGCTCGAGTACTGCCGACCGGTGCTCGGGGTCGAGAAGGCTCTCACCGAGAATGTCGGGGGATTCAGTCACTGGTGCAGTCAAGTGCGCACTCTCCTTGCCTTGGCCTGCGGCTCCAATACCGGTCTGACGACTTGGTCGAAGAAGCGCCTCAGCTCCACCTCGGGAGGCGCCAGCCCGATTGAAATCAGCAGCCGCGCCAGCCAGTCGGCGATCATCGCCGGGTCGCGACGCGCGATCAGTTCTGAGTCCATGGCGGCACTCAAGAGCGGTCTGACACTTTCGGATGCGCGACTCACCATGGCAGAGAAGTTCTGGGTCAGGAATGGTCCGATCAGTTCGGCATCGCTGCGAAGCACCGTCTGCAGGACCCCGTGATCACGCGCGTACTCGGCAATCCAGACGAGGACATCGATGACTTCGCCGGGCCCGACACTCCTGCTCGAGAGCCTGGTTGCTGCCTCGGACAGGATCGTGTTGAGTTCTCGAGCAAGGAGAAGCCTCACCGCTGACTCGACCGTACCGATACGCCGATAGACCGTTGCTCTTGAGACCCCCATTTGCTTCGCTATGTCGGGGACGCTCGAGTGCGCGATCCCGTATAGGGCAAATGATTGGGCGGCTGCATCAAGAAACGGATCGAGCGAGGGCTCGGGCGCATCGGGGAGGCCCTCAAAGAGCGCAGAGACGTCAACGACACCCTGATCGGTGTCGTAGGGCCTGGCTGCTACCCGCGGTTTGCGCTTTGCTGCGACATTGCGACTCATTTGTCTCACTGTAACAGAGCAAATGAGATGGCTGAGTGATCTAGCTCGGTCGTGAAGGCACCTCGCGAGCTCTGCTAATCACCTGAGGACAACTCGCGGTAGTGCTCACGGAGAATTCGCTTGTAGATCTTGCCGTTATCCGCACGGGGTAGGACGTCTACGAAGTCGACGCTGCGCGGACACTTGTAGTGGGCAAGCCGGTCGCGACAAAACTCAATGAGCTCTGCTTCAAGTTCAGATGAGCGATCGTGCCCATCCTGAAGTTCTATGACCGCCTTGACTTCCTCCCCCCACTCATCGTGGGGCACGCCGATAACCGCAGCATCTCCGACCGCGGGGTGCTCGAGAAGGACCGCATCGACTTCGGCCGGATAGATGTTGACCCCACCCGAAATGATCAAGTTGGCGCTGCGATCAGTCAGGTACAAATACCCGTCATCATCGAAATAGCCCATGTCGCCAAGGGTGAAATAGTCGCCACGATATGCCGACGAGGTCTTCTCGGCGTCGCCGTGATACTCAAATCGGGCGGTGTCCGGCGCCTTGATCCATACAAGTCCAATTTCGCCGGCCCCAAGCGGCGCCGCGTCTTCGTCACCAACGATCACCTGCCCCTCGGGGCGTGGTTTGCCGACCGTGCCGGGCTTCGTTTGCCACGTCTCCGGACTGACGAATGTGCCAAGCCCCTCTGTCGCCGCGTAGTACTCGTAGACCACTGGGCCGAGCCAATCGAGCATTCGTTGCTTCACCTCCACCGGGCACGGAGCCGCCCCGTGAATCACATACCGAACGCTTGACGTTTCGTGCTCCTTTCGCACCGGCTCAGGGAGCGAGAGAAGCCGGTGAAACATGGTCGGAACCATGTGGGTATGTGAGATATCCCAGTCATCGATCAAGCGAAGGGCTTCTTTTGCATCCCACTTCCGCATTAGTACGACTCCCGCACCAAACGCGAGGGGCTGAGCCAGTGAAAAGGCCAACGGTGCCGCGTGGTAGAGCGGCCCTGTGCACAGATGGCGGTCGCCGGGTTCGTATCGGTACAGGTTCTGTGCGTCAGTTCGCGAATCGGGATCTGCGTTGCGCTTCACCCCTTTGGGCAAACCTGTCGTACCCGACGTGTAGAACATGACTGTGCCGAATACCGGGTCTTCGATATCAGCCGGATCTTGGTTGCTGACAACCTCCGCGAAAGGATCGAAATCATCAATCTCACCGTTGACCGCAATCCGAATGGGGGCATTGGATCGCTCGCGAAGGCCTTCTACCGAAGGGCCAAGGCCCGCGTCGAGAACCACCGCCTTGGCCCCGCAGTTCTCGACGATGTAGGCGGCTTCCTGAGACTGAAGAAAGACATTGACGGGAGTCAAGCGAAGCCCAATTCGGGCCGCAGCCCCCCAGACAACAACAAACTCGGGAAGATTCGAGCACATGAGTGCAAGGGAGTCGCCCGCGTCGAGCCCTCGGCCTCTCAGCGCCTTGGCGAGCCGATTGCACTCGCCATTGAGCTCGGCGAACGACCAAGCTCCGCCTTGCCAGGCGAGCGCGACTTGATTCGGGTTAGCCCGCGCCCAGTGAGAGAGGACCATCCCCTTTCGGTAGCTCTCCAGGCGCTCGTCAGTCGCCTCGGAAGTTATCGTCTCGGGCAATGCTCACCCTTCCCAGCGAAATAGCACAGCAGCTGCCAGGAGCGACACTTAGACGCAGCGTCGCCTTGGCGGTGACAAAGCCTAGCCAACCTTGCCTTCGTGAGGTGGGCCGATGAGACGCGCCCGCGGCTGGAGTGATACGCAACAGGGCCGCGCCGCAGAGCTGGCGACCCTCGCTTGCGAGTTCGATAACGCCGCAAGCCTGATTGAAGACGCGATTGTCAGGATCGAAGGCGAGGGACGCATCGGAACGAAAGCCAAAGTTACGCTCGCGGAGCTGTACCGCCATCTTGCGCTCTGCAGCCTTGGCGGGAGGAAATTCGATAGCGCTCTGCTCCACGCTCAGCGCGCATACGACATGGCAGAGGCTGCCAACGGCCCCCTCTCCCCCACTGCAGTTCCATCGCTTGTCCTTCGCTCCGAGCTTGCGTGGATCAGGGGCTCAATGGCCGAGTCAAAGTCAACGGCGGAGCGGGCCTATGCGGTGGCTGCGCAAGAACGAACAGAACCAGCCGAATCTGCGCCAGCCTTCCTACGAGGCGCCACTCTCGCCTATCTAGCGGGCAAACTCCCCGACGCGAGAGCAGCCGCATCTGAAGCGGGGCGCCTTTCCAGCGACTTCTCGGGAACTGCGGCTGCGACCTGGGTCAGCGCTAAGGCCCTGCTTGCACGTATCAAGTGGGCCGGCAAGCTCCGTGAGGAGGCAGTCATCGAGCTTGCACAGGCCGGGGAGCACGCTGCGGCCCACTACTTTGGAGAGATCGCTCTTGCCTCAGCTGAGATGGCTCTTACCCGCAATGAGCGCGGCGCGGCTGCCACGTTGTTGTGGGCGCCGGCCGCGCTGCGCCTCGCCACAGGAGCCAAACTCACCAGCAAGACGCGAGAGGCTATCGAGCGCTCGCTTCAAGGTCGGGCCGAGCCTGACACTCAAGCTCGTGAGCTCAAAGAGTTACTTGCCTATTTCGGAGCAGGACTCCTGAGCTCGTAGACGACGGCCGGATATGAATCATGTACAGGCACGAGCTCGGGGCGAGTGGAGATTTCAGATTGGAGCTGGGCGGCGGTGGGCAAACCCTGGCCACCTTCACCGGGAGCGTCGTACTCGTTGAAGTGGACTAACACATATCTCACTTCCCGCTCCTCGAGTGCACTGATAGAGGCTTCATCAGGGAAGCCGCGCATAACTTCGACGAATTCCTTATAGCCCACCGGGAAGTATCCCGAATACCCGTTTACGCGAGGCTTCCAGTCAAATGTGGACACATACTGCCGATAGCCTTGTCTAACCGCGCCCGTCACTCCCTCGCGATATATCGGCATCTCGATCACTGGACCTGGTGGCGCCTCCCTAAGCCAGGCGACGTAGGACGGCATCTGCTCGGCGGTACCGACCAGCCCTGTTGTAACCGGAAGCGAGACCCCGAACTCGGCGAGCAGAAGAAGTGAGAGCGCTACCACGCCGGCCTTGCCTGCTCGGCCACGCCTCCAAAGCCAGGCGACTCCCATCGCCCCGAGAACCGCCAATCCCAGGTAGAACAGGACCGCAAAGCGGCTGGGCACGCGCAATCCCTTGAATCCCGGAACGAACATGAGGAACCGGTATGGCAACGGAATCGGCCTGCCAATACCGGGCACCGCGACATAGGGGCCAAAAGAAAAGATCAAGCCTGTAGCGCCAACGGCTGCCCAGCGGGTCTGCTCACCGGCAAGGAGTGCCTTGATTCTGCTTCGGTGAGGGCTCGCGCCGCCGAGCTCCGTATCTTGATCGCCGAGCTCCGTATCTTGATCGCCGGGCTCGTCCCCGGCGTCAGCCCCAACCGGATCGCGCCAAGTTGCGAATCCGACAGCTGACATCAATCCGAGCGCCAGTCCAACAAAGAGCTGCAGCTCCCAATTACTCTCCCGTTCCGACAGACCAAGGATCCGCCCGTAAAGGATCGAGCTTCCATGTGGCCTCACAAGCAATCTCGGGTTGGTCGAGTAGTGCCCGATCTCGGTGATTGAACGCTCCTGCTTGATCTCGGTGCGGACTACCGTGAGATATGGAAGCGTCAAGGGGAGAACAAGCAGAATCCCAAGGCCGATGCCGGCCCCGGCTAACGCAACGGTCCTAACCGCTCGCCTACCGCGAGCCTGAAACAACGCAACCACCAAGTAGGCGCCCATGCCTACCAAACAGATGGCACCTAAATAGAAACTCATAAGCATTTGGAGCGCCCAAAGCAGTCCCAGGCCTCCTGCAGTCGTCGGACGCGGACGATCAACAAGACGCTTCAGCAGAACGAAGGCGGCCGCGGTCGCAAATATTGCGGCGATGTGATAGTGGGTGATCTGGCCGAAACGGAAGGGCGAGAACCCAAAGGCCAGCCCCGCGAAAAGCCCTCCAGGCCACGATTTCGTCACCGCGCGGCCGAGGAGGCATCCAAATGAACCCGCCAGCGCAAAGAGCGAGACATAGACCAGATTCAACGCTGCGATCGAGTTCCCGGTGGCCCACTCGAAGAACGCGTAGAGCGGCATCAGGGCAACAACATGTTCGGTGTACGCAACGGGATATCGATACGGGTAGAAGTAGTTACCTCTCCAGAACTGCCCGAAGTCACCAGTCGCGAGAATGTGGGATTCCCAGCGCCATGACCACATGAAGAGCGAGGGGTCGCCGGTGTCCCCAACGATTGTGTCGGCCAGGTGCGCTCTGTGCGGTGTTGCAACCGCGAGCGCAACAACCGCATAGAAGAGGAAAACACCCGCCGAGATGGCAAGTGCGCGCCACGGCCGGCGTGATCGTGGCCTTTGACCGGCCGATGCATCGCGCGCTTCGTCTGTGGACTCCACGGTTGCCGGCAGTGCTCATCCTCGATGGGAAGTTCGACGGGGGGGAATGCTCAATTCTAGCGCAGGAACATTTCGAGCCCATCTCGGCGTAGTGAGTGAGATCGACTAGGCTCAGGTGCCCAATGCGACCGCTGATAGCAATTCCCACATACAACGAGGCTGAGAACCTTCCTCGGATCGTGCCCGCAGTCCTTGACACAGAATCCGAACCAGATGTGATCATCGTCGATGACGGTTCGCCAGACGGCACCGGCGACATCGCCGACCAACTCGCCGAAGCTGACAGCAGAGTCCATGTCATTCATCGCCCGTCAAAGGCCGGCCTGGGAACCGCGTACAAGGCAGCTTTCAAGTGGGCATTGGGAAACGACTACGACGTAGCCGTAGAAATGGACGCTGACTTCTCGCACAACCCTTCTGACATCGACCGTCTGCTCGAGCGCAGCGACGGCTCGAATCTGGTCATCGGCTCGCGCTATGTGCCGGGTGGCAAGGTCGTCAACTGGGCGTGGGGGCGACGCATGCTGAGCCGCTACGGCAACCGCTACGCGGCCTTCTGTCTGGGCCTGCCCGTCGCGGACGCGACTGCGGGCTACAGGGCATACTCGCGAAAAGTTCTAGAGGCTCTGGATCTTGACGCAATCACATCCAACGGGTACGCGTTTCAGATCGAGATGGCCTACACCGTGTGGAAACTGGGCTTTCCGGTAGTCGAGGTGCCAATCAGCTTCGAAGACCGGCGCGTCGGCCAGTCAAAGATGTCGCGCAAGATCGTGGCCGAGGGGCTGCTGTGGTGCACCCGTCAGGGTTTGCGCGATCTCGCCTCGGGACTCAGATCACGAGAGCGGGAGTCAACCGCGAACTGAAAATTTCCGATACCTAAGTTTGAGATTGCGAGCTGCTGGGGAGTGAGCCCAAGCGCATGAATTCCGGGGAGATCAAGTTGAGCAGGTTGAGGGGCGCCGCTGCCCTCATGGCATTGATGCTGGGTATAGCCATAGCCGTAAGCGTCAAGCTACCCGAGGCTCAAGCCAACACGATCCCGTCAGCTCCGGTCTTTCCCCTGATTGCTACACATCAGCAGCCCTCAAACGGACCATGGTGGTCACACACTCCGGGCACCGATCTAGGGGGGAACTTCGACCACTCATCGCCAGTCATCACGAAGCTAACCCCTGGTGGCCCAACAGTTGCGGTTGTCGGTGCACGCGACGGATGTATCTATGTGTATCAGTACAACGCTGCCGGCGCGGACGTCTACTCACGTCTGTCATACCTCGCGACTTTCAACGGAGGCTCACCCGTCTGCATCGGTGCTGAGATCAACTCTTCACCCGCAATTGCAGATCTCGACGGCGATGGAAACAAGGAGATCATCTTTGGTGCCGGCAAGCTCTATCAGCCCGGCGAATACGGGGAAAGCCAGAAGTGGAACGGAGGGATCTGGGCTCTGCGATCGAACGGCTCGAACTACTGGGGTGGGCATGTCCAGGTAGTTGAAGGGGTCTTTGCCACGCCTGCCATCGGCGACATCGACGCGGACGGCGCCGCCGACATTGTGTGGGGAGACTTCGCAATGAACGTACGCGCAATCAACCGTGACGGGTCCAACAAGTGGTCCGTATACATCGCCGACACTGTGTGGTCGTCCCCCGCGCTCACCACCTTGCCGGGCACCAACAAGCTAGCAACCGTGATCGGCACTGACCTAGGCGGCGGCAATCCAGGAGGTCATCTAGGCTGCCCGCAGTACTTCAGTCAGCCCGGTGATGGGACCTATCTCGTCAGAGGATTCATGCTCGCACTCAATGAAACCGGCGGTGTGATCACCGGCTTCCCGAAGTGTCTCGACACCCCGATCTGGTCGACCCCAGCGCTGACGGATCTCAACAACGACGGGCGACTCGATGCGGTCTTCGCCACCAACAACTATTTCGAGAACGGCAACGTTGTCGGCCGCTCCGCACGCGTCTATGCAATCGATCTCTGGTGGCCCGGGCAAGCAATGGCATATCTGGCTGGATGGCCGGTCTCGCACACCGGCAGCGAGGCCAAGTCGTGGGTTTCACCGGCGATTGCCGACATGAATGCCGACGGGGTCAAAGAAGTCGCCATCAGCAACAACTACTCGTGCATGGGAGGGCGCTGGAATTGCGGCGCGATGTTCCTTTACAGCGCCAACGGCGGGCCGCCAATTTGGGCTCGTGTAGGTGAGTACCAGGACCGTTCATTTATGACCTCGCCGGTTATGGCAGACGTCAACAATGACGGACGTCCCGAAGCGATTCAGGGGGGCGGCGACTGGCGGATTCACGCCATGGACTACGCCGGCAACTACGCGGCTGAGTTCTATACAGGGTGTACAGGTCAACAGCCGCTGCAGTGCAACGCGGGCCGACAATTCCGAAATGCCGTCGCAGTCGGAGACATGACGGGCGACGGAAAGATCGACATCTTTGCGGCTGGCGGGACACACGACAACCCTGGCAAAGGCCAGGTCTGGCTGCTGACCATGCCAAACCCCAGCACGGCCGCGCCTTGGCCATTCTTCAAGCGAGATGAGCTTCGCCAGTCCAACGACTTCGATTCGCCCGGACTTTCGTCTGTCCCGCCGGTGACCAACATGTACGCGATTGCCGGAGACACCAAGGTGCGCGGCGGGTGGACGAACCCTGCTAATCCATCCGTGACTGGAATCAAGCTCCTTAGGAAGACGGGGAGCTGCCCCGCAAACGAAAACGATGGCACAGTCGTCCAAGACTCAATGTCCAACACCTTTGCCGTCGCCGGACTTGCCAACGGAACCACGCAGTACTTCGGTGCTTATGCCCACGACGGCAGCGGGAACTTCTCGAAAATTGCCTGCACATCTGCCACCCCCTTTCCCCCACCGGCCCCGCCGTCCAACTTGGTGATTCGAGCGGAGGACCAGCAGGTAAACCTCTTCTGGGACAACCCGTCGGGGAACAACTTCAGCGGGGTGCGGATATTGCGCAAGGCGGGCGCGGTCCCGCCCGCCAATCCATCAGATGGCGTAGCGATCTATGACGGACCCGGGACCACCTATACCGACATAGGCCTGACCAACGGAAGTCAGAACTCCTACGCGGTCTTCGCGCACAATGCCTACCCCGAATACTCCGCCGGCACGACCGGCAGCGGGACTCCGGCAGTCCACTCTGGCCCGTCGTATTCGATGTATCTCGCGGAGGGCTACACGGGCTCGGGAGGATTCGGATCAATCGACTACTTCACCCTCGGCAATGCTAGTGGGAGCCCCTCGACGGTTACCGTCACCTACATGTTTGACAGCGGGGCGCCAGTCGAAAAGAACTACACGCTCAATCCCAATGAGCGTAAGACCGTAAACGTCAACGGGGATGTGGGCGCCGGCAAGTCCGTAGGTGCCCGAATCTCAACTCGATCAGGGCCTGGGGTCATGGTCGAGCGACCCATGTATTTCAGTGGCAACCCGGGTGCAGGGTCTATTGACGGTGGTCACGCCGCGATTGCTATCCCCAAGCCGCTTGGCAACTGGTACTTCGCAGAGGGCTACACCGCCTCCGGCTTCGTCGAGTACCTGACCGTCTTGAACCCCTCTGGGGAAGGGGATTCAACGGTCAGGGCCTCTTATGTCTTCAACTCGGGCCCCAAGATCGAGAAGGACTATGTGATCCAGCCCTACCGACGATCGACTCTCAATGTGGGCTCCGAAATCGGCGCACCGGGTCGTGAAGTGTCTGTGAGTCTCTCAGTGATCTCGGGCCCACCGGTGGCCGCCGAGCGTGCGGTCTATTTCGGCGCCGACCCCGGACTCGGAGCCTTTGCCAGTGGCGGGCATGTCCATGCCGGAGCCCCTGCTCCAGCTTCAACCTGGTATTTCGCCGAGGGGTACACCGGTCCTGGATTCGTCGAATACCTGACGATTCAGAACCCGAACCCAACACCAACTGACATCACTGCAACTTATGTCTTCAACGGTGGTGAGGCGCCGATGATCCGCACCTACTCGGTAGGGGCCAACACCCGCCGGACGATACGAGTCAACAATGAAGTCGGCTCAGACAAGGAAGTCTCGGTAAAGATGGAAGTCTGGCCGTCTAAGCCGCCGGTCGTGGTCGAGAGGCCAATGTACTTCTCAGCGAATCCCGCACTTGGTGCGCACACCGACGGCGGCCACGACGTCGTAGGTGCCGCAACCCCCAATTCCGCTTTCTACTTCGCCGAGGGCTACACGGGGAGTGGTTTCGTCGAGTACCTGACAATCCAGAACCCGAGCCTGACGGAGTCGGCGACAGTCAATTTCGACTACGTCTTCAACGGCGGAGGCGGCATGAACAAATCGATTGTCGTCCCTGCCGCCTCTCGGCGGACTGTTCGGGTCAATGACGTTGTGGGATCAAATCGCGAGGTATCGGTCAAGGTCTGGGTCGCATCTGGGGCAAAGGTGATCGTCGAGAGGCCAATGTACTTCGCGGCCAATCCTGGACTTGGAGCATTTGTAACGGGCGGCCACGACGTCGTCGGCTACCAGCCGCCACCGTAGCCGGCACGCGACGGCTATAGCCTGTAGCGGTCATGCCTCGCTTCTGCTACCTCAACGGAAAACTCGTATCCGAAAAGACCGCCAAGGTCAGCGTCCTTGACCGCGGATTGCTTCTCGGCGAAGGTCTCTTCGAGACGATGCGCGCGTACAACGGACAGGTCTTCGGAATCGGCCGTCACCTGCGTAGACTTCAGCGCGGCGCGGAGGCTCTGGGGCTTCGGCTTCCCTCGGCCACTCAACTCCGCACTGCAACCAGCGAGCTGCTAGAAGCCAACAAGCTCCTGAGGGCTCGTGTGCGGATGACGGTCACATCGGGCCCGGGGGGGCCCGGGATCATCGCGCCCCCTGACGTTGAGCCCACCGTGGTGATCCTCGCTCACCCCATAGAGATTCCAAGCGATCGCATCTATCGCCACGGGATGCGCGGGGTCATTTTGCCGATTCGGAAGTTCGCGTCCGCGCCACTCGTAGGAATCAAGTCAATCAGCTACGGAGAAAACCTCGCCGGGCGGCGTATAGCGGCAGAGGCCGGTGCGGATGAAGGCATCTTCCTTAATCACCTCGGGGATCTGTGTGAAGGGACCGCTTCAAACGTCTTCCTCTACCGCTACGGCGAGCTGCTCACCCCGGACCTCGAATCCGGTTGCCTGCCCGGAATCACAAGAGAAGTTGTACTCGAAGTGGCACCTAGTGAAGGGCTGAAGGTGCGCGAGACCGCAGTTTCACCGATTGACCTGGCCCAGGCGGAGGAGGCGTTTCTCACATCCTCGACAAGAGAACTCATGCCGCTAGTCGAAATTGACGGCCTTCCTATCGGGTCAGGAATCCCGGGGCCGATTGCCGCCCGCATTCACGATGCCTATCGCAGCGTCGTGATCGCGGAGTGCGGAAGCGCAGACTAGCTGAACTCGATTAAATCGCCTGCGTCAATTGCGACGTTCTCAGCATCTTCATCGCTGACGAGGAGGCGGCCGTGCCCGTCTATACCTGAGGCATAACCTTCGATAGTCCCGCCTGCGGTTGCGACCTTGACCCTCTTGCCGATGGTTGCGCAATTCTCCTTGTACTCGCGAATCAGGTGCGACGGACTTTGCTCGGCGGTTGCGAGGTGATCCTCGAAGTTCGCAAGGAAGCTCTTCAGGATTGCTGAACGATCCGCGTCTCGCCCTAACTCAGCTGAGACTGAAGTTGCTATCTCGGCGATCTCCTCTGGAATATCCGCCGCCGGCCAATTGACGTTGAGGCCAATACCGACTACGCAGAACTCGACCGAGTCATGGCCGATAACGCTTTCAGTCAAGATCCCCCCGAGCTTGCGCCCCCCCGACATCAGGTCATTGGGCCACTTCAGGTCTGCGTCGAGCCCGGCTGCCGCCCTAAGTGCATCGCGAGCTGCGAGGCCTGCAGCCACCGTCAGGAGCTGCACGTGTTCAGGATCGAGCTGCGGTTTGACGAGGACCGAACAAAGAATCGACCCGCCTGGACTCCCCAGCCAAGAGCGATTGAGACGGCCTCGCCCGGCTACTTGTGAGCCAGCAATGAGAACTAGACCCTCTGCGGCACCGGCGCGACCTCGCTCGAGCGCATCCGAATTGGTTGACCCGGTCTCTTCGACAACCTCGACGTTGCCAAAGCGCTCGCTTCCTATCTCACCTGGCCTGATGTCTTCGATAAGACCCATGGATGCGCCCTCTCTACGTCGCTGTTCATGCCGCCAGAATGACACTCGGACGCGAACCAGGCAGAATTGCATCCCCTATTACTCTCCGGAGCGGGCAAATGTTCAAGAAGGTCCTTGTAGCGAATCGCGGCGAGATCGCGATCCGAATCATCAGAGCTATTCACGAAGCAGGCGCGACAGCCGTGGCCGTGTATTCGGATTTCGATAGAAACGCACTGCACGTACAGATGGCAGATGAGGCCTACTACGCGGGCGGATCCCTGCCGGCGGAGAGTTATCTGAACGTCGAGAAAATCCTCGCAATTGGGCGCGAGTCCGGAGCAGAAGCAGTCCACCCCGGATACGGCTTCCTCGCTGAGAACTCGGGCTTCGCAAGGGCTGTTGTTGATTCGGGCATGACCTGGGTCGGGCCTTCGCCCGACGCCATTGAGGCAATGGGAGACAAGATCGCCAGCCGACGAGCGGCGGAGTCAGCTGGATTTGGGCCCGTCCCGGGCACGACCGACGAGGTAACCAACGCGGCCGAAGTGATTGCGTTCGGCGATGAGCACGGCTGGCCCGTAGCGATAAAGGCCACGGCCGGCGGCGGCGGTAAGGGAATGCGCGTCGTTACCTCGGCCGATGAGGTCGAAGACGCTCTTGCCGGAGCGAGACGCGAGGCCGAGTCGTATTTCGCGAACCCGGCCGTCTATCTCGAGCGCTATTTGACCGATCCCCGCCACGTCGAGGTTCAGATTCTCTGCGACATGCACGGCCATGCCGTCTACGTTGGCGAGCGGGACTGCTCTTCGCAGAGGCGACACCAGAAATTGATCGAGGAGGCGCCCTGCCCCTCAATCAGCCCAGAGACCCGAGCCGCCCTTGGCGAGGCCGCGGTGAGTGTCGCTCGGGCATGTGGATACATCAATGCAGGCACCGTTGAGTGTCTCGTCGACCGAGACGAATCCTTCTACTTCTTAGAGATGAACACCCGCCTCCAAGTTGAGCACTGCGTTACCGAAATGGTCACAGGGCTGGACCTGGCCGTCGAGCAGTTGCGAATCGCGGCCGGCGAACCCCTTTCATTTGGCCAGGAAGACATCGTTGTCCGGGGACATTCGATCGAATGCAGAATCAATGCTGAGGATCCCGCCTCGAACTTCATGCCATCGCCGGGAGTGATCACGAAGTGGCGGCCGGCTGGTGGACCGGGAGTGCGAGTTGACGCCGGATACGAGACAGGAAGCGAAGTACCGCAGTACTACGACAATCTCATGGCCAAACTGGTGGTACTAGGTCGTGACCGTGAAGAAGCTCGGCGGAGAATGCTGCGGGCTCTCGACGAGTTCGTCGTCGAGGGTGTCGCGACGAACATCCCTGCTCACAAACTGATTCTTGAGAGCCCTGAATTCATAGACGCAAGGCACTCAACCAAGTTCGTTGAGGAGAGCCTCGACGTCACCGAGCTACCCGCGTATAGGGGCGGAGTCGGCGCCGCGATCGAGGGCCAAGAGCCGCGAGATCTCGTCGTAGAGCTCGGCGAGAAGCGATTCGAAGTCAAGGTGTGGGTGCCGGAAGGAACCCTCGGCGCGGGAGGTGGCATCGCTGCCAAACGAGGCGCCACGCCGATACCGACTACTGCACCAAAGAGGTCTGCCGCGTCAACCGGAGCGGGCGGCGCTTCGAGCGCGGGCCCAGGAACCGTTGTGGCCCCGATGCAGGGCACGATCGTCAAGGTTCTTGTCGCGGAAGGTGACGAAGTAAGCGCGGGTGACACGGTCTGCATCCTCGAGGCAATGAAGATGGAGAATCAGATCACCGCGGACAAGACCGGGAAGATCACCGAGGTCAAGTGCCAAGAAGGTGACACCGTGGGCTCAGGGGACGTTCTCGTAATTATCGAGTAGAGCGGCTTTCAGCGCCCCTTCATGGCGTTGTCGATCCGATTGAGCAACTTGCCCGACTCGGCAAGGACGTGACGCGTGCGTGCACTGACAACTGGAATCGGCTCCTCGCCGTGGGTATCTCCCGGCTTCTTAGGAACCCTCTTGCCTCGCTCGACTCTTGCACGCTTAGTCACTTGGACCACCTCGCACACTGATTCTTGCAATCAGCTCAGCAGTAATCACGTGATTTTCGTTGTGAACTACGCCGCGATGGTGGATTTCGGCTCGCGCTGGATTAATCGAGACTAGGTTGAAGTGATCGCCGATGCCTCAAATACAGGATCGCGGAGAGTGCAAGTACAACCGGTGCGGCTGCCAGTGCGATCCACGGGCCGGCTCGCCTCGTCTCATTTCCAAGCACGACATATCCACCCGGGAGTTGGGTGAACGAGTAGACGAAACCGGCAACGACGGCAAGCTTGAGCGCCTTGGATTCGGGGACTAGCGCCAATGGAAGGATCGCCCAAACGAGATACCAGGGCTGCAGATAGCCGGTTGTAAGGCAGTAGACCAAGAGAATCTTCCCCCACGCCTCCGGCAGCTGTTCATCTGTCTTCAGATTGCGGGCTAGATGGATGAAGTACCAGAAGAAGAAGATCCCGCCCGCAAGACGCGCGACGAAAGTCATCTGGCCGTCTGTGACTGCCCTGAAACCGGCGGTTCGAATGAGAAACGCAGAAGCCTTTCCGACGACCGTTGGAAGCGCGATGTGACTACCCAACCCGCTCACTCTCAGCAGGGCCCCGAAGGTCGCCGTCCCGTGCCAGAAAGGCAGGTAGCCGAGGATTGCCATTGCGGCGAGGATCCCGAGGGACTCAGTTGCCCTCACCGCCCGGCGCCCTTGAGGCGTTGATCGCCATATCAAGATGAGATACAGGAGCAAAGGAACGCCCGCTAAAAACTTGACCATCGACCCAAGGCCGAGAGCAACGATGGCGAGGTTTTCCCGCCCCCTTAGGTGCAACGCAAGCGCACCGAGAAGTGCTACCGCCATAAAGATGTCGTTGTGCCCACCGCCGGCTACGTGGACAATGACCAGCGGGTTCCAGCCGACTGCTACGAGCGCGATTGTCGGTGATCGGCCAAATCGTCGAGCTAGATCCACCAGAATCCACATGCCCAGCCATAAGAAGACTGTCGCTGCAAACTTCAACGCGATTACATAGGCCGCGTAATCACGGATCAGCCAGGCGAGGCCGGAAGTCCCGAGCTGAATGACCGGACCATAGACGCTCGGCATTTCCCACCACATCCGCCCGACGTAGTTGGCCGAAGGATCGTCGGCGATCGCAACTGGCCCCTCCACATACGGATTGACATCGTGGAGTGCGAACATGCGCCCGTAGGCGGAATATGAGTAGACGTCTTGGCTGATAATCGGTGGTGTGAGTATCAGAAGTCCAGAGAACAGAACGCCGCCGATGAAGGCGAGACGGGCCGATTCACCCATGTGCGCAAGCCGCCAAGCTCTGAAGCCGACAAAAAAAGCTCCGGCCGTCATGATGATGAAAGCAATGCTCAGCGTTGCGGGCGATCCGTGAAAGTACTTGCCGATGAAGGTATAAGGGCTCAGCGCGGTCATGCCTGACGGGTACTGAGGGACCACGGTTGACTTGGGCATGAGGGCGACGACGCCCATTCCCCCGTAGAGGATGCAACCCGCGACGATCAGGCGCTTCCAGCGCGCGGCCTGATTCAGGGCCTCAATCACTGATTAGGCCGGTACTCGCCATAGACATTGCGCAGCTCATCGCTGACTTCGCCGAGAGTCGCTCCCGCCGCGAGAGCAGCCCGCATGGGGTAAAGGAGGTTGTCGGTGCCTCTTGCGGCATCGCCGACTGCGGCAAGGGCCTCGGCTGTGCGCGCCTCATCTCTTGAGGCGCGAGCCTGCTCCACCCGCCTGGCCTGGGCCTCCTCGAGAGCGGGGTCAACTTCAAGGATCTCGGCCGCCTCCTCCTCGTCGATGACGAAGTCGTTGACGCCGACGATCTTCTTCTCGCCGTCCTCGACAGCCTTGGCCCACTGGTATGCCGAATTCTCGATCTCGGATTGGATGTAGCCGGCCTCGATCGCGGCCACTGCCCCACCGAGCTCGTCGATCTTCGCGAGGTAAGCCTCTGCAGCCTCTTCGAGTTCGTCGGTAAGCGATTCGATCAACCAGCTGCCCCCGAGCGGATCAGCTACGTCTGCGACTCCCGACTCGTAACCGATGATCTGCTGGGTCCGAAGCGCGATTCGGGCGGCCTTCTCGGTCGGCAAGCCGAGTGCCTCATCAAAGCTGTTCGTGTGGAGGCTCTGGGTGCCGCCGAGCACAGCAGCAAGACCCTGGAGGGCCGTCCTTACGATGTTGTTCTCAGGCTGCTGAGCGGTGAGCATTGAGCCCGCCGTCTGAGTGTGGAAGCGGAGCAGAAGCGAGCGGTCGTCTTTGGCCCCGAAGCGCTCTCGCATGATCCGCGCCCACATGCGCCGGGATGCCCGAAACTTCGCGATCTCCTCAAAGAAGTTGTTGTGTCCGTTCCAGAAGAATGAGAGGCGCGGGGCGAACTCGTCGACGTCTAGTCCGCCATCACGCGCAGCAGAGACGTAGGCAATTGCGTTTCCGAGGGTAAATGCGAGCTCTTGAGCCGCAGTCGAACCAGCCTCCCTGATGTGGTAGCCGGAGATCGAGATTGTGTTCCACTTCGGCATCTTGTCGCGGCAATAGGCGAACGTGTCGGTAACGATGCGCATGGATGCGCGGGGCGGATAGATGTACGTGCCCCGAGCAACGTATTCCTTGAGGATGTCGTTCTGGATCGTGCCTGAGAGCGATTCAGCGCTGACGCCTTGGCCTTCGGCGACAAGCTCATACATGAGCAGAAGCACCGCGGCTGGGGCGTTGATGGTCATGGAGGTGCTGACTTTGTCGAGCGGAATCCCGCTGAGCAGGGTTTCCATGTCTCCGACGGTGTCAATTGCGACCCCGACCTTGCCGACCTCGCCGGCCGCTCTCGGGCTATCTGAGTCAATGCCCATCTGGGTGGGAAGGTCGAACGCGACCGAGAGCCCCGTTTGCCCAGCCTCTAGCAGGTAGCGAAAGCGCGCGTTCGTCTCCTCTGCTGTGCCAAACCCCGCGTATTGGCGCATAGTCCATAGCCGCCCCCGATACATGGTCGGGTATACCCCACGCGTAAAGGGGTACTCACCCGGATCACCGATCTGCTTCGCGTAGTCCCGGCCGGTAGCGTCGTCAGGTGAGTAGAAAAGCCGGAGCTGGATGCCGGAATCAGTGCTGCACGCCTGATCGGGCGCGGTCTTCGAAGGCGTGCCGGGCACTCTTGCCCTCCTTGGGAGTTCGGGTGCATTTCATGGATGAATGCGTGTGAGGAGATTCCCAATTCTACCGATCGGCAGCGCCTGATCTCACTCCGGGACGAGGGAGTACCTAAGGTGCCGGAGAGCGTGGAACTGCCCGACACCTAGCACTGATGACGGTCTCGGCGAAGCCTGCCAGGACTAGGAATCTGAGCTCGACTCGAGTCGACACCGTTGCAGCCACGTCTTCGGCTGTTGCTTGAACTTCTGATCGGTGGCCCCGAGGGGCCTGTGCGGCAATCGCCTCCAAGGCGCGGACGCGGGCGGGCTGGGGGCTTAGCGCGATCTCCTTTCCGCCCGAAGCTCGAAGCCGGGGAATGTCGATCACAGATGCCCCGGCGAGCACCCCGGCATCGCACGCGTTTTGCAGGTCGCGCCTAACGATGATCATGCGGGTGGTGTCGATCGCGAGGCCTGCAATGAGCATCGCCAAGACTAGGAGTCCAACCACCATGACGGCACCCTGGCCATCATCGTCGCGGCGCATGCCTGCCACTTCAGCGCATCTCGATTGAGCGGTGCCGATCCACAATCTCGACATGAGCTGATTGCAGCGTGAGCCCCGGTATCGAGCCGAGCAGCGGAACAGGCACCTCTGGAGTTCGGTAAGCGACCTCCACTCGTACCTCACTCCCCCTCTTGAGCTCACCGGCAATTCTCACAGTCGCCCTAGAGGAATCGAGGTGATGACCGGCGATTACTGAACCTGCTGCCTTCCGGGCCCTCGACTCTGCCTCTCCGGTGGTCCGCGAAGTCACAAACGCTCGCCCGGCTTCGCGCGATGCCGCCGAGACGCCGATTGCCGCTCGCTGGATCTCACCGAACTCGACCACCATGAAGGAGACCGGAAGCAGGAGAAGGATTCCTAAGATCAGCGATTCAACGAGCGAACTCCCCCGTTCCGAACGTTGGCGTCTAGTCACAGCAAGACCTCGTTCTCGCTGAGAACTTGCGCTCTGGCCGAAATCGGTAACCGCGGAATCAATGGAATCAGCGGCTCGATCTCGCCAACCACGCTCGCCTCGACAACCCCAGAGCGCCTGGCTATCTCAACTCGGAGCTGCCGGGCGTAGCCACCTACCGCTCCTTCGAGAACCTCGGTGGCTCGCTCCTGTGCCTCTGAATTTCCCGCCCCGAGTTCGGCTCCGCGGCGAGCACCTTCATATACGGCTGCCACGGCAACATTTTCGACGTAGACATAGATCGCGGCCTGAGCGACTACGAGAAAGGTCATGACCAGCAGGGTCAAACCGGCGATGAACTCCGGCAACCCAGTGCCCTCGTCGCCGCGCGAACAGAGACGGTGCCAGGACTCGCATCTGCCGATCATCGGAAGAGCTTCGAGAGGGCGGTGCGGAGGATCTGCCCCAGCATCGGCTGAGCGATGGACCAGATGAAGAGGACGATTCCGACGGCCATCACCAGAATCATGACCCACTCGCCGATGCTCCCTCGGTCGTCACCACGCCTTCCGCGTTGAGGCGGTTGTCCGGGCCGCACCGAGGCGATCCATGCCATAACCACAGAGCACCAACAAATGGCACTTCGAATTTGCTTGAGCAATATCTGCATCTTCTCTCCTTAGTAATCGCTCACGGAACAAATGCACGCAAAGCAACGAACCCAGGGAAGAAGGCAAATGCCAGAGCTGTCGGAAGGATCAAGGTCACAACGGGAATGAGCATGCGGGTCTGGCTCTTTCCCGAAGCCTCGATCAGCCTTCTGCGCTCCTCTGATCGGATCTCAGTCGTAATGGCCTGGAGCTGCTCGGCCAGCGGGGTACCGCGGTCGTGCGCGAGCGTTAGAGCGGAAACCAGGCGTGTTAGCGGTGGTACGGAGAACTTAGTGGCCAGCGTTTCGAGCGATTTGACCAGTGGGACTCCTGTTGTGACCGTCTCGAGAGAAGCTCTCAGCTCCTCACTTAGCAGTCCGCTGTTCTCAGCCGATGCGCGCAGCAGAGCTGACCTGAGGCTTTCACCTGCGACAACACCGAGACAGACGAGGTCGGCTATGCCCGATACCTGCGAAGCGACCTCACTTTGGCGACGCCTGGTGCGAGCTGTGAGCGAGAGATCCAACCCAGCGAAGACGGCCGAACCGGCGAGAACCGCCGTCAACGGTAGCGATCCGAGCGAAATCGACCCCCCTCTCGCGTTACTGATGAGTCCCGTCGACGCGACCGCTAGTGCCGCAATCGCGCTCAGCGATATCTGGCGAGAACGAAAGGCAAACGGAGTACCTTCGCCCGTTATCGCGAGACGCGCCCCAAGCGGCGCGCTCTCGCTCAACCTGGAAACCAGGTGATCTCTCACTGCTGCCGACCTATCCAGCACTCGGCCCGAGCCCGTAACGCGTTGGGGTAAGAGAAGCCACAGACCGGTTGCGCCGAGAAGGCAAATCGAAATCGCAGCAGGCGCAGGCATCAAAAGCCTCCGGCGGCTTTGGCGCGCCCCATGAAGAGCATGGCCCGATAGCCGGCCGCGGTAGTGAGAGCCCCGGCAGCAATGAGAAGGTTGCCAGCTGGCGACCTGAAGGCCTCGAGGGTCGAAGACCTCGTTGCGAAGAGAGCCAAGATCACCCAGGGTGCGGCGGCTGCAGCGCGGGCACCCGAGATTGTCCACGATTGACGAGCAGCGATCTCTTTGCGCAGCAACTGGTCGTCGCGAATCAAGTCGCCTAGAGCCTTGAGCACGCGAATCAGCTCCCTGCCACCGACGCGGTGTGCGAGTGAGAGCGCCGACGCTATTCGCTTGC
This sequence comes from Acidobacteriota bacterium, assembly GCA_003577105.1. Classification (GTDB taxonomy): domain Bacteria; phylum Actinomycetota; class Acidimicrobiia; order ATN3; family ATN3; genus ATN3. Next base: position 13,968 of record QEUQ01000020.1, on the reverse strand, counting down.
CGGCGAGGTCGCCGGTGTCGCCGACGAGTGATTCGATTGAGGCTGCGAAGTCACCGTGCCGACGGTAGCTCGCAGAGACAGCGCCAAATCGATCGCGCAGGAGTTCAGGCCCATGCTCGGCGACCGCGGCAATCGCGCCTGGCAAGGACTCGCCCGAGCGTATGAATGCGATGAGTTCGTCGACTGCAACGGGCCAGGCGTCGCGAATTGCCATTTCGGAGCGGAGCCGCGAACGCCGTCGCACGGCAGGCGGAATCGCACTCGCCACCCCAGCGGCCACTAGCGCTAGAACGGGAACGTCCGTGACCGCCCCAGCTGCCAACCAGCCAAGCACCGCGAGCGCCGCAGAGGACACGAGCAATCCCGCAACCTGCGCGGAGTTTCCAGGGCCGCGCACCAGCGCTTTGGGGGGTCTTGCCGACCGGAAGATCTTGCCTGAAGCGGCTGAGGAGGTGAGCAAGAGCCATAACCCTGTGGCACCTATGAGGGCGCTCATTACAGTCGGGACCTTCATTGGTGGGCCTCGCGGTTGGCCAGAAGATCTCCGAGGTCAATGCCAACTCGCTCAAAGCGCTCTCTGGAGCGAGGGAACTCACCCGTCCACTCGAGACCGAGCACAGTGCGTTCAAAGATTGGCGAGGCTGTTATGCCGTCCTCGGCGACTTGCTCGGTTATCGCAAGGATCTCGTCGACAACGCGCGCGCCTGACTCGCGTTCACGGCTGCAGAAAACAACCAGATCAATGCAGGCTGCGACCGTCGGTTCGACGAAGTCACGCGAGACGTTTTCGCCGGCTAGCAATGGCAACGAGGTGAGCTTCCGAAGCGCATCGCGGGCAGAGTTCGCATGCACGCTTGTCATTGCCGCGCATCCGGCATTCATTGCCAACAACATGTCTAGGGCTTCCGGCCCGCGCACCTCGCCAATGATGATCCGGTCTGGGCGCATTCGCAGTGCTTCTTTGACGAGCCTTCGTAGCGGGATCTCGCCTTCGCCTTCGAGATTGGCCTCGCGGCATTGCATGCCGACGACGTCGTCGATCCCAACCTGAAGTTCGAAGACTTCCTCGCAGGTCACAACCCGTTCGCTCGGCGGAATTGCCGAAGCTAGGCAATTCAGCAGAGTTGTCTTGCCTGCGCCAACAGCGCCGGCTACGACAATGTTGAGGCCCGCCTTGACAGCCGATGCAAGGAAGTCTCCCGCAGCACCGCTGAGTGATCCCGAGCGGCCGAGCTCTGATAAGTCGTTGGTTCGGACACCGACGAACTTGCGAATGTTGACGGTCCACTGCTGGGTGATGGGAGGGATCGCCACATGAAGACGGCTACCGTCTTGGAGGCGCGCATCGACGAATGGTGAGGAGCGGTCAACCCGGCGCCCCGAATGGCCAAGGAATCGCTGTACCAGCTCTTCAATCTGACTGCCGGTCAGCTCTGTGGCGATTGTTCGGTTTTCGCCCTCGATCGCTGCGAAGAGCTGGTTCGGTCCATTGATCCAGATCTCCTCCACAGCTGGATCGTCGAGCAGGGACTGGACCGAATCGCTTTCTGCCTCGACAACCACCCCTTCCACTTGCCGGACAGGCGGACCCTCTCGGTCTCTAAGGCGGGGTGCGGTGGCGCCAAGCTCTCGGAATCCACGCGTCTGAGCCGTCATGCGCTCACCTCGCGCTCATGGAGATGGTCGAGGCAGCCGGCGAGGTCGTGAATTTGACCAACAAATCTTGCTCTGGGGGCGTGGTCGTGGAGAGTTCGACCGGCCCACAGTGCCGAAAGGACGGCCGGATCCTCACTTAGCCAGGCCAGCGGTGTGATACCAGACGCGTTGTTGATCTCACGCTGAATCCGAACCATGCGCCGCGTCGCCGAACGCGCAGGCACGCGATTGACGGCCACAAACACCCTGGAGATCTCGACCATGAGATCGTCAGTGAGCTCCTCAAGTGCTCGAGCAAAGCTCTGGACTCCTGCCGGATCGGCTCGACAAATCAACAAGATGTGATCAGCCGATCGCAGGACCGTGCATGCAACGGCATTTCTAGACACGCATCCCTCTGCCTGCTCGATGCAGGGAGATGTGTCGATTACGACCCACTGGTATGCGCTCGCCGCCAAGGCGAGTACGGCCTCAATCTGCGGGCTTTCGAGGTCCCGCCAGAGACCTGGATGTGGTATTCCGGGGAGCACATCGGTACCCGGTGCAAATTTGGTCGCCAGCTCCGGAAGGCTGCGACCGAGTTCTCTGCGCTTACATCGGTGCGCTGCGTTGGCGATGGTGGGACCACCTGAAATCGCGAGCAAGTGACCGATGTCGGCGCCGTATGTGTCCGCATCAATGAGGAGCGTCGACCCGCTCAGCAAGCCAAATGCCCTGGCTAGCGCAATCGCCACCGTCGTGCGGCCAGGTGAGCCGTACCCGCCCCAAATCGCCAACAAGTGGCCTGAAAGCCTTGAGGTAGTCACTGCCCATCACCCAAATCCTCAGAGCCGACCTCCACCGGTAGGGGCGACGGCGTCGGCGAAGGCGCCGAGCGAACTAGGGCAAGCTCCCCGTTGTGCATCGCATGGATCACAGGAAGAACTTCCGCGGGCTTCACACCGACGACGACCTGCTGTGAAGATGCACCCGCAAGTGAAGATGAATCGTCGGCAATCGAGAACTCGACGACTTCAGCGTCGCGAGCAAGAACGACCGTTCTCGCATCGACGCTCCCCTTTCCCAGGGTTGCGACAAGATCGACGCGATCGCCTACTACAAGGCGCGAATCAAGGGGGGCTTCGGGCGGAATCGCAAGTGCCACTTCCTGAAATGGCTCAGCGCTCCTTGCGAATGCGTTGCGCGTCACCAACTCGCCGGCCCTCAAAGGCCTCGTTGGGCGCATCCCGGCGGCATCAGCCGCCTCCGATGCCAGAACCAGCTGGCTCCGATTGGACTCAGGCAAGCTGATCTTCACTGCAGTGAAGTCCTCAAGTGAGAGCGGTCTGCTCACACTCAGGTCTCTCGATGCTGCAAGTACCGAAATCGACGAGTCAGCTCCCCCCGATAAGGCAATTCCGCTTGCGATCGCTATGGCGATCATCAACACGCCGACGATCGCCCGCGGGTTCGCCAGCGATCCGATCGGGCGGGCTATGTCACTTAGAGGCACTTACTTCCCCCTATCCAATGGCAATCAACTACAAGCCGTGTTGCTGTTACGCTTGAACTGCTAAATCGAGTCAGCAGCCCACGGCACAGGGGAAGCAAGAGGCACGTTCAGATGCCCAAATCAATTTCGCCGAGACTTCTCACGCCTGACGAAGTCGCTGAGTACCTCAACATCACTGTCAGCCAGGTCTATACCCTGATGCGCGATGGGGAACTCGTGGCCCTCAAGATCGGCAAGCGCGGAGTATGGCGCGTCGATCGAGACGAACTCGATGCGTACATCTCCCGGCTCAAATCCGAAGCTGAGAAGCGCATTGAATCCCAGCATGGAAAGAGGGCAAGGCCGCGCCGACGAACCAGCAATCGGTAGGCGCGAGTCGACGGAGTCTGCGAGCGCAGGCATTGACTCACTACTCCGCAGGGATTGAAATTCGGCAGACTGCGGCCAGAGGGATCTCATGCCTCGCAATCACTCTCCTGGACATGACCGGGCCGCCCCCTACGGTCTCGTCTAAGGCAATCCGGTCGGAAGCGACTGAGACCAACCGGCCGGGAGTGGTGCTGCCGTCGACAGTCGAAACGACAACAGGGACGTCGGAAGCGATTTCCTTCAGTGACTCAGCGAGAGTCGAGGTCCCGAAGTCTGGATCTGGATAGCCATAAAGGCCATTTATCGGCATGTTATGTATAGACAAGACTATATTCCCCCTTAGGTTCTGTAGACCTATTCCGTAACTACTAGCTATTTCGCTATGTATGTGTGATAAATCACAATACGGGATAAGTAGCATCTTGACGTGCTTTCCGGCGGTACTGTAACAATACGGACATACCTCGGCAATACCTAATTTCCGAATCGGAAGGGGGGGTAAATGCCCAGCTCAACTTGGATTCGCGCGCCCTAAACCCAGGGGACCGCATTGAAATCCGCGGCCGCCTCCGGTCGCGGATCCCCGCTTGCACATTCCGGCGCAATCCCGCCGCCGACGCGAAACCAATAGGAGACCACGTTCATGAAGATCGCCTACCTAAACGACGACAACGATGCTTCCCCTCCAGGCCACCTGCCTACCAGCAGATATGTGAGACGCTACTGGTCGCCGCTATTGGGGACGGCAGCCGTTGGCTGCTTCATCGTGATCACTGAGGCGATTGACGACGGTAGAACCTCGATTCCGCCACTTGAGATAGCAGAAGCCCTCGGCCTGGAATCGCCGACCGACCTCACCCAACCCATTGCAAATCTCGCTCGCAGCGGCCTAGCTGTCGCAATTAACGGGCAGGTCCTCGTGCGCCGCACTGCCCCAACGCTCAGGCAGGAGTACGAATATCGGCTTCCACCCGCCCTGCGCGAAGCACATCGCAGGCTACGCAGCCAGGGCTTGATCTCGTCGAGCCCACCCCAGCCAGCGGCCGAGCGTACCGGTCACGACGAAGTCGACCGCGCACGGCTTCTAGCGCTCAGCCTTCTTCGGATGGGGCTCGCACCGGAGAGGCTTGAAGACGAAATGCACCGCCGACGACTGCATCCGGCTCTCGCCTATCAGGCATCGGTCTGGGCGATAGAAAGACACGTTCCAGCCTCGGATAGCATCTGTGACGAACGTGAGATACGGGAGATCTGCGAGGCAGCTCTAGTCCCGACCTCGGATCAGAGCGCATGATCGGCTTCGCACATCGATCAAGCAGAAGCAGACTTGGGCAGTCATGGGTGACCAAAGCGAAGAATTCGCAGAAGAGCTCGAACAAGCAGCCACGTGGATACGTGAGGCTGAGAATGTGGTGGTGTTCACTGGTGCCGGCGTCAGCACCGAGTCCGGAATACCGGACTTCAGAGGGCCGCAGGGAATATGGAAGAAGGTCGATGCTTCGATCTTCGAATTCAAGAACTACCTTCGAGACCCCGAAGTACGCAAGCGCGCCTGGCAGATGCGGCGCGATGCCGAAATGTGGAACGCGGCGCCTAATCCGTCACATGCCGCTATTGCCCAGCTGGAGCGGGTGTGCAACGTGACGGCACTGATCACTCAGAACATAGACAGACTTCATCACGCTGCGGGAAGTGATCCGAAGAAGATTCTTGAGATTCACGGGAACATCCTCGAAGTGGGCTGCCTCGAATGCAAGACCCGGTGGCCAACGGTAGAGATTCTCGACCGAGTTGAAGCAGGAGAGGAAGATCCGCGCTGCAGGGAATGCGGCGGGATCATGAAGACCGCGACTATCTCGTTTGGGCAGTCCCTGGATCCTGACGTGCTCGCAGCATGCGAGAAGGCTTCGCGTGAGGCTGATTTCTTTCTCGTCGCGGGGAGTTCGCTTGTAGTGACGCCGGCGGCCCACATGCCGGTGATTGCACTGAAAAACGGGGCCCGCGTCATGATCGTGAATCTTGAACCTACACCGCTTGACGATCTCGCAGATATCGTCGTCAGCGGGTCCACTGGTGAGATCTTGCCGGCGCTGTCGGGACTGCTCACCGCGTAAGCGCACGTCAATCAATGTACGGAATCATTACTGATTTGGTAGGGTTTCTATGTGGGCTGACATAGCAATCTCACCAAGACAGTCGGCAGGCAGGGCCTCGGAGACCAGAACCAATGGCAAAGACCTACAGGGAATACCTGAACGACATCAAGAAATCGATTCTTGAGGTCACTCCGGCCGAGGCGGATCAGCTCCGCAAAGAAGGCTGGGAACTGATCGACGTCCGAAGCGACGCCGAGTTCGAGCAGGGCGCGATACCGGGCGCGCGCCATATCGACCGGGGATTCCTTGAGTCACGCATTGAAAGTGAAATCCCTGACCGCGCATCCAAAATCGTTCTTTATTGCGCCGGCGGCTTTCGCTCCGCAATGGCCGCGAGCGCGCTGCAGGAACTCGGATACACCACCGTCGCCTCCATGGCACGGGGCTTCAATGGCTGGAAAGATGACGGGCTGGAGTGGCACGCGCCGCAGGTTCTCAATGCTGAGCAGAGGAATCGGTACCACCGTCACATTCTCCTTCCGGAAGTCGGAGTTGAGGGCCAGACCAAACTCCTCGAGTCGTCGACTCTGCTGCTCGGAGCAGGTGGCCTCGGATCTCCGGCGGCCCTATACCTTGCTGCGGCAGGCGTGGGAAGGATTGGGATTGTTGACTACGACGTCGTGGACAGCTCGAACTTGCAGCGCCAGATCATCCATTCCGAAGACCGGGTCGGCATGCTCAAGGTCGATTCGGCGAAAGAAGCGATTGCCGAGATCAATCCAGAAGTCAAGGTCGAGACCTACAACACGAGGCTCCAGGCCGACAATGTCCTAGAAATCATGGGCAACTACGGCGTCGTAGTTGACGGGTGCGACAACTTCCCTACTCGATACCTCGTAAATGACGCATCCATCATGCTTGGAAAACCCGTGGTCCACGGATCGATATTCCGCTTCGACGGGCAAGTGTCGGTCTTTTGGCCAGGCGAAGGTCCGTGCTACCGGTGCTTGTACCACCAACCCCCCCCGCCAGAGCTAGCGCCAAGCTGCGCTGAGGCCGGAGTGCTTGGAGTGCTGCCTGGGATTATTGGGTCGCTCCAGACGGCCGAAGCACTAAAACTGATTCTTGGGATCGGCGAGACACTGGTCGGTCGCCTTCTCACTTTTGATGCGCTCGACATGTCCTTTAGAACCCTCAAGCTGCGGCGGGATCCAGATTGCCCGAGTTGCGGAGGCGGTGCCTCGGTCGAGCTGATCGACTACGACGAGTACTGCTTACCCGGAAGGCCTAGCGCGCACTAGCCTCTGGGAAATCCGCCGAGCTGAGGCGGCGCCCATGCGATCGGCGCAAGGCTGAGACTCTTAAAGTCATCTGGGTGAATCGCAAACGGCTCCTCCCATGAATACTGGTAGCCACCGCCCGCCCAGACAACCGCGCTCGGATCGCGATCACCTTCAAACGCGCGCCGTGCAGATCTGGTCATCAGAAGAAGAATGGGACCTCCAACTATCAAGAGCGCGATGACTATGACCAGCGCCAGTATCGGAAGTGACGAAGTCGCCACTACGGCCACGTCGCCAAGAATTCCGATTGCATCCAATCCAAACACGATGAACGTCGCTAGCAGCAGAGAGAGACAAACCGAGTAGGCCCATCGCCTTCGCTGAAGCATGAAGATGGGAGCGCCAAAAAGAAGTGAGGCGACCAGGTACGTGAGAATCTCAATCCACAGCGGTGCTTCACCTGGAGTCGCGATCGCCTTGACTGTCACGAAGAAGAACGTCACGAAGCCGTAGAGCAGCATAAAGATGCCCGCGACTATGACCGTTGCCGGCAGAGGGTGCGTCGTCTGAATGCTCGAACGGTTGAGTGGTGGCATCCAAAATGTCGGCGGTGGTGGGTAGTTCCATCCGTATCCAAATCCAGTTGCCTGAGGGTGTTGCGGATACAACGTCGGTCACATCCTTCCGGATTTCTGAATCGGCCCTCTCAAGCCGCGCTTGTCGCCTCAGTAATCCAGGCAAGCAACGTCCTCACGCCGACGCCGGTACCGCCCTGAGTCACCTCGAATTCGTCAGCGTCCGCGCGTGCGGGGCCGGCTATGTCGAGATGCACCCACGGTATTGACTCGTCGACGAACTCCTGAAGAAACAGGCCTGCCGTCAATGCTCCGCCATATCGATTACCGATGTTCTTGATATCGGCAATCGGGCTCTCAATCTGTTTCCGATAGTCGGCCGGAAGCGGGAGGTGCCACCCTCGCTCTCCGCTCTGATCAGCGGCATCGATGAGTGCCCTCGCGAGCTTGTCGTCGTTTCCCATGACTCCGAAGATCTTCATGCCCAGGGCAACCATGCATGCCCCCGTGAGGGTCGCGAGGTCGACAATCGCGGCTGGCTTCTCCTCTGAGGCGAGCGACAGCGCATCGGCGAGTATCAAGCGCCCCTCGGCATCGGTGTTGAGTACCTCGGCCGTCTTGTTGTTTCGGAACTTCAAGATGTCCCCCGGCTTCGAAGCGCTCCCGCTGGGCATGTTCTCAACAAACGGGGTAAATGCGATTACGTGGGCCTTCACCCCCAGCGACTTGAGGGCTCCCATGGTTGCCGCGACTGCTGCCGCTCCTGACATGTCCGTCTTCATGGTGTCCATGCCCTCGGCGGGCTTGAGCGATAGACCGCCTGAATCGAAGACCACCCCCTTACCGACCAGACAGATCTTCTTCTGGCTCTTGCCTCGGGGCTTGTATTCGTAGCGAACTAGGCACGGGTCATTGGCTGAGCCGGCGCCCACGCCAAGGACACCGCCAAGCCGCTCCTTGGCCAATCGGCGACGGTCCCATATCTCACACGAAACCCCAGCCGATTCCAGCTTCGACTTGATTTGGTTAGCTATGACTGCCGGCGGCTTGGCGCCCGCCGGTTCATTGACGAGGTCTCGCGCCCAGTTGACAGCGTCGCTGACGGCAAGCCCCTCGGAAATGGCGTTCTTACACGGCTCGCACTCTGCAAATATCACCTCGGCGAGCCTTGAGGGCTCGGGGTCCTTCTTGTACCTGAGGAACTCGTACCCGCCCAAGGCTGCCCCTTCAACGACCGCCCTGACTCCGGCCTCTCCCTTGGCGCTGCGGGCGCCCGCCTTGTGAAGCGAAGTCACAACCCTGCGCACCTTCTTCGATGAGCGAGCAAGCACAGCTCCTGCCTGCCTCAGGGCCTGAAGACCGGCCTCGCCCTTCTTTCCAACACCGACCACGAGTATCGCCGGGGCCACAGCGATGTCGCCCGACGGGTAACGGACGGTCTCGCCCGCCTTTGCCTTGAAACCAAGTCCAGAGAGATACGAAAAGAGTTGTCCTGCTGACTTCTTGTCAAGAGATTTCGCTCCTGGCCCAAGTTCAAAGCCGTTTTCGGTCGAGTAGGCCGGCACAACAAGCAAGTCGGCCTTGACCGCCGAGGGGGAATCGCCGGTGCATGAAAACTTGGGCATCGATGCTCCTAATGTCTCTCGCGGCCCATGGGAGGTTGAACCCTACCGCCTCAGAATATGGCGAGCCGCTCGTAGTCCTCGCCCTCTTGCATGCGGGCGAGCATATAAATGAGATCGCTCAGCCTGTTGAGATAACGGAGTACCTCTTCATTTGGAAGGCGCCCGGCGCGCTTGAGGGAGACTGCCACTCTCTCGGCGCGACGCACTATGGCCCGGGCCAAGTCGAGTGCGGCCGCGCACCGATTCTGCCCAGGCAGGACAAATTCTTGTGGCGGCTCGACGCGCTCAACTAGAGCGTCAATCATCTCCTCGACTGCCGTAACCATTTCTGACGTGACGGAGGTCTTGCCGGGCACCAGCTTGCCGTGATTTTCGGGTGCGGTCGCGAGTTCAGCACCTACGACGAACAACTCTGTTTGGATGCGCTTGATGACTTCAGCGAGTTCACCACCGGCCTCGGCACGTGCGACTCCTAGTGCTGCGCAAGCCTCATCAACAGCTCCATAGGCCTCGGGTGCAAGATCGTCCTTCTCGACTCGGCTGCCGAACAAGAGACCCGTCGTGCCGTCATCGCCTTTCTTCGTGTAGGGCCTCGCCCGGCGGCTACTCACTTGACGAATCCATGACCGAGGAGAGACGGCGTGCGACGACCTGTACTGGGTCCCACACCGAGGAGAACGGAGGCGCGTAGGAAAGATCCAGATCAACAACCTGGCTTACGGTCATCCCCGCGGTTATTGCCGTCGCGATCACATCAATTCGCTTGGCCGCGCCCTCCAAGCCAACGATCTGGGTGCCCAGGATCTCTTTGGTGTCAGGATCTGCAAGCATCTTGAGGTGCATCTCGCCTGCACCCGGATAGTAGTGGGCGCGCGTCGACGTCGTGACTGCCGCTGAAACGTAATCGCGCCCATCTGTACTTGCCTCTCTCTCGCTTAGCCCGGTCCGAGCTACCTCGGTCTCGCAGATCCTGCTCATTGCAGTCCCGACAACGCCGGGCAGACGAGCTCGGCCGCCCGCAATATTCAGGCCGGCAACACGCCCCGCCTTGTTGGCGATTGTTCCGAGATGGATATTCACCCAACGTTGGCGCACTAAGTGAAAGACCTCGGCACAGTCGCCGGCGGCATAGACGCCGTCAACTGACGTTTGCTGCGCGTGATCCACAGCAATCGCGCCGCTCTCGCCAATCTCGATTCCGGCCTCGCTAGCGATCTCGGACCGCGGCCTCGATCCCAGACCCGCGACCACCAGATCGCAAGGAATCTCACGTTCGCCCGCAACTACTCCAGTGACCCGGCCACCTTCTGAAAGAACTTGACTGATGCCTGCCCCGAGGTGCAGCTCGACGCCCGCCTTTTCCAGTGCATCCTCAACGTGGACCGCCATTTCAGTGTCGAGGGTGGCCATCACGTGGTCCTGCATCTCGACCATGTGTGTCTCAAGGCCACGAATTCGAAATGCCTCAGCCATCTCCAGCCCAATGTATCCGCCCCCCGCCACCACAACTCGCTTCGGACGATTCGACTGGATCAATTCGTCAAGCTGGCGCGCGTCATTGAGATTGTGTGCCGGATACGCCAACTCGAAACCAGGCGGCATCAACGCGCGCGCGCCGGTTCCAATCATCAAGTAGTCAAATGGCTCTTCGTAGCTAGAAGACGACTCGTGGTCCCAGACTTCGAGTCGTCGTGAGCTTGCGTCAATGGCTTTGACCTCTGAGCGAAGTCTCAGATCGATGCCTTGCTCGCGAAAGGCGCTAGCTGACCGAGCGACGAGGTCATCAATCCCCGGCACAAGACCGGCAATGAAGTACGGAATTCCGCACGCTGCGTAGGAGACGTCGGACCCCATCTCAAAGACGACCACTTCGGTCTCCTTCGATGAGCGACGCACTTGCGACGCTGCACTCATGCCCGCCGCGTCGCCCCCGATGACGCAGAGCCGCTTCGTCATCGCCTGCGTGTCTTCGTTGGCGACGGCGTGGGTGTCGAGGTTGATTCGGGGTCGTCGTCCGGTGAATGAGTCCAGACGTACCAGTTGCCGGGGGGCGGGAGGCTTTTCGGACATTCGGCAAACTCAAGGGTGCGGTACCTGACTTCGCCCCTGATTAGTAGCGAGGTGAATGCCTTGTCCGTGTCATAGCGGACCGCGAGCATCAGTACTTGATTCTCGGACTTGGCAGTCTTTGGCGCTGAAGTCGTCGTGGATGACGGACTCGATGTCGGTGACGGGGTGGCCGTCGGGCTTGAAGTGGCCGTCGGGCTTGAAGTGGCCGTCGGGCTCGGAGTTGCAGAAGGCAGGGGCATATCCCAATCAGGCGGGATTGCCACAGCGCACAGCGTCGCACCCACTTCTCCGCCTTCGCCCGGCGTTCCTTGAACGAACCTAAGCGGGCCGCGACCCAGTCCGACCCGTCTTCGCGCGGCGTCGCTGTCGATGAACTTCTCCAGGCCTTGCGGATCATCAGTGAACTCACCGTTGGCCTCGTAGTACTCCATCGCGGCCTTCTCGGCTTCAAACAGGTCGCGCCCGGACTCGGCAACCGAAATGACCTTGCCAACGCCACCGCCAATCGCAACTCCGAGATATACAGCCGCTCCGATCGCTAGTAAGGCAATCACCGTGAATATGGCGCCAACGATCAAGCAAGTCTTCTTCCCACCAGAGCTGGATTCCTGCTGGGGCTGGGGCGGATATTGAGGGGGCGGATATGCCGGGGGCGGATAGCCAGGCTGGGGGTCTGGGGGCGGGAATCCTTGGGGCGGTAGTTGGCTGTCAGTCATTTCGTCTCAACCTCAATTCATTGACGCGCCTTCCGGAGATGAACTCCAAAGCCGAAGGGCGACGAGGGGTGCTGATAACAAATCGTAACTTCACTTGGCTCAACTCCGACGGGGATGTACCGTCAGATCTCCGCCGGGCCGGGCAGCGCAGAAGTGGAGTGACCAGCGATGGCAAAGACGGCCGCGATTGACGCTTCGGGGATCACGTTCAGCGGATTGGCCGCAGGAGATGGGCAACCCGCGCTTCTGCTCCATGGATTCCCCGATACCCCTTTTTCCCTCTCCTCGCAAGTAGATCACCTAGGAGGACGAGGATTTCGGGCATTCGCTCCGGCGCTGCGGGGATACCCCCCCACGGGAGGGGACGGACCATTTGGCATCGACCGGCTCGCAAGCGATGCGCTCGAACTGCTCGAGCAAATGGGTGCAAATCCAGATTCGCCCGGAGTACTGATCGGCCATGACTGGGGAGGAATCATTGCCTGCGCAGCTGCAGCCACCCGGCCTGAAATCATGAGCCATGTGGTCATCATGTCGGTACCTCACCCCATGGTCATGGGTGCGCGATTCCTCAGCGGGGACTTCGACCAGCTCAAGCGGAGTTGGTACATGTTCTTTTTTCAAATGCCAGGTCTTGCCGAATCAGTCGTCTCGGCTGACAACTTCGCGTTCCTCGAGCGCCTGATGCTGGACTGGTCCCCCAATCTCATCCAAAACGAAGGGCGCGCGGAGATCGAACGGCGCAAGTTGGTTCTCTCCGCTCCAGGGGCGCTTTCATCTGCTCTCGGGTACTACCGGGCGATGTTTGGGGAAAGTCAAGTGGCGGTGGGACCCGTCAGAGTGCAGGCGCTTGTGATATTCGGAGCTGAAGATGGCTGCATTGCGCCTACCATCTGCGATGGCATGGAGGCTCTCTTCCCGGCTGGCTACAGCTTCGAGGTGATCGAAGGCGCGGGGCACTTCGTTCCCAGTGAGTCACCAGATGCCGTCAACTCACTCATTTCGGGCTTCCTGGCGAACCAGTAGCCGTAGGACTCGCTACGGAAAGGGCGACTCGTCATAGCCAGTTGGGGTGGGATACCGGCGGGTCGAGGTGGGAGCAGGTGACCCGGAATCCTCATCGGCATCGGGCGACGGTGACCGACTCGGGGGTGAGCCTGTCCTTGGCTCGCCGGTAGGAGTCTTGCCTGTCAGGACTTCGCTTGAATAGCTCCAGGGATCTCCAGGGCTTCCGCTGTCATCGAGCGAGAGCGGGCACGACTGCTGACCACGCGCCCAGTAGGGGACGGAGTCGAACACACTCACAAACGCCGCGAAGTAAACATCCTTCTTGACCTGGGTCTGCATGATCACTCCGTTGACGTCGTCGCATAGTTGGACTGCAACCGAGTCGCGGTCTGTAGTTGCGGTTCCCCGTACGTACTTGGCACTGCCCCCTTGCCGCGAGAGCGCTCCGGGATCATCAGTGAACTTGTCGTGCTGAGCGAGGTACATCAGCTGGTCCCTCACGGCTTGATCCAACGCGAGCTGAGCCTTAGCTGCCAGCGCTGCATCAATCGATTCGATGCCACTCTTGGTGCTCGAGCGGAAGTAAAGGACTCCAACGATGATCCCGGCGATTCCCACGATGACGGCCACGACCGCCATGACGGGGATCGTGGCCAGGATCCGCCTGCCGACATAGGTCAGCATTCAGAGGGCCTCACTCGTTCAGAAGACCTCGCTTGTTCGGAACAGCTCACCTGTTCGGAACAGTTCACTTGGCCGTTTTCTTGAGATTCCAGAATAACGGCATGGGCCCCTTCAGAACACCGCTCAGCTTGGTGCTGTAGGCGGACAGGATATCGTATTGGCCGAGCGGCGCGAAGGTCGCCTCGTCGACGACCTGCTTCTGCAGCTCTTCGGCAATTCGCTTCATCTCAGCGGCATTGGCCGCGTGCGCGAACTGCATCCGCAGCTCTTCGATCTTCGGTACGTTCGGCCAGCCATACATCGCCGACGGCCCGCCAGCCGCCACCGGGAAATTGGCGATCGGATCCGAGCTGGAGATGATGAGGCCTCCAGTGGCGGACAGGTTCCAGCCCCC
>QEUQ01000079.1 GCA_003577105.1 Acidobacteriota bacterium | reverse complement strand
TTTCGTGTCTGGCCGCTTTGACGGCCCTCAAACTGTCACGGGGGGAGGCCCCTCTTCATGACATTCATAAGGGCCTCTTATGGTCCCTTGGCCTCGGCCGCACCCCGCCTTGGGCTACGCCTTCACATAACCCAGCGTTATGTGTCCGGCTCGGCTTCGCCTCGCCAACCTGGCCCGGCCTCGATGGCGGAAGGCATTGATCTATTCGGGGGTTCGGCCGTTGGCAATGCGCCCTCCTGCTTCACTGTCACAGGCGACCCCTACAGTCCACCGAGTTGGCGGCCACGCGATCCCCATGCCATAGGGCCGCGCCTGTGAAACTTGAACGACCTGTGAAAGGAGCCAGCAGTTGGCGCTAGCCACAAGTGCTGCCGAAGTTCTTAGCAAGACGGCGCTATCCCCGTCACCTACCGAAGGCGCCGACCTCCTCCGCCTCGACGCGATGCGCCATCTCGACGACGCGAAACGAAGCGAGATGGGCCAGTTCATGACACCCGCTCAGATCGCGCGCCTGATGGCCTCGATGATTGCCCCCTGCCAGGGCTCGCTGCGCGTCCTCGATGCAGGCGCGGGGCTGGGGGCGCTCTTCTCGGCCGTCGTCGAGGAGGCCTGTGGGTGGGACGAGGCGCCCCTCGGGATCCATGTCACCGCGTACGAGATCGACCCGCTCCTATACCGCTTCCTTCCGACTGCGGCCGAGTCGTGTGAGAAGAAATGCAGCGAGTTCGGCATCGCCTTTGACGCCGAGCTCTTTGAGGGCGACTTCATCGAGAGGGCCGCTGGCACGCTCGGTGGCGATCTCTTCGGTGAGCGCGTCACGGGTGGTTTCGACGTAGCGATCCTCAACCCCCCCTACCGCAAGATCGCCTCGGCGTCCAAAGAGCGGCAGGTTTTGCGGGCTGCGGGCATTGAGGCTTCCAACCTCTACGCCGGCTTTCTCGCTTTAGCCGCCAGGCTGCTCGCCCCGGGTGGTCAGATGATCGCGATCACCCCGCGGAGCTTCTGCAACGGCCCTTACTTCAAAGCGTTTCGGCGATCGTTCTTCGAGCAGATGACAGTCAGTCGGCTTCACGTCTTCGAGAGCCGCCAGCACGCGTTCAGCGATGACGACATCCTCCAAGAGAACGTGATCCTTGCTGCCGCCAAGGGAACCGCGGCTAGTCCTGTTGAGATCACCTCGTCGCAGGGGCCAGATGACGAGTGGCACAAGACCGTGACAGTGGACTACGCGGAGCTGATCGACCCGGACGACTCGGGCTATTTCGTTCGCGTTGTCACCGATGAGACCGACAGACAGATCGCAGCGGCAATGGGGCGCCTCAGCCAGACATTGGGTGGCCTCGGCCTCTCCGTCTCGACGGGTCGGGTCGTCGATTTCAGGGCGCGTGAACATCTCCTAGCGGCCCCAGGCGCAGACACGGCGCCGCTCATCTACCCGTGCCATCTTGAAGGCGGGGAAGTCGTCTGGCCGAAGCTGAACGCGAAGAAGCCGAACGCTATCTCCGACTGCGAAGACACCGCTGATCTCCTGGTGCCTGTGGAGACCTACGTCTTGACCAAACGGTTCTCGGCCAAAGAGGAGCCGAGGAGAATAGTGGCAGCCGTCTTCGAGCCCGAGTGCGCCCCGGCGCAACGTGTCGGCTTCGAGAACCACCTCAACTACTTTCACCGATTCGGGCAGGGCCTCGACCTCGATCTCGCCAGCGGGCTTGCGACCTATCTCAACTCGACATTCGTCGACGCGTATTTCCGTCAGTTCAACGGGCACACACAGGTCAACGCAACGGACCTGCGGAGCCTCAGATACCCGACCGAGGACCAGCTGAGGTCTCTTGGCAAAAGTGCCGACGGCTCGTCTCTGTCTCAAGACGAGATCGACGTGCTCGTCAGTGAGGAGCTATTCCAAATGGCCGATGACAACTTCCCCGACGCGCTCGCGGCAAAAAAGAGAGTCGACGAAACGGTGGAGCTCCTCAAAGCACTCGGGCTGCCCAAGGAACAACAGAACGAGCGGTCGGCCCTCACGCTCCTGGCTCTTCTCGGCGTCGGGCCAAGTGATGCCTGGGCCGATGCGAGTGCACCTCTCCTCGGCGTCACCGAGATGATGCAGGTCTTCGAAGAGCAATACGGCAAGCGCTACGCGCCGAACACCAGGGAGACCGTCCGGCGTTTCACCATTCACCAATTCGTCCAGGCCGGCCTTGTTGTCCAGAACCCGGATGATCCCGACCGCCCAACCAACAGCCCGAAGAACGTTTACCAGATCGAGCCCCGCGCGCTTCACGCGCTCCGGGCCTACCGCAGCGACGACTGGGAAACGAAGCTCGCCGATTATCTGGAGTCGGCCGGTGAGCTGAGAGCCGTCTATGCCAAGGAACGCGAGCTGCGGAGGATCCCCGTCGTCCTAACGGCCGGAAGCGAGATCACCCTTTCTCCGGGCGGCCAGAATGTGTTGGTCAAGAAGATCGTCGAGGAGTTCTGCCCGGTCTTCACTCCCGGGGCCAAGGTCGTCTACGTCGGTGACACCGAGGAGAAGTGGGCTTACTTCGACACCGAGCTTCTCGCCGGCCTCGGTGTCAGCCTCGAAGAGCACGGCAAGATGCCGGACGTCGTCGTCTATCTCGAGGAGCGGAACTGGCTGGTGCTGATCGAGGCTGTGACGAGCCACGGCCCCGTCAGCCCCAAGCGTCACATCGAGTTGAAAGCGCTCTTTTCGGACTCGACCGCCGGCCTCGTCTTCGTGACCACTTTTCTCGACCGCCAAACACTGGTGCGCTACCTCGGCGAAATCGCCTGGGAGACAGAGGTTTGGATCGCGGAGAACCCGACCCATCTCATTCACTTCAACGGCGAGCGCTTCCTCGGGCCATATGAAGAGGCCGGCGGCGACTCTTGACGCAATCGCGGTCGCGAGCCGGAGCCCCCTGATCTAAGCGGCTGATCGAGCCCCGCCGAGGCGAGGGAACATAACCGGGTTATGTTCAGTGGAGCGAGGGGAGGCCGCAGCCGCCAAAGAACCGCTCGGTCTCATGTCACCACCGGCGGCTGCGGGCCAGTTGCACATAAAGCGGCTTTATGTGAACTGCCGAGCGGAGCGACTCGCCGAAGCGGGGCGGGCAGCCCGTGCAGCGCAAAACATCCGACGCGCAGAGGCTGCTCTTCGCGACAATTGATCCATGCCTACGACTGAAGCAGCTAAAGGAAGAACCCCAGCTCAGCGCCGCCGCGCAACACCGTCCGGGCCCCGAGATTCCCGTCCCAGGTCGTACTCACATCGCGCACCTGTCCCCACCAGCACATTCGCCGATCTATCACTACGACCCGTGCGCGACACGCTTGTCTTAGAAGAGGACATGACCGGCACGGTTCGGGAGTATCTCTACGCCGGGGGCAAGGCGCCGGCTGCCATGCGGGCGAGGAACCCCGGCGGCAGCTACTCGAACTACTTCTTTGTCACCAACACCCACGGCGACGTGGTCGCCGTCACCGACCGAGACGGCAATATCGTCAATCGCTACGCATATGGGCCATGGGGCGAGGCGACCCGGGTTTCAGAGACAGTCCATCAGCCCTTCAGGTATGCGGGGTATCGCTACGAGGACAGATTCGACCTCTATTGCCTGCGGGCGCGGTGGTATGACGCGGGGACGGGGAGGTTTCTGAGTCGCGATCCGATGGCTGGCGCGCTGCAGAACCTGCGGGCCCTGAACACGTACATCTATGCCTTCGATTCACCCGCGACAGAGACCGACCCTGACGGATACGACCCCAATCGTCGCAAGGTCATCGTTTTCTTCCACGGAATGAATGCAAGCGAAGAGACCAAATGGGCGTTTCTCAACTTCGTAATCCGTGAGTTCCCTGGATGGGGGGGAATGGTCCTCAAGTACTCGGTGGGATGGAGGGATCTCTGGGGGGGAGACGACGCTGTTCGTAATGCCTCGGCGGAGCTGCGCAACAAAGTCGGTGGTCGTCAGCTCTTCAGTGTGGGTCACAGCGAGGGCGGCGACATCCTGTTCAGATCGATCGCCGACGCTGGGATGTATGCGCCGGCAGTTGCGACTCTCGGCACTCCGATAACGAGGGTCTCATCACGCCACCGCGCTTCAATTGGCTATTGGATCGACTTCTGCACTACTAATGACTACGTGTGTCGCGCCAATGACAAGTTCTCGGGCGGTAGCGATGCAGACGAGTTCTTTCTCATATCGGGGTCAGGTCACGGCATCGATAGTTATCTGTCACACCCCCACGTTGCAAAGTTGATGCGCGACCGCTTCTATCAGCGTATGGCCAATGCTGCCTAGCAATGAACTAGCTGCTTCGGGGCGCACAGGTGCTCAAGTCAGTCCAGATGCTTTCCACGGAAGTAGCGCTACGCGACTACGTCAGCCCTCAGCGGGTCGATCTACGCTGAGCCTGGAGTTCCTGGCCTTCGCGTTCTACCTCGTAGTCCTGACTGGCGGATACCTAGGGCAAGTTGGTCGTGTTGTCTTGACACCCGCAGTCGAGCGTGACGAGGAGATGGTGCCGCTACTCGTGATCGTCCCAGGGTTGTTTCATGTGACTGCGGTCTTGATGGGCCTCATTCTGCTCGCTCTGATCGTCGCCTTCCGGGACAGCGTAGCGGTGAGAATGTTCGGAATCGTCTTCGTTGTTGTCACGTTCTGTATTGGCTCAGTCTCGCTAATCGCTCCCTTCCTTGCTGTGTTTGCCATAGAAGTTGCGATGATGCCGGCTGGTCTGGCCCTCATAGCGTTTGGGTGGGGACTCTGGGCGAGGCGAAGGCCCACTACAAGGCGCGATGGCCCGGCGTAAGCGGCACCGCGACGACAAGAACCGCGCGTACCACTGGGCCCGGGAGCGCGAGTCGCCGCTGATCGCTGAGCTATTTCCAGCTTTCGAGTCGGTCGTCATCGAAATGGAGTTCGCGGATGACTGGGGGGACATGTCGCCAAGGAGCCGGGTCCTCAATCGCGAGGACGGTAGGGACTACGTGCACATCGAATGCCCGAACCGCGAATGCGTCGACGGAGGGTTTGATCTTACGGGCGCAGTCCATGAGGCGATTCGCGCGGACCTGTCGACGGCGGAGGGTCAGGCCCAGAGTTGTCAGGGCTGGCAGGACCGAGAGCGGATCGGAAATCACCGTTGCCTGACGCGCCTCACGTATCGGATGGACATTCGCTATGTGGCTGAAACCGAGCCAGGCCCGAACTCTTAGCTGCCAGTAGCGAGGCGTGATCGCGAGTGGAACAGCCACGACTTGGAGATGTGAAGGCGCTATACGCACTGTCTGGCAATACCTGCGCCTACCGACGCTGTGAGGTCAAGCTTGCAGATCCGTCCTGGGGCGGCGTGAGAGCCGATGTCGCCCATATCCGCGGTGCGCGGCCTGGGTCGCCGCGATACGACCTGACAATGAGCGATGCCGAACGCCATAGTTTCGAAAACCTGATCCTGCTCTGTCCCAATTGCCATCGTTTGGTCGATGTCCTGGATCCAGACGGCCACCCCGTGGAGTTGCTTGAAGAGATGAAGCGTGAGCACGAGGAGCGCGGCCAGCAAGCAATTGGGTTCGCTTCAGAGGCCGAACAGGACAGGGTCGCGCTCCTTCTCATCGAGGCGCTTGGTGTGAGCGATACCGACCCCGGAATTGCCACCGATCGGGCTGATGTAGTCGCCGCGATCACCCCGACCGGGCGGCGACACAGCTACAGGCTCGTCATCACAAATCGAGGCCCCGGTGTCGCGCGCAATGTCAGCGCCGCGTTGACCTCGGTGTCGCATCTGACCGAGCAAGTACTGGTTCACGACTCCGAGTTCCCGATACCGCAGCTTGTTGTCGGCCAGGGGTATCCGGTGGCGGTGGCTGGCAATGCGCCCCCGCCTTACGACTGCGCGCTCACTTGGGAGGACGACTCCGGCAGCCAGAGCGCGACTCTCAGGCTCAGCCTCCCCTAACTCGCCTCGAGGCCCAGCGCCGCCTTGACGCGGTTCTTTGCCAAGAGCGCATCGACGATGTGTAAGAGCGAATCGCCAAGGCGGGGCGGGCCAATCGTGCAATCAGGCCGTCCGACGCGTGCAGGGCCGCTCCCGCGACAATGGATCCATGTCTATGATCCCCGCTTCTACCACTACGACCGGAGCTGCTAAAGGAAGAACCCCAGCTCAACGCCGCCGCGCTTGGCGATCCAAGCCATGCGATTCCCGCCCCAGGTCGTACTCACATAGCGCACCTGCCCCCACCAGCACATTCATCAAAATGCCACTACGACGGCCACGCGACACGTCAGTCGGCGAAGAGGACATGACAGGGACGGTGAGGGAGTATCTCTACGCGGGCGGTGAGGCTCCGACCGCGATGCGCTCGCGCAACTCGGACGGCACCTACTCGAACTTCTTCTTCGTCACCAACACCCACGGCGATGTCGTGGCCGTCACC
>QEUQ01000019.1 GCA_003577105.1 Acidobacteriota bacterium | reverse complement strand
GAACAGCTCTCTCTCGCACCTCTGGTGGGTACGGTCTCTTGGTTGCCATGGCACCATCCTCTCAAGTGATGGAGCCTCCAAGTATCCCGGGGCGGTTCAGCCGGCCCGTTGTCGGTGACGACAACGACGGGCGTGATCTCTCCAGTCTCTTTGTCGGTACAGTCTTCGATGAGGGCGAAGCCAAGCATCTCCTCGGCGGAATCGATTGCTCTGCAAAGGGCCGCGAGAGCGTCACTGGCAGCCTGGCGCCCCGAGATGTGACAGGTGAGAACTACCTTGGCGTGACGATCGACGTCTCGCCTTCGCCTCGACAAATGCCGAGCGGCGCTTTCTTGGCCGCTCTCTCACCTCAGCTTTGTAGGTCGGCGAGTGCAAGAGCTTTTGGCGAGCCATCGCGCGCTTGACAGATGACTGACTTGCCATCGATCCGGCCCGCCTCAACTTTCCCTAGACCTTACGATGTCCCCATGCCGGGTACTTCTCTGCAACATCGCTCACGACCGCTTCGATCTCATCGACGACGGGTGCGGGCCAGCGGGCCACCTCTTCGCCGCGGACGTGCCCGGCCCGCCAGTAGTACCAGGTCGAGCGCAAAATACCGAGGCGCTCGCAAAAGCGGACCACCTCCGTCTCGGCCTCTTTGCGGATCTCCTCTAGCTCCGCGAACCCGGGTAGAGGGCGGCCCCCCTTCTGCGCCATGCCCCGAGTTCAACAGCAGCTTCTCCAAGAGCAGTGGAGAGTTCCTCGACTCTGGACTCGAGCTCGGCCTCTCGTTTCGAGGTCGGGGTCTTGGCGTTCTCACCTCTGGCGAGTGCCTCCCGTCCGCCCTCGAGAAACTGCTTCTGCCATTTGGCAGCGGTGGTCTGGCTCATCTCGAGACGTCGCGCGATGTCGGTCTGGGTTGTCTCGCCTCTCAGGACCGAGAGGACGATCGCGAGTTTCTCGTCGGGGGACTTGAACGGCTTTCGGCCCATGGGCCCTCCTCATGCCAGCGGATTGATGGGCACACGGGGAAGTGCATCGATCATCCCACTTTCGCGTGTCCAACAAATCCTGACCCACGACACCTCTTCTATCACTACGACGGCGACCAGCTCATCTTAGAAGAGGACATGACGGGGACCGTGAGGGAGTATCTGTACGCGGGCGGGGAGGCGCCGACGGCGATGCGTGCGAGGCAGGCCGACGGCACCTACAAGAACTACTTCTTCGTGACCAACACCCACGGCGACGTGGTCGCGCTGACGGATAAGGACGGCAATGTCGTCAACCGCTACGCCTACGGGCCGTGGGGCGAGGCGACCAGGGTCTCAGAGCAAGTACACCAGCCTTTCAGATACGCGGGTTACCGCTACGAGGACGGCTTCGACCTCTACTACCTGCGGGCTCGCTGGATGGACCCGGGGACGGGGAGGTTCTTGAGCCGGGATCCGCTCGCGGGTGACCCAAGCGACCTCAAGTCAATGAATCGCTACGCTTATGCGTCGGCAAGCCCGGCTACTCTCACAGACCCGGCCGGCCTGTCTGCGCGTCTTCCATCTCTGCGCGGGGTGAGAGGTGAGTCAGCCCTAGGTCCCGGTCTCGGTTCAGACAACGACATGGACGAACTTCAGCGAGAGATAGACGAGGCCAACGACCCCCGGAACATCAAAGAGGACTGGATTGCCGGATGTCAGGATGACCCCCTCATCAGGAATCTGAGCATTGGAAGTCTTGTCCGAGCGGCATGGGAACTCGAGCAATGTCTATACCGCTGGAGCGCCGGGAATTCGGATGCGGCTTATGAGCATTTCAAGAAGGCCTTGGGCAATCTTGGAATCGGTGATGCTGTAACCGCTGGCATTTCGATTGGGCAGTTGCTCAAGATTGCGCCGAGATTACTCAAAGCTGTGAGTGCCGCAATGTGGGGTGCGACAATCGCCTATACGGTTGCTGATTTCTTCTGCTATTTCTCCCAGCCTATTGGCACCGCGCGGTGACGGGTACAGCGATACACCTCGCGCGATGTTCGATTTCAACGTTGTGGAGGCGGTTCAGGGGTACCGATCGGATTCCGAGCATCGCGATTGTCTGGCTACCGTTCGTGCTCTTTCCGCCGGTGGGTGTCGCAGCAGC
The DNA here is from genome assembly GCA_003577105.1 of Acidobacteriota bacterium. Classification (GTDB taxonomy): domain Bacteria; phylum Actinomycetota; class Acidimicrobiia; order ATN3; family ATN3; genus ATN3. The sequence continues at coordinate 35,856 of QEUQ01000019.1, read as the reverse complement.
GCTCATTGCGCTCGCCACTAGTGGTCCGTCGTGCGCTGTCACGAACGTACCCCTCGGCATGACCGCGATCGCCGGGCCGTTGCTCGGCTGGATTGCCGTCCTGGGCGCGACGATGAGAAATGCGACCCAGGACGTTCTGGAGTCCGCGTACCACCGCTTCCGCTGGTTCGCATATGCTCTTGGTTACTGGTTGATCCCTCTATCGGTATTGGTTGTTGCGTGTGGCGTCAACTCCGTTCTGCGGTCTAAGGGGATCGAGTGTGGTGCCTAGCCTGCCGATGCCACACATTCGGCCTCGGTGGGACAAAGAGCACCCCAGCTTCACAGTGTCCCGAGTGTCCCGAGTCAGCTTTCCTAGGCAGAGTCAGCCCGTCCTAGGTCGTAGAAACGTCTCGGCCGCGCTGGTCATGGGCCATGCGACAAATGGGCGATCCGGGTCTGCCTGATACGCCTCGACTCGATTGGGTACGCCATCTCCAGTGCCTCGTTCGGGCGATCGACGTTCAAGCGCCCGACGTAGTTATCGATGGCCGCCTCTAGCTCCCACATCGTTGCAGTTCGAGGCTAGCTCACAAGTTCGTTTCCCATTAGGCTGCTACGACCGCCCAGCAGAAATTCCAAGGACGACCACGGTTGGATCCGGAGAGTATTCCCAAGAGCATCACGCTAGAGCCCGGCCAGCCGCTCGACGACAAGCCATATGCCGATGAGCGGCTCAAGTTCTTCTCGCACAAGTGGCTTCACCGCGCCCTGTATTCAATCAACTCAAACGAGGAGTTTAAGGAGAAGGCTCAAGGCAAGGGGATACGCGCCAATTTCGTCATTGAGGACAATCCGGAGTGGGCTCCCCCGGTCTTCTACATGATCGCCAAGGAGGGCTTTCTGTGTGAGGCCGGCTTCGACGAGATCGACGACGCGTTTTCCGCCCATGCCACCTATGAATCGTGGGTGGGGCTGGTTACCAAGGAGCTCGATCCACTCAAAGCGCTCGTGACCCGCAAGATCCGGATCGAAGGTCTGCTGCAGCTGATGCCGATGCAGGACGCCTTCATAGCCTTGGTGCGTGCGACTCGAGACGACCCGGTGGACTACTGAGCTCGATGGCAGGAATCACATCGACCTCGCGATTTCACCTGAGTGCAGCAGGCGCTTGGGCGGCAATAACCGGTCTCCTATTGGCGTTTCGAGTGGGCGGAGATGTCACTTTCGTAGACGGCTTTCTCGCCGCAGGGAATGCAGCGCTCTTGGCCGCGGCGCTTGGCGTCATGGGCAACGCATGGCTCGCATCCCACCTCTTGGCCTTCTCGACGATGCTCTCGAAGCACGGATTACCAGCGGGCATATCCCGTGCAATAGCAATCCTTTGGCAGATAGCAGTCGCAGGTGCCGTCGCTTCGCAATTCGGGCCGGTAACGCCAGGGCTGCGATACGCGAACATCCCTTTCGCCTTTGCCGCCCTAGGTATCGCGGTATTTGTAATTGAGGCGCGAATCATGCTCGGGCACATGACCAAGCCGACCCCGCTGCACTGGGCGCATTTCGTGGCGGCTGCGTCGCTTGCGCTCTCCGCGCTTTTCATCGACGTGATCCCGCTGAGCACCTTCGCAATCAGGTTTCTCACTCCGCTCTTTGCGTTTGGATGGGCGGGCGCGGCATCTGTCGGACTGTTTGCGGCCGGCCTGTCACTTGAGTCCTATGAAGACATGCGCCCGATTTGGGCTGCCCTCGGCGGGCTCGGCGCCATGTATCTCGGCAACATCGCGGGGCCCTCGGGAACGATCGTGTTCATACTCGGAGTGCTCGTCTTCGTACTCGCCCTGGCCTTTCTCCTCGCCGCCCGGTGGGATGGCCACCTCAACAACTGGAGCGAGCGCCTCCTAATGGCCGGGATCATCGCCTACTTCTTCTCGGCAATCGATCCAGATGAAGCCGCTCAAGTGCCCGTGCTGATCTTTCTCGCTCCGGACTTCAAGTCGATCCAGCTCCACCCGGTCTTAGTGCCGGGGATCTTGATTCCCTCCTTTGCGCTCGCGGGTGCCGCGCTGCTTGCAATGGCAATGAGAAGAGTCCCAGACAAGCTGGGAAGGATCTTGGTTTGGGGTGGTGCGATGGGGATCGCGGCGCCGACCGCAATATCGCGACTCCTCTTCATCGATCCGGATGTGCGCTATGAGTCGATCTTTGTCAGAGGCCTCTTCATTGCGGGAACCGTTGGCGCGGTTTGGGGTTTCCTAGGCCTGGCGAGCCTGCTAAGACCGCCGCGAGGCGATAAGAAGCGCAGGCGCAACATTAAGGCAGTGGACTGACCGCTAGCCCTAGGCTCCGAGCGAGTCCAATAGCTCGGCCAGGCCTGCCCAGTCGCTGCGCTGAATCCGATCATCAACCTCTTTGCCTATGAGAAACATGCGTGCAAAGAGGGTGAGTTGTGCATCAGTGCCTTCGCCAACACTTACTGCTTCACCGTAGAGCCTCGCCAGGGCTGACTCACATCTGTCGAGCAGGGCCCTGTTTTCCTCACGCGCAGGCGGTATTCGCGTCTCAGGTTCTGGGAGCGGTCCAAAGGCCCGGTGAGGTTCGGTCTGGTACCAGTAGGCGACGCTCGACCAGTCATCTGACCGATCGTTTGCATGTCCGTGCTCAATTGTTGCCCTTAGCGACTTGGAAAACCTCACGGGGTCGGTCAGGTGGAACCTGTACCACGATGAGAAGCCGCGCCAGTCATCTCGCTCGGCAAAGGAGACGCCGTGATACGGCGAGGAGTAAACCTCTGACGGGCACCACGAGGTACCGAAGTAATCCTCGGTTCCGGTCCCGTGCAAGCTGGGAGGAAATGGCTCACCGTCAATGAAGAACATGTCGTCACCCTCGCCCCACCAGGCACCGGCTTCGTTGTAGATGAAGAGGTTGCAGCCCACATAGTGGCCAGTGCCCTCGGCATCTACGAGTAGGTAGTTGTCATCTCCGGTCAAGTTCTTGCCCTTGAATCCAAAGTGAGCCTCGGCATTGCTGTGATCGACGGCACTCGTTGGGGCTTCCCGGTTCCAGCAGGCGTGAAGTCGCCCCATTCGCGACAGGTCGCCGTGCTCTGTTGGCCACGACTCGTAGTCAACGTAGTAATAGACGGCGGCAGCTGGGAGTGGTCCTTGGTTCTCGATCTCAATTCGAGCACCGTCGTAGAACGGCATCGGCAGCCAGCAATTCAGCCCCCTGCCGCCAACGGGTCCGGCAGAAAACGGCAGTGACCACCACTGCCCAAGTCTGCAATTGCCTTGCCCGAAGAAGTCGCCGAGCGGCACCTCAATTGAGGGGTTTTCTTCGCCGTCCCACCATGCCCGCAGCACGAGGCGGCGGGCCCAATAGATGTCGGCCGCGGCAATCGTCATCCAAATGTGAGTGACTTGGCCGGGGCCCTCGATCTCTGCCATGACATGGCTGTCGCCAGGTTCAATCGTCACGTTGTCTTTGTTGCCCCCGGTCCGATCCCAGCTCGATTGGCGCAGTGTCCGAGCGCTCGTGATGGCTGGGAGCGAATTCAGGGCCGAAGTCAGATCGAGGTTGATCATTTGCTCGCTCCGCTCTGTGCCGCTTCAGCAAAGTCTGCTATTGAGGCTTCCGACCACTCATGATTTCCAAGCTCCTTGACTACGTCGAGACTCGCCGTGACATCGTGCGCGCCGGCCTCGACAATCCGCGCAACTCCCGCAGCGGACTTGATGCTTCCTGCCATTACGCGAGTTCGTGCTCCGATCGCATCGAGGATTCGCCGCATCTCGCTGACGAGCTCGAGACCGTCTCCTCCTAGCCGGGTGGTGCGGTCGACATATGGGATGACCCACGCAGCTCCGATCTCCCCGGCAATGAGCGCTTGTTCGGGGGAAAAGATCGTTGTCATCGCGCACGGAATTCCCCTCTCTATCAATTGACAGGCGAGATTGAGAGTCTCTGTTCGGGTTGGCACCTTGATCACGACTCTCTCCGGATCGAGCGCATGAAGGGCTTCGCCCTGGGCCAGGAAAGCCTTTGCGTCGTCAAGTTCGGTGAGCTGGCAGCAGACCGGCACATCGGGGATCGCGTCTAGTAGCTCAGGGATGCGGGCAAGCGGGTTGGCACCTGCTAGGAGCTTTGGATTTGTAGTGACGCCTGCGACAAAGCCGAGTTGGCGCGCACATTCGGCGTCCGCGACGTCGGCTGAATCTAGGAATATCGCCATGAGATCTCCTGCGTTCTAGAGCTTCCTGGGCCTCGGGCTTGCCTGGCCGGCCATGAGTGACTCTACTTCCCGTCGCCTTGGCATCGATGGCTGGGCACCCGGGGTCTGGACTGCGACCGCGCCTGCGGCATTTGCAAACTCGAGAGCTTCAGGAGTGGACATGCCGCTGCAGATACCTATGGCAAGGGCCGCCGTGAACGCGTCACCTGCTCCGGTCGGATCGATCGCCTCAACGCCGTGAGCATCGATTCCCCAGGCCGATGAGTCATCCACAACCAATGCGCCTCGACCGGCCAGCGTCACGGCTACTACCGATGTTCGTCCGAACTCCTTGACTCGGCTTGCAGCATTGGCGATCTCGAGTTCGGTGAGAGTCTCGGGATCCTCGGCGAGGCCTGCTAGGGTCACCAGTTCAGGCTCATTTACCACGACAGTTTGAGCCAGCGGTGCGAGCGCGGCTGCTCTATCTCCGGCCGGGGCTGCATTTAGAACCGTGGTGGCTCCAGAGGCGATCTCGATGGCCCTTACACTTGCCACTGTCGGCACTTCGCACTGGACGATGCACACGTCAGCGCCCTCGATGACATTGGCTGCTGCCTCAGCATGATCTGCGTTGAGCAGGTCATTTACACCCGCTACGCCGACTATAGATACGTCACCGTCGTCGGTGACCAATGGGAGGCCCACCCCCGTGGTGCCCTCGATCGCTACCACATGACTCCGCCCAATCGACTCTTCGACGAGTGCCGAGAGAAATGCACCATCAAGTCCGTCAGTGCCAACGGCCCCAATCATCTCTACGGATGCGCCAAGCCGCGCAGCGGCAACTGCTTGATTGAATCCTTTTCCGCCCAGGAAACGCTCGAAGCGGTTTCCGATGAGCGTCTCGCCCTTCTCGGGCCTGCGGGGCGCCCAGGCGACAAAATCCATCACCAGCGAGCCGAAGACGGCCACTCTCGGCTGCGACATCACTCTCCTCAGCGCTTGATTGCACTACACGTTACCCGTGGTACCGCGCGAAAATGCATGGCGTGAAGGAAGAATTAGTGATCAGGCCGGCCACCGAGGCTGACCTTGTAAGGATCGAGCAGCTCTTCGGTCTTTGGAAGTTCAGGCTCAACAACGAAAGGGCGTTTAGCGAGCACCAGCTCGGGCGCTTGATTTGGCTTGTTGCCGAGGTTGGCGGCGAGCCACTTGCCTCTGTCTGGGGCGAGCTTTTCCCGGAGCACGAGCGGAGCGGACGAACCATGCACGTCGTCGCTTTTCGAGTGCACGAGTCAATCAGGCGCCGGGGAGTGGGGTCTGCACTACTATCGGCACTGGAGTCGGCCGGGGTCGAGCGAGGGCGAAGTGAAGCGACGCTCTTCGTCGCACAAGACAACAAGGCGGCCCAGGAGCTATACAAGAAGGCCGGGTTCCGGACGGTAGATGCCCGATTTGCCCGCTGGGAATTTCAGGATCCGGCGGGAACCAGTCACGTCATTACAGAAGACCAATATGTGATGCACAAAATGCTGGTTCCGGCGCTGGGAACTATTGGTTCACATTCACCGTAGAAACAGAAGCGTCCCAAGACACACAACGAAACCTTCGCGGAGGACATACGACAAATGCGCCATGCTCGCTTGGCCGGACTTGCAGGCACCCTAGCGGTCCTCCTGCTACTTGCCGGTTGCACTAAGACCGATACTCCCGCCGGCTCAGCTGGATCGAAATCAGCCCCGAAATTTGTTGACGTTTCGGAGGCTGCGGGGATCACGCACATCCAATATCACGGGCGTGATTGCGGGAACATGCCCGAGTGCGGCCCAGAGTCGATGACCGGCGGTGCAGCTGCGGGGGACTACGACAACGACGGCAATATCGATCTCTTTGTGACCCGTCACCATGAGACGCCCATCCTTTATAGGAACAAGGGGGATGGGACTTTTGAGGACAAGACCAAGGAGTCAAAGCTCGACCTCGATGGCAAGTTGCTGAAGTCCAATTCAGCCGGTTGGGGAGATATCAACAACGACGGATGTCTCGACCTTTACGTAACCGCGTTGAGGGACTTCCGCAATTACCTGTTCATGAGTGACTGCAAAGGGCATTTCACCGAAGAGGCAGTTGAGCGCCAGGCGACGCCGGTTGAGAGCGTGCCGAGCGTCTTCGGCATGGGCGTGAGTTTCGGCGACTACGACCGTGACGGATTTCTTGACATCTTCATCGCCGAGTGGAGGGCCGAGGAGGTTCGCGGACGCAAGACCCCCTGGCCCGCTGGTACTCCGCACCACAATCGCCTGCTGAAGAACAACGGAGCGGCCGCTCCGGGAACTTTCACCGACGTAACTAAGGCCGCAGGTATCGAGCTGGGCGGCAGGTCAAAGAACCCTGAATTCCAAGGCGCCTTTGGCTTTGCGCCGGCCTTGATCGATCTCGACGACGACGGATGGTTGGACCTCGCAGTGGCGGCGGACTTTGTCACTAGTGGAATTTGGTGGAACAACCGAGACGGAACTTTCACCGATGGAACACGTGCCGCAGGGGTTGGCACCGACGAGGCCGGCATGGGCTCGACATACGCCGACTACGATCAAGACGGGCGCACCGACTGGTTCGTAACCGCGATTTACGACGAGTGCGCTGCCGACTGCGGGCGCACGCACGCAGTAGATGGCAATCGCATGTACCACTACGACGGCAATCGGACCTACTCGGACAGGACCGACCGAGCCAGAGTGCGTGACGGTGCTTGGGGCTGGGGCGCGACATTCATTGACTACGACAACAACACATGGCCCGATATTGCCCACACAGCCGGTTTTCACATGGCAGGCATGCCTCACATAGACCGGTTCCGTAACGACCCGACGTTTTTCCAGCGCAACAACGGTGACGGCACCTTCACCGAGGTGGGTAACGAGGTCGGCATCCGTGACAGCAAAGATGGCCGGGGCTTGCTTACCTTCGACTACGACAACGACGGCGACCTTGATCTGTTCCTCGTGCAGCACGCGCAGAAGGCGCGCCTTTTCAAGAATGAGGGCGGAAACAAGAATGGCTCAGTGAAGGTGAAGGCCATTGGGGAGGGTGGTGCAGGCAAGGCCCCACGTGACGGAGTCGGCGCCAAGGTGACGGTGACCTATGACAAGTCCAAGGCGCCGTTGGTCTCGAGGGTGGCTGGAGCTGACAATTACTTGAGCATGAATCCGTTGGTGCAGCACTTTGGTGTCGGCGGCGGCAAGGAGAAGATCCATGAGGTCAAAGTCTCTTGGCCGTCGGGATGCGCGCAGACCTTCCGCGACGTTGAGCGCGGCTCAACAGTTGAGGCCAAAGAGGCTGAGTGCGGTAAGCAATCGAGTTGGTAGAAGACTCTGCTGCGATGCGCGCCGGGCGGCTGGTCCGGCGCGCGTTGAGGCCGAAAACCTTACTCATTGTGGTCTTGGCGATCGCGTTCTTGGCCGGCGCCGGGGCCATCTACGCATCGCTTGGGAGCGGCACACCTAGTCCAATCTTTAGCGACGTGACCAAGGCCGCCGGCATTGACTACGTCCAGGACGCGAGCCCGGATTGCGGTGACTGGCAGGAGTGCGGACCTGAAATCATGAGCGGTGGCGCGGCTGCGGGCGATTTCGACGGCGATGGGAATCTCGACCTAGCTGTCACTCGAATTGATGAGCCGCCGATTCTTTATCGAAATCGCGGAGACGGAAGCTTTGAAGATGTCTCTGTTAAGTCCGGCTTAGGCGGCCCCTCGGGGCATCTGGGGACAAGCGGCGTCGTTTTCGGAGACATCGACAACAACGGATGCCCTGACATCTACATGACCAGGGTTCGCAAGGCTCACCATGTGCTCTACATGAGTGACTGCAAGGGGCACTTCTCCGAAGAAGCGGTGGCGAGGAACGCGACGCCGGTTGACGAGACTTCCAAGGTCTTCGGCCAAGGGGTAACGCTAGGTGACTATGACCGTGATGGGTACCTCGATATCTTCGTGAGCGAGTGGCGGTTCCGTAAGGCCGGAGTTGTTGGGGAGTCACACAACAGGCTCTTGCGAAACCGAGGACAGGCGGCTCCCGGTCAATTCGACGATGTGACAGCGAAAGCTGGCATCAATTTTGAAGGCCGTTCACCGGTGGGGGGACACAACGGCATATTTGGTTTCGCGCCGGCATTTGTCGATCTCGATGATGACGGCTATCAGGATCTAGCGGTCGCCGCGGACTTCGGCTCAAGTGGACTTTGGTGGAACAACACAGACGGCACATTCACCGACGGCACGAAGTCCTCTGGCGTAGGTTCCGACGAGAACGGCATGGGATCGACCTTTGGTGATTTCGATCTCGATGGCAGGCTCGACTGGTTTGTCACATCCATCTTTGATGACTGCATGCCCGGTCAGTGTGACCACATGTTCGGGATAACGGGCAATCGCCTCTATCGAAATGATGGCAATCGAAGCTTCTCTGACTTCACAGACCGGGCGAATGTCAGAGATGGCGCCTGGGGGTGGGGCGCAAGCTTCTTCGATGCCGACAACGACGGCGATCTCGACATCGCTCACACATCAGGGTTCCATGTTCTTGGCGAAGATCGTTATGAGAAGTTCCGCTCGAACCCGACCTTTCTCCAGGTAAACGATGGCAAGGGGCACTTCACCGATCTTGCCGCCAAGGCCGGTGTCCGTGACACAGTCGAAGGCCGCGGCTTGGTCACCTTTGACTACGACAACGACGGCGATCTCGATTTGCTCGTAATCCAGCGGAGGGATCAGCCACGCCTGTTTCGCAATGAGACCTCCGTCGGTGCGTGGCTCAAGGTTCGTCTCCGTGGCTACGGGCCGAAATCTACGCCCGAGGCGGTGGGCGCTCGGGTTCTCGTGACACGCGCAGCGGGAAAGACGCCGATGCTGCGCGAAGTTGGAATGAGAGACAACTACCTCGGCCAAGATCCACTCGAGGCACATTTTGGCCTTGGTCAATCTAGAGCCAACGTGGCGGAAGTGCGCGTTACCTGGCCCAGCGGATGCGTTCAGACACTTACGGATGTGCGTTCAAATCAGGTGCTCGCGCTCGACGAGGCCTCGTGTGGCAGGTGAGCGGCGAGAAGTGTCGTAGGGCGCTGCTAGTCTCGAAGCATGTTCACTAGATCTGACCTTGAAGATCGGGAGCGGAAGCTTCTCGCTGCCAACGCGGTTCTCGCGGCTGAGTCGCGCGGGAGGGATCTGCATGAAAACGAAGACCCGCTGCGCACCTGTTTCCAGCGCGATCGCGATCGAATCGTTCACTCGAAAGCCTTCAGGCGCCTCAAGCACAAGACGCAAGTTTTTCTCTCGCCCGAGGGGGACCACTACCGGACGCGCCTCACCCACACCATGGAGGTCGCTCAGGTCGCCCGCGTCACCGCGAGGGCCCTGGCCCTCAATGAAGACCTTGCTGAGGCGTGTGCCCTAGGCCATGACCTTGGCCACACGCCATTTGGCCATTTGGGCGAGGAGGTCTTGACCGAGAAGCTGGGGAGACCCTTCGTCCACGCGGATCAGAGCTTGCGAGTCGTCGAGAAACTCGAGCGAGGCGGTGCGGGACTCAATCTGACTTGGGAGGTGCGTGACGGGATCGTCTCGCATAGCTGGAGCCAGCCTGAGCCAGGCACATATGAAGGCTGGATAGTCCGATACGCAGATCGGATCGCGTACTTGTGCCATGACGTTGATGACGCGATTCGGGCGGGGCTTATCGACGTCGACGACCTCCCAGAGATCACAAAGGAGCGACTTGGCAAGGGCTACTCGGAGCGGCTCGGATCGTTGGTAAACGACTTGGTTGAGTCAAGCGACAAGTCAGGGCGGATCGGCTTGACTGAGCCCGTGCATGAGGCGATGAGGGCGCTGCGTGACTTCATGTTCGAGCGAATCTACAAGGGACCGGAAGTTGCGGCCGAGCAGCGCGCGGCGAGGCACGTTCTCGGAAACCTCTTCGACTATTTCTCGGCCAATCCCGAGGAGATGGCCGGTGACTACCGGGATCGCGACGACCCAATTGACACTCAGGTAGCCGATTACATCTCGGGCATGACCGACCGATACGCCATCAAGGTTTACTCGGAGCTCTTCGTGCCCTCGCCGACGAACTGACTCCCTACAATGCGAGCGTGAGCCAGAGAATTCGCCAAGAAGACATCGACAGGGTTCGAGATGCTACCGATATCGTCGCGGTGGCGGAGGAGACGCTCACCGTAAAGCGGCAGCGGAACATCGCGTGGGCGCTCTGCCCTTTCCATCAAGAGAAGTCGCCGAGCTTCAAGATGGACTCAGCAACGGGCCTTTATTACTGCTTCGGGTGTGGCCAAGCCGGAAACGTATTCCAGTTCCTTGAGCGCACCCAGGTGCTCACGTTCACCGAAGCAGTCGAGCGGCTGGCTTCTCGTGCTGGCATCGCCCTTCAGTACGAGGGAGCAAGAGGCTCATCGGGGCGGGACAAGCGCGGTCGCTTGATTCAGGCAATTGAGGCTGCGGTCGCGTTTTATCACGATTGCCTCCTCACTCAGGCTACAGATGCACGCGCCTATCTCAAGTCACGCGGCATTGGTTCTGCTGAAGCAGAACACTTCAAGCTCGGGTTTTCGCCGCCGGGGTGGGACCAATTGGTCGTTCACCTCCGCAAGGCCGGCTTCACCGAAGATGAGCTACTCAGGTCCGGTCTGGCGTTTAGAAACGACCGCGGCCGCCTCACGGATCAGTTCCGCGAGCGGATTATGTTTCCGATCTTTGACCCCTCGGATAAGCCCATTGCCTTCGGCGCTCGCGCAATGGGTGATGCCAAGCCCAAGTACAAGAACTCCGCCACTGGTGTCGTCTATGACAAGGCGCGGACCCTCTACGGACTGAACTGGGCCCGCAAGGAAATAGTGGCTACTCGGTCCGTGATCATTGTCGAGGGCTATACCGACGTCATAGGCATGTATCAGATTGGAATCACCAACGCGGTCGCGACGTGTGGGACCGCCATGGGCGAGGGGCATTTCGAAATGCTCCGCCGGTTCGGCCCTGCGGGCAGCGGGCAGCGGTTGAAAGTACTTCTAGCATTTGACGCCGACGCGGCTGGCGAAGCTGCGAGCCGCCGAGGTTTCGAGCTTCAGTACAAGTTTGGTTTCGATGTCAGAGTTGTTGAGCTGCCGCCTGGCACCGACCCGGCCGACGCTTCACGGCAGATCCCCGATCAGCTGCACGACGCGCTGGAAAACGCGATGCCACTGATGCGCTTCAAGCTCCGAAGCGACATGGCCCGCTACGACCTTACGGTTCCCGACTATCGGGCCGATGCCTTGCGAGCCGGGGCGGCGAGCGTCGCGCTACACCCCGACCACTTGGTCCGTCACGAGTACGCGCAGGAGATCGCGCACGCGACTGGCATTGACGTCGAGACCGTGAGAACTGAGATCGAGTCTGCAGTGAAGGGAGGTCGGCGGAGTACAACAACTCAGCAGAAGGAGTCTTCAATAGCTGAGCCGAAGCTAACGCCTTCCGAGATCATCAGGCGTCTAGATCAACTCGATGCGGAAATTCTTAGATGCCTCATCGTCGGTAGTGACGAGACAAGAGCTGCATTGATCGCGCTAGGAGAGAAGGCCATCAGGGGCAAGGGTGCAAAGAAGGTCTTTGAGATGTTGGCCACACCGACACGCCCGGATCCGGCAAGTCTGCTAGGTACGTTGGAAGACAGTGATCCGGTTCGAGTAGTCATTGGGCATGTGATGCTCGAAGACGACGTCGACTCCGATGATGAGCGAGAGCGCGATGCGCTTGTGCGTGCAGAGCAACGTGTACTTAGGGCAGAACTTGCCAGACTCGAACGTCTTGTTACGGCAGACGACACTTCTGACGAAGACATGATCGAAGCCAAGCGGCAATATATGGAGATTCAGCGGAAGCTTAGGGCCTTGATTTGAGCGGTAATTCGCTGTGCTTTGTCAGCGCATTACGCGATCGCGCCCGCGGCGGGCCGCAAGATAATTAGACTCTAGATGGCCGTCACCATCGGAAGGTCAGGTGGAATGTCAGCATCGCAGGCAGCAGAGGCGCACGATGGTCTCGTTGCTTCCACGGAGTGGGCATCGTTGCTCGCTCGCGGCCGCGAGGAAGGACAAGTCACGGATGCCGATATCCTCGACGCGTATTCAGACGAGCTGACCCCCGAACAGCTCCAGAGCGTTCGCAACGCGCTTGAGGCCGAGGGGATTGAGGTTGTCAGTGAGGCCGAGGGAGACGAGCCCGAGGAAGAGCCGGCACCAACTCTACGCGAAGAGGCGTTCAACGCTGACCCGGTTCGTCAGTATCTGAAGGAGATCGGGCGGGTTCCACTCCTGACAGCCGAGCAAGAAGTAGAGCTTGCTCAGCGCATGGAGGCCGGAGAGCTTGCCCAGGACCGCTTGGCTCTCGCAGGCGAACCGACCCCTGAACTCGAAGCCGAGTTGGTGGCGATAGTTGCCGATGGTCTGGCCGCCAAGCGTCATTTGATTGAGGCAAACCTTCGGCTCGTCGTCTCAATTGCCAAACGCTATGCGGGGCGCGGATTGAACCTGCTCGATCTGGTCCAAGAGGGCAACCTTGGGCTGATCCGAGCCGTTGAAAAGTTCGACTACACCAAGGGTTTCAAGTTCTCAACCTACGCGACTTGGTGGATACGTCAGGCCATCACCCGGGCAATCGCAGACCAGGCCCGAACAATTCGTATCCCCGTGCACATGGTCGAGACTGTCAACAAGTTGATGAGGATCCAGCGTCAACTAGTGCAGGACAACGGTCGCGAGCCCACCCTTGCCGAACTCGCACATGAGATGCAGATGACCGAGACACGTGTGGCGGAGATCCAGCAACTTTCCCTTGATCCGGTCAGTCTTGAGTCCCCCGTGGGCGAAGACGACGGGTCGACCCTCGGTGATTTCGTGCGGGACATCGACGCAGTCTCGCCTCAGGATCAGACAACGATCGTCTTGTTACAGGAGCACGTTCAGCAGGTCATGCAGGACTTGACCGAGCGGGAGCGCCGGGTCGTCGCGCTGCGATTTGGGCTCACTGACGGCAATCCGCGAACTCTCGAAGAGGTCGGGAGGGAATTCAACGTGACACGTGAGCGCATTCGACAAATCGAGGCCAAGACCCTTGCCAAGCTGCGCCACCCGAGCCGGAGCCAGAAACTTCGCGACTACCTCGACGAGTAGAGCGCGAGAGCATCTCTATCTCTTGTATTCAAGCAGGTCGTGCAGGCAATCCAATCAAAGGCGCTCAAGCGGGCGTGCTACGATCCCCCTCTTCAAGCCTGATCATTCCGGGGTAGCTCAGTCGGCAGAGCGGGCGCCTGTTAAGCGCTTGGTCGCGAGTTCGAGTCTCGCCCCCGGAGCCAAATTGCTGCTCTTGGCCTTTGCAGTTCTGTTGCTGATGTCTGGCTGTGAGCCCGGTGATCCGCCGCCGCCACCCGATCCCATTCCGACGGGAGCCGATCCAATCTCCCGCGCAACAAGGTACTTGGCAAGTTCGAATCCCGATGATGACCCCTCGGTCTCGCTGATACTCGACTATCTTCGCCGTCGGTATTCAATAAGCGGTCTGGGAGGTCAGATCTCTCACGGAGCCGATCTATCGCGCGACCCGACGAATCAGCTATTCCTCTACGGCCGGATCTTCGATCCAGCTGCTCGCCTCGAGCAATTTGCCACCCCAGCCAATGCAGGTATCGACTCAGCGAAGATGAGCTCAGTCGCCTACTTCCCGCTGCTTGCACTTCACTGCGATCGGTGGCCGCTGCCATCAGGTTTCGACTCGAGTCTGAGGGCCGAGGTGGCCAAGGGCGGCTACTTCACCACTCACGCCGTCGTTGCACGTCAGTGGGGGATGGAACAAGGTTGCTATGAGAGCTCGTCTGAGCTGACCGAGGTTCTTCGAGCAGGTTTGGTCGAAAATGCTGAGAGACACGTAAACGGCGACATCTTCGCCGAGTCACTCGCGATGCTCTACTACGGGGGATTCGGCGAGTCGGTCCGCCCTGAGTGGATCGAGACCCTCAAGCGCACCCAGCGGGCCGACGGAAGCTTTCCTTTTGACAACACCGAGCTGCTGCCCCGTCACTCGACCTCATTGGCGCTTTGGGCACTATGCGGTGCCGAGGGCATTGGCGATCCGGCGGTCACATGGATTCCCGATCCGGGACCGCCGGCGAAGAGATGAGCCGAACTCTTTGGATCATGGCACCGATTGCCTTCGTTGCCTTCGGAATCGAGGCAACTGTCGGTTTCGGTGCCACAGTCTTCATGGTCACGACAGCCGCATTGTTCTTGCCGATAGACACAGTCCTGCCAATATTCGTGCCGGCCAACCTAGGGCTCTCGGCATACTTGGCAACCCGGTATTTCAACCAGATTGACCGCCGCCTATTGCTATTGCGCGTAATTCCACTCATGGCAATAGGCCTGCCAGTCGGCATCGCTCTCTTCAATCTCGAAAACGAAACTTGGCTCAAGCGGGCCTTCGGGGCATTCGTGATTCTCCTTGCCGTCATTGAGCTAGTCGGCGCGATTCGCGATGGATCCCCTGAGGATCAGGGATCCAGGTCGAGGAAGCCATTGATCTTCCCGGCCGAGGCGGGACTGCTGAGCCTTGGAGGATTCATACACGGCATATTCGGATCGGGTGGGCCGATTGTCGTGTACGTGGTGAGCCGGCGCGTGAGCGAAAAGGGCGTCTTCAGAGCGACTCTGGCTGCGTTGTGGTTTGTTGCAAATTTGAGCCTGGCAATCAATTACGCGCTCACCTCACATCTCAGTAGATCAACGCTGGGAGCAAGTGCGCTTCTGCTTGTCCCGCTCGCCGGCGGATTGGCCGCAGGGGAGTGGATTCACAAGCGCATCAGTGTCGCGGCCTTCAGAGTTGGCGTATTTGCAGTGCTTCTGATTGGCGGAATCCTGTTGGTCTGGAAGGGTTGAGCTCGATGCAACCTCTCCGGCGACTCAGACGTACTTTGGACGACATGATTTCAAGATCGCGAAGATGGGTAGCCGCATTTGCCCTAGGGACGGCTCTAGCTTTGGCGCTATCGGGGTGCACCCCCGAGGAGGTTGCGAGCGCGCCCTTCATTGAAGGCGAAAAGCCCATCGACCGCGCGGCTGCATTCCTCGTATCCAACGAGGCGATTCTCGGAAGCGATGCGATCTATCCGCTTGTGTACCTACGGAGACGGTTCGGAGCTGAGTGGGCGCAGGGGGCGATGGACCGCCTAGCTGTGAAGTCGCGCGAGCCTGAGTACAAGGAGACCTTGTACCCGTTCCTCAGGCTCCTCGACCCGACGGCGCGGTACTCGTTTGATCCGGCCGCCCCTCCACCCGTCTTCGCCGCAGCACCCACCGCATGGAATCTGGTTCGCGCTCTGCATTGCAGCGAAGTCCCCCTCACATCTGACTTCATAAAGAGTGTGGATGAGCAGGCTCTGGCCTGGGACCGGGGAGCGGCTATTGGCGCCCGGGCAATCGGATGGGCTGCCGATCAGGGGTGCCTGGACAATTTCGATCTCAAGGCCATAGACGACCGCCTGAAGGAGAAGATGCTCGACTATGTTCGCTCCCACGACGCCACCGATGTCGGCTACGTCGAGGCAGTCGCGACGCTGCTATACAGAGGTCAGCGCTCGAGCGTCGATCCAGCTTGGATTTCGAAGATCGAATCGATTCAAGCTCCGGAGGGGTCCTGGAACCTGACTGGCGCGGCCACCGACCGCTCGACGTCGGAGTCCCTGCTTGCGCTCATCCAATTTGCGAATCCTGACGCGCCTCGGGTCTCGTGGGTACCGTTGGGCTAGAGGAGTCAGACGAGGAGTTGGGCATGGACTGCCTTTTCTGCAAGATAGTTGCTGGTGAGGTACCTTCCGAAACGGTCTTTGAAGACGATGCTGTCTTGGCGTTTCGCGACATCAACCCTCAGGCACCGACTCACATTTTGGTGATCCCGAAGGATCACGTGGCGTCGGCCGCTGAGCTCGAAGACAGGCACGCGGGTGATCTGGTTGCGATCTTCAAGGCAGCCGCGGAAATCGCGTCAGCAGAGGGCATCGCTCAGACCGGCTACAGGTTGATAACCAACATTGGGCGGGAGGCCGGACAGACCGTATTCCACCTGCATTTCCACCTGATTGGTGGGCGTCCAATGGGGTGGCCTCCCGGGTAACTGGCATTGCGCATCCCGATATAATGCGGCCTTCATCAATTGCAGCCCCGTGTGGAGCTCGACCCGCTTGACGCCAACCTCAGAAGTAAAGGTGCTGGTTCCCGGGAACCACCTGATGGTCTCTCTACTCGGGCGTCACGATGAATTCCTTCGCCTGATCGAAGACGCCTTTGACGCGAGCGTGGTCGTTCGCGGAAACGAGATCACGATTCGTGGCGATCAGACCGAGGCAGGCAAGGTCGCGCGGCTTTTCGAGGAGATGGTCGAGGTAGTTCAGCAAGGTCAGGCGCTCGACCGCGATCAGCTCGATCGGTCAATCGAAATGGTCAAGACGCCCGGCGGTTTCGGGCCCCGTGAGGTCATGTCCGATCAGGTCTTCGCAGCCGGCGGCAGACAGGTAAGGCCCAAGAGCGCAGGCCAGAAAGGCTACGTCGACGCGATCCGAGAGAATCTCGTCACATTTGCCATTGGACCGGCTGGAACCGGCAAGACCTACCTGGCCGTGGCATCGGCGGTCAGTGCGCTGCGGGCCGGCGAGGTACGGCGGATTATCCTCACCCGCCCCGCGGTCGAGGCCGGAGAGAAGCTTGGATTCCTGCCGGGCGATTTGATTGCGAAAATCGACCCGTACCTCCGCCCGCTCTACGACGCCTTGTACGACATGCTTGATGCCGAGGCGACCCAGCGCTTGATAGACAGGGGAACCATCGAGATTGCGCCGCTTGCATTCATGAGAGGACGTACGCTCAACGACAGCTTCATAATCTTGGATGAGGCGCAGAACACCTCGCCCGAACAGATGAAGATGTTCCTGACGCGAATCGGATTTGGATCAAAGGCTGTGATCACCGGCGACGTTACACAGATCGACTTGCCATCTGGCCACCGGTCGGGTCTCGTCGAACTTGAGCCGATCCTCGGCACGATTGAGGGCGTCGACTTCATCAGGCTCGGGGGCGGTGACGTAGTGCGGCACCGAATCGTGCGCGACATCGTCGAGGCCTATGCAATTTACGAGGCCTCACAGGACAAGAGCGCGACTCGGTAATGGAGATCTTCGTTGCAGATGAGCAAGACGAGGTCGAGATGGATCTCGACCGGCTGGTGCGCTTGGCCCGGTCTGTTCTGGCTCAAGAAAAGGTGAATGAAGACGCGGACCTATCGGTCATATTTCTTGACGAGTTCGCCATGACCGAGCTGAACAAGTCGTTTCTCAACGGGGACTATCCGACTGACGTACTTGCCTTCCCGATGGATGAGGACTTCGAGCCTGAGATTCGCGAGACCGGCCCTGGGGGGCGGTTGAGTGATCCGGGAGAACCGCCTCTGCTCTTGGGCGATGTGGTTCTCTGTCCGGCCGTGGCCAAGAAGCAGGCCGAAGAGCGAGGAGCTCCGGTCCAAGACGAAGTTGACTTGCTCTTCGTCCATGGGATCCTCCATCTCCTTGGCTATGACCACGCGACCGTCGAGGAAGCCAAGGCCATGCAGGCCAAGGAGCGCAAGCTTCTTGAAAGTTTTGAGAGGGCGGTTAAGTCGAAATGAGCTCCGCAGTTCCGTTACTCGCGGCAGCTTTCACATCGACCGATGCATTCGGACTTGCTGCTGTACTGCTTCTAATAGCTTTCTCTGCCTTCCTCGGCCTTGCGGAAACTTCGCTGACTCGAGTGTCGAGTATCCGCATGATGGCGAAGGCCGATGAGGGAGCCGCCGGAGCCAAGCGGGTGCTTCGCCTTATCGAGCAGCCCGCCCGCTTTCTCAACGTGATTCTCTTGGTGACTCTCGTTGTGCAGTTCGGAGCCGCGACCATCACCACAAGCGTCATGGAGCGTCTATTCGGCAACTTCATGATCACGGTTGCGACAATCATCTTGACGATCGTCACCTTCATCTTTGCCGAGTCGATGCCAAAGACTTTTGCGATCCAGCACCCCGAGCGGGTCGCGATGGCGGTGGCTCCGTTGGTCTCGGCGCTGACGGTGCTCCTCTATCCGATCGCTAGAGGATTAGTTGCGATCTCAAACGTGATTCTGCCCGGCAAGGGATACCCCGAGGGTGCATTCGTCTCCGAGCGCGAGATTCGCACGATGGTTGACAGCGCATCGGCAACTGAGGTCGAGGCCGAAGAGCGCAAGATGATTCACTCGATATTTGAGTTCGGTGACACGGTTGTCAGAGAGGTCATGACACCCCGCCCCGACATGATCGCCGTCGATGCGGCAACTACCCTCGAGGAGGTCATGCGCGTCATCGTCGAAGAGGGCTACTCGCGCATCCCCGTGTATAAGGGAGACAACGACTCAATTGTCGGTTTGATCTACGCCAAGGACGTGCTTCGCAGGATTCACGAAAACGGCGAGTCAGTTGCCGCCGAGGAGATTGCGCGCAAGGCTCATTTCGTACCTGAGCAGAAGAAGGTCGCGGAGCTGCTGCGCGAGATGCAGGAGCAGAAGTACCACATGGCGATCGTCGTCGATGAGCACGGGGGCACTGCCGGCATCGTGACTCTCGAGGACTTGCTTGAGGAAATAGTCGGCGAAATCGTGGACGAATACGACGTCGAGGAGCCGTACCTGGTGACCCTCTCCGAAGATGCCGTCAGGGCGAGGGGCGGTCTCTCTATTGACGACTTAAATGAGGAGCTTGGCCTCGATCTTCCGAGCGATGAGTGGGACACCGTCGGGGGACTCGTGCTCAACATCGCCGGCCAAGTCCCCGAGGAGGGTGAGGTGATCTCCTTTGGCGGCCTTGAATTTAGGATCGAAAAGGTCCTCGAGCGGCGGATTCTCTCGGTTGTGATCACGGGGCTGATGTCGCTCAAGGCAGCCGAGGCAGCCGCCGAGGCCGGTAGCTAGTCATCTTGGAATGTGAGAAGCCGCCCACCCGCGCTGCATATGTTGCGCTGGCGGGCCGGCCCAACGTGGGCAAGTCGACCCTGATCAACACACTTTGCGGAGAGAAGGTCGTGGCAGTTTCCAAGGTCCCTCAGACGACCCGAATCCCTTCTCGAGCTGTTGTCACCGACGGCGAGACTCAACTTGTCTTTGTGGACCTGCCTGGGCTTTCCAAGCCGTCGACCTTGCTCGGCGATCGGCTGAACAAGACCGCTCGCACCGAGCTCGCAAGCGCCGACACGGTACTGCTGATCGTTGATGCCCAGTCCGGCGTCGGGCGGGGCGACAAGTACTTGATCGAGCGAGTCTGCAATTGGGATGTGCCGGTGATTTGCGCGGTAAATAAGGCCGACTTGGCAGGGCGTGCCAAGACTGCCAAGGCACTCGAAGCGTGTAAGGAGATGGCGGAGTCGGTCGAAGGATTCCCCGGATTCGATGAATTCGTTGCGATCTCGGCGCTGACTGGAGAGGGAGTAGATGTCTTGCTGAGCCTCCTCGCTGCGCGAGCCAAGGAAGGCCCACATCTCTTCGACGAGTCGACCGTCCACGACGGGGGCGCCCAGGGGCTCGAAGGCCAGATTGGCGAGATCATCAGGGAGAAGCTGATTGCATCAGCGCGTGACGAGCTGCCGTATTCAATCGCGGTTGTCGTCGACGAGATTGCGGAGCGCCCCGACTCAGACTTGATCGACGTGCACGCACGGGCCGTCGTAGAGCGTGAGTCCCAGAAGGGCCTGGTGATTGGCAAGGGCGGTGCCAATCTGAAGCGGGCTGGGGCCGAGGCCCGCACCGAGATCGAGGAGCTGCTCGGCGGACAGATCTTCTTGGATCTGCGGGTGGTCGTCATGAAGGATTGGCAGCAGAACCCAAAGTCACTTCAGAAACTCGGCTTCTGAGGGGGCGAGATGCCAAAATTCGGAACGATTTGTCGCAGTGGGGCGTTAACCTTGTTACATCACGGGGGTGATTGGTTTCGACCCCGGGTGTTGACGCAGGAGAAGCGAGCCGAGGTCCCCACAGTCCTCGTTAATCAGGTGGGAAAACAACAATAAGCGCCGACGAAAATGTCGCGCTGGCTGCCTAACTAGCAGCCCGTCCTCCGGTTTGTGCCCGTCGGGCCGGTCAGGGCGACGTTTACGGGCTTACCTGCACGAGTCCGCTCGGCACTCTGTTACAGGGAAATTTGAGCTGAGCTGGACCCGCACCCGGCGCCGTCAGAGGGTGTGTGGTTGAGATTGCTCCTGGCGGCTGCGCTCGGAGATGCTCTTGCCGATGCCCCGGGGGACGCGGGTTCGAGTCCCGCCACCTCCACGAACGCAATGAATTCGAACCGTCGGCCTCGCCGCCGCCGGTCGCACCGTCGGATTCGACGAGCGCCACCGTGTCGATAGAGGTCGCAGCCCTGTAGAACGGCCTGCCGATGTCGGCGGGTGTCGGGGTGAGAGTGACGGTGCCGAGGAATTCCCTCAGCACCAGGGCCGAGCGACCGGTGCGCTTCTTCAAAACGTCGCCAACATTTGCGAGCCGGTCCGCGATCCACTCGACCGGCGGCGCGCGGAAGACCTTTTCGCAACTTGCGTTGAGCGCGTCGACCTCTTCAGTCAGTGACTCGACTCGCCGTTCGCTTTCGACGAGAGCCTTGGCAAGGGCCTGGCTTCCGCGACCCTCGCCCACGAAGTCGATGAAGTTGGAGAGGCGGCGCTGTTCTGAGTCGAGTTCGGCCTGCTTCAACTTGACTGTCTCGGGTAGATCCGAGCGGAGGTTGGCCACCTCGGCCTCGACCCGCTCGAGTACGTAGCGGACGTTCTCGGGTTCGGCGATCACTTTGCGGACGGCATCGACGATCTTCTCCTCGGCGAGCGTTCGTCGCACCAAGAGTTTGTTCTCACAAGAGCGTCTCTGCGCGCCGAAGCAGCCGTAGTAACCGCCGGACTTCCCGCTCACCTGGCCTACAGCTCCGCCACACACTCCGCAGCGCATCGTGCCCGACAAGAGATGGGTGGGGAAGTGGGCCTGCCGGCTGCCCTGGTCGGCAGAGAAGCCGCGCTTGTTCCCGCCCGGCCAGGTCTTGCGCACCTCCTTGCGTCGGGCCCGCACCGCTTCCCAAAGATTCTGGGGCGCAATGCGGAGCGACTCGTCTTCCGTTACGAGCCACTCGGACTCGGGCTTCTCGAACTTGCGACGCCTGCCTGTGCGCGGATCGCGGCGTGATTCGGTCTTGTTCCAGACCCAGCGCCCCATGTACTTCTCGTTGTCGAGGATCCTGCTGACCGTCGCGGGCGACCACCCCTTCGACGCGCGAAAGCGCCCAGGTACTCCCTCCTCGTTCAATACCTTGACGATCTTGGTCATCGGCATGCCATCTCCGTACGCCTTGAAGATACGGAGCACAACGGCGGCTTCGCGCGGGTCGATCTCCATTCGGTAACCCCCCGGGCGGGGCCGCCCATTCTTGTCCATGCGCATCTCGCCGACTGGGACGGAGCGATAACCGAAGGTGCGCTCGCCTACCGAGAAGCCCCGTTGCTTCTGGCCGATCTGGCCGCGGAGGGTCTTCTTCTTCAGGTCGCGTAGCTGCAGCTCGTTGAAGATTCCCCGTATCTGGATGCCGAGCGTTGCCTCTTCGTCGTCGCTGTCGAGGCCGTCTGCGACCGATACGACCCGGACCTTCTCAAAGTGAAGCTCGGCAAGAACCGAGAGCATGAGGTAGTTGTCGCGGGCAAGGCGCGACAGGTCGTCGACCAGAACTACGTCGAACACACCGCTCGAAGCAGCTTCGATCAGCGCCGCGAGACCTTCGCGATCTCGGCGCGCGCCGGACTTGGCCTGGTCGCTGTAGATCTGGTCTTCGAGAATGACGAAACCGCGCTCCGCCGCCAACCGGCGACAAGCACCGACCTGGTCTTCGATGCTCTCCGGTCGCTGGTTCTCCGAGCTGTAACGGGCATAGATGGCCGCTCTCACGCTGAATCTTCCTTTCGTGTGTTTGCTGGGCTGGATGAGGCGATCAGTTGTTCAGCGGCCGCGCGCTCCATGAGTTGGACGTACTCCTCGGCAAGCTCGGTGGCGACGTGATCGAGCATGGCCTTCAGGCCTTCGTCGAGCGTGTTTCCGATCGTCTTGCTCTTGCTCGCCCGCACCGGTTCCTCCGCCATGAATGATAGACATAGTCTATCATTTGCCTGTGACAAAACCCGGTGGTTCCGGCCGGGCGAGGTCAGTCGAGGGGGAGGGCTTTCGCGATTTCGGTGACGCTGATCTCTAGACGCATGAACTGGCTCGATTCGGGGCCGCCAAATCGACCGGCGCGGCGCTTCGCCGGAGTGACTGGCCGCAACTTCGGAGAGCCGCTTGTCGAAGGGCTCGCGGGGTCTAGCAACAGCGGCATGCCGTAGAACAACTTTGTCTCAAGGGTGAAGTAGATGGCCTCGCCATCGCTGACGATAATTCGGAGTTCCGGGGCCGACGCCTCTCGCAGGCTGTCGGGAAGAGCGAACCCGGGAATCTTCTTCGCGACTTTTGCCTCGAATTCGCGAAGCACGTAGAGAATGCCCCGGATCGAGGCTAGCGGCAGCTGCAGTTTGCGGAGACGTAGCGCGATCGAGAATTCCAGAAGGTTTCGCCCTGAGAATCGTCGGCTGCTTCCACGCCCTGCTGCTCCCCCGAAGTCGGGGAGCACGACGTCCTTCTCGCAGAGATGAATCAGCCGATGCTGCTCTGCGCCGAGTCGCCGCGCGATCTCCGTAAGTGTGAAGGACTGCTGGGTCATGATCGACAAACTCTATCAACGCCATCGCACAATTTGAGGCCAAGCGCCCCGCAGGGGCGTGCGGCAGCGAGAGGTCCGTCGTGAATGGCGCCCTCCCTGGGTCGCTCTACGAGAATCAAAGGCCGTGCAAGCGTGGCATGCGGGGCCCTAACCCGCGGATACCCGCGGTCGGTTGTCGCGAGAGAACTCTTGGGAGCGCGCGGTCCGCAGACGTGAAGTGGGCCGAAGCCACGGCGAGTGCACATACCCGGGATCATTTGGTGGGTACTAACCTGTAACCTTCACCAGTCCACGGGGCGCTGGTACGGAGTCGAATGACGCGGGAAGAGCCTGTGTATCTGGAAAGGATGCCCTAGGTGTCGCATCGCTTCGTTGCTCAGCCTCATGACGCCGGCTTCGATCTGCGCGACTTCCTCGAACTGGTCGCCGCCGACGCCGCGCTCTCCCAGCTCGACATTGTGGTGGCCTGGGTGAAGCGGACAGGTGTCAGAGCCGTTTACGACAACTTGGCGCGCTTCCTGGAGCGCGGGGGCACGATCCGGGCTGTCGTCGGCATCAGCCAGGGTGGCACCAGCTTGCAGGGACTCCAGGCGATAACGGAAGTCGCGACAGATGCCTACGTCTTCCACCATCCTGGCCGCACGTTCCACCCGAAGCTTTTCGCGGCGAGCGGCTCGAACACCGCCCTCATATTGGTTGGCTCGCACAATCTCACGCTCGGCGGCGTGCAGGATAATTACGAGGCCGGAGTGCTTTCGACGCTCGACCTGATGGTCGACGACGAGCGGGCGTTCTCGATCGCCGTTCACGACTACGTCGATCGGCTGGTCGATGACAAAGAGCTGTGCTTGCGGCTCGACGAGGCGCTCATCGAATCGCTGGCCAGAAACGATCGGTACCCGCTGGCCGACGAAGACGAGTCTCGCGGCGGATCGACATCGGAGCAGGACCCCACCGCGGAAGCAGACCCTGGCCTTCCGCCCGGTGCGCGGATCTTCGGAACGACCCGGTTCCAGATGAGATCGCGTAAGAAGCCGATCAGAGCCGATCGCGGCGCGACACCTGGGATTGGCGAAGGCGCGACGCCGGCTGAGGCGGACGGCCTCGAATCTGCCGCAGCCCCCGAAGACCGCGTCGTCCGGCGGTGGTTCAAGCGGCTGCCTCGCGCGGATGCCCAGCAGCTTCCGACAAGCAGCCCCTCGAACACCATGACCCTGGTCAAGGCAGGACATGACATCGATGCGTCAACGTACTTCCGTGAGGTGTTCTTCGCAGATGCTGGCTGGCACGCGAGCGAAACGGCGGGCGGCCAGCTGCGGGAAATCGCGTCAGTTGATGTTGCGGTGACCGTCGATGAAGAGAACCTTGGCCTTCACACTTTCGATGTTCGGTACACGCCGGGTTACGACTCCGACCAAGCCAACCGGACGAGTGAGTTCGCGTGGCGCGAGTTTGGGGAATACCTCCGCCAGCACGACAACACTGACAAATACGCGTCGCTCGAAAGGACTAGCGCAGGGATCTACCGTCTGCTCATTGCCGACAACCCCGCAGGCCCCTTCCTGTACTAGTCTCCTGAGGCCAAGTGAACAACACGGCTAGCAAGGGCGGAACGGTGGACTTCTCACGATGCCTTGTCGACATGGGCACGATCTACCGAGCTGATCCGGTGAAGGCCGTGCGCGGCCAGGCATTCATCAAGTGCTTGCACAGCTACTTCATCGCAGAGCTGGACGCGCGGCTGACGCCCCAGGCCAAGAAGCGCGGCATCTTCGTCAAAGCGGAGGCGACGATCCTCGGCTCGCACAAGCCAAAGGATGTGGACGTTTCCGTCATCGATCCCGACAACGGACCGTTAATGATGATCGGTGTCCGCAGTCAGATGAGCAGTGTCGGCAAGAACGTTCTGACCTACTACGAAGGCATCGTCGGTGAGTGCATCAGCCTGCAGGACCGATTCCCAATGAGCACCATCGGCTATGCCTATCTCATGCCGCTCAAGCCAATCAAGGAGGGAAAGGAGCACGAGGCCGTGGACCACCCGCGATTTGCGAAACTGTATGCATCCATTACGGGGCGAACAGGTCAGGACTACAAGTCCATCAGAGGCATTTATGACCAGTTCGCTTACCTCGTCGTTGACTTTGACCAGGTTCCCCCGCGGGTGAGGGACGACATCGTGCAGGCCTCAGTGCCAGGTATCGACCTTCGAACGTCGACGTTCATCGATCGAATGGTCGACACGTTCAAGTCGCGGATGCTGTTTATGGACGTCTTCGCCTGAGGCCTTTCGAGGGCGGTGGATCGACTACCCCGCAGTCCTGGCCGTAGACCCTGATCGTCCGGCGGTGCGCCACCAGGCAAGTTCTCGCGCCGCCTCTTGAATTGCCACAATCTCATTACTGGTTAGTCCGAGGTTGCGTTGGAGCACCGGTTCGTCACCGGCTAGGAACGCATCGTCCAACCGCCCGGCGGCAAGATGCCGATGGATTCGTCTGAGGTGGTCCCCACCGACTGATCGTTGAAGGTCGACCATCCGAATGCTTCCTGCTTCGCGCGGGACGAGGACCATCACGCCGCCTCCGAGTGCGTGGACTTGGAGTTCGAGCTGAAGCAAAGTGAGGGACGTGTACCAAGAGCTGACGAGAGCATTGGAGGTGCCGGACTGCAGGTAGCCGCAGAGCAGACTGTTCGATGCCACAACTCCAGCGTCGTTCAGGAGCATGACCGGGCGCTCGGTAAAAACAGGCACGAGGACATCAGGGATTTTCACGCCCGGGGTTATGTACCAGGGATCGCGAATTCGGCACTTGTATCGCTGGGACACGCCTGATCGATCACCGAATCGAATGTATTCCCTTTCACCGTCCGTGAGTGTCCCGAGATCGGAGGAGGGTAGAAACAATCGATCTAGGCGATCGCTCGGAACTGCCGACGCGCGCAGGCCACACCCGCGCAGTTGCCGACTCGACGTGAGGGCGGGCCGAAGACATGCGTCAGGAAGGTCGTAGTCGACGATAGCCTCGTCTTCGGGGTGGAAGAAGCTCTTGTCACCGCAGACGTAACCGATGTTGAAGGTGACCAATTCACGGGCCGGTACAGTGAGATCTCGGAGCCGTTGACCCACCAACTCGCGAGCCGCTCCCGGCAGCAGCGCTTCGAGGAATACGCGATCGCCGGCGACCACATCGCTCACATGAAGTCGCGCACTTAGCTCGGGTGCGCCTCGCTCAAGGTGCTCGAGCGTGCGGAACGCCTCAAAGGTTACCTGCTGCGTCGATCCGCCGAAGTTGTCAGCAAACAGGAGCACGACTTCCTGCAGGATCTCAGGGAACATCCGCTCGTGGACTCGGACGACCCTTAACGAGCCAAAGTTGTGACCGAAGAATGACCACAGCGGTTGCGCATAGCGAACGTAGGTGATGTCGAAAGGGAGAACGAAGGCCAGTCGGCCCCCGCGGGTAAGAAACCGCGTTGCGTGGAGCACGAAGGGCATCCACACGCTGCCGCTCGGGTCCATGGTCTCGCCTAGAACCTCGGCAGCCGCGCACCGGGCTCGAATGGCCTCGTCCTCTGGGATATGTCGTAGACGCACATAGGGTGGATTGCCAACGACAGCATCGACCTCGAAGGGGTCAACCGCCAGGAAGTCGCTCCGAATAGCATGCGTGGGATCCACGACGCCGCGATCAATAGTGGCCGCGAATGTGTCGGCGGCGAGCTCGACACCCCAGATCTCCGCATCAAGCCCGCGCCGTTCGCTTTCCTGGGCCAGCTCCGCCAGAAACGCGCCGTCGCCCATGCTCGGTTCAAGTACCCGGTCGCCGCGCTGCCGAAGCGCCCACGCCGCAAGCGCCTTCGTCGCAATGGATGGCGTGTAGTACGCGCCGAGCCCCCTATGAGAACTCTCGGCGAGTGTCGGTGCCGGATCGAGCAGCGACGTCACTCGCCTTGCTCCGGTCTGGTCATGAGACGCAGCGGTCGGGGTCCGGTCATCATGGGCGACAGTGAACGGCAATTGGCATTGCTTGGCAATCGACACGAGTCTTCCTCACGTGCGGTCAATTCCTGATGTTCGGGGACGTGAACCGGTCGCGGACGTCCGGCAGCAATACCCTACCGAGGGGGCGTGACAGTCACGGGGACCCGGGACTGCGGTAAGTGCGATGACAACAAAGAGGGCTCGGTTGGAATAGTTGGGCTGTTCAACGGGGCCTCGAAAACCTCGACCTGCAGTGGCAATCCTGCGAGCGATGGGCACGTACTGGATTCTTGAAACAATGCTTATGGGCGACCAAGGTGGCGGTCCTGGCTCCTTGTTTCCCACCACCCGGTAGCGTTCCGCACTGATTTCGCGTCGACACCGAGGACTTCGCCGATAGAGCGGTAGGTCATCCCGAGTTCGCGGAGGTGGGCGGCGCGCTCGGCGATCTGCTGATACTTGGGTGGGAGAGCGGGGTCGGCGAGATCGACAACCAACGGCAGTTCAGCCGCGGTTCGAATTCTTTGCGACCGGGTCCACGTTTTTCCCTTCATCAACCGCGGGCCCGGGAGGAGCCATTCCTCGATCCCCCTCGGCCATGAGACTTGCGCCAGAGGCAAGAAGGTCCGCTACTTCCGAGTGACCGAGTTGATCACGACACTGACGGAGGCACGAGATGAACGGAGCTTCCTTCGGATCAAGAACCAGCTCCAACGCCTCGATCTCTTGATCTTAGACGATCTGGGCTAGGTAACAGCGACCCAAGTCGGCGCGGAGCTGTTGTTCGACGTCATCTCAGATTCCCGCGAGCAGACGCGCCGGATCGCGTCGTCTGGATAACTCGCGCTCAGGCCCAGCACACTCTGGCGCGGCACTCGCACAGTGAAGGTGCGCCTCGGCGCCTCATTTGCCACCGGCAACAGAACCTCGAACTCTCGGTCATTCAATCGGTTTACGTCGCACGGTTCGAGGACAACTCGTGGCCAATGCACTCGGATCCCGCCCACAATGATCGGGACCAGGACGGCCGCGAGTGCTGCGGGAAGCCACCATTTCAACGGAGTGCTCGCCAAGAACCCGGCAAAGAGCCGCGACACCAAGCCAATTGCCCCCAGGGCAGCCACGACAAACCCTAGCCAGCCCAACCGAATGCTGCGAGCCAACGCTTTGAGAGCAAGCCGAAGACCCTGTGTTTAGTCACGCTTTGATGTTGGCGATCGAGAGAACCTGCGCCGTGGTCGTTAACGTTGTCACCACCTGGGGCACTCGCGGCCGGGAGGAGACGCGGCTGTCTGCGCTCGTCAGCTCTCCCAGCCGGTGGTGGGATCCTTACTCCATGCTTCCAGGTCCCCGGAGTCACAGCGCCGGATCTTGTCAGTTCTGGTCCCCGACGAGGCGTAGTAGGTCCCAACATCTTCGCCGTGCGTCACATCTTTGATGTAGAAGCGCTTTCCCGACTCGCTCTGTGAGCCCAAGCAGCGTGTTTGTCCGTCGTCACCGGTCAGCACGACCACGGCCGCAGGGTCCTTGTAGCTGCCGACTCGCAGCTCCTTGTCGAATCTCGTCAGCTCATCGGCATTAGCCGTATAGGCGTCGCGGTCTAGGTAGATCACCTTTTCGTCAACTAGCGCCCGGCGAGTAGCGGCCTGAGCTTCGCGATCTCTCTCAATCCGGACTGGCTGAGGTAGATCTGGGGCGCGCCCTACTTGGGCTGCCAGCACTACGAGAGCTATAAGAATCGCGATGCCCCCTGTGATCAGCCAGAGCCGCCTCTGCGCGGCCCAACGAACGACGGCCTCGGCCCCCGAGACATCCGCTTCTTGAGTTTTCAAGCGGTCTTCGGCCTCGCCGGGTTCTACAGGACCGCCGTTTCCGTCAGACATAGTGGCGATGCATCTCCTCGGTCGCAGGAACAATATGCGCAGTGGCCGCCCAAAGTGTTGGCGATGCCACAGTCGGCGGCACGACCAGCCGGATACTGCTATGGTCGGGCAGCCGTGCTTGTGAAGGGAGCCGGGTGGAGGGTATCGAGTTCGGCCGCAGGGGGCCCAGCAGGTTGGGCCGGCAGTGCCGGGCCTAGGCGCAGCGCGCATCGCCAGACCAGCACTTGCCGCATTCGTCGCGCTTGCCGTTGTCGCAGCCGGGTTCGGCCTGGCGCCACCCGCGAGAGCGGCGATTCCACCCTCGCCGGGCCTGCTCGTGGGGTCGGTTGCAATTCCTGAGCCATTGAGTGATGGGCCCTCAAGAAGGACGGCGCAGCTCTCCGACGGTCGCGTTGCTGTCGCCTACCAGCCGGGCCAGGGAATTGCACTCGCCCTCCTCAATACAGATGCTACGTCCGTAGTCACGCAGCCCAGTCTCGTATCTCCTTCGCCCACGACCGTGCTCGCTCTGGCCCCAGGCGGTTCGGGCGATCTTTTCATCGCGTATTCGGATCCCAGCGGGCTCCACGTACAGCGCATAGCCGTCGGCATGTTCGGATTCGAACCGACTGGACCACCGGTTTCGCTCGACGGCGCGGCCTCGGCCATCTCGCTCGCGTATCGGCCGGGACATCTCGTGGCCGCGTGGGTTTCGGGTTCGCAATTGCGGGTCGGGGACTCACCTGACGGGTCGACCTGGTCGGCGCCTCAAGGAATAGCGGCTGGCACCGCGCCGGCTCGCATCGGAGTCGCGCACACCACCGAGGGACTTGTAGTCGCCGCGTCCGCAGATGGAACGTTGCATTCCTGGTCTCGGTCGGGGTCGACCGAGTGGTCGAATTCCGCAGAGATATCCCGTCAGGTGAGGTCAGCCGGCTTCTCAGTCGTGGGAGGCGCATCCCCAAGTCTGGCTTATGCGACGTCAAATGGAGTCGAGGTCGCGACAAGGCGTAATGGTACTTGGACGAGCAGACGTGTCAGTGGCCCCGCCGAATCCCAGCCGTCGCTCAGCCAAGTCCCCGGTCGACGTGTTCTATTGACGACTGACGGCTACAACCTGTTCAGGCGCAACCTTGCAGATGGTGGCGAGTGGTCGGATGCACGCGTTGAGATTTCCGGTACTGCGCTCAGCTCGCCGGCATCACCGGAGAACTCGTTAGGGAGACTGCCCGCCGCCTGGTCGGCGTCGTCATCAGACGGCGTGCGGGAGATCAGGGCTGCCGGGGTAGACGCCTCGCCGCCGTCTACGGGGTGGATCTATCCGCACCTTGGCATGTTCGTTTCGGGCGTGGTTCCGGTTGAGATCACGGCCACCGATGACGTGGGCCTGGCATCTGACCCCGAGTTCTATGCGGCCCGCGCAGATGCGCGAGACGGCGAGCTTGGTGTGCCTATTGGGCGACGGAGACATCGTCGCTGTCGGGAGAGGGACGACGACCGCGACCGCCGCGCTGACGGCCGGGAGAGGGACGATGACCGCGACGGCGATAGGCGCTGTCGCCGGAGTCATGGGCCGCCCGCTGATATCCCGCCGGGTCCTCCTGAGCGACAGGGCACCCAGCCACCCTATGCGGCTGATAGCGATGGCGCGTCGACATCGCCGAGCGGGAGCGATCACTACCTCGTCGACTGGGATACGACCCGGCTGAAGGACGGATCCGCCTGGCGGCTGGCTGCAGTTGTGGCCGACACATCGGGAAATGAAGTGATTGTTGCGGAGGACCCGATCGTCGACAATTCACCGCCCGCGATTTCTGTCGACACGCCAACCGACGGCCAGACAGTTGCCGAGCCCACACCGATTGTCGCGACGATTCGCGACGATGAGTCCGATGTTGGCCCGTGGACGGTCACAGCTTCGCAAGGTGAGAAGTCCGTTGTGCTCGCGAGCGGTTCAGGCGAGGTGTTCTCACAGCCCATCGGGACGCTCGACCCCTTTGCTTTTGACGATGGCGACGTGACTCTCAGCGTCAAAGCCGAGAACGTCGCGGTACCACCCGTCGAGTCCATGGTGACACTGGCAGTGAACGTGTCGGTGCCGATCAAGGCTTTCGTCGAAGCCGAGCCGGAATACGAGCGGTTCGAGCAGGTGCCGATTGGATACTCGGTGGGAGGCAGTGTTGCGGGGGCGTGGAGTTTCTCCGTCGAGGGAGGCGGCCAGTCGACAGTCATAGCGGGTTCTGGCCCGACCGATCCCGCGAATCCGCCGAGCTTCCAGTACGACCCGCGCCTGCCGGGGGGATCCTCACCCGAGGGAGTCAGCGTTGTCTTCAGACTCACCGCTGCGCCTTCTGGCGGTGGCGAGCCGGTCATCGTTGAAAAGACATCAACATTCAGATGGCAGCCACTCGATGCAACGATTGCGAGCCCGCCGCCGCCCAGCGTCTTGAAGTCAAGCGTCGATGTCAATGGCACCGTCGGAGGCTCGCATACATGGATCTGGGGCGT
The DNA here is from genome assembly GCA_003577105.1 of Acidobacteriota bacterium. Classification (GTDB taxonomy): domain Bacteria; phylum Actinomycetota; class Acidimicrobiia; order ATN3; family ATN3; genus ATN3. The sequence continues at coordinate 4,441 of QEUQ01000019.1, read as the reverse complement.
CGGAGTCGCGACTGGCGAGACGATTAACGGCGTGGCAGCAAACGCCTTCCCGGGCGTCAGCCGCGGCTTGGATGTAGCCCCGACCGCTACGTTCTCGGACGCGCGCGGCGCGGGCGAAGCGCAAATGCTAGGAACGATCGACTCAGGCCGCTTCGCCGATGGACCCGTCGAATTGGTTCTCCTCGCGGTCCAGTCGCCGCGCGCTCCTCCCCAGGAATACGTCCTGCCGTGTGTGCCCGGTGAATTCACCGGTTGCATCGCACCGGATTTGAACAGCCAGGACCCCGTCGAGCGTGAGCTGGCCGAGCTACTTGCTCAGTCGACCGTGACCGCAGTCACCTCGCCCCCCCTGGTAATCGACAACCTCGGGCCAAGAGCCACGCTCGATGTCGAGGGGTCGTACGAGGTGTTTCGACCGGTCGAGATCAAAGGATCGGTCGGGGTCGATCCAGCGCCATCTGGAGACATGTCGGACTCTGTCAGCTGGACACTAACGGCGACGAAACTTGGATCGGATCCCGCGGTGCTGGCTCAAGGGACTGGCCCTCGTGATGCGGGTACCACTTTCGCGACCTGGGATCCTGCGGTGCCTTCCCAGGGAATCGGTTCAGCCATGTTCCGACTAGAAGTCGTCGACTCAGCAGGCAACGGCTCGGTAGCCGAACGCTCTGTGGAGTTCGTTTTCAGGGACTTGGAGATTCTGATCCGTGACCCGGCATCGGACGCCACAATCTCCGGCGCGGCTCCACTTGATGCGCTAATCGCGGGATCGAATGTCTACGTGAGGACTGCGGGGCTCTGGGAGGGGGCGCTGCTAGATGAGTTCCCGCGCAGCGCGGCTCGTGACCCGAGTTTTGGACCAGAGCTTCAGGTGTCTCCTGACGGGTCGAGAATCGTGTTCTCTTCGTCTCGTGAAGGATTCGACATCGGCATCTACACGATGGATCTGTTGCGCGACCCAGGTACGGGCGAGCCAATTACTACGAATCTCCGTCTTCTTACGCCGGACAGCGGGAATGACATGGAGCCGGTTTTCACCGCCGATGGATCCGCGATCGTGTTCTCCTCAGACCGGGACGGCGACCGGGCCTTGTACGTCATGGATACGGACGGTTCGGATCAAACTCGGCTGCTTCCAGGTAGCCGGGCTGACGGCGAGCCCGCAGTGTCTCCCGATGGAGGGGAGATCGCTTTTGTCTCGCGGACCGGTTCGGGCTCCGAGATCTTCGCGGTGAGCTTGGGGCGTGACGGCACTTCGGGCGCCTACTACGCCGGAAGTCCGCGGCAAGTAACGTGGCTCGGATCTGAAGTTGCAGCGCCAACATACTCGCCCGACTCGAGCTTGATTGTGTTTGATGCGGGCGTAAGGGGCTCCCAGCAGATCTGGCGCGTCGGCAGAGGCGGCGAGAATCCGGCAGCACTCACGTCAGCTGAGCAGTTCGCATTCGCGGCACATCCATCGATATCGCCCGACGGCATGGGAATTGCCTTCACAGGCAGGGAGCAGTCGGGCGAGGGCGCCGCATGGACGATATTCGTCGCCGATTTTGGCGGCAGAGAGATTCTCGGTGAGCCGGTGGCGGTCGGACCCAGCGATCTCGAAGAAGTCGATCCATCATTTTCGCCCTCCGGCGAAGAGATCATCTTTGCAGCAAAGCGGTCGGGAGGCGACTTTGAGATTTGCATCATGGATGCGGATGGGTCTTCGCTCACCCAGATCACTTTCGGCTTCAAATACCCCCACCTAATCTCGGAGGCGCCTCAGGTTCTAGGGGTTGGCGAGGTCGATGGTGAGATCGGATTCATCGAGACACGAGCAGTAGCTGATGGCGACTACTACGTCGTCCTCATCGCCTATCAGTTCCCCTATCCCGTCCCCGGATTCGCGCCTGCTAACTTGCCGCTCCAAGACGTCCACCGCATCAGCTACGTCGCTGTACCGGTTCACGTGTCGAACGGTTCGCCGTCGAACCGGCTCTTGGTAGCGCCCTCGTACGAGGTTTACGGACCTCAACCCATTCAAGGAATAGTCCAGGGAGACAACAAGGGCTGGGCACTTGAATACTCAACCGATGGTGGTACGACCTATGTCCCCATGGCGAGCGGGACAACGACAGCCGGTGGTTTCGCCGAAGTGCTCGGGACTTTCGATCCCCAGGAGCCGCCGCTGGACGGCGAACGAGCCGTCACTTACCGGTTGCAGGTTGATGACGATCCAACGGCTGTCGTCACCTCGACCGTATTCCGGTGGACTGCCGCGCGCGCATTGATCAATGCGCCTGGACCCGGCGCAGGAGTCCTGTCAGGCGTCATTCCCGTCTCCGGCGAATTCACGGGCTCGAATTTCGTCGATGCCACGCTGTATCTCTACGACAGCGGAGGCGAGCGCCGCGACGTGGCGACGACTCGCTCGCCGAGCTCCGAGTCGGCTGAGATCGGCGCGATTGACACAACTCAGTTGCAAGACGGGGTCTACGAGGCGGAGATCGTTGTTCGTCAGTCGAACCAGCCATTCGGAGTGGCTCTGGCCCCGGGGGATCTCGCCTCGGCGGGGCTGTTGATCGAAACTGCGAGCCAGAGACGCCAAATCGCGATCGACAATACGCCACCAGTGTTGCAAGTCGACAACCCGGCGGAGGGTGCACGAGTCAGCGGAGTGGTACAGATCTCGGGGGTCGTCGATGATTCGCCACTCCCTGCGGGCTGGACTCTTACCTATATCGCCGACGCGGACGGATCCGAAGTGCCGATAGCGATGGGTTCGGTCGGCCAAGGCGCCCTGTCTCCCGAGGGCCCAGGGACAATTCCTTGGGACACGTCCGCGTCTCCGGAGGGCGCGGGCACAGTTCGTCTCACGCTCTTCGACTATTTCGGGCGTGAATTCAGCCTTGACAGACGCGTCACGATCGACAGGTCCGCGCCAAGCCCGACACTTGTCCTTGCACCCCCGGTCTTTTCTAAGGAGTCGCGGGTGATGGCCGATGCATCGCAGGTCGAGACCGACTTAGGGCAGGTGCGTGTGGGGGCTGTCGTACCAATCGTTGACGACGAGATTCCGGGCCAGCCATTGGGCCCACCGGCCACGGAATGGGTCTTCTCGTCGACCGAGCGGGAGCATCCTTCGGGGTTTGGCAGGATCCACATCCAAGAGATCCCGTCAGGACAGAGCGCTGGTCATCACGGCTACTTCGCCCCGGAGGCCCCAGTCGCCGTCCAGCAGGATTCGACGCTGATCAACGTTGTTCGTATCGACGCTGGCGTGCAAACACTGAGGATCTCTTATCACCCCGCCGGCCAGGGTGACTATGTTTCATACGCCTGGGGCATTGACAGTCCCGGTGACATTGCCCAGGGGCCACTCCCGCCGGCGGGCGAGTTCGTAGTCTTGGCAGTCGACCCGATCCCCGGGGGCCTCTCGGGCGGGTCAGTTGACGGAATGATCTTTGAGATCGAGGGTGCCGAGCTCGCGCGAGCGGCCTTTGACGTCGCAGGGGTTGCAGAACATGGCAATTGGCGTGCGACCGGTCCCGCGGCAGTAGATCTCGCTCCGGGCGAAGGGCCGCGCGTAGTTGTTGCGCAAGCGCGCGACTCGGCTGGCAATGTCTCGGGTTTTGTCGATGCAATGGTCGTCGTGGATCAGACGCCGCCTTCCAGCGTCGTACTCACATCGCCTACTTCTGGGTCAACCCTTGCGGACTCGGCGACATTCTCCGCTACGGCGGCGGACGCGTATTCGGGTATCGACCGGATCGAATTCTGGGCGCACTCGTTGTACGAAGACATCTACCTTGGAGCTTCATGCAGCCCCGACGCTTCGGGTTCCTGTTCGGCGTTGGTTTCTCTCGTTGACCACGTCGCTCCGGCCGAGTACCAGGTCTTCGCCAAGGCGATCGATCGGGCCGGAAATGGCAGCGACTCTGCTCATGCGACGGTCTCGGTGAACACAACCAGATGCGTTACCCGTGACACGACCTGGCGACGCCAGCACAACCCCCACATCATTGACGAGAACTGCACTATTCCCGCAGGTGTGACACTCACTCTCGAAGAGGGCGTTGAAGTGCGAGTCGCACCGTCGAAGTCGCTCACTGTACAGGGGACGTTGATCTCGAGCGGTAGCACGAACCGTCCGATAACGTTTGATCGCCTTTCCTCGGGAAGCGCCTGGCGAGGTGTGGCATTTGTCCCAGGCTCAGACCAATCGTCGATTCGACATACGAAGTTCGCTGGGGCTGGTCTTTCTTGTAGCCAAGCTAATTGCTTCCCCGTGTACGTTGAGGATTCGGCGCCCACCTTCTCCGATATCGAGGTGGGGCCGACTGGGACGTTTGCCACGATCCGCATTCTCTCGAAGAGCACCAACACACCTGACATCTACCCCGCCCCCACATTCACCAATGCCCATCTCCATGACGGCAATACCGGCTATTCGATCTCCTCT
>QEUQ01000018.1 GCA_003577105.1 Acidobacteriota bacterium | reverse complement strand
AGATCTTCGAGACCGCCGCCGGATCAGCTTGGATGAGCGGTCCGAATTGCGGATTTGTCGCCGCGTTGTTGACGAGTATGTCGAGCGAACCGAACTCGGCAATGCAAGTAGCGATGGCCGCCTCCGCGTGATCGCGATCGTCAACGCCTCCTGCGACCGCGATAGCGCCGCTTCCCAGGGTTGCAAGCGCCTCGTCAAGCTCGTCCTGCTTGCGAGCAGTAATGCAGACCTTGCCTCCGGAATCGATAATGGCTTTCGCGATCGCCAGCCCGATTCCCCTCGACGCTCCTGTGACTAGAGCTGCCTTACCATCTACTCTGATATCCATGGACGAGAACCGTAACCCAACCTACTCCTCGAGCGGGAACCGACTCGCGGCCGAGTCCGTAAGTCAGTTTGAGAACCATTCAAACGACGAAACGACAGAGCAAGTGAGTACAGGAACTTTCGCCCCACCTCGCGCCCCCTCACCGGGGCCATCGCAGTACGAGCAACTCCGCGGGCAGGGCGCTGCCTACCCGCCACCCGGCTCAGGCGCCTACGCCTTGCCGGAAGTCCCGTCTTATCCCGAGAGCCCCGTCCCACCAAGTTGGCCGCCGCACGACGGCTCCAGCCCGCACCAACCGGCACCATCAGCTCCGCGCAAGTCTCGCAGCGCATGGCTCGTGGTGATCGCTATCCTCGTCTCGCTCATAGCGGGAGCGGGAAGCGGCGCTGCTATCACCGAGTGGCGGCTTCGCGACAGGGATTCGGCCACAGCCAATCCGCCTCAGGGCAGCACCCTCACTCTCCCCGATGACGCGACGATCGCGGATCTGATCAAGGCAGTTGATCCGGGTATAGCAGCCATTCACGTGAAGATCGGGCGTTCCCAGGGTGCGGGTACTGGTTTCCTGATTGACCGCGAAGGCCACATCATCACCAATCGCCATGTCGTGAGCGGAGCTCGCGACGTGACTGTGGACATTGCCGGCAAGAAGAACATCGCTGCTCGAGTCCTCGGCGAAGATCCCGAAATCGATGTCGCCGTGATCAAGATCGAGGAGAGCACCGGACTGACCCCGCTCCCTCTTGGTGATGCCAACAAGCTTCAGGTGGGCGACCGCGTGATCGCGATCGGTAACGCATTGAATCTTCCCGGGGGGCCGACGGTTACCACAGGCATCGTTTCCGCAAAGGGGCGGCAACTCAGTGATGTGGATCAGTCAGGCAGGACCGTGACTCTCTCGGGTCTTATCCAGACTGATGCCGCGATCAACCCCGGGAACTCCGGTGGGCCACTCATCAACCTTGCCGGCGAGGTGGTCGGGGTGAACACCGCTGTGGCAGCAGATCCGGGAAATCCTGGTGGATCAACGGCCGCGCAGAACATCGGATTCGCGCAGAACATCAACGATGTGAAGGTTGCGGCTGACAACATCATTTCCGGCAAGACCGCTCCGCAGCAAGCGAAGGCGTACCTAGGAGTGACCACCTCGACAGTTGACGCACGAGTTGCTCAGCGGCTCGATCTGCCGACAACGTCGGGCGCGCTGATTGTCGAGGTGGCCGAGGACAGTCCCGCTTCCCGTGCCGGCCTCAAGGCCGACGACGTCGTCGTGGAGATGGACGGAAAGGCGATTCAGAACTCGAGTGAGCTGAGAGCCGCGGTCATCGGCCACGCTCCGGGCGATGAAGTCTCCCTCGAGATCTACAGAAACGGTTCACGCAAGACGGTCAAGGCCAAGCTGGGTTAGGTACTGACCCAGCTAGCTCCTACTTGAGCACGAGCTCTCGCGGATCGCGAAGCGTCAGTGTCCTGTCCTTCTTCACGTATCCAGTGACACAGGCCGTCTTGCCCGGATAGCTCGCGGCCTCAACGAGCTGGCGCCGGTCTTCGAGTACGACAGTGATGAGTGCGTCCGGAGCGGGCCTGACGAGATCGAGAAAACCAGTTAGCTCGGAGATCGAATCGGGGCGAAAGGCAGCGACAACATCGCATACCGTCGCAATCCTCTCGGGGCCGGCCGCGGCCTCTGCGGCGCTTATTACCGCTGGCGCGGGGCCTGAGATCCTCACCTGCGATGGCGACTTGACCATGAGGCGGGGCCGGGCTGAGTCGCCGCCAGTCGCCTCGACCAGACCGGATGCGCATACCTCGTGACCGAGATATCGGATCGCGCCGGCGCCATCTCGATTCTGAATCATGATCGTCATGGCCTGATCCGGTGCGGGCCTGACGAGATCGAGATAGAGCGGCCCAGAAGAAATTGGGTCGGGCCTGACGTCGGCAACCACGTCACACACGGTCACGCTGCTGCCTGTTTCTTCGGCGGCTTCGGTTGCGGTAAATGTGCTCTGCCCGTTAGAGCAAGAAGTCAGGAGCGTGGCCATAACGGCCAGGAGCACAAACCGGCGTATGTTTCGCATCCCCAAAGGTTAGACGGTAATTAGGCGATAGCCAGCAGACGGGCTCGGGCCACAAAGAGCACCACGGCACAGACCGCAAGGACGACGGCAATACCGATCCAGGAGCGTCGCTGCCATGCCGACTTGGTATCGGCGAGGTCGAAACCCACTGCAATCGCGATGCCGCCGATCATGCCGCCAATGTGGGCGTTGTTGTCTATTCCACCTATCGTGAAACCGATCGCGAGATTGATGAGAATCAAGACGACGATTTGAGTCAGCGCAGAACGTGCCGATGGTTGGTGGCGGCGCTTCCACAGAAGCAGCGCGAGGGCACCAAAGAGGCCGAAGACCGCGCCTGAAGCGCCAATGGATCCGCCGGGGACCAGCCAGCCGAGATCGGTCTGGATCGGAAGCGTCGTGCGCGGGTGGAGAAATACCGGCACGGCGATACTCGCTGTTGAGGCAGAAATCGCCGAGACGAAATAGACGATCAGGAAGCGTCGCGTTCCCTGCCCCTCTTCAAGGACCCTCCCGATGACGAAGAGCGCGTACATGTTGAAAAGGATGTGATAGATCGGGCCATGGACCAGAACCGGCGTCACCAGGCGCCACCACTCGTTCTCAACCAGCACGAGGTACGGCTGAACTAGGAACCACTCCACGAGACGGTCACCGAGGATCAGGTTCAGCACATAGGCCGCGACGGTTACCCCGATGATCACGAAGGTCGCCGCGGCGTGCCGGTCGGGGCGTATGGAGCGAATCCTCTTCTGGGCCGAGCGGACACACGCGGGGCAGTGCTGCCCGACTGACGCCGGAATCACGCAGTCGCCACAAATTGGGCGGTCGCACCGAGTGCACCGAACCCATGCCGGGCGATCTGAGTGAAACGCACAAGTGTCCGACGTGTGCGTGCTGAGGTCTTCAGTCACGGCCTATACCGCCTTGCCTGTCCGGGCCCACCAAGCCGCCACTTGGGCGCCACCTGTCACCAGGTGCTCAGCCGGGCGGGCCTTGGCTTCTTCGACACTCCCGGCGAGCTCCGCGAGAGAGAGCTGCATTTCAATTCCCATCGGCTTCAGCGACTCATCGGAGAGGCCGGTCTGCCCGGCCACGACTGCAACCGGGATACCAAGCCTATGCGCATGTCTGGTTACACCTGCCGTTACCTTGCCACTGACCGAGTCAAACGAGCCCTCGCCCGTGATTACGAGATCGGCTCCTTCAAGCGCAGAGTCGAGCCCGGTGATCTGTGCTACCAGGTCAAAGCCGTCAACTAGGTCGGCATCAACTGCTGCGAGAAGCCCCGCCGCAAGCCCCCCAGCCGCTCCCGACCCGGGATCCTCAGCGACTTCGGAGCCAAAAGTCTCCTCATAGATGCCGGCAATATGCATGAGGCCCCGCTCGAGCGCCTCGACCTCCTCCGGGTTCGCGCCCTTTTGCGACGCGAATCGACGGGCTGCGCCCAAAGGCCCATAGAGAGGCGCTGTCACGTCACAAGCCACCACGACCGAAACGTCCGTAACGAGCCGCCTGTCGAGCCCCGCAGTATCGAGATAGGCAACCTTGCTGAGATTCGCGCCAATCGGTTCGAGCGAATTCTTCGCGTCATTCAGTGCCCTGACGCCGAGGGCTTCTAGGGCTCCTAGTCCCGCGTCGACCGTCGCGGAGCCACCTGCGCCGACGATGATGCGTCTCGCTCCGGTCTCAAGCGCACTCGCAATGAGGATCCCGCTCCCCAAGGTGGATGTCCGCATCGGATTCCTCTCGGAGGGGTCAAGCCTCCAGAGCCCGCTGGCCTCAGCCATCTCGACGACTGAAGTACAATCGTCAAGCATGCCGATCCGAGCACTGACGGGCCGCCCGAGGGCGTCAACGGTCTCGACATCGATCAGTTCGCCGTCACGCGCCAGCACTAGGACAGTCCCTTCACCGCCATCAGCGAGTGGGATGGTCACGACCTCGGCATCATCGCCCGCTCTTTGCACGAAGCCGCGAGCGATGGCCTCGGCGGCCAGCTCCGCAGTGATCGAATCTCTGAACTTGTCGGGTGCCACGACAACTCGCATTCGAATCCGCCCGTTAACCCTTGCCTCGTAGGAAGATGCAAACTTACATTCGCCGGCAACGCTGGCCGGCACAGCCAGAGAGACCACCCGGAGACCACAGCCCGTGACCGAGCCCTCGAGCGCGACCGCATCAACATCTGGCGAATCGGAGAGCAAGAGCCCACGTTCACTTAGGGCGGCGCCCGCTCTGGATCTGGTTCCCCTGCCCGAAAAGCCAATAGAACCCTATGCGGAAATCGTGGGCAACGATGTCGTCGAGGAAATCGCCGAGCTGGCTTCACAGATCGAAGGAGCCAGGGTTCTTCACCTGAACCCGACCGCGTTCGGGGGCGGCGTCGCCGAACTTCTATATGCGCTGGTACCCCTGATGCGATCGGTAGGTCTCGAAGCCGAATGGCGGCTGATCCACGGGTCAGAGGAGTTCTTCAACGTCACGAAAGCCGCGCATAACGGCCTCCAGGGCATGGAGGTCCTCTGGACTGCCGAGATGGAATCGATTTATCTCGCCAAGCTACGCGAGAACATCGAGTCTTGGAGCGACTCCTACGATTTCATTGTCTGCCATGACCCCCAGACTGCAGCGATGCTCCACTTGCTCACTGAGGTGCGAGGCGAACACCCTCCCGGCAAGTGGATATGGCGATGTCACATTGATACGACTGCGCCGCATGAGCCGGTCAGCAACTTCTTCAAGCCCTTCATCAACGAATACGACGCAGGCGTCTTCACCCTTGACGACTATGTGCCCCAGGGATTCGAGCCACAGGTGGCGATCATCCCACCATGTATTGATCCGCTTGCCCACAAGAACCTTTGGATGGACCGCCGCACGGTCACAGCAATGCTTCAGGCTTACCAAATCGACGTCGAACGCCCCATTGCGTGCCAGATAAGCAGGTTCGACCCGTGGAAAGATCCGCTCGGCGTGATCGATGCCTACCGCCTCGCCAAAGAGGAGATCCCAGGCCTCCAACTGATAATGGCGGGGTCCATGGCCACCGATGACCCCGAGGGGTGGCACTACTTCACTGCCACCGATGAGCACCGCGAAGGCGACCCCGACATCTATCTGCTTACAAACATGCAGCAAGTCGGGGCAACACAAGTCAACGCGTTTCAACGCGCATCCGATGTCGTACTTCAAAAGTCGATTCGCGAGGGCTTCGCGCTCACGGTTGCAGAGGCGCTGTGGAAGGAGACCCCGGTGATTGGCGGGCGTGCAGGCGGAATCCGCCTTCAGATCGTCGAGGGTGAGACCGGGTTCTTGGTTGACTCAGTAGAAGAATGTGCGGCCCGCCTAGTTGATCTGCTCAAGAACCCGGAAGAAGCTACCAGGATGGGCAAGCACGGCAAGGAACACATCCGAAAGAACTACCTCTCGACGAACAACCTCAGGAACTACCTCGAACTCTTTGTGAGCCTCAACCGGCAAGCCTGACGATGACTGCAAAGCCTCTGCAATCTTTGGGCTCAGGCAAGATCGTCGTCGCCTCGAACCGAGGGCCGGTCACGTTCTTAGAGGGTGGCGGGGCAAAGCGCGGCAGTGGCGGATTGGTATCGGCGCTGCGGCCGGCGATGGAGAGCGGAGCCGGCACATGGATAGCAGTGGCCATGAGTGAGGCAGACCGCGAATTCGCCGCAAATTCAGAGGTTTCCCAGACCGCAGAGATCGATGGCGGAAGGTACAACCTCAGGTATCTCAATATCGACGAGTCGACCTTCCGAAGCGCGTACGACTTCATCTCCAACGGCCTCTTGTGGTTCGCGGCTCACGGTCTCTTCGATGCAGCCCACAGACCGCGGATTGATGCACGGGCACATGCAGCGTGGTCTGCTTACCGCACCTACAACGAGCAAGTGGCTGAAGCGGTGGCAGCCGAGGTAGGAACGTCGGACGCGACTGTCTTGGTCCAAGACTTCCACCTGTATCTGGCCCCCGCGATGCTGAGGAACCTGATACCTCAAGCGAAAATCGGGTTCTTCCTTCACACGCCGTTTCCATCAGTTGAATCGCTTTCGAGGCTTCCCGCTGAGTGGTGTAAGGAGATCCTCGGCCTTGCGGGTGCGTGCGATCTTGTCGGATTTCACAGCCAGCGGTGGGCAGATCGCTTCGACGAAGCGCGTGCGGCATATGGGAGCAGCGTAGAAGCTCCTGGCTCATCAGCCCACTCCAACCTTGCGGTCTTCCCGCTTGGCCCTGACCCAGAGACTTTGAAATCAGAACTGAAATCCTCCGCAGTTTTCGAGGCCGGCAAACGGCTCGAAGAGATTGTTGGGGCGGAGGACCTCCTTGTCCTCAGGGTGGATCGCATGGAACCCGCGAAGAACATTGTCAGAGGCTTCTGGGCAATTGACGAGCTTCTCGGAGCGGCACCGGAGCTGCGTGGACGCCTGCGACACCTCGCGCTCCTTCACCCGTCAAGGGAGCGGCTGGTCGAGTACCAGGCATATGAGGCCGAATGCCGGCTGACCGCCGAGGCAGTCAACTCCCGTTGGCGCTTGCCGACCTGGGAGCCGATTACCGTTGATGTGGCCGACTCATATCCTCGCTCACTTGCGGCGCTGCGCCGCTATGACGTCTTGCTGGTCAACTCAATTGCCGACGGCATGAACCTCGTAGCCCGTGAGGGCCCAATCGCCAACGAGCGCGATGGCTCGCTGGTGATCTCCGCTCAAGCGGGAGCAGCAGACGTCCTCGGTGACGCTGCACTCGTGGTGAATCCCTTTGATGTGAGCGAGACTGCGGCCGCTATCGCGCGCGCGCTCTCGATGGCCGGGGATGAGCGACGCGAGCGGGCGAAATCGCTGCGGGAACTTGCCGGTGCGCATCCCCCGAGGGCGTGGCTCGAGGCTCAGCTGGCAGCCCTCGGCTAGGGCTCGGGCCGATGGGACGCTGCAACTAGCTAGCGAGCGCCGTCAGTGGATCGCTGCCCGGAACGCAAAGCGGCCAAGCCCGGATGCGGAAGGCGGGTTCAGCGTGTTTTTTTCAAAGTGTCTGTGAAGCTTGACGTAATCATTGATGTGGTCCCGTGCGACTGGATAGCAGTCGCTGCTGACTGGCCTAGCCCGCATGAGGCTTGCCGAAGTCAGGCCCGCGTGCGACGGGAAAGGCACGCATGGCCGAGTTCTTGAAAACAGTCGACGCGATCACGGGGGCTGTCAGGAAACCGACGCTGGTCCCGGCAACTCGGCGAGTTGACGAGTGCGTCACCCGCACTTAGCATTTTGACGTAGCGGCACTAACCCCATCATTCGCACGTCCCGGTGGTTCAGTTGCCGAACAGATCAGTCAGGCCTCCTCTGCCCAGCCAAGCCAGCCCGACGCGTCGGCACGCGGCAATCAGATCGAAGCCCGGGGCCGCGGTAGTCCTGACGCTGTTGGTCAGTGTGTTCGTGATTGCGCCCGACATTGCCACTGCGCGCGGTCGCGACGAATCTGCCGCACGAAGCCGTGATAGCGAGGTCAGACGAGACGATCACCCGACCAGGTCTCAGCCATCTCGAAGGGCCTTCAGCATCGGGTTCGACGGGAACCGTCGATTCCCCGTGGAACAAGGCGACGTTGTCGCTGTCGGCGAGTGGAACCCTAGCTCCGGAACCTGTGTGTTCAACCGCCCGGTCGGAGTGCTCACTTTCGACAGCGGTAGCGGAGACACCAAAGTGCGGCTTCAGCTCTCAGACGAGTGCAGCCTGGTGGTGGCATCGATTTCTCACAGCGGAAAGCCGCCGGAATCGCCCGCGGACCCTGGACCCGATATTTCACCGACGGTGGCGAGCCAAATCCCTACAGGTCAATCCACTTGCTTCCACCTGACCGACCACCAGCGACATATGCGCGCGCACGATGGCGGTCACAGTCACAAACATGACGGGTCAATCTTCATAGAACCGTCAAGTCCCGCCGGGCAATCGAGTCGGTCGACGCGCCCACTGTGCCGAGACCGCCACGGCGAACATGGAAAGGGACACTGATGCCTCGGTACGAGCGCGCTGGCACTCCACGCGCTCGCTTCTTGCGCATCGAGGATCTAATGCCGCAACAACCGTCGTTCTCGCGACGGTCTTGATTTGGGTCATGGGGATTCCCGGATACGCCCACAGAGGACCACCCCACGATCATGAGCTATGGGCAAAGGCAAGCGTCAAAGAGTACGTCGGGATTTCCGTAAACAACCTGCAAGTGTCGGCTCACTTCACCCAAACGACGTCCACGATGTCGCCACTCCACGACGTTTTGGGGTTTTGCTGGACCGACATTCCAGCGGTGTGGACACAACATTGTCAGGTTGGTACTTACGAGCAGGGCACTCTGCGCGAGGCGTATGCAATCGGCCACTTCCACAGCTCTGTTCCTCCTCGACCGACATACACGATTTGGACCGGCGAGGCCTACATCGCGGCGGTTGGTTTCGACCTGAAGGGCAATCTGTGTGGGCTCCTGGGCGGCGAACTCCCATGGGGCCCGGCAGGGACGAACTGGGAGCTCAGCTACGAGGGCGGCATGAGCCCTGGGGAATCACCGCCGCCACCGACCGAGCCGCCACCGCCGACAACTTCACCGGCGCCACCGACCGAGCCACCGGTTCCCGCGTGAGACGTACAACGCGAATCACGATTGGCGACGCCCTCGTGTGGATCGGGTTCTTCATATTCCAGGCCGCGGCTCTGCTTCCGTGGTACTCGGAGAATGGGGCCCCGCGTCCAGCCACGTTCGCTGCGGGTGGCGTCATCGGCAGGTTGGCACTGATCTTCCTAGCGCTCGTGGCAATGGCTTCGTTGCTGGCCGGAGTTTGGCTGAGAGCGTTGAAGAGATTTGGAGAGCCGAGGGTGGCAAGTAGGTGGTGGCTCCTGCCGGTTGGCTACGCCGCTCTGATCATGGGCCTGGCTTTCACCCGAGCATTGTCAATGGGCTCAGGTTTCGACGAACCGACCGTCAGGTACGCAATCGGGATCTACATCGCCCTTGCAGGAGTAGTCGTCGTCACCTGTGGTGTCGCCATACGAATGCTACGACCAAAGCCGATACCCGCATTCAACAGCGCATGGCTACGTTGGCCGTTTGTGGGCGTTTCTGTCGTCGTTCAGACGCTACTCGCGTTCGCCTTGATAATGGTTCTCTTCTGGGCTGTACCTGCTTCCTTGTCGTCCCCGCCGATCGACTGCAAACCGCCGCGATGCAGGATTGCGGAGCCCGTCTCGTCGCCATGAGGCCGCACTGCGCCGCTATGACGTCTTGCTGGTCAACTCAATTGCCGACGTCATGAACCTCGTGGCCCGTGAGGGCCCAATCGCCAACGAACGCTATGGCGCTCTGGTGATCTCCGCTCAAGCGGGAGCAGCAGACGTCCTCGGCGACGCTGCACTCATGGTGAATCCCTTTGATGTGAGCGAGACTGCGGCCGCTATCGCGCGCGCTCTCTCGATGGCCGGGGATGAGCGACGCGAGCGGGCGCAATCGCTGCGGGAACTTGCCAGTGCGCATTCCCCGAGGGCGTGGCTCGAGGCCCAGCTGGCAGCCTTCGGCTAGAGCTCGGGCCGAAAGCACACCGGACCTAAGCATCGTGCGGGTTGAGGTGCTCCTCGGCCAGCTTCTTGAGTCCGACGCGGTCGACCTTTCCCGTGGGATTTAGCGGCATCTCATCGAGGAAGACGATCTCCTCTGGGGCCTTGTAGGTCACCCGCTCTCTGGCGAAGGCGATCAGCTCGGGACTTGTTGGCGCGTCAACCTCCGCCCGAAGTGATATGTAAGCTCGCACGTTTTCGCCGTGGACAGAGTCGTGTATTCCCACCACGCCGCAGGCGGCCACGGCCGGGTGCTCCAGGAGCGCACCTTCGACTTCAAGCGGACTGATGTTCGACCCGTCGTGGACAATGATTTGCTTCTTCCTTCCGAAGAACCAAAGGTAGCCATCTTCGTCAGCCCGCATCAGGTCGCCCGAGTCGAGCCAGCCGTCCCGCAGCACCTCGTCTGTCGCTCCGGGATCCTGCCAATACCCGGTGGTCACGCTCGGACTACGCAACCACGCTCGGCCGACTTCTCCGATAGGAACCTCGGCGCCAGAGTCGTCGCGAAGTTCGAACCCAAAGCCGGGTACGGCGCAACCGATTGAGCCATTTTTGATCACTCCGCTCGGTGGATTGAGTGAAGCGAGGCCGACCTCGGTCATTCCATATCCTTCATCGATTGGAAATCCGACGAGGTGGCTGAACTCGGATTCAAGCTCGGCCGAAACCTTGTCGGCACCTGCCCGGCACAGACGCAGCGACTCGAAGTCCTCCGAGGTCGCGTCGTGGTCACGAATGAGCGCTGTAAGTGCAGCCGGGATCATGGCGAGCACAGTTGGGCGCTCTTGTTTCAGCAACGCGAAGACTTCGTGTGAGTCAACGGTGTGTGCGACGACCGCCCGCGCCCCAACGCTCAGCGTTGCGAGAGTCCAGAGGAAAGAGCCGATGTGGGACATGGAAGAGGCGGGTAAGAAGACGTCGTCTTCAGTCAGCTCGAAAGCCGCCCCCGCAATAGCCAATGCCCACCCGAGTGTCTCAAGCGAATGTGTGACTCCCTTTGCGGGTCCGGTGCTCCCTGACGTGAAGAAGATCGCAGCCGGTGCCGCAGGGTCGAGCGAATCACGATTGACCTCGTCGCTTGGCCCACCACCGATGGGTTCCCCAATCAGAGTCTCGAGGTCTCGCTCACCAAGTGACGCGTCGCCAAATCGAATGTGCCCGAGTTCTAGCCCGGACGCCAGCCGGGAGGCCGCGATGTCCCCATCCCTTTCGGAGTGAGCAACGAGCATCTTCGCCCCGCCTACCTCAAGTGCATGGTCGATCTCAGCGGCTGCATAGCGGTAGTTGAATGGGGTCGCAACGATCCCGGACTTGAAGCAAGCTATGTAGTGAATTGCCAGCTCGACCCTGTTCGGCAAAAGAGAAGCGATTCTGTCGCCGCGCTCGAGACCGAGAGCGCGGTAGTTGAGGGCGAGCGTGTTGCTCGCTTCATCGAGCTCGCGCCACGTGAGCGAGCGCGAAAGTGAAGTGATTGCCACTTCGTCGGGGCGCGATCTCAGTCCGGCTTCGAGGAGATTCTGGGGAGCTACGGGGCGCGGGGCGGGCGGGCCTTCGAGGGTCATGGGGCTCCTATATTGCTAGTCGAGTGACTCGGCGACCTGGCCCAACAGCCGCGCTACTCCTTGGGGTCCGCCAATTATCGCATCGGCCTTCTCGCCAACGTCGGCTGGGAGTTCACTGCTCTGTACCGCTAGCACGAGGGAATCCCTTCCCCAACGGCGAATCGCGTCAAATGCCGGCAGATCGCCGCAGTCGTCGCCGATGTAAAGGCAGGAGTCCATGCCGGCTATGAGCTCGTCAGCCGCCGAGCCCTTGTCGGAATCGATCGGGGGCACGAGCTCGACGTTGAGTTTGCCGAAGATGACGCGCATCCCAGTGCGCGCGGCTTCTCCTCTTGCCCAGTCAGCCACCACCTCGTGGGCCAAGGCATGGTCAGCGGTCATGCGGTAGTGGAGTGTCACCGAGAGGCCCTTGCCCTCGATCACAATTCCATCGAGTTCGGCGTCAGCTGAAGCCGCCCATTCGATAGCGGCCTCGGTGACCATAGCTACCTCTGGTATCCACGCGGCCGCCTTTGGATCGACGCCGATCTCACCGGCGCCGATGGCGTGTTCGAGGCCGTAGAGTCCCGAATAGAGCAACCCATCGACCTCGATGCGGCTCCTGAGGTCGGCCACAGGTCTCCCCGAGACCAAAGCGACCCTGCCAACCAACGGAATCAGACGGACAATCGCCTCAACCGACTCGGGAAGTGCCGCGGCGTCATCAGGGTGATCCACCACGTGCGCCAGGGTGCCGTCGAAGTCGAGGAGGACCGCGCAGCCTGAGGGATTGCGACCGACGAACTCAACGCCCCGGCGGATGATCTCGGCGTCATTGCCCTCGGCGCTCAGCGCGAATCCATTCAGCTCTTCCCGACCGCCACAACAAGATCGACTGATATGTCAGCGTGGGCTTCGAGCAGCGCGCCGGGCGCCAGATCTGCTGCGGCCCTTAGAGCCGCCGCGTCGAGGCCGGGCTTGTGGCGAATGACCGTCTTGGTGAGGGCCTTGCCTGGCACATCTGCCATCTGCGCCTGGTACCCAAGGGCCACAGCCTCCTCCAAAGTCGACTGCACCGACTCAGCTGAGCCGCCGGCATTTTGAACTTTGAGCGTGAAGCTCGAGCGCGGCGGAATCCCTGGCTCCGGAGGAATCGTCGGCGTAGAGGTTGGCATCACGTTGGCCGAAATCTCCAGCGGGGCCGACTGCGGGGGTGTGACGGCCGGCTCGGGTGCGGTCCGAGTCGATTGGTTGCCAACCTGAACGGCGATATTCGAGTCGGGCTGATACATCAGCAGATACGTGCCAAGTCCCAGGACGATGCAGATCAGCGCAATGCCGATCCCTCTGATGACTTTGTTCTCTGTTAGCTCTCGAAACTCGTACATGCCCTGGCGACCGGCCGGCCTCTACGATCTACAGACAGAGCTGGTGGACGGAATCGAACCGACGACCTAGCGATTACAAATCGCTTGCTCTACCGACTGAGCTACACCAGCGTGCAGTTACGATAACTTCCGCTGTCACGCGCGCTCACCTCGAATTCTGCAGATTTCGGAACACGCAGCGGCAACTGCCGCCGATGCATTGAGCGACTCTACCTTGCCCGACAGCGGAATCGAGGCAATCAAGTCCGCTCGCTCCGCGACGAGGCGGGAGACTCCGCGCCCCTCACCCCCGACGACCAATACGAGCGGCTCAGTCAGGAGCGGTTGGTCATAGATCGACCGCCCGCCTGAATCGAGGATGACCGACCAGAGCCCGGCATCAGATGTCTGCGCCAGGGCCTTGGCCAGGCTCTTCACAGGGGCCAGATCTAGGTACTCCACGGCCCCGGCTGCGGACTTGACTGCCGACGGCGTGAGGCCTGCACCACCGTGCTCGGGAATCAGCGCACCGACCGCTCCGAGAGCGCTAGCCGTCCGCAGCGCAGCTCCCATGTTTGCCGGGTCCTCGACGCCATCAAAGGCAATCAAGTATCCGCGCTCTTTGGCTGCCTTTCGAGCGAGATCCGAGACGCTGACGGCGGGTAGCGGTTCACATACGGCTATCACTCCCTGTGGCACCGAGGTCATGGCCATTTGGCGGATCCTTCCCTTGTCCACCTCGGTCGGCCTCACTCCAACTTCCCCGGCCAATCCCGCCAAGGACTTCACAACCCCGGCTGCGCCCTTGACCAGATACAAGTGCTTGATTTCCCTGCGGCCCGCCTTCAGCAGATGCTCGACAGCCCGAACACCCTCAACCTGCTCTCCCCAGCGCGGGCGGTCTCCTCCCTTGCGGCTCAAGTCCTCGAACCCGGGGAACGCCAGTGCCAAACCGCCCCGCCACTCGAATCTTCAACTACCACACCCAAGTCGGCGAGGGCGTCTCGCAGGCGATCCGCGAGATCCCAATCCTTCTTCTGACGCGCCTCATCTCGCACCGAGATCACAAGGTCCACCAGTGCGTCGGCAGCTCCCGTCGGGGCCTCCGCGCCCTGGCGGGCGTCGAGACCGAGGACCTCACATAGTTCCTCTACTTCCCTCATGTATGCGCCAACTTCGGCGACGGGGCGGCCGGAGTCGATCGCGTTGTTCCCCGCTCGGACCAGCTCGAAGATCTCGGCAATGGCCTCTGGCGTATTGAAATCGTCATCCATCGCATCGATGAAGCCCTGGCGGTGGGCCTCAATGGCCTCGCCGGCGTCACCTGGCTCTGAACCGCTCACATACTGCCTCGCTCGACGGTCGAACTCCTGAATCCGCTCCAGCGCGGCACGAGCCTGGTCGATCTCGGAAGGGCCGAAATCGACGGGGCGCCTGTAATGCGACTGAAGCGACATGAGCCGCACGATTTGGGGATCGTTGCGCTCGAGAATCTCGGCGAGGCTGACAAATTGCCCCGTCGATTTCGACATCTTCTCGCCCTCGAGATTGACGAGTCCGTTGTGCATCCAGATTTGAGCAAACTCTCCTCCGAGAGCCTCGGACTGCGCGCGCTCGTTTTCATGGTGCGGAAAGATCAGATCGTGACCACCACCGTGAATGTCAAAGCCCTCGCCCAAGTACTCCTCCGACATCGCCGAGCACTCGATGTGCCAGCCTGGACGCCCTGGCCCCCAGGGGCTGTCCCACGAAGGCTCTCCGGGCTTCGAAGCTTTCCAGAGGGCAAAATCGAGTGGATCATGCTTGTGCTCCCCCGGCTCGACTCGAGCACCGGCTTCAAGCTCATCAATCTTGCGCCCCGACAAAGCGCCATATGAATCGAACGACGCGATCGAAAAGTACACGTCGCCGTTGGCCTCATATGCCTTGCCCGCCTCAATCAGCTTCTCGATCAAATCGATCATTTGAGGGATGTGCGCTGTGGCCCTTGGAGCGATGTCAGGTGGCATCACGCCGAGGCGATCCATGTAGCCGATCCAGGATTCGATGTAGCGCTCTGCCACTGCGGCAGGCTCGATGCCCTCTTGCTGCGCCCGATTGATAATTCTGTCGTCGACATCGGTGAAGTTCGAGACGTAGGTGACATCAAAACCTCGATAGATCAGATATCTCCTGATCGCATCAAAGACGATCGTCGATCGGGCGTGCCCTAGGTGGGGGTCATCGTAGACGGTCGGACCGCACACATAAAGTGCGACCTTGCCCTGGTCGCGCGGCACGAACTGACGTTTTTCGCGGCTTAGTGTCGAGTAGATCTGCAAGGAAATCGCCCTGAATCAGGCAGGAAGACATAACTTCGCCCACTGAAGTTCGTGGATGCTATCACGCCCTTCTGACCAGCATTGCTGTTGCCACGGCAGCGATCCCCTCGCCGGAGCCTGTAAGGCCCATGCCGTCAGTTGTAGTCGCCTTGAATCCGACACAGTCGGCTGGAATCTCAAGCAGGCTCGCCAACTTCGAGGTGATTGCCTCGCTGAGATGAGCGAGGCGCGGTCGTGCCGCTATCACCGTTGTGTCGACGTTGCCAACGCGAAAACCGGCATCGCCAATCATGGCAAGGACCTCGGCGAGAATCAGTTCGCTCGACATGCCGGGCTTGACCCGGTCTTCAGGGAAGTGCCGGCCGAGATCGCCCAGGGCTGCCGCCCCGAGGAGCGCGTCGCTGATCGCGTGCAGCACGACATCCGCGTCGGAATGCCCCTCTAGCCCCTCGCAATCTTCAATCTCCACACCACCAATGCGCAGAGGTCCCGGGGCGCCAAAGCGATGGGCGTCGACCCCGATGCCGGCGCGCAAGTCATCAACTTCCCTCCCCACTGGCCGGCGAACACCTGCCATCACCAGCGCGTTGGCTGTGAGCCAGTCGCTCTCTGTTGTAATCTTGAAGTTCTCTGGTGCTCCTGGCACGCTCTGGACTTCTTCGCCAATGGCCTCGAGCAGCTGCGCATCATCTGTTGGCGATGCCGCTTCGGAGTCCCCCGCTCGCCTCGCCTCCTCGTGGGCGCGAACGAGGGTGGCACGCTCGAAGCCTTGGGGAGTCTGAACCGCGACAAAGCCTGCTCGGTCCGCGGTTGATCCCTCTGAGGTGCGGATCGTGTCAACAATCGGCACGACGGGCACGACGCCGCGGGCGCCCCCCTGCAATTTCTCAACAAGGCGCCTGACAAGCGCCTCACTCACAAACGGACGTGCGGCGTCGTGCACCAAGACGTGAGACACATCGGCCGGGACCGCCGCCAGACCAGCCGCCACCGACTCGGCTCGGGTCTTGCCGCCCTCGACTCCAAACGCATCTTGGCTCAGCGCGAGCACCTGATCTGGCGGGAGGACCACGACCACTTTCTCGACCACGCCCGATGCAAGCATCGCCGCCAACGACCACTCGAAGACCGGAATACCCGCAAGTGACCTGAACTGCTTGGGAATGCCGCCGGCTTCCATGCGCTTGCCCGAGCCTGCCGCCACCACTACCCCCCAGCAGCGAAAGTCCTCGCTCATTCCTTTGAAATCGGGGTAGCTGATCCTCTTCCGGATCGGGAGTTGTCACCCTTGGAGCCGTCGCCCGGGGAATCCTCCCCACCGGTGAGTCCGGCTTCATTGTCAAATGTCGCAAAGAGCATTCGGCCGATCGAAGTCTGGGTCGCACTGGTGATCTTCGCGGTCACTTCCTTGCCGACCCGAGATGCCGCGCCCTCGACGACGACCATCGTTCCGTCATCTAGATATCCAACGCCTTGACCGTCTTGGTCGCCCTCTCGAAGGATCCCGATGGTGATTTTGTCCCCAGGGAGCTGCGCCGGCTTGAGCGCGGTTGCGAGCCTGTTCGGATTCAGAACTGAAATGCCCTGGAGCTCGGCGACTCGCTGAAGGTTTCCGTCGGTCGTAATCAAGCTCACCCTGAGATGACGCGCCAGCGACACCAGCTTGGCGTCGACGTGCTCGTGTTCGGGGACCGAATCATCGAGGACATGGAGGTCAACGGTCGGCATTTCGCTTAGAACCGCAAGTACCTCTAGCCCCCGCCGGCCGCGACGTCTGCGGTTGACATCCCCGGAATCGGCGATGCCTTGAAGCTCCTCAAGCACAAACGGAGCCACAAGGAGGCTGCCATTTAGGAAGCCGGAACGCGCTACATCGAGCAATCGACCATCGATGAGCGCCGATGTGTCGATCAGATATGCATTGGTGTCAGAGGTCCCGTAGCGGCTCGCCCTCACAAGTGGACGAGACGAGAGACCCGCTAGGGCAAGAAGGTCCTCGCTTCTATGGCCGGCGACGCGATACCCGAGGGACCCGAGAATCCACATGAGCAACGCAACTGCGGGATAAGCCCAGTACCAATCGAGAATGAAAAAGAAGGGAAAGCCAAAGACGCCGCCGAGCCCGGCGCCGATCACGGCGCCGAGAGTGCCCGCAAAGAGCCGGCCAGGCTCGGAGCGGCCGACCTTCTCCTCGACCACACCGAAGGCTCGATCGAGGGTCCGGCCCACAACACCTCCGAGGACGTACCCAACTCCACATCCGAGTACGAGGCCGATCAAGGGCGCGATTTCACCGGCGCGCTGCGACGCGTAGAGACGGTTCCCGACCGCGTAACCGAGCGCGGTGAGCGCGAGCACTATGAAAAGGCGTATTACTTCGACAAACATCGCCGTCTCTGGGGGAAGTTGACGGTTCTATCCTAGTTTGACTGCGGGCGCCTTAGTGCGCGCCCGATCCCGAAAGCGCTGTTGAGCTGCTAGTCTTGGGAAGGCAATCAGGACTTCGGCAGCTGCGAATCGAGTCTGTCTTCGGCCTCATCCTCGCTGATATTGAGGGCAAAGGTCAGCTCCGACACCAGAATCTGACGGGCCTTGGTCAGCATGCGCTTCTCGCCGGCGGATAGCCCCTTATCGTTCTCTCTCACCGAGAGATTCCTTACCACCTCTGCGACCTGATAAATGTCGCCGCTCTTGAGCTTTTCGACGTGGGTCTTGAAACGCCGGCTCCAGTTGGTCGGCATCTTGTCCTCTTTCTTCTTGAGGACTTTGAAGACCTTGTCGACCTCATCTTTGGGGATTACGTCGCGAATGCCGACTTCTTCAGTCTTGTCTTCCGGAACCATGAGAGTGAGGTCGCCGTAGGCGAGCTTGAGGATCAGATAGCTGGTCTTCTGGTCCGGAGTACCTGGAGCGGGGCGCTTCTCCCGCTTTGCCACAACGGCAGCGCCATGATGCGGGTATACGACTTTGTCTCCGACTTTGAATCCCATCAATGCTCCATCGATCTTGCGGTTCAGCCCGCATTGCGGTTCAGCCCGCTTCCGGGGCTGAGTCTAACAAAATCCCTGCTCAGGCACCACATCGGGGGGATGAGCAGGTATTGCAGCCAACTTGAGGAAGTCAACGGAGGCAACTCTGCGGCAGATTCGCTCCCAATTCGCGGCAGGGCAGATCGGGACGCGCTTGCCCAAAGGGCAAGCGCGGGGATGCTGCCGTGCCGGCGGATCGGAAACCGGCTCTGGCACAAGACGGATCAGGTCTTACTGCCGCTCGAAAACGGAGGTCCGGGGAAAACCCGCTATCAGGATGGCTGATAGCCTCGTTGCCTATCCGCTGTATTAGCTTGGATTGTGAACGAAGACACAAGGCGGTACTGTGAGTGCGCTCACAGGTAGCAAGTGATTCTTGTCACCTGGCAGAGTCTGACCTTCCAACGCAAGGCAGCTAGATGGCATGCTCTAGCCGAATTTTCGTCACGCTGGGTTCCCTAGGAGGCAGCTGAGTTGGGCGCTTCGTCCCAAAGCGAACTCATCGAACTGCTCGCGTCCAGCGAACTCTTCGCCGACTTGTCAGACGATGAGAAGTCCAATGTGGCAGATCACATGCAGAAGAGGCGATACCGCGCCAACGAAGCTCTCTTCTATGAGGGAGACGAGGGATCCCACCTGTATCTGATTTCCTCGGGTCGAGTGAGCATCAGCTCCCGCTCTCCCGAGGGCCGGGAAGTCCTAGTGGCGTTTCTCGGGCCGGGCGAAATCATTGGGGAGCTATCGCTCCTAGACGGCGAGCCTCGCTCGGCAGAGGCAAGAGCCGTTGAGGCAACAGAGGCCTATGTACTCTCCGCTGCGGCGCTGAACTCCTGCATTGATCGCTCACCGGGGTTGAGCTGGGCATTGCTGAAGATGCTCGCAAGAAGGCTTCGCAAGGCCGACGAAGCTGTCGCGGACGCGGCCTTCCTCGATGTCGCCGGAAGAGTAGCCAAGCGCCTCGTGGATCTGGCCGAGAATCACGGTTCCCCGACCGAAACCGGAATCAGGATCGGCATTCCGGTTACCCAAGAACAGCTCGCGGCCATGGTCGGGGCAACAAGGGAAGGTGTGAACAGGGCGCTCGCCGGCTTCGCAAACCGAGGAATCCTCGAAAGGAAAGGCCGCTTCTACGTGGTTAAAGACCTGGCGCGCCTCGAGGCGCGCGCGACTTAGCCCTCGACCGCAGACGAGCCACCGGTCTTTAGCCCTCCCAGGCCTGCTGCGTCAAGCGCCTCTTCCAAGACATCGACCGAGATCACGCCACCCCCTCGGTGAGGCACTTCCGATCCAGAGATGTCACCCCCGGGCCCGCCGATATTGGGGGACATGCAGAGCGAGAAGCCGAGGCGGGTCGCCTCTTCGTGACGACGCTTTCCGTGCGGAGCGAGACGTAGCTCCCCACCGAGGCCGAGCTCTCCCCACACCGCCAAGCCAGTCGGGACCGGCACGCCTGACGCCGCCGAGGCAATTGCCAGCGCGACTGCGAGGTCGACCCCGGGATCTTCGACGCGAATCCCGCCGGCCACTGACACATAGAGATCTCTTGATCCGAGCGACACCTCCGCCCGGCTCTCGAGCACCGCAACAATCAGTGATACCCGCTGGGACTCGATGCCGATAACTCCCCGCCGCCCGGCAGAGTTCTTCTCCGAAGAGACCAGCGCCTGGATCTCAACAAGTACCGGCCGATGCCCTTCAATCGCCACAGCGATCACAGACCCTGCCTGCTCGGGCCTTCGGTCCCTAATCAAGCGGGCCGATGCGTCTGCGACTTCGACGAGACCCGAGGCTTCCATCTCGAAAAGGCTTACTTCACCCGATGGTCCGAACCTGTTCTTCTCGGCCCGCAGAGAGCGCAGGCCATGACGCCGGTCACCTTCAAAGGCCAGAACCGAGTCGACCAAGTGCTCGAGCGTCCTCGGACCCGCAAGAGCGCCGTCCTTAGTCACGTGCCCCACCATGACCAGCGATGTCCCCGATGCCCGGGACGTGCTCGCGAGAAGCGCGGCGCACTCGCGCACCTGGCCAACAGAACCGGCGGCACCAGATAGCAGGCCCGATCTGATCGTCTGAATCGAGTCGATGATCGCCACAGCCGGCTTCCGGTCCTGAATCTCAGCGGCAATCCGCTCACACGATGATTCGCAATAGAGCAGTAAATTCTCGGCGAGCGCGTCAATGCGCTCGGCCCGCCGTCGAACCTGCGGCTTGGATTCCTCCGCGCTTACCAGCAAGACCTCTGATGACGGGTTGGAGCGTGCGTATCCCGCAGCAGCCTGCAGGAGAAGAGTGGACTTGCCTATGCCAGGCTCGCCGCCCAGTAGGACACTTGAGCCGGGCACAAATCCACCACCAAGGACGCGGTCCAGCTCGCCGATCCCCGAGGCCAATCGCGCCGTCTGCGAATCGTCGATTGCGCCAATCGACTCGGGGCGGTCTCCGGTACCTGCCCCGTCTCCAACGAATGAGACCTCGGCGGCCGGCTCCTCCACGATCGTGTTCCACTCGCCGCACGCGTGGCACTGACCTTGCCACTTGAGTGTGACGTTGCCGCATTCCTGACATGCGTATCGCACGACGTTCTTCATTGGGTTTCACCGAGCGGATCGGCACTGGCTGCCGGCGCCGAGCGCGCTCGCCTTCGTCTCCGAACATCGGAAGCGAGCAAGACGACTAGCGATATGCCCGATACACCGACGACCGCTGCACCGCCGACATAAGGCCACTGAAAGTATGCGCTCTTTGCGGTCATTTCGAGCCTCTCGCCGCCTTTGACGCTCCAGACCAATATGGAGCCCTCGACCGCCTGAGCGTTGTTCGACGAGATGGTGCCCGGAAGGGCCACCCTCACCTCGGCCGAGACTCCATCGGTCAGTGATATGCCAAAGCCAGTCGACAACTTGGAGAACTCCGCCTTTCCAATTGCAGCCGCGACAGTGTCGGAAAGAACCTTGCTCCGCAGATTTATGGTCATCGCCAAGTCAAACTCGACTCTGAGTAGTCCGTCACTACGATTCAGCTCGAACGTCTCAAAGACAACCGGCGGCCGGCCTGCGATTGCACGTAGCATTGCTCCGGCCTCCTCGGGCGCGCCGAAGCGTCTGGTCACACTCACTCCGCTTGAGCCGTCTGGTCCCCGCAGGCGAGCAACCTTCCAGCCCGCGGCCGCTACGTCTGACACCGCATAAGAGTCCGAAAACGACTTGCCTGTCAGCTCATAGATGGCCTTCTCGGCCTTGGGATCAACTTGAATCCCAATTGAAATCTCACCACCGCCGTCTGCGTCGACGACAACTGACAATCCGATCGTTGACTTGCACGCCGCGCCAAACAAGGCAAACAGCGACAAGACGGCCACTATGAGAACGCGCGACTTCAAGGGAGGCACTCTTGTGAAGTCCCGATGCGCTCTCGGCGAGGAAGCGCCCCCGGTCAGGTTGTGTGAATGATCAGTACGTCACACGGGCTGTGGTGGCTGATCTTGCTCGGCACAGAGCCGAGGAGAAATCGCTGCACCCCGGTCATGCCGCGGTTACCAACGACGATCAGGTCATAGCCACCGTCTTCAGCTGTCTCGAGAATCACGTCAGCCGGGTCGCCGGTGTCAACCACGGTGTCGATTTCGACCTCCATGCCTTCAAACCGATCGCTCG
Organism: Acidobacteriota bacterium; assembly: GCA_003577105.1. Taxonomy (GTDB): domain Bacteria; phylum Actinomycetota; class Acidimicrobiia; order ATN3; family ATN3; genus ATN3. Next base: position 16,116 of record QEUQ01000018.1, on the reverse strand, counting down.
CGTCTGAAACGTTTTGGCGGCCATGCTCACCGACGGAGATAAGTGTGACCTTAGCTCCAACCGCCTGCCCGATCTCGACAGCCTTCTGGGCAGCCTTCATAGAGGTGGGTGAGCCATCGACACCGACAATGATCTTCTGATACACGCTGGCCTCCTAGCGAGTGTTCATACCGGGTCCGGGCAATTCGTGCCCGCGGTCATACCGGTGAGCATGGATTCTTACCGGTTTTGCCGATCTTGGCACGCCGGTGTGACAGAAACGCTCAATCGGCCTGCGGTTGCTCCCCGGCCGCAGCTGATCCAGCAAGCTCAACGTCGACTGATCCGACGGTCTCGATGCTCTTGAAAACAAGCGCATCTTCTTCCTCGTCGACATCGGCAATGACGGTCTCGTTGGCCTTGAATTCCTTCCACAAGATGCGCTCGGAAAGCGGATCCTCGAGATGCTGCTGAATCGCGCGACGCAGAGGTCGTGCTCCAAGTTGAGGGTCGTAACCCTTCTTGGCAAGGAAATCCTTTGTCGCCTCGGTCAGTTCCAGGCCAATACCCTGGCTTTCTAGCTGCTCACGCACCCTGCGAACCATGAGGTCAACGATCTGCTTGACGTCTTCCCTGCTCAACTCATGGAAAACGATTGTCTCGTCGATCCGATTCAGGAACTCGGGCCTGAAGTTCTTCTTCAGGGCCTCGCCAACCCGTTCCTTCATCTTCTCGTAGCTGACCGCCTCATCGACCTTTGAAAAGCCGAGCGCTGCCTTCCTGAGATCAGCGGTTCCCAAGTTCGAGGTCATGATGATCACGGTGTTCTTGAAGTCCACCGCGCGCCCTTGCGCATCGGTCAACCGGCCATCTTCGAGGATTTGCAGCAGAGTATTGAAGACGTCGGGATGTGCCTTCTCGATCTCATCGAAAAGCACAACCGAAAACGGCTTGCGCCTCACTGCCTCAGCAAGCTGGCCACCCTCTTCGTAGCCGACGTATCCCGGAGGCGAACCGACAAGCCGGCTCACTGTGTGCTTCTCCATGTATTCGGACATGTCTAGCTGAATGAGGTGATCCTCCGCTCCAAAGAGGAACTCCGCCAAGGTCTTTGCCAGCTCGGTCTTACCCACACCTGATGGGCCGAGGAATATGTATGAGCCGCTTGGCCTCTTCGGGTCCTTCAACCCCGCACGAGTACGCCTAATGGCCTGACTGACAGCGCGAATTGCATCGTTCTGCCCGATGACGCGCTTGTGGAGTTCGTCTTCCATGCGAAGGAGCTTCGCGGTCTCCTCCTCAGTCAGCTTGTAGACGGGAATTCCCGTCCACATGGAGAGGACATCGGCGATCTGCTCCTCATCGACCTCATCGAAGAGATCGATCCCCTTCGCCTTCCACTCCTTCTCTTTCTCTTGCCACTCCTCGGAAAGCTGCTTTTCCTGATCGCGTAGCTGAGCCGCCTCCTCGAACTTCTGGCCTTCGATCGCGGCTTCCTTCTCGGCGCGCACCGAAGCGAGCTTTGACTCGAGCTCCTTGTAGTCCGGCGGCGTCGCCATGCGCCTTATGCGCAGGCGCGACCCGGCCTCATCGACGAGGTCTATTGCCTTGTCCGGCAAGTACCGATCGGAGATGTAGCGATCGGCCAGGTTGGCGGCTGCAACGAGTGCCTGATCCGTAATCGTCGCCCGATGATGCTGTTCATAGCGGTCGCGGAGCCCCTTGAGGATCTCAATTGTGTGTGCGACCGTTGACTCCTCGACCTTGATTGGCTGGAAGCGCCTCTCAAGAGCGGCGTCCTTCTCGAGATGCTTGCGATACTCATCGAGAGTTGTCGCTCCGACAGTTTGAAGCTCACCCCTCGCGAGCATGGGCTTCAAGATGCTCGCGGCATCGATTGCGCCTTCCGCCGCGCCAGCACCGACGAGAGTGTGAAGCTCATCAATGAAAAGGATTATGTCCCCGCGAGTCCTGATCTCCTTGAGGACCTTCTTCAGGCGCTCTTCAAAATCACCGCGATAGCGGCTGCCGGCAACCAGTGCGCCGAGATCCAAGGTGTAAAGCTGCTTGTTCTCGAGAATGTCGGGCACGTCGCCGCTGACAATCCGCTGCGCGAGGCCTTCGACGATCGCGGTCTTTCCGACACCGGGCTCGCCGATGAGCACCGGGTTGTTTTTCGTTCTCCGAGACAAGATCTGCATGACCCGCTCGATTTCGTTGTCACGCCCGATCACCGGATCAAGCTGGGACTCCCTCGCGAGCTGAGTGAGGTTGCGCCCAAACTGATCCAGTACGAGGCTCCCCGCCGGAGCCGCCTCGCCGGTCGTCGCCTCCTTGCCGCCGGCATATCCGGAGAGAAGCTGAATCACCTGCTGGCGAACCCGAGACAAGTCAGCGCCAAGCTTCACAAGTACCTGCGCCGCTACTCCCTCGCCTTCACGAATCAATCCCAGAAGAATGTGCTCGGTGCCGATATAGGTGTGACCAAGCTGCAATGCCTCTCTCAGTGAGAGCTCAAGTACCTTCTTGGCCCGCGGGGTGAAGGGGATGTGGCCGCTCGGCGCACTGCCTCCCTGGCCAATGATCTCTTCGACCTGCGCGCGGACTGCTTCGAGGCTGATGTCGAGGCTCTCCAGGGCCTTGGCTGCTACGCCTTCGCCCTCATGAATCAGACCAAGGAGGATGTGCTCGGTACCGATGTAGTTGTGGTTGAGAAGCCGCGCCTCTTCCTGGGCGAGCACAACCACTCTACGTGCCCTGTCTGTGAAGCGCTCGAACAACTGGCCTCCTCGGGAGCACCTGCCCATGCAGGATGCTCGATTATATCGGCGACCCTAGCCGATTCCGTTTCCATATTGGTAGCGGAATTCCGGCCACCACTCTCCGCTGTCAGAAAGTGATTCGGGCCACATAGTTTGCTTGTCTCTTGATACGGATATCGGCCCCCCGCCGGATCAGGTCAAGTCCAATCCGCCAATTCGCTCAACATTTCGCCAACTGGCATTTGTTCCCTTGCCGGCCGTAGCTGCCCTCCAATAGAGCGTGATCCGGTCGTTTAGATGTCCCCTCTTGGCGGGAAAGACCGTATGCTGAGATGATTCAAGCTCATGCCGGTGGGGCCGGCGCTAGGGAAATAGGCCGTACGGGATTTCGTTTGGCCAGGTGCAGGCAGAGTTTCGGAGCAAGTCGAGGAATAGCACTGGCAACCAAGAACACCCTCCCGGGAATTGACGCGTTTCCAGATATCGCTCGCGGGCTAGTTGATGTCGAAGAGGCACTAACAGACACCGTGCTGGTCGCGGATCCATCTATTTCGGAAACCACCAGCTACCTGCTAAAAGCCGGTGGTAAGCGAGTTCGCCCCGCACTGGTGCTGCTGGGCTCGAAATTCGGCGACTCGATCGGCGAGTCGGCGATAGACGCAGCTGTTGCCGTTGAGTTGATCCATCTCGGAAGCCTTTACCACGACGACGTCATCGATGAATCGGACACCAGGCGCGGGCTCCCGAGCGTCAACGCCAACTGGAACAACACGATCGCGATTCTCGCCGGTGATTTCCTGCTCTCAAAGGCGTCTGAGATCGGCGCGCGACTTGGCCGCGAGGCATCGGAATTGCTAGCCCGGACCCTAGGTGACCTGGTAAAAGGCGAGCTGCGTGAGTTGACGAACGCGTACAACCTCGAAAGCGGGCTGGACGACTACTGGCATGTCATTGAGAACAAGACTGCGGCACTCATCTCAGCATCGGCTCGGCTCGGAGGCATGGTCGGAGGAACCTCTCAGCAGGTCACAAATGACCTGGCCGAATACGGTTTCCGTATCGGAATCGTCTTCCAGATCGCCGACGACCTACTCGACTTGGTCTCGACCGAGGAAGAGATCGGCAAGCCCCCCGGAATCGATCTAGTCGAGGGTACCTACACACTTCCGGTGATTCACGGTCTGAACGGGCCCAACGGCGACCAGCTGGGAAAACTGCTGACTCCGTTTACCCCGGCCGCAGACGGATCAAGACGCAACGAGATCGGAGACGCCGAACTCACCGAGATAAGAGACCTACTCCGTGAATCTGGCTCTATTACCTATGCGATGGACCAGGCGAGAGAGCACCTCGCGGCGGCCGATCAAGCTCTGGCACGACTGCCGGCCAATCCTGTGAGGGACGCACTTGAAGCGATGGGTGAGTTCATACTCGCCAGAGTTCCGCTGCCGAGCTGACAGCGCGAGCCGCTCTTGCCCGGCCGCAAGAATCAGGCGCTTGCTAACCTCTGAAGGGCCCGCGTGAGGGGCCGGTAACCGGCCTGAACGGAAGTGGCAACGATGACGACGCCGAAGACTCATGTGCAAAGTGCCTTGACTGTCACAGCGCTGTTAGCCCTGTTCATTGCGGGCTGCGCTCGGACCAGCAGCACGACGTCTGCCTCTAGACCGACTGAATCGCCGCTCAAAGCCAGCTATGTCGATACACACATGCACGTTGTGTCAACTGAGCCGCGCTTTGCCTCAACCGGCAAGAGGCCTGCGACAAGTGCAGAGGCCGGCGACGGGTACGTAGCCGCTGCAAGCCAGCTGATATCGCTCATGGACAAGAACGGCGTTGAGAAGTCCATACTCGTTGCGGTTCCAGGGAGAGAGGGCCAGGAAGAGGCTGACGAGGCCAGCATCCGGGAAGTCGCGCAGAATCATGCCGGTCGTCTCTACTGGATGGGCGGAGGAGCATCTCTCGCTTCAATTCTGGAAGCTGGCTCAACAGCTGACACGTCGACAGCAGCGCTCGAGGCTCGGGCCCAGGCGATTCTCGACTCGGGGGCTCGCGGCTTCGGTGAGATGATCTCGGTGCATCTCTGTATGTCAGAAAAGCACTCATACCAATACGCGCCCCCCGATAGCCCCGCCTTCATGGCGCTCGCCGATGTCGCCGCCCGAAATGACGTGCCAATTGACATTCACCTAGAGGCGATACCGACGGAAGTCCCCACCCCCGCAAATTTGCGCGCTGCGTGTAGCCAGAATCCGGCGAATCTCCCAGCGTCGATCCCCGCACTCAAAGCGCTTCTCTCACACAATCCGAAGACCAGAATCGTCTGGCAGCACGGTGGCTGGGACAACACCGGCTATCGAACACCCGAGCTGACACGAGAGCTGTTGGGCGCGCATCCGAATCTATATGTGGCACTGAGAGTAGAGAAGCGCCAGACGCAGGTAGGCACCCAGGACTCTCCGATGCCGAACAGGATCGTCACATCCGACAACAAGATCGACCCCGCGTGGCTGAGCGTCTTCGAGGCCTACCCGGATCGCTTTGTCGTCGGTGCAGATGACTTCATAACGCCGAGTGGCCAGCTCGAAGGGGCGTCGGTCTCGTATTCAGAGACGTGGACGGCCATCAACAAACTCCCGGCTGACTTGCGATCGAAGATTGGCGCGGAGAATTCCAGAAAGATCTACAAGCTGAATTGATTCAGCCGACGGTCAAACCCCGGCGCCGCACGGCCCCTTATCCGAGTCGGGCCGGCGGTTGCGCAATGCCGAGAGCGTAGCCCTGCGCGGCGTCTGAAGGATAGGCGCCGTGGAACGCAGTAAGCCCTAGACGGAATCTCAACCTGGCCCCGCCAAAGGCAGGGCCCGAAGACTTGATGTGAGACCCGATCTCGATGGTCGCCTGCTGCCCGGCACCCGAACCGCCGCTCCACTCCGGATGATGCCCAGGCTGCTCACCCCAGAGCGTCCCGAATGGATTCAGCAACGGTGCAAGCGAACCGTCGAAGTCGTCGATCCGCATCGGTATCGCGGCGCCACCGGCCAAGACCGTCGTGTCAAACGCCAGGATCATGCCGATCGAGCCGTCACTCACACCTGCCCAACCGTTGGTGACGTGATTGTTGAGTGCTACCGCCGGCTCATGAACCTCGTAGGTGTGAACACTTCCCGTGAAGTTGTACCTCGAAACAAAGAGTGGAAGGCCGCTCATTGCCGGCGAGATGGCGGCCGGATAGACCTCGGTCAGTCCATCAACCTGAGGGATGTCACATGTGACATCGATCCGAAGCACCGGCGAGGTACCGCGAGCACTCAAGACGAACTCGACTCCGCCTCCGGCAGGAGAGCCATCGCCCCACTTGAACGGACCTGAAATCCGATATTTCCCGTCGCCCTGCTCCGAGACAAGGTCCGCTTCAGCAAGGCGATCGCCAACTGCAAAGCCCGAACGAAGCCAACCGGAACCAGCAATCTGGATTCCGCCAAGCACTAGCGGGCCGGGCTTGCCGTCTTCCATGAGAGAGAGACTGACGCCTTCAGTTGCGAGCCCGTTCTCGTTTACTACCGGCTTCGCTACCGGGCGGAGCTTGCGACGATTCCTCTGCTCGAGCGGCGGTCCGTCGTCGAGCAGCACCGATCCATCGGCGACGTTGGCGACCACTCCCGGCGACGGCGGCACATCACCACGAGCTTCAGCCAGCTCCTTCTCGGAGAGATCTCTTAGAGCTGCCGCAGCCGCCCTCGCGCTGCGCAGGCGATCGGGGTGGAGGACAGGCTCGGCCAGGCCGTAGTTGGTAGTGGCGAGAACTCTGAGCTTGGCATCTATCAGGGCCGAATGTGTACCACGAGTTCGGCGCGCCCCCGGATCGTAGATCTCCACCAGCGTGTCCCTGCGCCTAGCTGCGGCTAGCTCAGTGAAGATCTCGAAGTTGATCGGCTTCTCCGACCAGTTGCCATAGCCGTCGAACTTGCCGTCCGCTAAGTCCTTGTTGATGGCAACCTCGCCGGCCGTATCGTTGTCGGTGACGTATCGATCGGGCGTGGTGAAGCGAACGTAGTCCAATTGGGCCACCTGAGGCAGCCCTTGCTCGAGCACCATCGGCCACGACGCGGCATCTGCGTCGAAGCAGATGAAAAGAAGTGCACTCCCGTCGCAATTCCGGTGGATCCAATCGACGTACTGGCCGAGAGAACCGTGATCGATGATGTCGGCATGGTGATATGTCGGAAGAACAATCGTGTCCCACTCGCCGTCAGCCGAGATCCACTTGAGGGGGTTGAACATCTGGTTGGGGGTGAGCTGGACATCATTGCGAAACGCCGTGAAAGGCGAAGCCGAGTAGAAAAGGCTTACCCACCGGAGTCCCGCACGAGTCATCAACCGCGGGAAGTCAGGCGTGACCATCATCTCCTGGGGGTAGATGGCCTCAACCGGATCGTCGTTCAGAACCGACTTGATCGTCGCCCGTGATTTCTCAATTGACGCAACGAACTCATCATCAGTACACCAGGAAAGTGCCTCGCCCGCCCACGACATGTGCCTGACCGAGTCACCACCCGCCAGACGCGTCCGGATGCGCGTTAGCAACTCTGAGGCGTGTTCTGGCATGCGAACTTCGAGCGTCTCAAAGCAATCGAAATCCCAGTCCAACGGGACTTCCGGATAGCTCTCCAAGATGTCGAGAGTCCGGGTGATCACCTTGATGTCGGGGCCAAATCCGTCGTCGGCAACTGGATCGTCACCCCGGTATGAGTGGTACATGTTGACGTGCTGCCCGAAGGCGATATGGACGGTTGCCGGCACGATCTCCCCTTTCGGAAAGGTCAGGGTGGGCTTTGGCCTGGCCGGCGTGTGATGTGGCCACGCCGGCTGGGGAATCCGATCAAGTCGGGATTGTAGTGTGTATTGCCCGATTCCTGCCCGGCAGCGGCGGCACACCGGAACAGCATCCCGATGAGCATCCGCGGAATCGCGACCTGATATCGACCGAAGAGGATGTGAAGACGAAGTGATCAACGGCTGGACCGTCGTTCGGTTTACCCATGTAATCTCGGCGACGATCTGGGTCGGCGGCCTGCTCGTTTTCACGTTGGTCGTGGAGCCGAAGATCCATTCCGAGCCCGATATCGGCGAGGAAGCAGCAAAGAACCTGATAGCAAGGGTCGGCAAGACCGTGGGAATACTCCTCATGGCGGTTCTCTTGCCCGTTCTCATCGGTACAGGAGTGGCTCTGATGGCCAGGCGCGGCATCGGAGCCACCGAGCTTCTCTCACGCCCCTACGGCAAGACCCTCTTCATCAAACTGGGATTGGTCGCAACCGTCGTCGCCGTCGCAGGCGCTCACGGCATTGCATCGTCCTCAGGGCGCAAGAAGCTCTCGCGATGGCTGTCGATGGGGACTCTGGTGATCTCGGTGCTTATTGTGCTCTTCGCCGCCGCACTGGTCCCCTCTTAGCCAACCCGAGTCAGCGCGAAATCAGAGACCCTTTTCCGGGCGAAGCTGTGGGAATGTGAGGGCCTCTCGGATCGAGGATGCGTTGGTCAGTAGCATCACGAGCCTGTCGATGCCCAGCCCCATGCCGCCGGCGGGTGGCATGCCGTGCTCCAGCGCCCTCAAGAAGTCCTCATCGAGGCGCATTGCCTCCTCGTCACCGGCCGCACGCTTCTTGGCCTGAGCTTCCAGCCTTTCTCGCTGCAGGACCGGATCGTTCAGCTCGCTGAAAGCGTTTGCCATCTCCCGGCCGGCACACACCGCCTCGAACCGCTCGGCGAGGCCGGCCTTGTCTGCATGAGGCCGCGCTAGAGGGCTCACCTCTTCGGGGAAATCCACGACAAAGGCAGGTCCCCAAATCTCGCCCTCGGCAAGCTTGTCGTAAATGTGAAACAAGATCTTGCCCGGACCCCAATCCGCTTGGACTTCGAGCCCGTGAGAGGCTGCAACATTTGCGAGTTCGTCGCGACTCATTTCGATCGAGAGCTCACGCCCCACAGCGTCAGATGCCAGCTCCGCGAGTGACCGACGGTCCCATGGCGGCGTGAGATCAAGCTCACGCTCCGCGTAGATCAGCTGCGTGGTGCCCATCACCGCCAACGCGGCGGCGGCCACTATCGCTTCTACGAGCTCCATCATGTCCGAGTAGTCGGCAAATGCCTGGTAGGCCTCGAGCATTGTGAATTCGGGGTTGTGCCGAGTCGAGATCCCTTCGTTGCGAAAGCAACGGCCCAATTCATAGATGCGTTCTACTCCGCCCACCAGAACTCTCTTGAGGTACAGCTCAGGCGCGACCCGCATGTAAACCTCGGTGTCAAGAGCCTCGTATCTGGCCGAGAATGGCTTGGCCGCCGCCCCCCCAGGCAGTGGTTGAAGGATCGGGGTCTCGACCTCGATGAAGCCTCGGTCAGCAAGCGTGCTCCTCACTGAGGCTAGAACCTTGGCCTTGGCCTCAAGGGCTTGGCGCGCATCCGGATTGACAATCAAGTCGAGATATCTCTGGCGATACCTGGTCTCGGTATCGGTGACGCCATGCCACTTATCTGGAAGTGGGCGCATCGCCTTGGCGACGAGGGTCACCGAGCGAGCCTTGACCGATAGCTCCCCCCGCTTGGTCCTAATGATCTCGCCCTGCGCGCCGAGCCAATCCCCCAAGTCGCAGTCCTTCGCCGTTGCGAACGAGTCCGGATCGAGTTCGGATAGAGAGCAGAAGAGCTGAATCCTGCCAGTCGAATCCTGCAGCACCACGAAGACGAGCTTTCCCGAGTCCCGGCGAGCCACGACCCGGCCCGCGACGGACTCGCCAACCCCAGAGCCTTCCCCCTCGGGAAGGTCCTCGAATCTTGAAATCAGCTCACTGGCCCGCGCTGATGGTCGAAATGCACCCGGACCTGAACCGGTGCCCTCAGATGTCATTGATTCCTCTCGTAGATGATCCTCAGCCCCTTCAGTGTGAGCCACTGATCGTGATGATCGACCGTACGGCAAGCTCGCATCACTGTCTGGGCCAGCCCTCCAGTAGCAACCGCCACACCATGACCGCCGAACTCATCTCGGATCCGTTCGACCATGGAATCGACTTGGCCGGCAAAGCCGTAGAGCATTCCCGACTGAACGCTCTCAACGGTGTTCTTGCCTATGACGCTGCGAGGTTCGCCGATCTCGACGCGGCGCAATCCGGCCGCAGCGTCAAAGAGGGCACGCGAAGAAATCTCGATTCCGGGGGATATTGCTCCGCCAAGGTACTCGCCCTTCTCGCTGATTGCGTCAAACGTGGTGGCGGTACCGAAATCGACTACCACGGCCGGCCCGCCGTATCCCTCAAATGCCGCAACCGCATTGGCTATGCGATCCGCCCCGACTTCTTTCGGATTGTCGTAGAGAATCGGCATGCCCGAGCGGGTTCCCGGTTCAACCACCACCGGATCAACACTGAGATACCGATCGATCATCTGCCTGAGTGCGCCGGTCACCCTTGGCACAACGCTTGAGACGGCCACACCGGTGATGTCCTCCATGTAGCGCCCCTCAAACCTCAGAAAACTCCTCAATAGCAGGGCCAACTCGTCGGCGGTTCTTGGCTCTTGGGTCGCAATTCTCCAGTGATCCACAAGGCCGAGATCTTCGTCATCTGCCTCAGGTCCAAAGAGCCCCATGACCGTGTGAGTGTTGCCCACGTCTATTGCGAGAAGCATCTGTTACTCATTCCCCTTTGAGGACCCGAGGCCAAGAAGATCAAGGCCGATATCAAGGGCTGGAGCCGAGTGCGTTACGGCCCCAACCGCTATGTAGTCCACACCAGTGGCCGCGACCTCCGACACGTTCTCGAGCGTTACACCGCCTGAGGCTTCGAGCCGGCAACGCCCCCTTGCAACCTCAACGGCCTGACCGAGTTCTGGAGGACTCATGTTGTCGCAAAGAACGGTGTCTGCTCCAGCCGCGACGGCTGCTTCAACCACACCGATCGTATCCGCCTCGATCTCGATTTCGACACCCGGATACTGCTCGCGTGCAGCCACCACCAAGTCGCGAAAACGCTTCTCCAGTTCTGATGACGCCAAATCGCCGTCCCGGTCCGGCATGCGCGAGTCGAGGAACGCAGCAATGTGATTGTCCTTGATCAGAACCGCATCGCTGAGATTGAGTCTGTGGTTGATCCCACCACCGGCCCGCACGGCCGCTTTTTCAAGAATGCGCAACCCGGCGTGCGTCTTGCGGGTGTCCCGTAGGCGGCAATCAGGCGAGGCCAACTCGATCAACGAAACGAAGCGGTGGGCCATGGTCGCGATACCCGAGAGGTGGCAGAGAGAATTCAATGCAGATCGTTCTCCGGCCAGGATCGCGTCGGCGGATCCCGCTAGCACCGCTGCCGCGCGACCTCGAACCAGTTGTTCGCCATCGCCAATCAGCCACCGGATCTCAGTGCCCTTGTCTATTAGGGTAAACACCTCATCGGCCACGCGAGCTCCCGCGAGAATGCCGTTTTCGCGGGGCACGAAGGCTGCCTCAATGACAGCTGCAGAGGACGCCTCTCCAAATAGCCGGGTTGTTATGTCTCCCCGGTCGTCGAGATCCTCGGCCAGTGAGCGCTCAGCTGCAGCCCTTGCCGCCTTGACTTCTGATTCGGTGTAGGCGAATTGCGGTGCTCGGGCTTCAGTCTGACCCGCCAAGGTCGTCTGCTTCAGCCGGAATATCGCACGGGCTGATGTCTACCCTCACCCGAGCTCGCCGCCGGCGCATCGACGCTCGGGAGCATGCGGTTGTCCTCGTCGACGTGGACCACGATCGGCCCCTCGCTCATCTCCCTGGCCTCGGCCTCGTTCACAACCGCGTAGGTGAGAATGATCACCTTGTCACCGGGTTGAACCAGCCTCGCCGCAGCACCGTTCACACAGATCGTTCCCGACCCACGCTCACCGACAATCGCGTAGGTTTCAAATCTCGCACCATTGTTGATGTCGAGTACTTGAACTTGTTCGTGAGGAAGGATGTCCGCGGCATCGAGCAACTCCTCGTCGACCGTGATGGAACCCACATAGTCAAGGCTTGCGCCCGTGACCGTTGCCCTATGGATCTTGCTCTTGAGCATGGTCCGCTTCACAGCAGGACCCTCCTTTTCTCACTCATTCCAGAGATGTTGCCTCAACACCGGCCGCCGAGGCCAAAACGCCTTCGTCAACCGAAACCTCTCCCCCCGAAACCTCAAAGACGAAGTTGTCGATCAGGCGCGCGCCCGATCCAGACCCTTCCGCCACCCTCGCAGCAACAGCCAAGACAAACCGGCCCTCATCGATGAACTCAACCGGAGCCATGGTTGAGGCGTCACGCAATTGGGCGTACTCGATGGCGACTAGTGGCGCCGATGTCAGAACTGTGGAGGCGACGCGCTCGATTTCCCGCGCCGAGCGCTCCCCCTCGCAAATGCGATCAGCCGCTTTGCGCAGAGACTTCACAAGTGCCAGTGCCGAGATCCGCTCGGTCTCGGTCAGGTAGGCGTTCCGGCTCGACATTGCCAGCCCGTCGGACTCACGGACTGTCGGGCACGCAACGATTTCTACGGGAAAGTTGAGATCGTGTGCCATCTGGCGAATCACTGCGACCTGTTGGGCGTCTTTGTTTCCGAAATAGGCACGGTCCGGTTCGGCAAGGTTGAAGAGGTTCGCCACGACGGTCGCGACTCCATCGAAGTGACCGGGGCGATGGTCACCACAGAGTCCCTCGCTGACCGAATCAACGTGGATCGTCGTCTTGACCTCGGTCGGATAGATGTCGCCAACCTCGGGCGCAAATACCAGATCTGCGCCGGTGTCGGCGGCTAAAGCAACGTCTCCGTCGAGATCCCGAGGATACGAGTCGAAGTCTTCGCCCTCGCCGAATTGAAGAGGATTGACAAAGATCGAGACAACAACTAGATCGCACTCCGCCCTCGCCCGCCGAATGAGCGACGCATGTCCTTCGTGAAGAAACCCCATCGTGGGAACGAGGCCTACCAAGGCTCCGCGTCGCCGCGCATCTCTCACATCCCAGAGAAGCTCGCTTGGCGCGGTGATGATCTTCATGCCGCATCCCCTTGGGCGCGACGGGAGAGCGCCGCGATGAGCTTCGTCCGCGCGGATTCATCAAGACCTGCCGCGAGATCTGCCGCCTCAGCCGAGAGAACTCGATATATCTCTGCGGCCGAGGCTGAAATTCGATCAAGCTCGCTGATGTGTGACTCGACTGTCATGACATCGCCACGTGCTACTGGACCGGTCAATGCCTCCCCGGGCACCTTCTCCTCTAGGTTTGAGACGGTTGCCTTGACGAGGGGCAAGAGGACAGCCGCGGGATCCGAGATCCCGGCCGCTTTGGCCACTTCGAACGCAACTCCTTCTAGAGCCACGAGAGCGTTGGAGGCCAGAACACACGCTGCGTGATAGAGGACCCGATCTTCGTCCGCTACAACAAAGGCACTGGCGCCAATCGACTCGGCCATGGTCCGAGCAAGTTCGATGCCTTCGCTGTCGCCCGAGATCGCGACGGGTGCCGACTCGAAGACAGACGGGCTCACTTGGCGGCTCGCGAATGGAAGCACCGGGTGAAATCCAAAGACTGACTTCCCGGCGTCGCTGAGAGCCGAGAGCGCTGAGGATCCGACCGCTCCAGAGAGATGGCCGAAATAGGCCGCTTGCATTGGGCCGGTACCGGACTCTGCCGCGAGTGAGGATCCGACTTCCGCAATTGCGTGATCCGGAACGGCTATCACCACGACGTCGGCGAGACGAGCGGCCTCGCCAGGGGTCTCCGCGCGGGTGGCGCCGACCTCAGCTGCAAATTGAGTGGCTGTGGCAGAACTAGGAGTTGAACCCGCCACTGATGTGACATCCCACCCCGATGCCAAGAGAGCGCGAGCCACTGAAGTTCCAGCCCTTCCGGGACCAATGAGCGCGACTGAACGCGGCCGATCACCCGTGAGATCGCCCTTCACTGCGAGAAGGGCGCAAATGCGATAGTCAATTGGATTCCCTCCGTTCCAGTTCCGCGAGGCGGATACCGGACTCGGTCCTCCGAGATTACGTCTGATTATAGACCGGAAACCTAGGTCTCAAAGCCAGTCGGGCGGTTCAACTAGCACGACTCCTTGTGCCCCCCTCAGCTTTCGCAGCGCTGCCTCGGCCCGATCGAAGTCGATTGAGGTGCCAGCTACCAATCCAACATCGAAGAGCGGCACCAGCACGAACTCCCTTTCGTACATTCGCGGGTGCGGGACAGTCAGCTCCGGAGTGCTAATTACCTCGTCACCGTGAGCCAGGATGTCGATGTCGAGCGGGCGTGGTCCCCATCTCTCCTCGGCGTCCCGCCGGCGCCCAGCCTTGTCTTCAGCTTTGGCTATTAGTTCGAGCAGTTCTCGCGTGTCGAGAGTCGTCGAGAGAAGCGCCACCGCATTGAGATAGCTCTCCTGTTTCGGGCCACCGACAGGAAGCGTCTCGTAAATTCCGGAAAGCCCAAGCAGATCAACGCGACGGCTGTTGAGGAGAGCATTCAGCCCAAAGGCCAAGAACGCCCGTCGATCGCCCGCATTTGAGCCGAGACCGACGTAGGCCGGCACCCGCACCCGGCCGGCGCTCAGGAGTTCGATCTCCGAATCTGAACTGCCGCGTATGAGAGGCGGGCTTCAACCTCAGGTCGGAGCTTGCGAACCTCGACCTCAACCGCTGAGATCCGGTCGTCGGCCAAGACTGCGTCGGCGATCCGTGAGGCGAGGGCCTCAATGAGCCCAAAGCTTTCTTCTCGCACCATGCGTGAAACCTCAGCTGCGACCTGCGAGTAATCGATCGTGAGACCCAGGTCGTCGGCGTTTGCGGCGGCCGACAGATCGGTTTCAATGACCAAATTGATCTCGAAAGGCTGATGCGATACGCGCTCGGAGTCGAGCACGCCATGGATACCGGAAACCTTGATACCGCTGAGAACCAACCTGTCCATGAGGTCAGTCTAAGGGTGAAGCGGATCAGAGGCAGCCCGGCCCGAGTGCGTGGACCGGCAAATGTGGCATCGGGAGCACTCGCCACCTAAGATTCGAGGCTCAATGCGTCAGAAAATTCTCCGGCTGTCGAGGCACCCCAAGACACGTATCACCATCAAATACGGGATCGTTAGCGCAATCGCGACCGTGATCGACCTTGTAGTTCTCAACGGTGGCATCAAGCTTTTCAACTTGAACCCCCAGCTCTCCAAGACGGCTGCCTTCACGGCCGCAACCGTTTCAGTCTTCCCGTTACAGCAAAGATGGGTCTTCAGGCTCGAGAAGGGCGAAGGGGCCTCATCTGCCAAACAGTGGATGCAATATCTGTTGGCATCGATCGGTGGATTCGTTGCGAGTCAGATCGCCATCACAATTGCCGACAGCATCTGGAAGGGCAACTTATTGGCGATCAATGCCGCCAATTTCCTCGGCTTTGGAACAGTCTGGGTCTTCAAGCTCCTGTTCTTCCAGAAGGTCGTCTTCAAAGTCCACGAGCACCAAGGCGTCACTGACGTGGACGGCGTGGTGGTCGAAGATGCCGCCGATGATGCCGGCGGCAAAGAGACGGCAGCCCTAGCAGAGGGATGAGCCCGGCCGGCGATGATCCGAGCTCAAACGAGATACGTCCTTAGTCCGGGTCATACCAGAAATGGCCAATGGCAGGCGGGTCTTGGGCGTAGAAGGCGTGTAGCTGGTTGAAGGGGGGGTAGGTAGCGGAGGCAGTGGGACTATTTAGAAGCACGCTCGCAATTCCCGGACATGTCACCTGTCGGAATTCGCCAGACCACTCGGCGCCATCCCAGTATTCATGAAACAGACCGCTGCAACCAACGGGAGAAGCGTAGTAATCAAAGACCTCGGTGTGCTGAGCATATGTCGCCACAGACGGTCCACGACCATTACCGCGAGGGTAAGGCCGACTCTCGAAGTGCCAATTGGCCAAGGACTCCTCATACCACCCATGGCCAAGGAACTCAACATAGTGCGGATACACGCCGGGGGCAGAGTTGTAAAGGGCGGCGGTAAACCAGACGTTTTGTCGCCCGTCCGCCGTCACCATCGCTGCGGTGGCAAGCGCTGGCACAACAACTGAACCTAAGCCATCAGCCAATAGTGTCTCGAATTTCCACCCAGTGCCAGGCTCGAACCAACCATGACGCAATCCCTGAGCACGATTCGAAACCCCCCCGAATACATGCAGTTGATCCTGCCAAACCATGGCCGACAGCGCCGAGCCTTCGCTGGATCCCTCATCGAGGGTGTCAAAGATCCAAGTGCCGACTCCGATGTCGTAGTAGCCGTGGCGCAGGATGTCTTGTCCTGTTGGGCTCAGACCGTGGCTAAAGACGTGTTGTTGCCCTAAGTACTCGGCATATGCG
>QEUQ01000078.1 GCA_003577105.1 Acidobacteriota bacterium | reverse complement strand
ACCTCGGGAAAGCCGAGGAAGCCGGGGGTCGAAAGGGTCTTGATTGTCACCGCCGCCTGCCTGAGTAAATAGATCCGGCTCGTGTACCACTTCTCAAACCGCTTTTCGCGGGCATCTCTGCTCAGTGCGGTGAACTGCCACCCGGTTGTGAAGATCGCCGAGATGTTCACGAGGTGCAGGAGCGCCTTGATTCCGATTGCGAGCGTAGGCGGATATGTCGCGATTACGTCATCGATAAACGAGGCCATATCGACGTCCGATGCGCTCAATGACATCTCGTCAACTGGCGGGAGAATCGCGTCGAAGACCGCTTCAGCAATCTTGTGTTCTCGTCGTGAGAGCTTCGCCTGTCCCATTGCACCTCCACGGTTCTGCGCTATTGTGCCGCATCTGCCACCTTGACCTGCCAGTTGGAGAGCTCCCATGCAGATAGTCGACATCGAGGCCTACGTATGCCATTTCCCTCACGAGCCGTTCTCTCCCTCGTGGACTCCCGGGATCACGTCACGATCCGCCGGAGTCGTGATCTTCGTTGTTAAGACAGATGAAGGGATCTCTGGGATCTCGGGCGCTATGGCGATAGCAGGTGAGTGGAAAGGGCTTGCACCGCTAGTCCGCGCATATTTGCTAGGGCGAGATCCACTCAAGATTGAGGCGGCGGTGGAGGTGCTGCGGAACTCGACCCGGGTACTGGGGTACCGAGCCGGGTTCCTAGACATCGCGCTTTGGGATATCGCGGGCAAGGCTGCGGGTATGCCGCTGTGGCGTATTTTCGGTGGGACTCGAGATCACGTTCCGGCGTATGCCTCGTTTGGCGAATTGCGCTCCCCAGGCGCCTGGGCCGAGGCCGTAGTTGCCGCAAGAGAGACTGGATTCAAGGCAATCAAGGTCCGAGTACGCCACGAAACCATCGCCGAAGACGTCGCTGTTGTCGCCGCAGTGCGAGACGCGGTCGGCGATTCAATGCAGATCGCAATCGACGCCAACCAAGGGTGGCGGATCGAAGGATTTGCTCCTACAGTCAAGTGGGACCTTGCGCGGGCAAAGTCAACAGCTAGGGCGCTTGAAGAATTCGATCCGATGTGGCTCGAGGAGCCTCTCGATCAGTACGACGCTCGGGGGCACCAGTCGCTTCGCTCTATGACGACCACGCCGATCGCCGGCGGCGAGATGCTCAACGACCTCGGACCATTTCAGCTCATGATGGACGCCGGCGCCTATGACGTAGTCCAGCCCGACGCAATCTTCTGCGGTGGCATGACTATCCAACGGAAAGTCTCGGCACTCGCTGAAGCCCATGGCATCGGCTTTGCACCACACACCTGGTCAAACGGGATCGGCCTCGCCGCCAATCTCCACACACTCGCCGCTGCTCCGACAGGCCTAATGCTCGAATACCCATGGGATCCAATGGGTTGGGTACCCGAGGTGCGAGACGCCATGTTCACCGAGCCGATCAAGCTCCTACCCGACGGCACGGTCAAGGTTCCTGAAGGCCCCGGCCTCGGAGTCGAGCTCGACATGGAAAGGATCCTCGCCCACGGCGAGAAGATCGCGTAGGGCGCGCCTAACCCGCCCGCCGCGCTTCAATCCCGCGAGCCACGCTCTCGACCAAGAGGTCGATCTCTTCGTCTGTATTGAACCAGGCCACGCTTGCACGCAAGCCCGGCGGATTCTCGATCTGCCTCAGCAACACACCGCCCTCCCACAGCCGCGCCGCCTCAGCCTCATAGGCCTCCACCGCCGCCTCACGCGAATCCAGATCCGCCAACCGAAACCCCGTCAGGCCACCGGGCGTACCCGGCGGAGACAAGACCTCTACGCCCTCGACCCGGCCCAGCGCCTCCCGCGCCTTGTCGGCCTGGGACTGGGTCAGCTCAATCACCCGCTCGCGCCCGATCTCTTCCCTCAGCCATCGAATTGACTCGATTAATCCCGCGACTACCGGTTTGTTCAATGTCCCGCCATCGAGCCGGGCCGCCCCGAGGCGAAACTCATAGTCGGTGGGGGCGTGCCACTGCTCCATCGCCCTAAATGAGACTCCCAACGGCCAAATCTGCTCGAGCCACCGGGGCGCAACCCACAGCCCACCGATGCCCTCAGGACCCAAACACCACTTCTGTCCCGGAAACGCGACCGCGCCGACACCCGACTCGCCAGGATCAAAGCGCACCGATCCCGGAGTGTGAGCACAGTCGAGCAGCAGGGGCACCGCCGGGGGAAGATCGAGACGCGGAGACATCTTCCCACTGACGTATGACAAATGAGACATGACAACAGCGCGGGTCCGATCAGTCACAGCACCCTCGATTGCGGCAGCGTCGCCAAACGGAGCCACCTTGATTGTCACTCTGAGGCCCTCGGCGGCAGCAGCCATCACCGCGCCGAGACCAATGTGCTCCTCGTCGGTTGTGAGAATCTCATCCCCCTCAACAAGCCCGAGCCCCGACATGAACAGACCGATTCCATGAGTGGTGCTATCAGTGAGCACCAGATCCTCACCCGCAACTCCGTCAAACATCGACGCAAAAGCAGCCTTCGCCTCATATGCCAGCTCCAGCTCACGCTCAGAGGCATCGGCCCTGCCCCGCGGCCGCATCAGATCCAATTCCAACTCGCTTGACATGGCATCGGCCGCGGATCTCGGCAATGGGCCGCAATACCCCGTGTTGAAATATGCGCCTGCCTGCAAAGACGGAAGCTGAAGACGAGCCTCATCTATTGTTAGCGCTGATTCCGGCAAGGGCCCTCCGTCTCAGACGATACGGTAGTTGTCAGTACCACCCGGGATGCGATCCGGGGAGGCGCGCCGGCACGAAATGGTTTCTGACCGGAGCAAACTCAAGTTCTCAAGATATCGAAGCCGGACCCAGATTGAGCGACCAACCCAACAATCACAATGGGGATGCGCGGCCAGAGGGCACTGCGCAAACGAAGTCACGGGTGGCTCTTGTCATCGCGATTGCCGTTGGCGTTGCGCTCGTTGTCTTGATCGGCGCACTCTTCATCTCACCATCGAAAGATCGCGGGCCTGCGGTTCCAGTCTTCGCCGATGACGGCGGTGCACCTTCGGGAACGCCAACCGGCTACGTGAAGGTACCCGGTGCGCCGGATCCCGCTTCGACTGGCAAGTTCGAGAATCGCGCCGGCGACGGCAGCCCATTGCACCGCGATGCAGGGCTCATCTTCCTCGGCATCTCACCCGGGAGTGAGTCAACTGCGCGACCAAACGATCTCACCCAAACCACAGACGACGGGCTGGTAATCCCATGGGGATTCGCGACTGCTGAACCTGCCGGCGTAGTTGACGGACTCGCCCCATGCTCTGACAACCGAGTGGTGATCGGTGTCGATACGGAAAAGCTCCCAGACTCGCTAGTCGGCCAGACTGCGTACGTCAACCTCTTCTTCGACTGGGACCGCAACGGCCGCTACGAAGGTAATGATGGATGCGCGGACGAGTGGGCCGCAAAGAACGTCGCACTCAAGCTCGACAGAAAAGAGAGCATCGGCTTCCCGGTGAAGATTCGTGCAGGTCGCCAGACCATGGACTTCTGGCATCGCACCGTGCTCTCGGTAGATGAGCGGCTCGATTCGGTCCGACCTCCAACCGCCCTCAAGTACGGAGAAACTGAGGACGCGCACTGGATCAATCCGGAGATCAGAAGGCTCGGAGACCCCAAGCCGCCGGAGGAGCCGGACACGTGCGCCGATTTTCCACCTACGGTCGTCAAGTCCAAGACGCGCTCGCTCATCAAGGTTGCCACCGGCGCATCGGGAACCCGCCCAGGCGTTGACTTCCCGTCGGTACATGGAGCTGGCGACTCCGGAGCAGACGCACGAATCGTCGACTTCCGCTCCACTTTGGGCGTGGCACCTGCCCGTTCCAGTGCATGGCTGGAACTGGCCCTCGGAGAAAGGTCAGGGGTCTCGACCGGACGCATCGAATTCGAGATCAAGGGGAGGCGACTCAGCTGCAAGTATTTTCAGCTAGGCGAGGACACTCTCGCCGACGGAGCACTTGGCCCTCTCAGCAATCCCTCCCTTCCGTCTCAGTCGAAATCCGGCACCGAGAACGGACTCTCGGCGATCCACTGCCCCTACGGTGAACTCATTGGGGGTGAAACAGCGCGCCTCCAAATGCAGGACTTCAGCGCGTCTCCCGGTCTGGCCTACTCGCTTGCTGTCTCCTCTCAGCCATCCGACAGCTCAGCAACCGCCGAGGGCCTAAAGATCGTCGTAGCCGCCGCCGTACCACCCAAGTCCGCGGCGTCGACGTGGCAAGTCCTACTCTCAGATGGCACCAACGAGCGGACGGTCGACTGCTCTACCACCGTGATCGGCAAGCTGCCTCAGCGAAGCCAGGCCAGTGTCGCGCCACCAACAGCAGGCGGCAGAGAACCTCAACCCACCATGGTTTCCTTTGGCAGCTACAAGGTGCGATTCGCAAAGAAGACAGACTCCTGTGGCAATTATCCGCTCCGGCAGGAAGAGACTGTTCAGGTTCGCCCCGCGCCAAAGAACCAGATCGAGTTCCACAGACCGGCCACGGGCAACAAGTCCACGGGAAACCTGAACACATCCGACAGCTCCTTCCTTGCGACCGGATCAGGTACGAGGAAGGATGGGCGAAGCTACGTTGAGCAGTACTTGGGCAAGTTCAATGGGTTGAACATAAGCGGCAGCTACGACCTGCAAGAGGGAGAATGCAGAGCCACATTCACCTTTGAGGGGTCACGGGCATGAAGAACAAGCTGATTCGATTCTGCGTTTATGGATTCGCGGGCTGGTGCCTTGAGATTTTCTTCACCGGTTTGAAACAGGGCTTGAGAGGCAACAAGAGCCTCACCGGTAAGAGCTACCTTTGGATGTTCCCAATCTACGGACTCTCGGCCTTCCTGCTTGAGCCTATCCATGACCGGATTCGAAGGTGGCCATGGCCGGCGCGAGCTGCGACCTACTCGGCGGGGATCATGACGGTCGAATATGCGACGGGCTGGATGCTGGATAAGTCAATAGGCGAGTGCCCGTGGGATTACAGCGGCCGCTCGCTGGTGGATATCAACGGATATGTCCGACTTGAGTACGCCCCTATGTGGGCAGCAGTCGGACTTGGCGCCGAGCGAATTCACGACTTCCTGACTGAGGCTATTCCCGCTGTAGAGGATGCACTGGCCTCTAGGGAGAGGTAGCTAGCGGAGCGAGGGCGCCTAAAAGCGGCTGGCCGCGCCAGCCCGTTGGATTGCGTCCGCAGCGATTCGAAGCACTCAGCGAATCACCAGCTCATAGGCAACGTTTGACTTCTTGGCAGTCTCAGTGACACTTCGCGTCGATTCTCTCGCAGCATCGCTCCCGTTCCCGGGCGCACGAGGATGGTTGATGTTGCCGCCTGGCCAATCAGCCTCATCGCCGTCTCCCTCTATCGTCCCCGCCAAGCGGCTTCGTCGCGAGCTAGGGCTCTTGACGCAAGTAGGTTGGTTGTTGACGCCCTCGATCGACCATGGCCGCGGCCCTGGTGCTTGAAGCGTATGGCGACGAACAGGTCTATTTCGTGCTCGACAGCGCCTGAGCCCTTCGAGGCCGCCTGAGCTGAATGACCCGCCTCACTCAGTCCTCGGCAGGCGTTGACCGGGAAGCGAGCGGGGGGAAAGTGGCCGAGGCGATCCCGCCCTGCTCGAGCGTCGACATACCCGGCCCTGGCGTCGGCTTGAATCGAGCGGCCCAAGGCATCGAGGTTGTTCTCGGCCTCGAAACGCCACCTTCTTGTCGCCCGGCCCTTCACTTGGATCACCTTAGGTATCGGGAAATTGACGTTGAAGCAGCCAGGGTGGTGGCAGGCGAAGGCTAGCCAGTCGCTGAGAATCATCGGCCTACCCCGCTCCGTCAGAGTTGCCAACGACCTCGGTGGCCCCAGAGATGCCAGCTGCCTCCTCGGCCGCGACGATCGGGCGCTCTGCCCTGGCGATCTCGAGGGTCTCGCCGTCCTTGAACCGTGCCCTCATCTTCTCGTCCCAGTGATTACGGAGCTGTCTTCCCGCCGACTGGGTCAATCCCCACAAGTGGTGATGGCTTCTGCATATTCTCATCATTTGAGGTAGGAGGCCGTCTGCTTGGCGACTCGGAAATGCCTGGGCGAGGTGGGTACCGCGCTCAGCTACCCAAGCCGAAAAGTGTACGTTGGGCCCGACATCGAGTGCTTCGTTGGCATGTTTGAAGGGATGCTACCTGCCCACTCGCGTGCCACCGCGAATTCCGGAGTCATCAGGCCTGTCAGAAAGCCAACGCCAATCGGCGAATTGCGGTCGATTGACAACACAATGTCGCTTCTGTATTCTCGATCCCTCACAGCGTGAGCACTAGGCGACAGAGAGCGTCGCCAGTCAACAATGGTAGCGAGATTCTTCGATGCAACTCCGCACTCAACGGAGTGCAGGTTTGCGACCTTGGGGAGGTCGAAATGGGACGGCGCAGGATCAGACGACGAGCTACGGCATCCCTAGCCACGACCTCTAGAACTCTCTCACTCTCTCCCCCCCCCCTCTCTCTCTCTCTCGTAGGACACCAAGCAGTGGTGGTCTGAGGGGCCAATGCCTGGGCAATGTGACCGCGTTGCGCAGCTCGGGGGACCGACTGGTAGCAGCGCTGACTGTGCTACTGATTGCGGTAGGAATCAACGCCGCCCTACCTCCGACCGCGACCTATGCCTACCACGATCCGAACACTGACAAGCAGGACACGGCCGAGATCGTGCTTTATAGCGATGAGGAAGGTTCGTCGAAAGACGCGGTTGACGAGTTGAGGAATGGCGAGTGGAGCGTGTACCAGCCATCCGCTCCAGACGTCCAGCGCCGCCACGCAGGCTACGCTCACTCCGTAAGTCAGGTGACCGGCCGCCCTCGCGACATGCGCCCTCCCATGAACGGCAACTTCTGGTTCCCCGACTACTACGACGACCACGTCGCATTTGCGCACTTCGTCGCATGCGACAACAACAACACAGCCTTCGATGGCTGTCAGACTGCCTCTCAGTCAATA
>QEUQ01000017.1 GCA_003577105.1 Acidobacteriota bacterium | reverse complement strand
GGTAGATATTCCTGAATCAAGTGTCTCGTGGTTCCACCCTGTGGCTGCACTTGCAGGTGAGTCGATACCTAGGGTGAGAACCGAGGCGATGAGCATTACAGCTAGGGCAATTGCGGCTCGCAGCAGCCTTGGACTTGATTGGCTCATCTGATCACCTGCCTGGCAACTCCGACACCCCAAGGGAGGGGACGGATAGATCTGCTGATCTCCGAGTAGAACCGGCGCACCTGATACGACAATTGTAGTGGCGTTATCAAACCCGAGGTGGCGTCCAATCGGTGGTGCAAGAGCCGACGGAAAACTCAGCCGACGAGTTTCCTTCCGACAGGTCCAATTGGGCGCTTGACTATCTGCTCCATCACGGCGACCGCCGTAGGCTCGTCCTCCACCAAGTCGGCGTGTAGGAGATAGCCGGCTAGCAGTCCGCTGAGGGGATCGTGGAAGTCATCCATGTGCACGAGGAGCACCTCGCCGCGGGTTCTGCGCATCCGATCGATGAATTCGTAGATAGTGGGGCGCCTCTCCGGCAGCTCATCGAGGGACGGCACTTCAATGTTGGTGTGCGAGATGCCGAACTCGTCGTAAGCCTTCAGATTGTGCGAGGCCGAAAGAAGCGAGAGGACGTGGGTGATTTCAGACTCGGAGATCCAGATCAGCTCTTCGTCTCTACGAACCCTGCGGTGACTTCTACCCGAGCCCCCTGGCCGCTCCGATGCGGCGAGCTTACCCTTGATTACCCAGGTAAAATTCCGCGGTCTCAGGCCTGTTAGGCCTCCCATCGATGCCTCCATCCCCGGCGTGCCAACAGGCCATTCTTACCAGGTCTGTCAAACTCAGGCTTGTAGTGGTATCAAAGGTGCAATTACCACTTAGGGTGCAGACAATATCGCATCGATCATGCGACATGCCCTAGAAGCCTGGCCCACGTCGTGAACTCGGACTCCCCAAGCGCCTTGGAAAACGCACCACGCAACGGCGGCGAGAGTTCCTTCGAGCCTCTCGCCGACGGGCAGCTCGAGAGCCTGCCCGATGAAGGACTTTCTCGAGACTCCGACTAGAAGTGGCGCTCCGAGGCTTCGGAACTCGCCGAGTCGCCGCAGAATTGTCAGGCTCTGCTCGGAAGTCTTGGCGAACCCAATTCCAGGATCCACGACTATTGCCGCCGGATCGATACCCACGTCAACTGCCGCGATGATCCTCTCGGCAAGGTATTGCCAGACCTCGCCGACGAGATCTTCGTACTCGACCTCGCTGGTCATCGTGCGGGGATTGCCACGCATGTGCATCAAGACGACGGCAGCTCCCGTTGCGGCCGCGAGAGCGCCCATGGCCGGATCAGCGGTGAGGGCAGTGATGTCGTTGACGATGGAGGCTCCCGCGTCAATTGCCGCTTCAGCCACGCCGGCGTTGGTTGTGTCGATCGAAATCGGTACTTCGATTTCACTCGCGAGTTCCTTGATCACCGGTATAACGCGTTCCGCTTCAACCGAAGGGTCAACCTCATCCGCGTTGGGGCGGCTTGAAGCTCCGCCCACGTCGATGATTCCGGCTCCCTCCGCAACCATTTCAACGCCACGCTTTATTGCCGCGTCAACGGACTCGAAAAGCCCACCGTCTGAGAATGAGTCCGGGGTGACATTCAAGATCCCCATGACCGTGGTGGCTCGGCCACACTCGAGCCTGAAGTCGCGAGCTCGGACCTCGCCGCCTACGTTCGCGTCACGCCGCAAGGCCTGGTCGAGAACCTCGCCTACCCTGCGAAGCTCGGGAACGCCGATTTCAAGCCTTCGGCAAAGCGAGGACAGCTGGTCGAGACGGCCAATCAATATCACCTCGGACTCACCGTCTTGGTCGTAGGCCGCACCGGGTATCGCCGCGTCACCACCGACATGGGTGAAGTGCGACTTGAGGCTGCGAGCCAGCGGATTGGGTAGCGGTCCCACCTGTACCAACCGGTGGAGAACTTTCTGAGTCAGTGACGGGAGTTCACGGGCCTCAACTCCCATTGTCGCCATGAGGCGCTCCGCCTCCCTGTGCCCGACAACCCTCAATACTCGTGCCCAGGGTGGGCCGTCCAACTCGGCCACGAGGGCAGAGATCGGACTGTCGCCTGTCTGATCAGGCTGTGCCTCTCCTGCAGAGTGGCCAGCTTTCCCTGTCACGCCTGCCTCAGCAGGGCCATCGCTTCAGCACGAGTTGACGCATTTCTCTTGAAGACTCCGCGGACCGCGCTGGTGATCGTCACCGATCCCGGCTTGCTCACCCCACGCATGGACATGCAGAGATGTTCCGCCTCGATCACAACGAACACGCCTTGGGGCTCGAGAGCGGACTCGATGGTTTCGGCGATTTGTGTCGTCAGCCTCTCCTGGACTTGCGGGCGTCGCGCTAGTGCGTCGACGAGGCGCGCTAGCTTCGACAGACCGGTAATTTGGCCCCTCTCGTTGGGTATGTACGCAACGTGTGCCTTGCCGAGGAAGGGCATCAGGTGATGCTCGCACATCGAATACATGGCGATGTCGCGAACCATGACCATCTCGTCATGGCCCTCTTCAAAGACAACGTCGAGAAGTGAGGCGGGGTCTTCTGCGAGGCCGGAGAAGATCTCCGCATACATCTCGGCAACGCGCCTTGGCGTCTCTCTCGCGCCCGGGCTATCTGTAGCGATGCCCACTGCATCGAGCAACTCCGCGACGGCTCTCTCAGCCCTGTCTAGATCCACCTAACCTCCAAGGCCGCTCTCGTCGGGCCCGGTGCGCTTGCCCGTGCCGTGTAGGTCCCCGCCATCAATACCCACCTCGCGTGAATCGCTTGAGCGCCAGGCGGGCACGTCGTCGAAGATCCCCCTCACCTCTTCGGTGTCAAGGGTCTCCTTGGCGATGAGCTCAGATGCCAGCCGATCAAGGAGTTCGCGGTTCTGGAGAAGGATCTCTTTGGCTTCATCGCGCGCATCCTCGATGAAGCGCCGAACTTCACGATCGACCTCTGCTGCGACGTCATCGGAGTGCTCACGAGATGCTGCGTAGTCGCGGCCGAGAAAGACCTCCCCCGCCGGACCGGCGAGTGACACCGGGCCTATCGCGTCAGACATCCCGTATTCGGTAACCATCTGACGGGCAAGATCGGCCGCGGCGCGAAGGTCGTCTTGGGCACCGGTTGTTGGCTCCTCGAAGATCATCTCTTCGGCGACTCTTCCGCCCATCAGCGTTGCGAGACGGTCGCGCAGTTCCGATCTGGTGAGCAGGTACCGATCCGACTCGGGCAAGGCGAGCGTGTAGCCGAGCGCCCGCCCCCTCGGGATGATCGAGATCTTGTGGATCGGATCCGCATTGGGGAGTACGTGGCCCACGAGCGCGTGCCCGGATTCGTGATAAGCGATGACCTTCTTTTCATGCTCCGATATGACGCGGGTCTTGCGCTCTGGCCCTGCCATGACGCGGTCGATTGCTTCATCCATCTCGGCCATGCCGATTTCTTTGAGGCCCCTCCTCGCCGCCAGGAGGGCCGCCTCGTTGACCATGTTTGCCAAATCGGCTCCGGTGAATCCTGGAGTGCGTCGCGCAAGCACCTCAAGGTCGACAGCCTCAGCTATCGGCTTGCCTGCCGCATGCACCTTGAGTATTCCTACCCGGCCAGGGAAATCAGGAAGATCTACAAACACTTGCCGGTCGAATCGGCCCGGCCTCAGCAGCGCGGGGTCGAGGATGTCTGCCCGGTTGGTCGCCCCCATGAGCACAACGCCGGTACCGGTCTCAAACCCGTCCATCTCCACGAGCAACTGATTGAGAGTCTGCTCGCGCTCGTCGTGGCCGCCTCCGAGCCCGGTCCCACGCTGCCTACCAACCGCGTCAATCTCGTCGATGAAGATGATCGCGGGGCTCTCTTCCTTTGCTCGGGCGAACAAGTCACGGATTCGACTGGCACCCACGCCTACGAACATCTCCACGAAATCAGAGCCAGAGATTGAATAGAAAGGAACGTGGGCCTCACCGGCAACCGCTCGCGCAAGAAGGGTCTTACCCGTACCGGGCGGACCGACGAGAAGCACCCCTCTCGGCACCTTCGCCCCGAGTTCTCGAAAGCGCTCCGGGGCCTCGAGATAGTCTCGTATCTCGGCCAATTCCTCGACGGCCTCATCGAGCCCCGCTATATCTGCAAAGGTCGCGTCGGGCTCATCCTTCTGGGAGCGGCGCGCCTTGGAACGGCCGAAACCCGCACGCCCGAGTCCGCCGTCGCCGGCTTTGAGGACTATGAACCAAAGCAGGAGCGCGAACGCGCCGATCAGTACGGTCCACTGAATCAGGTTGTAGATCAACGACTGCCAGAAGGTTTCCCGTTGAGAAATCACCTCTACACGAATGCTCGGCTTTTCCCTGATCTTCGAGGTGAGCTCCGATGCGTACTCGCGGGGATAAGTAACCTTGAAGGTCTTGCCGTCGAGCATGGCCCCATCGATCCGATTGTCCCGATCCGAGATGCGCACCCACTCAACCTGATTGTCAGCAACGGCTTGCTCGAACTCGTCTAGGCGCAGCTCGCTCGGATTCTGAGTAGGCCAAAACATGAAGAGGGCGACCAATCCCGCAATCAGCCCTACGACGGGATACAGCACTGCAGGGCGGCCTAGGAGTTTCAATTCACCCTCCTGCTTGGCCCAGAGGCCTTCACTTCTCTGATAGAAGCGCTAGATATGGCAGGTTGCGATAGCGCTCACCTATGTCGAGGCCGTAGCCAACGACAAATTTCGGGGGGATGGAAAAGCCCGTGTATCGGATCGGGATGTCTTCGACCATCGCCCCTTCCTTGACCAGAAGGGCGCAGATTTCAAGACTCGCCGGATTCCTGGTCTGGAGAACCCTCCGTAGGTACGACAAGGTCAGACCCGACGAGATGATGTCTTCGACGATAATCACGTCTCGCCCACTGATCTCGGTCTCGAGATCTTTGAGGATTCTCACAACACCAGAGCTTTGCGTCGCAGCGCCGTAGCTGGCGACCGCCATGAAGTCGAACTCGATCGGCAATTCGATCCCGCGGCAGAGATCCGCCATGAAGATGAATGCTCCCTTTAGCACCCCTATAAGCAAGGGGCGCTTGCCCTCGTAATCAGCTGTGATCTGAGCGGAAAGCCCCTCGACCTTCGCGCGGATCGCATCCTCAGTAAGGATGACTTCTCCGAGAACTTGTGCAGACTCGCTCATTGCCCCTAGGCGTCTTTCTCCGGCCGACAACGCGCTCGTTGTAGTGCGGACCTCAAGGGTAGCGCCATCGGCTACTCCCCGACGAGTGGCTCTACGCGCAAACGGATTGCTTCGGGGGCGCCGATCGGCACAGCAAAGTGAGATGACACCCGCCGCCCGATGACCCAGGCAACTTCGCTTCTGCCAGACCCCTCTGATGCGAGGACCGGAGCCCACTCCCGTGCGGTTCTCAGCATTCCGGCCTCGGCGAGGAAGTCAGCCAGCGGTTTCGAGCCTTTCATGCCCAGCGGAGAGAAGCGCTCGCCCTCACGCGGCGTCCGGAGGGTGAAGTTTCCGGCTTTCCCGGGCGCAATCCAGGCGGTTCCGGGCTCGTCCTCCCACGTTTCGGGGGCATCGACGATCTCACCTGTCACCGCTATCCCTAGGGAGGGTGACTCGATCCGCCCCGGGATCGACCCCGCGGTGGGCTCAGGTACGCTCAACACCGAAGGGCGCACGACGAGGTATTCGCCCTCACGTCTAGCGATGAAACCGCCACCGAGGTCCGCGGATCCTCCTTCGCGCGCCGCCCTGATCGCGTCCTCGACGAAGCGCCCTGCGGGCGGGGTCTCAACGCCGATTAGCGCGAGTGCTCTTCTGACCATGCGCCGGGCGAGTGCCTGATTCAAGCCGGCGAGCGCGCTCACCTCAATGCCAACTGCAAGACCACCGGCGAGAAGCATCGATTTCTTCAGCTTGGCGTCGGCGAGGGCGTTGAGCAGCTCTGCGTCACCTCGCAGATATGCGAACTGACGCAGCATGGCATCGCGGTAACCGGGCCCGAGGATCTCGGCAAGCTTGGGCACAAGGTCATGGCGGATCCTGTTGCGCAAGATCGAGGTGTCGGCGTTTGTCGGATCGTCAATGAACTTCAATCCTCGATCCGAGCACGCTTGGCGGGCGGCATCTCGAGAAACCGACAACATCGGCCTGACGATCCTGCCCCGGCGAGGAGGAATTGCAGCGAGACCGTCGAGTCCCGCGCCGCGGGCAAGGTTTATGAAGAAAGTTTCGATTTGGTCATCCGCGGTGTGCCCGGTCGCTATCCAGTCCGCAGCTGTCTCGTCAGCTATCTGTTCGGCGATCTGATATCTGGCCTCCCTAGCGGCGGTCTCCGGAGAACTGCCAGCCGCGATATCGATATCCGCCGTCAGCGAGTGGATTGGAATTTCAAGCTCGCTCGCGATCGCCTCGGCGCCTCTTGCATCGCGCTCTGAACCGGGTCGGAGTCCGTGATCGAGATGGAAGGCGATGACTTCACATCCAATTTCACTAAGTGCCCAGGTCAGAAAGGTTGAGTCCGAGCCACCGGATAGGCACGCGAGCACTCTTGGGCGCGTGGTGGGCTCGACACCAATCGCCCTCAAACCTGCCGCCACCAACTCGGGCGATGCGGGCTCGGAGATCTGGTCCACCCCGGCTCCTTTGATCAGGCGACCCTCCGCAACCACGCCTTCGGGTCGCGGATCTCCTCCATTGTCGGCAAGGAGTCGGGGCTCTGCCACGCGACTGCGATCGCGTCGGGGCCAGCGATCTCTTCCACTCCGGCAACGAAGCGCTCGCCGAGCTCGTATTGCTGGATCTTCAGCTCAAGGCCGACGAGCTTGAATACGAAGCGCTGGAGGCCGTTTGAGGCCCGCCTTGCGCGCAGCGTGTCGGACATCCGGCCCGATTGGGGAATGTACTTCTCCCCGAGGCGGTCCATGACCACATTGCCGTGCCCTTCGAGAAGACACATCAGCGACTGAACTTTTCGCAATACCTCGCGCTGCTCAGCGGTAGCGAACACACCGGCGAAGCCGCCGTCTGCCAGCGGATCCTCTCCTCGGATGAGCGACTCAACTACCCGGCGGAGCGCCTCGATCATGTGACGAGGGTCGGGATCTGACGATGAGAAAGTCTTCTCCACGAGATCGACGAAGTACTGGCGCATCCAAGGGACTCCGGCGAACTGTGCCCGGTGAGTCAGTTCATGGAGCGCAATCCAAAATCGAAAATCGCGGGGGATGAACTCGAACTTCTTCTCGAGAGAGAGGACGTTGGCGCCCACGTAGTAGACGGCGTCGGCGCCCTCCTCCGGAAGAAACAAGTCGTACTGACCGAGAACGCGCTGCGCAACGAATCCGAGAACAGCTCCCATTTCCACCGAGACAACTGATCGCGTGCCATCGCGGGCAAACTTCGCAATCCAAGCTCCCGGCCCCTCAGTAGGTATTGACGCTCCTGCCGATGCCATGCGCTCGGCAAGCGGACCCATCATGATCTTGAAGTTCGAGACATTGGCCTCGATCCAGGCGCGACGGTCGATAACCGAGCAGCGCGCCGGGCCACTCGAAGGAACCAGCCCCGTGTGCTCCCCAACGAGACCTTCAGCGAGGCGGGTGACCTGGTCGAAATCCTCAGCGAGACTCTCAGCGAGGTAGCTGTCCTCAAGTGGTTCTCGCCCCGCGACGCGAAACGCTACGCGCTGGGCTAGGTCCCAATTCAGAGCTTCGCCGGGGATCTCCGAAACCACAGCTGCCGCGCCGATAGCGGCGTCTGCTGCTTCAATCGGAAGTGGAGTTGGGCCGGCGGTCAAGGCCGGGCGGGCGGGAAGGGCTTCGAAGGGCCCTCCGATCACGAGGTAGTCGCCCTAGCCCTCGAAACTTTCCAGATGTACCAGACAATTACAAATACGAGCAGCACCAGAACCAAGGGCATGAGTGCCTTGGCCATTAGTAGAGTCCACGGCCGGTCCTCTACTTCTTCAAAGTTACGCTTGGGAGCGCTTGGATCGACCGTGACCTGCGCGTGAATACCCGATGACGCTGCCGAAAGCTCGGGACCGGTCACCGAGCCATCACTCGCCGCCGACGCCGGTAGAGCGAAAAACGTGAGCACAAGGGTCACTAGAAGTGACAAGGCGAATAGGCGGGCAACACGATTGCGGATCATCTTTTGTGGTCGACCTCTCTGACGGCAGCCGGGCAGTTCACGAAACTTCGGCTTCGATAATCTCATGGATGTGCGCGGACCCCTTGATTGTGCCACCTCGGGGCCGTCTCGTGAAACCCGCCGGGTGGCACTAATCACAGCTGGTTCGACCAGCGCTAGGCTTCAGACGCCTCCTGAAGCGCCCGAAGTACTCGCTCCTCGAGACCTTCCGGACAGTCTCCGCACTGGCATGCCTTCGCAATGAGCACCTTCATTCGGCGTTCGAACTCGACCGCTGAATCGCAACCGGGACACCGGCTCAAGTGCTCGTGGATCTCGATCTTCACCTCGTAAGCGATCTCGGAATCCAGGTACTCATAGACAACAGCGGCAAACTTCTCGCAATCCATCAGTCAGCCTCCGGTCCGGTGCCAGCCGCAACAAGCCCTCGCTCCACTGCGAAATCCCAGAGCTTCTCCTGAAGCGCCTTACGCCCCCGATGCAAGCGGGACATCACAGTCCCAAGCGGCACATCCATGATGTCGGCAATCTCCTTGTAGCTGAAGCCCTCGACATCTGCGAGGTAGACGGCGAGTCTGAATGTCTCTGGCAACGATTCCAACGCTTCCTTAACCTCCGCGTCCGCGAAGTTATTCAACAATTCGTCCTCGGCGCTCGAGACGATCTGATTCGCCGACATCTCGCCGAGCTTGCGGTAAAGGTAGAAATCGCCGGCGTCATCAAGATCAACTTCTTGAGGGCGCCGCTGCTTGGCCCGATAGTTATTGATGAAGGTATTCATCATGATCCGGTAGAGCCACGCCTTGAGGTTTGTACCCTCCTGGAAGCTTTCGTATGACCGGAAACCCTTGAGGAATGTCTCTTGGATCAAGTCCTCGGCATCAGACGGGTTTCTTGTCAGATTCAGTGCCGCGCCATAGAGCGCGCTCATGAGCGGCATTGCATCTGTTGCGAAGTTGTCTCTTGACGCCACGTAAGCTCCGGTTTCGTGCGAAGTTCAAGTGTAGTGCGGCCGGACTGACAAACGGAGTTCAGCACGTGACCAACCTGCTTTCCACATTCACCTCAGGCGAGCCGGTCCGGGGGGACTTGATACTCATACACGCATTCCCCCTCGATCATCGGCTCTGGCAGCACCTGCTCGACAACCCACCAGATGGATTTCGCGTCATTGCCATGGACCTCCCTGGATTCGGGTCGAGCCCGATCGATGTGATTGGGGGGCGTGACGGCTACGACATGGGGGCGGTGGCGGAGCTGATAGCCAGTACTGCCAGGTCACATGGGATCGAGCGGGCAGTCTTTGGGGGGTGCTCGATGGGCGGATATGCCTGCTTCGCGGTGTTGAGCGCCTTCCCGGAAATGGTCTCGGGACTTCTCCTCTCCGATACCAGGGCCTCAGCCGACAGCGATGCGGCGAGAGAAGGGCGCATGGCCGTGATCGAGGCAGTCGAGCGTTTGGGGATTTCGGCGGTTGCCAGCTCCATGCCAAGTCGTCTCCTCGGTGAGACAACATTGAGCACAAACCCGGAGTTGGTGGAGAAGATCCGCTCGATCATCACCGATCAGAACCCTGATGCTGTCATTGGCGCCCTGGCTGCCATGGCCAGGCGCCGAGATTCGAGCGACCTCCTAGGTGGGATCGACGTGCCCACGACCGTTGTTGTCGGATCGGAGGACGCGCTCGTAACGACGGACGAAGCCGAAACTCTCGCTTCTGCAATTTCAGGATGTGAGCTCGAGGTGCTCGACGCAGTCGGCCACCTCCCCGCACTTGAGGCGCCAGGCGAGTTTGCCGTGATCGTGAAGCAGCTCCTCGAGCGGGTCAGCTCCCCTTGACAGGCTCAGGGGACGCGGGCAACCACGGGGGTCGCGGTGTCGGCGATCTGGTGCCGACAATGGGCTCAACCGGCGCCTCCTGCTGGACGTCGCCACCGCTGACGCGCCGGTCTATCTCAACTGCCTTGTCTAGCTGACCCTCCGCTTCCTCAAAGAGAGCCGGATAGCGCTCGCGCGAAAGATCCCTGAGGCGGAAGCGAACATCTTCGAACTCGCGATAGAACTCGAACACGACCGCTCTGGCCGTCTGCCTGCGATCGGAATCTATGAGGATTTCAGCTTCGCGCAGGCGCTCTCTGGTAATGGCGAGAGCTTGCTCTGCCTCGGCTATATCGCCGGTCGCGGCCCACTGCTTGGCCCCTTCGGTCCATCGCTTGACTTTCCAAAGCCGGTCTCCCGGGAGAGAAGACTGCGCACGCACAAAGATCACCGAGCTGACAATCGAGATCCCGAGAAGCGCGACTGCCACTCCCTTTAGAACCTTGAATCGACCGGGCCTGCGGTACTTGGCTCCCCACATGCTCTTGGCCTCGCGGATCACGCGATCGCGCTCGACCGGGTCATCGACTGGCGCGTAGTGCCCAGCCCGGTGAATCAACATCTCCGCCGCCCACAGGTGCAAGGCAGTCTCCTCCCCTGTGGCCGCGGGTGGCACCGGATTGCCGGCTGAGAGAGCGTCTATGGCTGCATCGACTACTACGTCAGGCTCCCCCCTCGTTCGCTTGCCGCCCGCATCCCTCTTCATGTGCCATCTCCGGCGCCATCGGGAGTTCCCCTCCCTGCGTCGAGCTGATCGATCCATTCGGAGAGCGCGCCGAGCGCCCGCAACTGAAGCTGACGGAGCGGGTCAGGCTTGCGCTGGAGCACATAGGCGGTCTCTTCGATGCTCAGACCCCCCAGGAGCCTGAGTTGAAGCAGCTCTTGCCAAAGGGGCGGGAGCTGGCGCATTGAGGTCAGCACGGGGTCACCAGAAGTGGCTGTCTCAATGACCCTGCTCTCAGCCTCGTCGAGGTAATGGGCCGGAAGTTGGTACTCGCCCGATGGCAACGCCGCCCTGTTCACCTTCCGGATGATCGGCCATGCCACCGCCATAGCGTAGGCGGCAACTGAGGGCGCAGCGCGAGTGAAGCTCGGCATCGCTGCAAGAACCCGCGGCAGCACATCACCGGCAAGCTCGGTAGCCTCCACCTCACTTCCGAGATTGAAGGCCGCGATTCTCTCGATACGAGGACGAATGTCGGAGTAGATCTCCACCAGAGCGGCGTCATCTCGCTCGGCGGCTTTGGCAGCAAGAGGGGGAACCGGCCTGGAACCGTGCTTTTTCACGCTGACCCATCGGTCCCGACGCAAACCGAGCGCGCGCGCATCTCAGTCCGCCAGAATCTCAACGGGAGTTCCGAGGGGCAGAATTCCGACGAGCTGCTCGATGTCCTCATTCTTCATGCGGATGCATCCCGCCGAGACCTCCTTGCCAATCGAAGAAGGGTCATTGGTGCCGTGGATCCCAATCACTCCCGCACCGCCATTGAATGACTCAAGCACGTTCGAAAATCCGCTCAAACCATAGGCATATGAACCGTATGGACCATTTTGCTTCTTTGGCTTGAGGAGCTCCTTGAGGTAGTACTCCCCGCCCGGAGTCGGCGTGTTCTGCTTGCCAATCGCTGTCGGGAACTGCGTAACCAGCTTCCCTCTCTCGAGCAGTTCGATCTTCTTCTCGCCCACGTGAACCCTTAGGCGGTAGTTGGTGCCGGTGATCTTGAGATCTCTGATTCGCACCCAGCCCGTTGTGCCGTTTGGGCGGATCGGCAGCAGCACCCTAAGCCAGGCATCACGTGATTCCTTTACGAGAAAGACCTGATCGACACCGTGCTCGTTTTGTCTGGGGAGTTCCACCTTTACAGCTGAAGATTCATCGGGTGACTCGAAGACCTTGAGGCTGTCGACGATTGTGATCGCGATCGTCGACTCGAAACCCGATCCCAGCGTAGTTGGCTGCGGATCAAGGGTCGGTTCAGAGATTGTCGTCGGTGGAGGATCGTCTACTGCTCTTCGAGACGGAGAGGCTGCCAGTTTCGAGGCCGCTAAGGCCGCCGCGATGAGTACGACCACGATGACCGCGGCGACAATTACGACTGCGAATCCACCTTTGGGTGCCGGTCCGGGCGCTTCGCGTGCAATGAAGTTGTCGTTGTCCGGATGCATCTAACTATTCCCAATTTCGTCTTCGCTGAGATCGAGCGAGCCCGTCCGGAGAATCTCGAGTCCGTTGCGCGCATCGACGACCGTTGATGGACGACCGGCCGATTCTGATGACCCCGAGAGGTAGATATCTACGTCATCCCCAAGCGTTTGCCGAGCGACCGAGTCGGAATCGGCCTCAGGTTCACCGCTCAGGTTTGCGCTTGTCACCGCCAGTGGCCCGCACCGCCGAGCGAGGCTTCTGACAATCTCTGCATCAGGTATACGCAAGCCGATGCTGTTTGGGTCTCCCCCAAGATCAGCCGTGAACTCCGCTCGCCGGTCGAGAACGATAGTAAGCGGACCGGGCCAATGGCGTGACGCAAGCCTCTCTGATGCGGGAGTGAAGCGTGCGAGCTTGCGCGCGGACTCCGGCGAATCGATAAGCACCGGCAAAGCGAGATCCCTAGATCTCTGTTTGAGGGCAAACAACTTCTCGACGGCGCCCGCGTGACTCGCGCAGGCGCCAATTCCGTAAACGGTGTCGGTGGGCAGGCCGACAACACCACCTGCAAGCAGCACCTCAGCCGCGTCTTCTAGAACCTCTAGGTCGACCGGCGGACCCGCAAATAGGACGCGGCTCATTTCTCGATCTCGGTTCGGTCGCGATGCGTTCCAAGCCGCGCTCCGCAATCACCGGTGAGACGGCTAGCGAGCAAGAACCGCTCAACTCCTAGGTAGTCCAAACCCGGCGGCCGCACGAGAAGACCGGCATCGACTGCGAGGCCGGCGACTATCGGCCACTGCGATTCTCCGATCTCCATAGCAAGGAGCCCCTCCGGCCTAAGCCAGTCGGCCGCTTCGCCGACGATTCTGCGAATCAACCCGAGCCCATCTGCCCCACCGTCCAGAGCGACAAGGGGATCGTGATCGCGAACTTCCGGGTCAAGGCCCGCAATGTCGCTGCTTGAAACGTAGGGAGGGTTCGCGACTATCACATCGACGCGCCCCGCTAGAGCACGGGGCAGCGGAGCGAAGAGGTCACCGTGGCAGAGCTGCGGCCTTCTTCCCTCTGGCAATGATTCGAAGTTCTGGCGAGCTAGGTCCAACGCATCTGCCGAGATGTCCGCCGCCCACAGACGGACACCTCTGACTTCATCTGCGATTGCGGCCGCAATGGCGCCCGAACCGGTGCACAAATCAACCGCCAACGGTTCGCGAGTGCCCTGGGCTCTTTCCAGATCTAGATGATCGATCACCGCGCCTGCAAGCAATTCGGTCTCGGGTCGCGGGACCATCGCCCGGCCGTCGATGGCGATCTCAACCCGTCGAAATGTCACGCTTCCCAAGATGTGCTGAAGCGGTTCTCGCCGAGCCCTCCTGCTAACGAGCTCATCGATCTGACTTCTATGGCGATCCTCGAGAGTCGTTGAGCCGCCGAGGTAGAGATGGGTCCGCCCAACGCCGAGGACACTCCCGATGATGAGCTCGGCATCGTTGTGTGCAGTGGCAATCCCGGCCTTGTCGAGGAGATCGGCCGCAGCCGCAATGCCTTGCCGAACTGAAGTGGGGCTCGCCGTCACTGTCATGGCGCCGAATCCGCTGCCGCGTCTGCCTCGGCTTCAATCAACTGGGCCTGCTCGCGCTCAACCAATGCGTTCACAAAACTGTCAAGGTCGCCGTTCATTACTGCTTCGATGTTGTGGACGCTCATTTGCAGGCGATGATCGGTCACTCGGTTTTGCGGGAAGTTGTATGTGCGCACCTTCTCTGAACGATCGCCCGTGCCGATCTGGCTTCTTCTGGTCGCGGCCTCGCTCGAAGCAGCTCGTTCACGCTCCTCGGCCAGCAAGCGTGACCGAAGGATTCGCATGGCCTTCTCCTTGTTTTGAAGCTGGCTTTTCTCATCTTGACAACTGACGACCGTGCCGGTCGGGAGATAAGTGAGTCTCACGGCCGAGTCTGTTGTGTTAACTGACTGCCCACCGGGGCCAGAGGAACGAAACACGTCGACACGCACATCTTTGGGGTCGATTTCGACGTCGACTTCCTCGGCCTCAGGCAGAACCGCAACCGTCGCAGTCGAAGTGTGGATGCGCCCTCCGGACTCCGTCGAGGGAATCCGCTGAACCCTGTGAGTCCCGCCTTCGTGCTTCATGCACCCGAAGGCCCCATCCCCCTTCACCTCAAAGGTGATGTCGTTGAACCCGCCAAGGCCCGTAGGACTCGATGCGAGCACCTCGGTCTTCCATGCCCTCGACTCCGCGAACCGCTGATACATGCGGAACAGGTCACCGGCGAAGAGCTTGGCCTCGTCGCCTCCTGCCGCACCCCTTATCTCCACGATCACATTGCGATTTGCGTCGGGGTCCTTTGGAAGCAAGAGGATGTGAAGCTCTTGCTCGATGGCCTCAGCCGCAGCCTCTTTCTCCTCCGCCTCTGCCTGGAGGTATTCCCGAAGCGACTCGTCATCTTCATGGCCCAGCAGCTCGCGAGCTGTAGCTGCATCTTTCACCGCTGCCTCGTAGCGCCGAGTGGCTTCAACGATCGGAGCGATTTCTGCATGCGTGCGCGCGACCTCTCGGTACTCGCTTTGGCGAGCAAGCACCTCGGGATCCGCGAGTCTCTCCTCGAGCTCGCGGTAGCGCTTCTCTATCAATCGCAGACGGTCTAGCACTCTTGTCTCTTGCTTCTTTCAGCTGGCGGTTGGGGTGGATACAACCAGGGGTGATTTGAAATGAGGGGCGCCCGGCGGGCGCGAGTAATCAGCACCTTGCTAGGCAGGTATCGCCACTGCCTCGGGAAGTATTGGCCGTTCGACGGCCTCCCGGGACTCCTGCTCGGATAGAACCGCTTCAAGAGAGGCGATCGCCACTTCAAGCTGTTCGCGATCGGGCTGGCGCGTGGTGATTGCCTGCAAAGCTAGGCCAGGAGCCATTAGCACCCGAACCACACGGGATCGGACATGGCGCGCGGCCAGGCGAATCACTTCGTATGCCACGCCCGCCACCACCGGTATTAGCACGATGCGAGAGGCCATTCGCCAGAGCAGCGGCGGTCTACCCAGAAACGAGTATGTGAGAACCGCCAAGACCATAACGATGAAGAGGAAGTTGGTACCGCAACGGACGTGGCGAGTCGAGTAGCGCTCCACCGCCTCGGGCGCGAGGCGATCGCCGTACTCATAAGCGGCGATGGTCTTGTGCTCTGCACCGTGATACTGAAACATCCGCCGCACATCTGACATGAGCGAGAGGCCCCACATGTAGCCGATGAGCATTGCGATCCTGATCAACCCCTCGGCCAAATTGGCGAGAGTCGGATCGGATACGAAGCGGTCCACGACATATCGCGTGATGGCCGCCGGGCCCATCATGAAGAGCACCAGGAACAGGAGGACGCCGAGGGCCATTGAGATAGCGATCGCGGACTTCGGTATTTCGGCCTCGGAACCGTCTGGTTCAACGGCGCTCTTGTTAGCCGCCCAGAACAGGGCTTTCGTGCCAATCGCCATCGACTCGACGAGCGCCACGCTGCCGCGCACCAGTGGCAGCCGTGCCCAGGGGTGCTTCTCGCCAAATGCCTTGTATGGCTCTCGTCGCACTTCGATCTCGCCTTGCGGAGTGCGAACCGCTACCGACCACGATTCACGACCGCGCATCATTACGCCTTCAATGACCGCCTGGCCGCCGACGTTGAACTCCTGTGGCATCGCGCGCTGAGACCAGTTCAGCTATTGCGGCGCGGATGCCTTCTTGTTGAGCTTTGCAGTCTTTGCTTGGCGCCTCTGGAAGCGATCTACTCGACCACCCGTGTCAACGAGCTTCTGCTTGCCCGTGTAAAACGGGTGGCACTGCGAGCACAGCTCTACCCTCAGCTCGGGAACAGTCGCTCTGGTAACGAATTCGTTACCGCATGAGCAGTGGACCTGGGCCACCACATATTCGGGATGAATTCCGGATTTCATCGGAAAATCAGGACCTTTCAGATGTCTTCCGTCATTAGACGGAAGGGAACGTCTCGTAAGTGCTACGGCGTGAATCTGCGGATTGGCTCTCAAGAATACACCAGCCCACCGAGTGGATCTCTCGGCGGGGCCAGTCAAAGCAGGTTGAATTCACTTGAGTCTGATTCACATGGATCGCTTGCTAGGTGCCTGGCATCGGAGTCTTGGCGATCTCAGCAAGAAACTCATCGTTTGACTTGGTGTCCTTCATTTTGTCGCTCAGCAACTCGAGGCCCGCGCCCCCTTCGAGAGCGCTCAGCACTCGGCGCAGTTTCCATACCTGAGCGAGCTGGTTCCTATCGAAGAGAAGCTCTTCATGGCGAGTACCTGATCCGGATACGTCGAGCGCTGGAAACACTCGCTTGTCAGCAAGTTTCCGATCGAGGCGCAGTTCCATGTTGCCGGTGCCCTTGAACTCCTCGAATATCACCTCGTCCATCTTGGAGCCTGTCTCTACGAGGGCGGTGGCCAAGATGGTGAGTGATCCGCCCTCTTCGATATTGCGGGCCGCGCCAAAGAATCTCTTCGGAGGGTAAAGCGCTGTCGAGTCGACGCCACCGGAAAGAATCCTGCCGGACGCCGGAGCCGAGAGGTTGTAAGCCCTTGCAAGGCGGGTAATGCCATCGAGGATGATCACCACGTCTTTGCCCTGCTCAACAAGGCGCTTTGCCCGCTCAATTGCGAGCTCGGCCACCTGCGTGTGCTCCTCGGCCGGCCTGTCAAAGGTCGATGAGATCACCTCACCCTTGACCGAACGCGCCATGTCGGTAACCTCTTCGGGCCGCTCATCTACCAGCAGAACCATCAGGTGGACTTCTGGGTTGTTGACAGCAATTGACTGGGCGATCTGCTTCATGATCGTCGTCTTCCCGGCCTTCGGGGGGGACACGATCAAACCGCGCTGGCCCTTGCCTATTGGCGAGATCAAGTCGATTATTCGCTGGGTGATGTCGCCGTCACCTTCAAGTTCCAGGCGAAGCCGTGAGTCGGGGAAGAGCGGCGTCAGCTCGTCGAAACGAGGACGCTCGCGACTCTGCTCGGGATCGAGGCCGTTGATGGTGTCGATTCTCAGCAGCGCGGGGTATTTCTCGCTGTCCTTCGGCGGCCGAACTGATCCCTCGATGTAGTCGCCGCGCCGCAGTTGGAAACGCCTAATCTGGCTGAGGCTCACATATACGTCGTCGTCACCGGGCAGATATCCAGAGGCCCGAAGAAAGCCGTAGCCCTCCGGGAGGATGTCCAGAGTGCCCTTTACCGGACGAGGCTCGCCGCGCGGTTCTTCCGCTTGGTCCCCACCGCTTCGTGGACGCCCACCCGTTCGAGGCCGATTTCCTCGTTGCCGGGCGAACTGCTGCTGCTGCTGCCTGCCGCCGCTGCGCTGGCGCTGAGCACCTTGGTCGGCCCTGCCCTCGCCGCGGGCTTCGCCCCGGCTCTCAGATGCCTTTGCGGTTCCTCTTGACGCAGTCGAACGCGTGCTTCGAGCGCCCTCGCCATCGAGCGCGTCACCGTCGTCGGACCTCGGCGAGGTGTCATCAGCTCCGTCTTCTCCGTCGGCATCAGCCTTGGACGCCTTGGCGGCTGTCCGACGGACTGGCTTGGTGCGCCGAGTCCCAGAACCGTTAGTCGGATCTGTTGAATCTGTGCCATCGGACGCTCTGCCGATTTCCTTGGCAAGACCGGTACCAGCGTCGTGGTCAGTCTCTGCCTCGGAAGTTTCAACCGCTTTGTCGGTCACGTTCAATCTCCTGCTCAATCGCGTCGCCAGTGGCAGACCGATTTGTTGACCCGGCTAAGTCGGCTTGTCTCATGCAGTCATCGCGAACTCGGCGGCCACCGCAATCTCCGCTTCCTCTTTGAGTAACGAGGCACGGAGTACGGGAGCGCAACTTGCGAAATGCTTGTGCGTGAAATACCCGGCTGCCCAGATGTTGATCTCGAGCTCCCACCACGCCGGGGTCGCCTCATTGGGCCGGCAATTGGGATTGGAATTGATGCCCCCAGACATAGGTCTGGCCCGAAAGGGGTTTGGGGATCGCCCTTATCTTAGCCTGAATTCGGCGCGACGCGACGAGTTGATTCAAGATTCCCTTCACCGACGGCCTGGGCGACGCGATCAAGTACCAGGTCAATGCACTCGCTGACGGTCCTATCGAGCTCGAAACTCTCCACAATGGGAACGCCGTTGGAAGAGGCGGACTTCCGAATGTACTTCTGGATCCGCCGGATGTTTGCGAAGTACTTCAGGTAGCGACCCTGCGGGCGATCTCTAGCCTCCCTTGAGCGAAACGCGAAATGGCTACGGTGAAGCGTCTCGTCACCGATCGAAATGACGATCGGAACAAAGACTGCTTCTTGAGGCGACGGTTCCTTGAAATAACCCGGGCAAGCGTGCGCGCCTTCAATGATCAGGTCGGTGCCCTCGTTGATGGCCCTGGAAATCAATGAATCAACTCCGACACAGACGGCGCGAGCCTGCTCTCGATACCCAATGATCACCTTGTCAGCGGATTTCGGCAGTGGCTGCACGACTAGGCGCTCTGCTTCGAAGCTCGACGTGTGCAAGGACGGCATGAGTTCAGTCGTGAACATGCCTCTCATGACCTCTCTTATTGCATCGGTCGGTATCACTCGGGTGATTCCAAGGCGCGACGCAATCTGCGTGGCAATCGTCGACTTCCCGACTCCAGTGGTGCCGCCGATCAAGATGACGAGCGGGCGGTCGATGGCTCCGAGGGCGCGCCAGCGGGTGAAGTTGCGCGCATAGCGCTCGCCGACCTCGCTCTCGATAACACCTGTAGCCAGTTCAGCGAGCGCGTCCGCTGTGAGCTGACGCCTCTCTGTGGCGATCAAATGCTCCTCGATCGCCTCCGCCACCTCATATGCACGGCTAGGTGACAGCCCGGTCGCCGTGATCTCTGCGGCCATCACTCCCTTGGAATATGGGAGTTCGTGGTTATCCGAACTGACCAGGATTGGTGCTCGGCGCGTCATCGCTCACTCTGCCGCTGAATCGGGTGCATTCGCTTCTCGAACCTTTCGATCGCCAATTCTCCCAAGCGCCCAGCGAGGTCGGCGAAAGTGAGTTTGCTATTTTTCAGCCGAGGCTGATTGTCAATGAACACAATTTCGGCGCCGGCATCTCGTGCGGCCCGCGCCACAACATCGATTCCTGCAGCCTTCACCTCTGTGGCAACCACGTCGGCGTTTGCTATCAGAGCAGGAAGTTCAACGGCGAGCTGAGCTCTGTCGGAAAGCGAGGTCGTTGAGGCAACAATATCTGCGCCATATGACAGTCTCAGATGAGACTCGACACTCTCAATGGCGCCGAGTGGCGCCGTGGTTGCAATTGCCACTTTCTTTCCTCGCACATCCCCCGTAGGAAAGGGCTCCAGAGTCACATAGTGGACCTCGGCTGAGGAATTGACCTGCGATACCAGTGCTTCTGCATCACCGGCTCTGGCGTCGGTATCACCCGGCTCGACGATAATGACGTAGTCGGCCAGCAGAACCCGAAACGGCCCCATGTACCCCGCGAGTTCCTCGCTCCGAATCGACGCAGGGACAACGAGCACCGTGACGTCGGATTTGACGGGCGGGATCGCAGATCCGCTCCCCTCGAAAAGGAAGATGTCGTGACCTTCGGCATCGGCTTCGACACCAGCTACCTCGACACCGGCCGAAAAAGTTGAAGGTCCTGGTGCTCCTGCGAGCCCGCCGCCGCAACGCCTGGTTCCAATTGTCGTGACCCCGGCAAGCACCGCATCTTCGATGTGATCGCTTGCTGCGTGCCGACCGTCATCGGCTAGATCGATCAGCGATTCGGGCGTGAGCGGTCCGTCGCGGTGCGGACGAATTACCTCGGGCTCAACTGGTCCGCCGCGGCCCATGGCAACGATCAGCGGCCTAAAGCCCCGAGCCGCAAGACTTCTGGCAATTGCCCCGCAGATCGAGGTCTTGCCGGTGCGCTTGCCGGTACCGATCACCGCGATCGATGGCCGAGTCGAAATCTCGTCGCGCCGAAGCGGAGTAAAGGAGAAGTCGGTTCCTTCATAGGGAATCCCCATTGCCAGGCTGCGCCCGGCAAGCTCCATGCGCAACCGTGGATCAAG
This sequence comes from Acidobacteriota bacterium, assembly GCA_003577105.1. Lineage (GTDB taxonomy): Bacteria > Actinomycetota > Acidimicrobiia > ATN3 > ATN3 > ATN3. The sequence continues at coordinate 22,138 of QEUQ01000017.1, read as the reverse complement.
AACTGGCTGATCGGAAAGGTCAAACACTGCGTCGGGCTTGAACTGGGCAATTGCCTTCGTGAGGGCGTCGGCCGGTGACGTGCCTGATACCAGTGGAGCACTCATTGTGCCGGAGTCCAGCCCTCCCGCCGGAAGCTTCTCAACACCCCCTAACAAGGCAAGGCCAACGACCTCATCACCTCGGGACCTCAGATCACTTAGGGCCGCTTCAATCACCGGCAAGTAGTGCTCACCGTCAATCAGAACCAGAAGCCGGCGCGCCACGGAGTTCCTCGATCTATCCGTTGGTAAACAGGTTGCTGAGGAGTTCGTGCCCCGCAATTGGATCGGAGCCGGCCGTCCCGACTTCCGTGAAATCCCCGCCGGGGCCGTCAGCGGTTGAGTCGTAGATCAAATATGGCACCGGGTCGTCAGTGTGGGTCTTTGTGGCAACGGGAGTCGGATGATCAGGAAGCAGAAGTACCCGGTACTCCTCCCCGTCCAATGCCTCATTTAAGCGAGCGCAAATCTTGGAGTCGAAGTTCTCCAAAGCCTCGAGCTTGAGATCGAGTCTTCCTTCGTGACCAGCTTCGTCGGTCGCCTCTACGTGCACCAAGCAGAAGTCAAACCGGTCCAGCGCCTCAAGCGCATGTTCGGCCTTGGCGGAATAGTCGGTGTCGTAGTACCCGGTCGCGCCCGGTACATCGATCACCTCAAGATGGGCAAGGACACCAAGACCTCTCACCAGATCGACCGCCGTAATGATTGCGCCGGTCATTCCGTAACGATCTTCAAAGGTCGGCGTCGATGGCTGCTTCCCCTGCCCCCATAGCCAAATCTGAGTGGCCTTGCCAGACGGATCGGCCTCGGCCAGTACGTCTTTGGAGGCGTCCATAAGCTCGATCAGCTTGGCTGAGGCCGGACCCGAAGGCAGCACGATCGCCTTGTCGGTGAGGTCGTGGGGGGGGACGCACTCAGCTTCGCCGAGCTCCTCAGGAACAATGCAAATATGGCGATATCCGACGCCCGGGACGAAAGAGATCTCACCGCCACCCAGCACATCGTCAATAGCGCCGATGAGCGGACGTGCGCTTTCGGTCGTAATGTGTCCGGCCGAAAAATCTTTCATGACTCCGTCTTCGACGGTCACCAGATTGCAGCGATAGGCAACTTGATTCTCGGCCAGCTCGATCCCCATCGCTGCTGCCTCAAGCGGAGCGCGCCCGGTGAAGTACAAGGCGGGATCAAGACCAAGTATCGACATGATGGCCACGTCGCTACCGGGCGGAAAGCCACTCGGAACGTTGCGAGCGCGCCCCGTCAGTCCGGCCCCTGCCCATCTGCGAATAGTTGGGATTTCAGCTGCCTCGAGCGGCGTGCGCCCACCCAGCGCATCACACGGTTGATCTGCCACTCCATCGGGAATGAGGCACAGGTACTTCAACTGCCGCTCCATGATCGCCAAACGATCATCGGAGTCTAGGCGACCTTCGCCCGCTCCTGAAACGAAGTATGCGGACACCGGTCGCGTGAGCCGAGTTGAACTGGTGAGTACCCCTCAGGCCTCTAGACCGAGTTCAGCGACGATGGCATCAATTTCTGCGGGAAGGCTGATTGGCCGACCGGACTCTGCAATAGCCCGATCGGGATCCTTCAGACCTGCCCCCGTCAGCACGCATACCGCAGTCGCGCCAGATGCGAGCCGGCCCGCCTCGTGGCGCTGCGACAACCCGGCGATAGAGGCAGCTGAGGCGGGCTCGCAAAACACTCCCTCCTCCGCGGCGACCATTCGATATGCCGAAAGAATCTCGTCGTCTGTGACCGCCCAGATCCCCCCTGAAGACTCGCTGGCTGCGGCTTCAGCCGAGCGCCACGATGCAGGATTACCGATACGAATCGCAGTAGCCACTGTCTCGGGGTTGTCAACTGGCTCACCAAGGACAATCGGTGCCGCGCCAGCGGCCTGAAAACCCATCATGGCCGGCAAGGCCGAGATCTTGCCCGCATCTTGATACTCGCGATACCCCTTCCAGTAGGCGGTGATGTTGCCTGCATTGCCTACCGGAATGAAGTGATAGTCGGGGGCCCGCCCGAGTACATCGCAAATCTCAAAGGCGCCGGTCTTCTGCCCCTCGATCCGATACGGGTTGAGAGAATTCACCAGGGTGACCGGATACCTGTCTGCAATCTCCCGAGCAAAGCCAAGCGCGCGGTCAAAATTCCCCCTTATGGCGAGCACTCTCGCCCCGTGCATCAGAGCCTGGGCCAACTTGCCGAGTGCGATGTTGCCTTCTGGAATCAGCACAGCACATGTCATCTGCGCACGCCCCGCATATGCTGCCGCGGCTGCCGAAGTGTTTCCCGTGCTTGCGCAGATGACGGCCTTTGAGCCCTCCTCAAGAGCTTTCGTGATAGCCATTGTCATGCCGCGATCCTTGAAGGATCCGGTCGGGTTCTGCCCCTCGATCTTGAGCCAAACATCTAGGCCTAGGCGCGCCGAGAGCGACTCGGCTCGCACCAGTGGAGTACCACCCTCGTGAAGGGTCACAACGGGGGTCGAATCACTTACCGGTAGGAACTCCCTGTATTCCTCGATCAGGCCCCGCCAGCCTGGCCCGGCCATCTAGGTTTCCTCGGACTCGACTCGCAGAACCGACTTGATTTCGACCACTACATCAAGACCTCGCAGTTCGTGAAGGGTCTCCTGAAGATCTCGCTCCCTGGCCCGGTGGGTGATGATCACCAATTGAGCCTGATCCCCCTGCCCCTCCTGCCAGACTCCGGCGATGGAGACCTCGTGAGACCCAAAGGCTGCGGCGATCTGAGCGAGCACACCCGGCTGATCGGCTACCTCAAATAGCAGGTAATACTGCGTGCGAATTTCATCGAAGGCCCTGACCGGCAATTCGAGAAGTCGATGCGGGCGATGCGCCTTGCCTCCCTCGCTCAAGTGCCGGACCGCCGCGACCACATCGCCGACGACGCTTGTCGCGGTTGGGCCGCCACCCGCCCCCCTGCCGTAGAACATGATCTCGCCCACCGAATTGCCTTCTACGAAGACCGCGTTGAAAGACTCGCGCACACTGGCGAGAGGGTGATTCTTCGAGATCATCGCCGGGTGAACGCGCGCCTCGACCTCGCCCGAGTCGAGGCGAGCAATCGCTAGCAGCTTGATCACGTATCCGAGTCGGTCGGCCAACGCAATGTCTAGCTGGCTGACCGCAGTTATGCCCTCGCGATACACATCCCCAGAAGTGACCTTGGTATCGAAGGCAATGGAGGCGAGGATCGCCGTCTTGGCGGCCGCGTCAAACCCCTCGACATCCGCGCTCGGGTCGCGCTCTGCATAGCCGAGCTCCTGGGCCTCGGCAACAGCGTCGTGAAGGCTGAGCCCGTCTTCGGTCATGCGTGTCAGAACATAGTTCGTAGTCCCGTTGAGTATCCCTATGACGCTTCGCACCTTCTCGCCCGCAAGCGATTCCTCGAGTGGGCGAACAATCGGAATCCCGCCACCGACGCTCGCTTCGAACAAGAGGTCTACGCCCCTCGCCTCAGCGGCAGCTATCAGCTCTCCGCCAAGTGAAGAGATGAGCTCCTTGTTAGCGGTGACCACCTGCTTGTCGGAGTCAATTGCCTCAAGGATGAGCGTGCGCGCCGGCTCGATCCCTCCAATTACCTCAATAACAACGTCGATTTCCGGATCGTTGACAACCGCGTGCGCGTCATTGGTGAACCGGTCGGCTGGTACATCGACGTCGCGATCCTTCGAGAGATTGCGCACGGCAACCCTGCTGATCTCGACAGTGCATCCGGTCCGCATGCGGATTTCCTCGGCGTGATCGCCGAGCAAGCGGCAGGTTGCGCTGCCGACGATTCCACACCCGAGGAGCCCGACTCGGATCACGCGGGCATCTGTGTTGCTCATTTCACCCTTTGTCATTGCTTGAGCCTATCGGGATCAGCCTTCTTCACGGTTCTTGATTACGCAGCAAATCGTCGTATGACTCTCTATGAACCACGACTCGAGCGCGACCGTCCGCAACAAAGACGACTGCTGGGCGCGGCACAGCGTTGTAGTTGTTCGACATCACCCATCCGTACGCGCCGGTCGCCGGCGTCGCGATGATGTCACCGACGGCCAGACCTGCCCCGAGGCGCGCATCTTTGATCAAGACGTCGCCCGATTCGCAATGCTTGCCCGCGATCGTGACCTCTCGAGTCCTCTCCTCGTGTGCGCGATTCGCCGTCAACGCTTCGTACTGCGCGCCATAGAGCATCGGACGCAAGTTGTCGCTCATGCCGCCATCGACCGCCACATAAGTCCGGATCCCCGGAACCTCCTTGATCGTCCCCACCTCGTAGAGGGTCACTGCTGCGTTTCCCGTGATCGAGCGCCCCGGCTCGACCGCGACCATCGGCTCTGCAATACCACGCTCGGCGGCGTGCCGTCGGGCTTCGCCAACAATGGTCGATGCGTAACCGGCAATAGTCTCGGGAGTGTCATCGGCCGTGTAGGCGATGCCAAGTCCCCCACCGAGATTCAGCTCCGCGAGGTCTACACCAAGATTCGCCTTGGTCTCGGCGAGGAAATCAATCATCACGTCTACCGCCTTGGCATATGAGTGCAGCAGAAAAATCTGCGAGCCGATGTGGGCATGCACCCCCACAAGTTCGACGGCAGGCTCCTCAGCTGCGGTCTTGATCGCGCGCGCGGCCACGCCGTCTTCAACGCCAAAACCAAACTTCGAGTCGAGCTGGCCGGTCCGAATGAACTCGTGCGTGTGAGCTTCAATGCCAGGTGTAATCCGAAGCAATACCCGCGGCCTCACGCCATGCTCTCGGGCTAGATGTGCGACGCGGGCAAGCTCCTCGAAACTGTCGATGACAATGCGGCCGACATCGGCCACAAGCGCCTCACAGATCTCGGACTCCGACTTGTTGTTTCCGTGAAAGTAAATGCGCTCGGCTGGAAAACCTGCCGCCAGTGCGGTGGCCAGCTCGCCTCCGCTGGCGACATCTAGATACAAGCCCTCCTCGGCCACAAGACGGCACATAGCGAGAGTGCAAAAGGACTTGCCCGCAAAGATGACCCGCGCCGACTCGGCCTCAGCAGCAAAGGAATCTCGGTATTGCCCGCATCTGTCCCGCAGATGGGCCTCGTCGTAAACGTAAAGCGGCGTGCCGAATTCGCGGGCGAGTTCGACCGTGTCGCAGCCGCCAATCGTCAGGTGACCGTCGGCCGAAATTGCCGCGGTCATTGGAAGAATCTCGGCGAGCCCCTCGGGGAATCGTGCGCTCATGACTCACCCTCGATCGAATCATCCGCGTCGATTCGCTCCATTAGCTCCGGAGCGTGCACGCCGAGGAGCCCCATGGCGTCAGCCAATCCGATCCGGCATGCCTCGATCAGCCAAAGCCTGGCCTGAACCATTTGGCCGGGCCCGTCGATTACCCGGTGCTCTTGATAGAAGCTATGGAATGCGCCCGCGAGCTCACGGGCCCACTGGGTCAGGCGATGTGGAGCACGCCTCTGCGCTGCGTCCGCGATGAGGTCGGGGTACTCATCCAGCTTTCTGAGTAGCGAGAGCTCCTCGTTGGCAACGAGCAGCCCGAGGTCAACCTCGTCAATGGCCTCACGATCAATTCCGGCCTCAGCTGCCTTGCGCTGGATTGAGCAGATCCGAGCGTGGGCCATTTGCACGTAAAAGACCGGGTTCTCCATGGACTGGGCGACGATTGCATCGAGGTCGAGCCTGAGAGCCGAGTCCGGACCTTGCATGAGGAAGTGGAACCTGGCCGCGTCAGGGCCGATCTCGTCAACGAGTTCCTCATAGGTATAGACGTCACCGCTGCGCTTCGACATGCGTACCGGTTCGCCGCCTCTCTCAAGGCTTACCAGCTGACCCAGGACCACCTCGAGTGAATCGACCGGATAGCCCAGCGCTTCAATGGCAGCGCGCAGCTTCGGCACATGCCCTCCATGATCGGCTCCCCACAGGTCGATCAGAAGTTCGAAGCCTCGGGCGAACTTGTCCCGGTGATAGGCGATGTCGCCGGCGAGATATGTATATGAGCCGTCACTCTTAACAAGCACCCGGTCCTTGTCATCGCCGAAGTCGGTGGATCGGAGCCAGGTGGCACCCTCGGCCTCGTATACCTTGTCGAGTTCCCTCAAGTCATCTAGAGCGCGTTCGACCGCGCCCGACTCGCGCATTGCCCGCTCCGAGAACCAGACATCAAACTCGACGCCGAGGCGGCCCAGCTGGTCTTTGATCTCTCGGGTCAGCCGGGCGCAACCCCACTCCCCGCACTTCTCATCACGCTCGCCCGCGTCGATCGCCGCCCAGGAATCACCGACCTCGGCCACAAGCTCCGCGGCAAGATCGACGAGGTAATCGCCCTGGTATCCGTCCTCAGGAACCTCGGCTTCTTGACCTAGCGCGTGAAGGTAACGAGCTGCCAATGACTTGCCCAGCAGTTCAAGCTGGTTGCCGGCGTCGTTGATATAGAACTCACGGGTCAGGGTGAACCCCGACTTGCTCAGAAGCCTCCCAAGCGCGTCGCCCCAGGCAGCCCATCGTGCGTGCCCGAGATGCATCGGCCCCGTCGGATTTGCAGAAACAAACTCCAAGTTCGTCACGGTGCCCGCGCCGATACTGCACGATCCGAAGTCCGAACCCGATTCGACCACTTCGCGAACGACTTCTCCCCAGGCTTCTGGATCAAGATGGAAGTTCACGAATCCGGCGCCCTCGACAGCTACCTCTCTGATGCCCCCCGGCACCTCAATCGCGCCCGCTATCAGCTCGGCAATCTCTCGTGGCGACCGCTTCGCCTGCTTGGCAAGCGTGAGCGCAAGATTGCTCGACCAATCACCATGTTCCTGAATGCGCGGGCGCTCGACCTCTGCGATCTCAGGCGGAAAAGCAAGGTTCAATTCGCCCGCATCTGCGAGGCGCTTGGTCGCAGTGAGCAGGGCGGCAGAAATCGAATCTCGAGTCTTGAGCAATTGAGGTCCTGGATATTCGTGGAGTTGCCGAGTCCCGAATCATCTCAGAGCAACCGCCAAATGGCACGTCAGATTCGACCGCGCGACCCCGTCGCGGGCATGCTCTCGGTGCGACGCGAGCGACCCTGACGTGGCACCATTGAGGCTGTGCGCAAGGATTCGAGTCCGATCGCACATCCACACAGAATTGAAGACGTAGTGGCAGGCGCAGCTGGCGCCGAGAACGAGGCCGGGAGGGCCCATGGATTTTGAGGACACCCCAGAAGAAGCTGCGTTCAGAGCGGAGTGCAACAAGTGGCTGAGTGACAACGCCGAGCCACGTTCAGAAGAGGGCGACCAGACGGCCGAGCTGTTTGAGGAGCGCGATGAGGAAGCGTTCATAAAGGAAGCTCAAGCGTGGCAGGCCAAGAAGGCCGACGCCGGATGGGCGTGTATTCGCTGGCCCGAGGAGTACGGCGGACGGAGTGCAACCCCAATCCAGCAAGTGATCTGGAATCAGGAGGTCGGGAAGTTCCATGCGCCAGAAGGCGTCTTCACGATCGGCCAGGGCATGGGCGGCCCAACAGTAATTACGCACGGCACGCCAGAGCAGAAGGAGAAGTGGCTCAGGCCCTTGCTGCGAGGCGAGGAGATTTGGTGCCAGCTCTTCTCGGAGCCCGCCGCCGGGTCAGACGCGGCCGGCATCACGACCAGGGCACTGCGTGATGGAGACGAATTCATAGTCAACGGCCAGAAGGTGTGGACGTCGGGTGCTCACTACTCAAAGTGGGGAATGCTCACCACGCGCACCGATCCCGATGCGCCGAAGCACAAGGGCATGACCTACTTCATCGTCGATATGGAGTCTGAGGGAATCACGGTCAGGCCACTGAAGCAGATGACCGGCGGGGCCAACTTCAACGAGGTCTTCTTTGAGGATGTCCGGATTCCCGCTTGGAATGTGATCGGAGATATCAACGACGGCTGGCGCATCGCCATGACGACCCTCATGAACGAGCGGGTCGCTATCGGTAGCGGCAGCGGCGGAAGCGGCGGCATGCGCGCCCTCTTCGACTTGGCGCGCAATTCAACTGCTACCGGCACGCGCGGCAGCGAAGATCCCGAGGTTCGCCAGGAGCTCATGAAGCTTCAGACACTCGCGAACATCATGAAATACACGAGCTTTAGAACGCTCACCTCGATTTCCCAAGGCAAGGTGCCCGGGCCGGAAGGCTCAATCGGAAAGCTGATCTTGGTGAAATCAATGGCAGCCTCTGCGGACCTAGCCGAAAGGCTGTCGGGCGCGGGCGGCATGTGCGCGGGATCCGATGCTCCGGAACATGGCCGATGGGTTCAGCTGCTCCTCTCCTACCCGGGCATGAAGATCGCCGGTGGAACCGATGAGATCTTGAAAAACATCATCGGCGAGCGTGTCCTCGGCCTGCCGCGCGAGCCACGCGTCGATAAGGATGTGCCATTCAAGGAGATTCCGGGAGGAACGCTCGCGAGCGCGTAGACCAGCTGGCCTACGCGGAATCGACCTCGCCAAGTATCCGGCCCACTTCGGCCACGACATCGTTTATCTCAAACGGCTTTGAGATGAATCCTGTCGCGCCGGCCTCTAGGGCCTGCATGATCACGTCAGGGTGATTTCTCGCGGAGACGAACACGACGGGGATCTTGCTCGTCTCGGGACGGGTCCTGATTTCTCTCAGCACACCAAAGCCGTCAAGTGCGGGAAGCATCGCGTCAAGTAGTACAAGCGACGGCAGTGTCTCGACCACGACTTCGACTCCGGTCCGGCCGTCGTGGGGGACACTGCTTCGTAGCCCTCGGTCTCTAGACCCATCTGCAGCAGGCGAGCGAGCGCGACATCGTCTTCCACAACTGCGACGGTGAGCTTCGTCTCGCTCTCACTCATTGCTCCAACCCCCGGGGACGCCGACGGAAAATCTGATACAGACTATTCTCCCTGACGCCGGTCTGTGGGAGCCCCTAGCTTCGAACCGCTTTCGCGTCTCCTCTGCCCCCCCTCTGACCAGCACCTCTGGCCAGCAGGCTCAGTGCCTCGTGCCCTGACGTCGAGTCGATTTCGATGACAGAGAAGATCGGAGAGCCTGGCCCCACAACTTCGAAAAGTGCCCTGTGCCCTGCGCTGCCCGGTTTGGGCACCCCGGTCGTGAGCAGCACGAGTGGGACGTCGGGAGCAACCTGGTGCAAGACACATGCTGTGCCCAGCGCCTTCCACAATATGTCGCCTCTTAGGAGCCCAGGGCGGACGCTTGTGAATCCGCCGCAGACCTCGAAATGCCAAGTGGTGCCTGAAGCGTCTTCGGCGCTGAAGGCGACCTCGATCCCCGCCTTTACCTTGACGTCTCGCTGGATTTTCCTGAATCCGGAAGCTTCAAGCATTTCGCCCGCGACCTGCTTAGCCCCTGCGCCCTGACTGATTGCAGCCGCATTGCCGGCTAGGGAGTCAGGTTGGTCTTTGCCATCGTCTGGTATCGCCGGCAAGAAGAATCGGCGGTCTTCGTGATCGTCACCCCCGCCTGACTCCAAGCGACGCCTCTCCTCGGCCACCCGAGCCTCAGCAAGCTCGATGTAGCCGGCATCGGTGTCATAGCCAATGTAGTGACGGCCGGTTCGCAGCGCCGCGATGGCGGTCGTTCCCGATCCGGCGAATGGGTCGAGCACGAGATCTCCACAGTAGGTGTAGAGGTTGATCAGGCGAACGGGCAAACCAACCGGGAACGGCGCCGGATGACCCACCCGAGTTGCGCTCTCGGGGGGAATCTCCCATAAGTCAGTTGTTGCCTCCATGAATTCATCGCGACTCAGCGATGAGTCGCACGGCATGTGTCTTTCGTGGCGCTCCTTTGCGCTGACAGCCCGGTCAAAGCGCCCCTTCCCGGCAATGATCACGCGCTCAGTTAGGTCACGCAGGACGGGGTTCGTAGGGCGCTGGAAGGTTCCCCATGCACAGGATCCGGTCGAGCCGCGCGCCTTGACCCAGACCACCTCGCCTCGAAGCAGCAACTTGAGCCTGTCCTGGAGAATCGCCGTGACGTCGGCTGAGAGCGAGCGGTACGGCTTTCGGCCGAGATTGGCCACATTGACGGCGATCCGCCCGCCCGGCTCGAGGACTCGGCTGCACTCGGCGAAGACTGACTCGAGCATCTCCAGATATTCCAGGTAGGTGGCAGGAGTGTCCCCCCGCCCCAGCGCCTCCTCGTACTCCTTCCCGGCAAAGTAGGGAGGGGAGGTCACTACAAGAGCTACCGAGTTGTCAGCAACATCGGTCATCGCCGACGCGTCTGCGCAAATGAGGCGATCGACTGCGCTCGGCGGATTTACCCTCGCGTCCGCCGCGATATCAGGCGTCGTGAATCGCTGATAGAAAGGCGAAGCATCATGGCTCTCTCGCCGAGAGGCCCCAAAGTTATAGGTAGATGTCCGTGACCTTCGCGCAGCCACGCTGAGATCCTTCCGGGATGAGCCACTCTCGTACGACAGTCCGGCGATAGGAGTGGCGCATCTCGATCATATGCACGGTCCCGTACTCGCCTCGGGAATTCGGACCGACACGCCCGTCTGACTCGGCGATCACGCGGGGGCCAGCTATCGGCCCCAAGGAAGCGCCGAGTACGATGGTGGCACTAGCGAAGAAGGCGATCGTTGGGGATTCCCGCAAGTACCGATCGCCCACTCAAGCCCTCGTAGCTCAGGGGATAGAGCACCGGCCTCCGGAGCCGGGTGCGCAGGTTCGAATCCTGCCGGGGGCACACCTGTGATGTCGCGAGACATCGGAGACAGATGTCGCGAGACATAGTAGACAATGCTCACGGGCAGGTCTGGTAGTCGCGACTCGGATCGAGAGTCAGATGGCGAAGCGGTGAGCCGTCGTCTGTCCTTACGTATCGACTCTCGGTTGCCGACCTAGGGAGTGACCTCTTTTCCACTTCAAGCCGGAAGGTGAGACCTTGGGCTCAGCGGTGACCCTGACAGTTGTTCTGGGAGTTCTCGCGACCGCCTACTTCGCCCTGTCGCTGACGCTTCTCTTGGCTGTCGTCCTTCAGGACCGTCAGCGCCTCCGTCTCGCGCGCGAGACGGCCTTCGCTGCTGAGTTCGGCGGAGATCGCCCTGCGGTTTCCCGAACCGTTCGCTTCGACTTCACTTTGCCTTCTCCGCGGCCGCCCTCGGCAAGCGGCAACGCGTTGGTGGCGGCTCTCCTTCTCCCTGTTCAGCTCGCGGCCGTCTACTTAGGTTTCGCGGCCGGGAGCTGCGCACTGGAATCGCCACTCGGCGGGCGCCTTTCGACGGACTGGCTGTGCTGGTCGCTATTGGCGATTGTCGCCGGTGCGATGCTGCTTGCAATTGCAGACCTGCTCTTGTCGATCGTAGGCATGGCAGCCCGACGGGTCCGCGTTCCCCGCCTGGGAGCCTGGGTGACGGCTATCGCCCTATTTTCGTTGTTCGATGGAGCACTAGTAGCAGCTATTCGGTTAGCCGGCTTCTATGGTGTTCCGCATCCGCCATCGCGCATTGGATCGCACATTGCGGTTCTGAGTGCCACGACGCTCGCGCTAACTGTGCCGGTCCTACTTGCGATGCGAGCGGCAGCCGCGACCGGCGTACGTTTCCAGCGCGGCGTTGCCACCGCCTTGATCGTCGTGCTTCCCCTGGGACTGCAGGTGGCGATCGAGCGTGAGGCAACTGCGATGACGCTCGACAGCGAGACGAGCCAAGACCTTCGCGCGGCACTCATCGGTGAGGTTCGCTATTACGGCGAGCATCGCCAATTCACTGAAGATCCGCACTTCATCCGCGAGTACCAAATTCAGAGTGATCCTTGGCACTATCGATCACTGGTCACTCAGATCAGTGTGAAGACGGGTGATCTGGGCCAAACCGTCTGTCTGAGCGCAGTAAGTCCCACTGGCCGCGAGATTGAACCAGTAATTACACACGTCGATCTTCCAGGTCCGCAGTTCGGCATGCGGTTGGGGAGGGCGAGCAGCGCGGCTACGTCTGACTGCCGCGCATCCGAGATAGGAAGCGGCGACTGGGTTCCGGTCTCCACGCTTGGCCAGCTGCTGCAGTTGGACGGCCGCCCGACTACAGCCTGCACAGCACAAGCATGACACCCTGGTCAGCCAAACGACGGGTCAGGCGGGGCATAGGTTGCCGCGCCAGCATGGACGCTCGAGCCCGCTGGCGAGCCGATAATCGCAGTCAAACGAGTGGCGCCGACGGGACATAGGATCGTCGATGAGCGTGCTTGAGCCGAGCAGAGGACGGCGCGATCGTTCAGACTGCCTTCTTATGTCGGTCAGTCGATTTGTGCAGCATTGGCAAGAGTGGCAACGCGGGTTTTCGGGAATCAATGCCCTCCAGACTCCGGCAAGTGGTCCGGCGATCGCACTCACCTGCTTGATGCTTGCCGCCTGCGGCGCGTTCGTTGTTCCGACGCTTGATGTTGGCACCGGCCCTTGCACGGTCGCAACAGGGCAGCGGGCTGATGCGGGAATTGCCATTGTCTACGGGTCTGCCGATTCCCCCAGTCTTCGTCTGGTTGCTCCTGGGGATCCATCCGCCCAGACGACGCTCGTTGATCAGGTAGGGCCGTCGGAACCGTCGTGGTCATGCGATGGCAAGCGGGTAGCCTTCGTGGGCGGCGAGTACCCCAGGTCAAACGTCTATGTCGCATCCGCTGGGTCAGAGGAACCGCCCCGGCAGCTCTTTCCGGAAGGAGGCGAGTACCTTGCCATCGCGTGGGCGACATAGCGACCCTCAATTTCAGCCGGTCGGCGTCAAGAGCGGCGAGGCACGACTGCAATTCAACAAAGAGGTGACACTGGGTGAATGAGTGACGTCGCCGACTTGATCAATGAGGACCCGACGTCTGCATCGACCACCCAAATGCCCCTCCGAGGCGGAGCTGGGGCGACACGAACAGGAGCGCACGTGCTGGCGGTGCAGGCGGTGGCACTACTCGCATATTGCATCGTCGTCGTGCTGAAGAAGCCGGACTACACAGGTCATCCGGGTGCCCACTCGGAACAATGGGGGGCTTTGATCCTTTTCGGATTCCTGCCCGCGCTCGCGGCCGGAATTCTCGCGGGACTTGGCCAGCTCGCAAATCGTGGGTTACGACTTGGTTCGCGCGCGGGCGTGATGCTCTTCGCGATGTCGCTCGCCGGATTCGCGCTCTTGATGGTCTATTCGTATCCGACCGGACCAAAAGGGGCCGAGATCCCGACCCTGATCGCGTTTGTCGTGCTCTCTCTGATTGTCGCGGCCACGGTTGCCATCACATTCGCGGTAGGTTCCGGGGCTGAGGCATGGTCAAGGCGCGAAGAAATCGCCTTCATCGCCTGCGGGGTCATCATTTGCCTCTTTGCCGGTCTGACCGTATGGGGATGGCTTCAGGAGTTCTTCCCGAGTCTCACATGACGGCGGGAGTCCCTTGATGAGGGTGCTTCCGCGCCGCTCATCCCATCGCATGCTGGGTTGAGGCTGCGGGTCCGAACCTTGGCGAGGTTGGGCGCTCCGAGTGCGCTAATGGCCTACCGGGTGTGTGAGCTGCTCCAGTGCGTTCGGAGCATCGGTGAGCCCGATCCAGCGATCTTCAGCGAGTTGCTCCCTTGACATCTAGAAATACTCGAATAATTATTCGAGTATGAACCAAGACCTCGACTCCAGTTCAACGAGTGGCTTCCGCCTCGATTTCAACACCTGCCTGACCACGCTTAGGCAACGTCTTGGCGAGCCTGCACCCGGCCGCATTCAGCTTCTCACCGGTCCGCGCCAAGTCGGCAAGACGACGCTGCTGATCGAGTTGGCATCCGAACTTGGCAAGGCCGCGACATATGTGGCTGCTGATGGCCCGGAGGCGACAATCCCCGGGTTCTGGGAACGCATCTGGTCTCGGGCGAGAAGCGACACTGCCAGCGGGCGAAGGCATGTAGTTCTGATCGACGAAATCCAGAGCATTGAGAACTGGGCCACCAAACTCAAGTCCGAATGGGACGACATCCGCCGACGCGAAGTTCCGGTGCACGTCGTGGCGACCGGTTCGTCCGCGCTGCGCCTCAGGAGCGGTTCGCGAGAGAGTCTTGCAGGACGCTTCGAGCGGCTATCTATTGCGCACTGGTCGCCGCTGGCAATCGCCGGCGCCTTCGAATTGCCAGAGAATGAAGCTGCAAATCTCGCGGTACGCATTGGTACCTACCCAGGCGCAATGGAATTCAAAGACGACCTAGCGCGCTGGGCTGCGTACATCAGAGATGCAATCATCGAGCCTGCAATCACGCGCGATGTGCTGGCAATCTCGGATGTCAGGCGCCCCGCCCTCTTGCGCCAAGTCTTTTCCCTTGCCGCGGCGTCACCAACGACGATCATCTCGCTCCAGAAACTGCAGGGCGCACTTCAAGACCGGGGCGCGCTGGAAACGATCGCGCACTATCTCGAGCTTCTCGAAGATGCATACCTCATAGCCGCTCTCAAGAAACACTCGGCCCGGCAAAATCGGACGCGCGCGGCTCCGCCCAAGTTCGTGGTCCTCAATAACGCTCTCGCGTCAGTCGTCGACCCGCGTGGCGCGCCTGATGCGTCCACAGATCCTCAACGCTTTGGCGCGTGGGTCGAAAATGCCTGCTTGGCGAGGGCCTGGAATGCGGGTCAGCAAGTCGCGTACTGGCGCAACGAGCCGTTTGAGGTCGACGCCGTTATTGACGGTAGTTGGGGATCATGGGTCATCGAAGTAAAGACTGGTCGCTTTGGCGGAACTGACTTGCGAGGTATTGGTGAGTTCACGCGGCTCTTTCCCGACTACCGGCCGCTGATCATCTGCGATGACGCTCAGGTGCAAGAGGCCCGACGCTTCGGGTTCGCGGCGCGCAGTTGGCGAGAATTCTTGCTGAATGGGCCACCTGAGCAATCTGCCTAGCCATCACCACTCGCCACCGAGGAGGCCCTCGAAACGGTCCGTACTCCATGGGGTAGCACCTCTGTCGAGGCGCCCTATCCGCCGACGACTGCCAGGCGATTGACGGTCGCAACCACGCGGTAACCCAGAATCGCCCCTGAATACCCTTCCACCGCCAGACCGAGGTGGAGCCACGATGTGCCAGGTTGGCGCGAATCGGGCAGGAACCGCGCTTCCGTCGAGGGAACAAATAGGTACTCGCTCATGCTCTGGATCCAGAAGTCGGCTGAGACTAGTGCCGTGCCCAGCTGGTCATCCTTATAACTGAAGCTATCCGGCAGCGCGATGAGACCGGAGAAATCCATTCGCGAGACCATGGTTCCGCGCGACGCAGGCTCCCCGAAAAGGAGCCGTCCGCTATAGGTCGTTTGCTGCGAGTCAGTGAACTTGCCCGTTGTGACAAGCAGGTCCTGGCGCGGATTCGCCACGATTGTCGGAATAAGGGGCACGTTCGTCACTCCCTTCGGGACACCGAGCAAGAACCTCGGTCGGTGAAGTAGATCATGGCGGGTCGCGCTCGCGCAGCTAGGACATTCTCGGCGATTCGACTAGCCGGTCAACTCCCGAGCGCGTCCCACAGCATCCACGCCCCCGCGGCGAGGAATAGGCCCCCCGCAATCGGCGTGACGACCCGCGGCGAGAGGTAGCGCGACAAGACGTCGCCGAGTGCTGCTGCAATAGCGTCGACAACGAAGAGTGCCACCGCTCCGCCAACCCAAACTGCGACTGCATTGCCCTTGGAGGCGAGCGTTAGTGCGGCGAGCATCGTCTTGTCCCCCAGCTCGGCCGCTACGAAGGTTCCGGCGACGACCAGCGCGGAGCCTGCGCCTTTGCGGCGTGCTGTGACGGCTGAACCTGCGTCCTCTGGAGAGCCCGGCAGGTCCGCCGCAGGCGCTGCGGTATCGCCGGCCACCTGCCCCTCTGACTGACCAGCCAACTGCCCCTCTGACTGACCAGCCAACTGCCCTACCGATCGGCGCGCTCGGACCCCCGAAACCACCATCCAAAGACCAACGCCAACGAATGCGACGCCCGCGCCAATACCTATTGCGCGAGTGGGAAGTGCGGCGCCTGCTGCTGCCCCGATCCCTGCGGAGAGACCCATGACCGCCACCGACCCCAGCGCCAGTCCGGCCAGCACCGTCCCCAGCCGGAAACGCGTCGCGAGTGCAATGGTTGCGAGTTGGGTCTTGTCAGCCATCTCGGCAATGAAGACGGCGCCAAATGCGACGAGGGCGGGTGCGATCACTCGGAATCCAAATTGGTATGGCGCTAGACCCGTGCTGTCACGTGTCGAAAGCGATGAACGTGGCATCAACATCCTAGGCGGCCGAAGTATTTCGGATGAGCAGCCAGCACGGACCGCAAGACTGCACAGCAAATCTCGCCTAGCATTTGGCGAGATGCCAGATCGAAAAGTTGCGCTAGGCCTCGCCGCTCTCCTGCTCATCCTGCCCGGATGCGCCAATCCCGGCGACGGCGCTAAACCCACACATGCACAATCGCCTGTGGCAAGAACGCCTTCACCCCCACCGAGCCTTTTGCTTTTCACAAAGACAGCCGGATTTCGCCACGATTCGATACCGGCCGGGATCGCGGCCGTGAAGATGATCGCCGACAAGCACCGGATCGAGCTGACCGCCACCGAAGATCCGGCCGTGATCACAGACGCGAGGCTCTCTGCTATCTCGGCTGTGATCTTCTTGAACACCTCGGGGGATCTCCTCAACGATGAACAACAAGGTGCCCTTGAGCGATTTGTGCGCGCCGGCGGTGGCTTTGCCGGAATTCATGCGGCTGCAGACACCGAACATGACTGGCCGTTCTATGGAGAACTCGTGGGTGCAAGGTTTGCCAATCATCCTCCGGGAATTCATAGGGCAACGGTCAGAGTCGAGGACCCGCTACACCCGTCTACGCTCGGCCTGCCCGAGACGTGGGAACGAATAGACGAGTGGTACAACTTCGCGTCGAATCCACGAGCAGGCGTACATGTGCTCGCGAATCTCGACGAGAGCACCTACTCGGGCGGCTCCATGGGAGACCACCCGATAGCTTGGCTCCACAATGTCGACGCTGGGCGGTCCTGGTATACCGCCGGTGGGCATACCCAAGAGAGCTATGCGGAACCAGCCTTCCTCGATCACATCGAGGGCGGAATCCTTTGGGCCGCAGGGCTTGATTCCGGCCAGCGGTAAACACGACCTCGCCGATAGGTCATGCTTAGCGGCAGATGTCTTCATTCACTTGCATGTACCTAATAGACGATCACTGCCGGCGGCTCGATGTGACCTGCGACCCTGGGATCAAGGGTTGCATTCTGCGCGGCAAGGTCATATTCGCTGACAACCCCGATAAGGACCCGAGTCCCGAGGAGATTGCCCGGACTCGCCGGAGGGTCGCCAAGCGCTCTACCCCCGCGGATCCGCCAGACATCAGCGGCGGAAAGCAAGGCGAAAACTAGGGCTGCGCAAGTCCGGGTATTCTCAGCCACCTGATGCCTGCCAACAGATCCCGCCACAAGCTTGCGCCCTCGATCGAGATTCACCGTATGCGCCTCGACAACGGGCTGCGCGTCGTTCTAAGTCCCGACAGATCCGCACCGGCGGTAGCCGTGACATGCCACTACGACGTTGGGTTCCGATCTGAGCCCGAAGGTAGGACAGGCTTCGCACACCTCTTCGAGCACCTTATGTTTCAGGGTTCGGCGACACTTGAGAAGCTCGAACACTTCCGCCTCGTCACCTCAAACGGCGGATCGTTCAACGGCTCGACCCGCAACGACTTCACCAACTACTACGAGGTCCTGCCCTCCAACGCCCTGGAACTCGGTCTGTTTCTTGAATCCGACAGGATGCGCGCTGTGCGCCTCACACCCGAAAACTTGGCCAATCAAGTTGCGGTAGTTGAGGAAGAGGTCCGGGTCAATGTTCTCAACCAGCCATACGGGGGTTTCCCGTGGATCGACATGCCGCAGGTCCTATTTGATACTTTTCCAAACGCCCACAACGCATATGGAGAATTCGACGACCTCGAGGCTGCCACCCTCGAAGAGGCAGCAGAGTTCTTCAACACCTACTACGCGCCGGCCAATGCAGTCTTAGCTGTAGCCGGTGATTTTGAGGTTGCGACAGCGCGGCGACTGGTACGCAAGCACTTCGGCGGAATTGAGACGCGACCGGCACCACCAGCCGTCAATGCTGCCGAGCCCTTGCCCGACAAGGAACGCCGGTCATCTAGGTTCGACCCACTCGCCCCTGAACCCGCAGTTGCGCTCGGGTATCGCACCGCCGATCCGATCAAGAACCTCCGCCAGTACGTGGCGGCGATCGTGACGAATCTAGTCCTGACGCAAGGAAAGGCATCTCGCCTGCACCAGCGTCTGGTCAAGAAGGATCGCCTCGCCAACTCTGTCAGCGGATCTGTTGGACTGGTGGGAGGGGCATTTGAGGTTCGCGACCCGGCGATCTTCGAGATAGTTGCGATGTATCAATCCGGAGCGACCGCTGCTGAGGTGACCGGGGCGATCGATGATGAAATCGAAAGGCTCGCAGACGACCCGCCAACGCCCGCTGAGCTCAAGGGGATCCAGAACTCGTCAATCTCCGCATATCTCGGGGCATTGGATGGCCTCATGACCCGCGCCACGCTACTTGCCGCCTTCGAGCAGCAGAGGTCAAAGCCTCAGCTGATCAACGAGATTCCAGCAATCTACGAATCGGTCACGCCTGAGGCAGTATCAGCGATAGCGGCCAAGTGGCTTCGTCCGCACACACGGGCCGTCATCGAAGTCGTACCTGGGGCGACCTCGTGAGCACCAGCTACGAGGTCGGAGAACTGCCGGCGATCAAGATAGGCCGGGTTGCCGAGCACCAGTCCGAAAGCGGGCTGAAGATCGTCGCGCTGCGCCACACGTCAGTGCCCCGCTTTCACATTCGCCTGAAAATGCCGGGGGGTAAGGCGTGGGACTCACACAACGGAAACCGAGCGCGAATTGCCTCGAGCGCTCTCATGACCGGCACCAAGAACCGCTCAGATGCCGAGCTGGCACAGGAACTTCAGGGTCTTGGCGCCTCTCTGTCGGCGGGTATTGGGCTCGACCACCTTTCCCTCTCCGGCAGCGGGCTGAGTGCGAACCTAAAGGACTACTTGGCGATACTTGCGGAGGTTCTCACCTCACCTGCCTTCAGCCGAGATGAAGTCAAGGTCGTCAAAGAGCAGACGAAGCAGGGCCTGAGTATTCGCCGATCGGACCCTTCGGTAATCGCACATGACCGGCTAGTCAGAGCCATTTACGGATCTCACCCCTACGGTCGCACAACCCCCTCACCTGAGTCGGTAGAGAGAGTCCGCTCTCGAGATGCTCATGAGTACTTCAAGGCACACGCGCGACCGGACCACGCAGTGCTCGTGATCGTTGGGGATTTCAAACCGGCGCAGGCAATTCGACTCATCGAAGATGCTATGGGTGGGTGGCGAGGCCGTAGCAGGGGGCGACGCCCTGCAAGAGCGCCGGTGTCAGATCGGGGCACGACGTTGCTTGTCGATCGCCCGGGCGCGGTTCAGACAAACATACGCATCGCCGGCCCCGCTGTACCCCGATCGAGTCCCGACTACTTCGATCTGGTGCTCGCGAACACCATCTTTGGCGGATACTTCTCATCGCGCCTGGTCGAGCGGGTTAGGGAAGAACGCGGGTACTCCTACAGCCCGCGCTCGAGCATCGAACACCACCGAAGAGCCTCGGTCCTGAAGGTGAGCGCCGATGTCGCCACCGAAGTGACTGCAGCTGCCCTGGTCGAAATCCGCTACGAACTCGGGCGAATCGCAACAGCTCCCGTTTCTCAGAGCGAATTAGATGCCGCCCGCACTTACATCGCGGGAACCACCGCCCTATCGATTCAGACTCAGGCCGGCATCGCCGGATACCTCTCAACCCTCTATTCAGCCGGGCTGGACGCAAGTTATCTGAGATCGCTCAACAAGCGGCTCGCTGAGGTGACCATCGAATCCGTTAGCGAAGCCGCTGGCAAGTACTTGGCCCCACCGGGGCTGACGACGGTCATGGTGGGCGACTCTCAGCAGACGGCAGATGCGGTGCGCGCAATCGAACCGCGCCTCAAATCCTGAGACCTAGCGATTCGCTGCGGCGGCAATGCAAAACCCCTTAAAGCCGAAACCCGGCCTCCAGGGGGGTGAGACCGGGCTTCAAGCTGAATGGAGACCGTCGTGGCTGTTCGACGGTACCTACTGGCGGGACGAGTGCCGACACCGCCTCGCCAGGATATGGGGATATCGCTCATCAATTGGAAAACGTTACGCCGGGTAACGGAATTTTTTTACTCTCCGTGCGGTCCGAGCCCCTTCAGGTGCCATTTCTCACACTTGGATGAGCAATCAGGCCCGGTGTTTCCTAGCTCTACCAGGACTTTTTCACGATTCTCACTAAACGTGCGGCTGGACTAGTTATGACTAGTTATTTCACAGGATTTTGCCCCGACGTCACGCACCGAAGTTTCGCACTATTACGTCGGCGGCGATCGCGACAAAGAGCACAAACAAGTACGTGATCGAATAGGTGAACAGCTTCATGGCCGACTCGACTGTTTCATTCCTGAATAGCTGCAGCGCCCTCGACATGAACAGGGCACCGAGTGCGAGTGCCGCGACAAGATAGATGATTCCCATGCCAGATACCGGCACCAAGATCAGCGTCGCCACGATCATCTGCGCCGCATAGATCAAGATTGACCTCGCCGTACCCTTGACTCCCCGGGTCACTGGCAGCATCGGCACCCCTGCGGCCCGATAGTCCTCCGTGTACTTGATCGCAAGTGCCCAGAAATGCGGCGGAGTCCAGAGGAACACGATCAGAAACAACACGACTGCCGGCCACCCGAGCGATCCTGTCACCGCCGCCCACCCACACAGCACCGGGACGGCCCCGGCTGCACCGCCAATCACGATGTTTAGAGATGTGTGGCGCTTGAGAACCAAGGTGTAGACCAGCACATAAAACCCGAGTGCACCTGTGGCGAGTAACGCTGTCAGTAAGTTCACCGTCGTCGCGAGAAATGCGAAACCCGCGAGGCCGAGCGCTAGCCCGAAGATGAGCGCTCCACCCGCACTTACCGCCCCCGACGGGATCGGGCGGCTGGCGGTCCGATCCATCTTGAGGTCGATGTCACGGTCGACATAGCAATTGACGGCGTTTGCGCCACCCGCCGCCAGTGAGCCTCCGAGAAGGGTTGCCAAGATCAGCCAGCCACTCGGCATTGAGCCCTCTGCAAGTACCATCGCAGGCACGGTAGTAACCAGCAAGAGCAGGATTATTCGCGGCTTGGTGAGCGTCACGTAGGCCTTGACCCGGTCGATCACCGACGCATCTCGCGGCTGCCTGTCTGCATCTAGAGCCGGCTCAGCCTCGCTCGCCCGACCTCGCAAAGTCGCTGTGGTCAACTTGCTTCTCCCACTCCTACGGTCTCAACCATTGCGGCCGCCTCTTGAACCGATTCGTCGCCGGAATCCTGTTGGATGAGCGGGGTGCGCCCCGACGCTCGCAACTGAGCCAGCCTGGCTGCTCCTACAAGCGCACCCCAGACGACGGTTGCCAAGACCACATGAAGTGAACGCGCCCACGGCGCCAAGCGAGTCAAGACATTCGCGGCCCCAATGGCGGCCTGCGCCAGAAATGCATAGCTGGCGAGCGCGATAAGGCGATAGAACCCCGGGCTCACATTCCTCGCCTTAGATGCCTTCGAAAAAAGAACTACCAGCACCACTCCGACAGCAACCGTCACTACACGATGAGTGAATTGCGCAGCCGCCGGTATCGAGTTGAGTGATGGAATCAGGCGCGAATTCATTAGCGGCCAGTCCAGGAATACAAGGGCTCCGCCCATCGCCCTCATATACGCGCCCGTGAGAATCAAGAAGAGCGACGCGCCGGCCGCAACGGTGGCAAGGCGGGCGGTCGAGCCAGGTAGGACTGCTTCGTCACCGATTCGATCGGTCAACGAGGCTCGGCCATCGGAAGCTCCGTCGTTGCCGAAGAAGAAGCTGTTGACTGCCAGTACGACAAGCACTCCTGCAAGGAGCATCGCGTTTGCTAGATGCGCCGTCACCATCGCCGGGGAGAGTCCGCCTTCGACAACGAGCTTGCCCAGCCATCCCTGGATGAGAAC
>QEUQ01000077.1 GCA_003577105.1 Acidobacteriota bacterium | reverse complement strand
GGCGCCGAAGACCCCTTTCGCGACCGTTGCGCCGAGCGTCGCGAGCTCCGAGCAGTAGGCCTCATAGAGCGGCTCGGCGTCATCAGGGCGAGCTGCGTGAACAAACGACGGGCGACGGCCCTTGGAAGTGTCTCCTAAGAGAGTGAATTGCGAAACGACGAGTGCCTCCCCGCCAACTTGATCGAGATTCAGATTCATGTTCCCAGATTCGTCAGGGAATATCCTTGCGGCGCACGTGCGTACGGCGAGACGCTTGGCGTCGTCGAGCGAGTCGCCGACCGCAACACCGAGCAGCACCAGGATGCCCTTGCCGATTTCTGCAACAACATCACCGTCTACGGTGACCGCTGCGGTTGAAACTCTTTGGATTAGTGCCCTCATTCACCTCAAGGATGCCCCAGGATGAGCGATGATGCGATTACCTTGGAGCCAGAACGCGAGTCGCCGCCGCCAAATCCGGGCGCGAAGAAGCTACTCAGGTCGGTAATTCCGGCATTCCTATTGAGCAGGGTCCTCATTTGGATTGCCGGTGCCGGGTATTTCGCGGCGCGTGAGCCGGTCATAGGTACAGCCCTGTTTTCGCGCAGAACCTGGCAGAGCGTCTATCACTTGGTCACAGGATGGGACGGCCAGTGGTACATCGCGGCCGCGACCCGCGGGTATGGTCCGAGCGGAGTTAATCCAGACGGCCAATCAACCGCCCCCTTCTTTCCGCTATTGCCAGGGCTCATCAAGGCAGGCGGCTACCTGGGATTGAGCCCGGGTCTGACAGGGCTTCTGATCGCGAGCTCGGCGTTCTTCGCATGCTTGTCCCTCCTTTTCCTGCTCGGCTGGGAAAAGGGTGGCGAGGTGATGGCGCGGCGAGTGACGTGGTTTGCCGCCTTATCGCCGTTCGCCTTCGTCTTCTCGATGATCTACCCCGATGGGATATTCATGGCGGCATCCATTGGGGCGTTCCTGCTAGTCCGCCGTGAACGATGGCTGTGGGCGGCTCTTGCGGCAGTTCCGGCTGCGCTAGTCCGACCTAACGGGCTTGTGCTCGCTATTGCGCTCGGCTACGCGGCTTGGACAAGCGGCGGAGACTTGAAAGAGAGGCTGAGTAGGCTCATCCCGCTGGGGCTGCCTGCTGCGGCGGTGACTGGTTGGATTCTTGCGTTGCAAGCCATGTCGGGAAATGGATTCGCGTTCGTGTCATCGAAGGTCGCATGGAATGAGCTGGCTGTTTGGGACGCGATTCCCGCGACGGTGAACCTCCTGACGGGAGGGTCGGGGCAAACTTTGCCGGTAGCGGCGGCCATTCACTTGGCCTTGGCCGGTCTTGGGGGCTACGTTCTGATCGCGGGGCGGAAGATCTATGACCGAGGGTGGGGTCTGTACTGCGTTCTTGTCATGGCCGCTCCTGCGGTGCTCGGAATTATCGGGCTGGCCAGATACATGATTGCGCTGTTTCCCTTGTACATAGCGCTGGCAGACTTGGTCGACGAGGGCGGAAGGGCAGAGCGGTGGCTCATATTCGGCACGGGATTGGCAACCCCCGTGATTCTGGCGGGTGTCTTCATGGGGCGGCTGGTTCCGTAGACTCTTACTGATTTCGGAGTGAGTGCGCCCGGAGGCAAGATGTCGAACAACCCGGCGCTGAATCGAGAACTTGGAAGGTGGCTGCAATAGATACGAATTCGCTGAGCGCCGTAGAAAACCCCGCTGAGCTGTACGACGGCGCCAATGTGCTGGTCACCGGTGGACTTGGCTTCTTGGGGTCGAACCTAGGTTTCGCGTTGGCGGCGGCTGGCGCGTCGGTCACGCTCGTCGATTCTCTACTGCCTCAGTACGGAGGGAATCCTCACAACATCGAGGGAATTCAAGGCAAGGTCGCTGTGAGCTATACGGACGTGCGAGACAGCTATGCCATGGCCTACCTAATCAGCCGGCATGACTTCATCTTCAACTTTGCCGGGCAGGTTTCGCATCGCGATTCAATAGATGACCCCCTTACGGACCTAGAGATCAACACGAGTGCATCATTGAATCTTCTCGAACTCGTTAGAAAGAACAATCCTGGCGCGTCGGTCGTCTATGCGGGAACGAGGCAGGTCTATGGGCGGCCCGAGTACTTGCCTGTCGACGAGAAACACCCGCTTCATCCCACCGACGCGAACGGCATTTCAAATCTGGCCGCTGAGATGTATCACGGTATGTATGCGGAGCTCCACGGCATAAGAGCAACGAGTTTGCGAATGACGAATACATATGGACCGCGCCAGCGGCTCGCCGGTACGACGCAGGCATTTGTGCCGATCTTTGTGAGGAAGGCGTTTCGGGATGAGACGATCACGATCTACGGTGACGGCAACCAGCGGCGTGATTTCGTCTATGTAACTGATGCCGTCGACGCGTTCTTGCGGGCCGGAAGGTGCGCGGATGCGGTGGGCAAAATCATGAATCTCGGGCACCCCGACCCCATGGGACTCAAGGACTTCGCTGACTTGCTATGCGAGGTAGTAGGGACTGGGCGGGTGGCGCTCGCCCCGTGGCCACCCGACTACGAGAAGATTGACATTGGCGACTACTACGGCTCCTTTGAGCTGGCCTCAAAGACATTGGCCTGGAGGCCCACGGTCGGCGTGAAGGACGGACTCACAAGAACGATTGAGTTCTATCGTCCACGCATAGCGGAGTACATGTGAGACGGTGGATACTCAGCAAGGTCACCTTCCTCCCGCATTCACGCCGGCTCGAGAAAGTGCCGAAATCGGCGCTGACCTCACCCGGGCGATTGAAAGGGTTCTGAAGAGCGGGGTCTATTTGCTTGGCCCTGAGCTAGAGGCTCTAGAGGCCGAACTCTGCGAGATTGCAGGGCACACACACGCTGTTGGTGTGGGGTCAGGCACAGATGCGCTAGTCATCACGTTGAGGGCGCTAGGAATCGGACCCGGTGATGAGGTGATCGTCCCGGCCATTACGGCGATCCCAACGGCGGCCGCAGTGGTGCTTGCAGGGGCGACTCCTGTCCTCGCTGACGTTGACCCCGCGACGGCATGTCTGACTGCCGAGTCGGTGGCGAGCGCTTACACATCTCGCACATCTGCTGCGATCGTCGTACACCTCTATGGCTACCCGGCTCCGATGGATTCACTTGCCGCCGTTGCTAGCGACAGGCAGATTGCCCTGATCGAGGACATGGCGCAGGCATTCGGCGCGAGAGATGGCACCGGATCGATGGTCGGAGGTGCGGGGATCGCCGGTTGCGCGAGTTTCTACCCGACGAAGGTACTTGCCGCAGTGGGGGATGCGGGCGCAATCCTTACCGACGATGCAGAGCTCGCTGCCAAGGCTCGACTTCTCAGGTCTCACGGGCACCAAGGCGAGTATCGCCATAGTGTCATCGCGGGGAACAGCCGCTTAGACGAGATTCAGTCGGCGGTATTGAGGACCAAGTTGCCACATCTCGAGGGATGGTTGGCTAGGCGGCGAAATGTAGCCAACATGTTTCGTCGGGCACTCGGTGCGCTACCAGAAGGGATTGTGCGATTTCAGGCCGAGAGCGCCGGTCACGCGTACCAGGTACTTGCGGCGCGTATCGAAGATCGTGACTCGGTCAGGGCAGACCTCGCCGGGTCAGGCCTTGAACTACTCGTGCACTATCCGCTGACCCTGGCGGAGCAGGAGGCTCTGGCCAAATTTGAGTTCGTGGCAGGTGATTACCCAGAGGCACTCGCGTGGGCGCGCGAGGAGCTAAGCCTTCCCACGTCCCCGCAACTCACCGATGATGAGATCACGAATGCATCAAGCTTGCTGACGAGCGTCCTCGAGGGGAGGGCGTGATGCCCAAAGCGCTGCCGCACCAAGTGACCGGCGTCGAGTCCCTGTCAGTCTTTTTTCCGTGTTACAACGACGCAGGCACGATAGCGAGCCTCATCTTTATTGCGCGCT
Source organism: Acidobacteriota bacterium (assembly GCA_003577105.1). Taxonomy (GTDB): domain Bacteria; phylum Actinomycetota; class Acidimicrobiia; order ATN3; family ATN3; genus ATN3. Next base: position 3,880 of record QEUQ01000077.1, on the reverse strand, counting down.
CGGTCTGCAAAGAGATCGGTGCTGAATTCGAGATCATCGTTATCGACGACGGCTCGACCGATGGCAGTCGCGAATTGCTTGCAGATCTCGAAGAGTCGATTCCCGAACTTCGTGTGATCCTTCATGAGGCCAATAGGGGATACGGGGGCGCGCTCCGCACGGGCATCTCCGCTGCCTCAAAAGATTGGGTCTTCTACACCGACGGCGACTACCAATATGACGTCAGAGAACTTGCGCTCCTTGTGGAGCAGGCCTCCGATGAGATCGACTGGGTCCAGGGATACAAGATCGCCAGGCAGGACCCCCTCCATCGTAAGTTGATCGGGCGTCTGTATCACCACTCTGTTGCCCGGATTTTCGGCCTGCGAATGCGTGACACTGACTGCGATTTCCGGCTAATGCGCCGATCGTTGCTGGACAAGGTTGAGCTACGACACGACTCGGGAGTGATCTGTGTCGAGATGATGCGGAGCTTCCAAGATGTCGGCGGCCGCTTTGTTGAAGTTCCTGTTCATCATCACTTCCGGGCATACGGCAAGAGCCAATTCTTCAACGTCAGTCGCATAGCAAGCGTAGGCCATGACCTGGCGAAATTGTGGTGGCGATTGGTGGTGCGCCGAGAGATTGCTAAGTCCATGCGCACCCAAGGCTCGCCTGCTGAGAATTCAGGGGTTGCGTGAGCAAGCGCTCGTCATCACCCCATGAGATGAGCCTGGCGGAGACTCGGCAGATCCACTGGTGGTACCAGCACAACCGGGCGCTGGCCGCGAGGCTCCTCGTCGAGCACGTCGCCCCAGGTGCTCGTGGACTCGATGCCGGCGCTTCAGCTGGACCAAATGGCGCGTGGCTTTCCGCCTTCGGGGAACTGCATGCCGTTTGCCCGCATGAAGCAGGAGCGAGGGCCTACGCGCTGGAGGCGCCTGCGGCGATGCCAGCTGTTGCGGGACTCGATGAGTTGCCCTACATCGATGAATCCTTCGATGTGATCGTGGCGATTTCAGCGATGCATGAATTCGAGGCTGGCGATCCAAGGCTAATTCTGGACGAGTTCTTCCGCGTTCTCCGGCCGGGAGGGGCTGTATGCATGATCGAACCAGTGTGGCACCCCGCTGACGCTGCATTGACCCCACGCGGCAGGTACTTCTCCCTTCCGTACTTGATAGGAATAGGGGAGGCAAGCGGACTTGAGATCGACCGCAGCACTCGCGCGAACATCTCGCAGAGGATCGAGGGCATGGTGGCGCCAAGCGCAGTCAAGCTCGGTCTGCCCGAAGTCAGTCTTGACGACCTAAAGTGGGGTTCTCGGCTAGTCCGCAACTCACTTTGGTTTATAGCGGCTCTCGAACGTACTTACCTGATGTCACGCGATATCGGTATTGGAGCTGGGCTCGTCATCGTCGCCCGCAAACCCCGCAACTGACGGAACGGTTGCCAGCAGACCGGCGCCGCCGATGCACGCAATCACCGCTGCGACTGCGAGAAATCTGCCAGCTCCGGCAGGCAGCCTTTCGTTGAATATTGCCAGGCCCGCTCCCACAGGGATGACCGCCATCGCGACGACGACGATCGGTACGACCGTTATGGCCCTGCCCGCAGAAAGAGCATGCTGATTCACCAACAGAGCCCCAATGCTTAGGATCGCTACTGCATAGATCTCATAGCTTGAGAGAATCGCCGTTGCGATCTCGGCTGGAGAGCCATTTAGCATCGACGCGATTGGCTTGGAGAGAACCACGGTCAGCGCGTAGAGCAGCCCCGCGGATATGGCGAGGCCAGCGGCGTGCATCTTGCCAAAGCGTCTTGCAGCGAATGCGATCAGACATGCGACGACCGCAGTGCCAGCGGCAAAGAGAACTGTTGTGCCGCTGGAGCCCCCGGCCCCTCCTTGCTGTGAGTCCGATAGCGCCACAAGAGAGAGAACGGTTGCACCGGACGCGATGGCAAGGACAGCACCCCATTCGCGAATCCCGACCGCCTCTTTGAGCCTTACGCGGGCTGCTGCCGCAAGCACCAGGAGCCCAGACGCGATGATCGGCTGGACAACGTATAGGGGAGCATTGCGCAGGGCAATTAGCTGAGCGGCCCATCCGCACTGAGTCATCGCGAGGCCGCCAAGCCAGGTAGGCGTCAAGAAGGCCCGCACTACGCGAGTCCCGGGGGCGCGCCGATCAAGAGCGACCTTCTGCGCGATCAACCCGAGGTTCGCCAGTAGCGCCGCGAGTCCCGCAGCGGCCAGACCTATTGCCATATCAGGCTTCGTACTCCAGCGGAGGCCGGAATCCGCCCAGAATTTGAGACGGTTTGGCCATGAGCGGTGCTAGCATCGGCGACCGTCGCGAAACTTGCTGATGAGTGCGGCTTGCGTATTTCCGACAAAGGTTCTTCCTGTGATCATCGAGGCCCTGCCCTTGTGGCATTTCCAGACCAACTGTTACATCGTGGGCGATCGCCCGGGTGGCAAAGCAATCGTGATCGACATTCCGGGTGAACCTGACGTCGTAGCTGAGCGGCTTGATGAGCACGACCTAACACCAATAGCGATCTTGCACACCCACGGTCACATTGATCATTTGGGCGGTTCGGGGCAGTTCAGCAGGAATTACGGAGGCCTGCCCGCATACATCCATCCACTGGATCGAGATCGGCTTGTCGACCCGCGTTCCCAACTCGGTGGCCTGGCCGCAATGCTCGGCGATCTCGAGATCGACCCGCCAGATGAGATCATCGCCATCGACGAGGGCGACAAGCTCGACTTGGCGGGATTTCCGCTCAAGGCAATTCACACGCCTGGCCACACCCCAGGCCATCTCTGCTACCTACTCAGCGACGTCGAGACCGATGATGGCAGCGCAGACATCCTCTTCTCTGGAGATCATCTCTTTGCCGGTTCTGTTGGCAGGACGGACCTGCCGGGCGGTGACTGGGAGGTGCTAATGAACTCAATGCGCGAGAAGATTCTTCCGCTCCCAGACGAGACACTGGTGGCGCCGGGTCACGGTCCGATTACCACGATCGGCCAGGAGCGCAAGACGAATCCGTTCTTGGTTGAGGCCGCGGGTTCGTTGTGACGTCACGTCCGCATTTCAGCGCGCCCAAAGGCACCCGTGATCTGCTTCCAGACGATGCAGACGAGGTACTCCAGTTCGAGGGTGAGTTTTCTGCGCTGGCCCGGCTCTACGGCTTCTCCCCGCTGGTCACGCCGGCCTTTGAGCACACGGAAGTCTTTGAGCGCGGCGTAGGGGAGGCGACAGACATCGTTAACAAGGAAATGTACACCTTCGCCGACCGGGGAGACCGTTCGATGACCTTGCGCCCGGAGGGCACGGCTCCAGTGATGCGCGCATTTATCGAGCACGGGATAGGCAAGAGCGGTCAGCTACCTTGGAAAGTCTTCTATTTGGGACCTATGTGGCGCTACGAGCGGCCTCAGGCAGGAAGGATGCGAGAATTCCGGCAGGTCGGTGCAGAGTCGATCGGCAGCGCTGATCCCCAATATGACGTCGAACTCGTGGACCTCGTCGCCCGATTCTTCGATCGACTGCAAATCTCAGACGTTGAACTACTGATCAATTCAATGGGGGATGAGCAGTGCCGGCCTGCGTATTCAAAGGCCTTTGCGAGTTTCGTAGCCGGTGCCGTTGAGAAGAGACACCCTCTGTGCGATGACTGCACCCGGCGACTCCGTCAAAACCCGCTGAGGATTTTCGACTGCAAGAAGCCGGGATGCCGTGAGCTGACCGAAGGCGCTCCCACAGCCGTCGAATCCTTGTGCGCTGACTGTATTGAGCATTTCGAAGCGGTAAAGAGTGGGCTCCGGGCGATTGGCGTGAGCTTCAGACTCGAGCCTCGTCTTGTCCGCGGACTCGACTACTACACCCGC
>QEUQ01000076.1 GCA_003577105.1 Acidobacteriota bacterium | reverse complement strand
CGGATCAGTCCATTGGCCGCCCGGCATTCGATACGCGGCGGCCGCGTAATAGAGGCCCTCGACGTGTTCGACGTGAAGCGAGCATTCCTCGATCAGTGATGTGAGCTCGGTCGTGGTGAATTCGTGAAGATGTTCGAGGTTTTCGGGGGCTTCGGTCTTGTGGAGCCGATTGAGCCTGTGGGATCTGTTTGGGGTCGTAACCACGAGGCGACCACCGGGTTTCACCACGCGGGCCCACTCGGTCAGGCCAGCCGAGGGATCGGCGAGATGCTCAATTACTTCGCCTACGTAGACAAGGCTGAACGACTCATCGAGAAACGGGAGGTTATTGGCCGCCCCGCTTACCCAGAGGCCGGTCGGATTCTCCTTGGCCATTCGGGCCATGGCCGTCTGGTCCCAGTCGCAGCAGACAAGGCGAAACGCCCATCCGGTATCAGGGGCCGCCATGCGCAGAAGCGAGTATCCACTTCCTGCGTCCAGTACGGGACCGGCGCCAGAGAACTTGGTGACTAGCCGGCGAGCCTGTCGCATGCGGGCTGCGTGAAATGCCTCACCGAAGTGATCCTCGACCGGGATGTAGGCGTCTTGGTGGCCCTCGCGCGAGTAATGAGCGCTGAGAACTGAGGGGTGCGAGCTGACAACGTCAATGCGACTCAGGTCCAAGACGGCCCCTTGGTCGCAAACAGCTGCGATGCCAATCGACTGGCGCGGCCAGCACCGGTAGTCTGAGCGGACGATCGCATCCGGCTTCGCCAATTGCTCGCCGATCGATAGCGAAATTGAGCCTTCGTCGAAGGGTGCCAGACGGAAATCCAAAGCGAGTTCAGTGTCAATGGGGATGTCCGCGTAGCGCCAGATTCCGGCCGGTGGGCCCATCCAGCCATGTCCAGTCGGATTTGGCACCCAGACGACTAGGTCGACGCGAGTTGCGTTTCCGGTGGCGCTGACACGAAAACTGAGGTTTACTCCGGAGTCCGCAGTCGCTATCTCCGCAGGTAGCGCCGGGTTCATGGATGGCATTGCACCTCGCGGGGGTCGGAGTACAGCGGTGGCGATGATAGCAAAGGGGAGAGCGAAAGCGTTGGGAGTGAGTTGGAAGAAGACGCCTCTGATGAGAAAGAGCTGACGGAGAAGATTTCGCTGTGCGGGGAGACGGGGCGGCTCAACCGGGACTCCGTGGGATGGTCGCGCGCGCCAGTCCACGACTGTGCGCTTCCCGGCTCCTGGGGGCGACGAAAGCGGTGGGACTACTGGTGTGTCACTTCACCCGAAATTGTTGTGACCCTGACATATGCGAATGTGGATTACCTAGGTATCGCCGATATCTGGGTCTTGGAGCGTGCCACCGGACGCACGGCGAGCGCTTCTCGAGTGGTACCGCTTGCGATTGGCTTTAGTCAGCCAGATGAGGTCGGAGCAGAGACGATCCGATACTCGAAGGGAAGCTTTGAGATCGTGCTCGCTGAAGATTCGGGGGGTACTCAGCTTCTCAGCAGGGCTCCGGGGCGCAACATAGCTTGTGACATCTTTGTCGAGCGTCCGGACGGGCACGAGACGATGAGCGTGGTGATTCCCTGGAGCGAGACGGAGTTTCAGTGCACCACCAAGGAGAACACTCGTCCAGCGAGCGGGTGGGTCGAGGCGTTCGAGCAACGATTCGAGCTTCCGGTGGGTGAGTCGTGGGGATGTCTCGATTACGGGCGAGGAAAGTGGCCGTATTCGACAGTCTGGAATTGGGGTTCGGCGTCAGGGACGCAGGGCGGCCGAGTCGTGGGTCTTCAGCTCGGTGGGAAGTGGACAGACGGGACAGGCATGACCGAGAACGCGCTTTGCGTTGACGGAAGATTGACCAAGATCGGTGAGGAGTTGACTTGGGAGTATGACTCGGGCAACTGGCTTGCTCCCTGGAGGATTTTCACGCCTAACTCCGACAAGATCGACCTAACGCTGAGGCCCGATCACGACAAGGCATCTCGTCTCGAACTCGGAGTTCTATCGTCGACGGTGCATCAGTGCTTCGGCCAGTACTCCGGAGCGATCGTTTCTGGCGAGGGTGAGCGAATCGAGATTGACAGTCTCTTCGGCTGGGCCGAGGAGGCGCGCTGGCGCTGGTAACCTTTGCGTAGACGGGCCGGCCCACTGACGCGATTGCGAGGCGGTCACAATGGGCCAGCGGCGGAGAATCAAGCTTGCACGGACCTCCAACCCGACGGTCGAGGGCGCTGGCGTCAGGCTGAGGCGGGCCTTTGGAAACTCCGATGCGAGGGACCTTGACCCATTCCTTCTCTTGGACGACTTTCGCTCCCGCAATCCGAGCGACTTTCTTGCTGGATTCCCTTGGCATCCGCACCGGGGAATCGAGACGATTACCTACATGCTTGAGGGCACGGTGGAGCACCAGGACAGCATTGGCAACCGAGGTGTGCTGGGGGCTGGTGATCTTCAGTGGATGACTGCGGGGGGCGGGATTCTGCACCAGGAAATGCCGGGGAATCGCCCCGCTCTCGAGGGATTTCAGCTCTGGGCGAACCTTCCGGCAAGTGACAAGATGATGGATCCGCGCTACCAAGACATCGCCTCGGAGGATGTTCCTGTGGTCGTGCACGATGGCATCGCCGTCCGGGTCATGGCGGGCAGTGCCTTCGGCGAAGAGGGCCCGGTCAGAGACGTCGTGATTGATCCCGAATACCTCGACGTTGCGGTGCCGCCGGGATCTGAATTCCGGCACGAGACAAAGCGTGGGCACACGGTTGGAGCGTACGTGTTTGACGGAGCCGGCGATTTCACGGGTACTGACGGAGGACTCGAGGAATTTGGCGATACGACTTTGCTTGTATTTGACGACGGCGACGAGATCCGCGTCAGGACAGGCAAGGCGCCTGTCAGATTCATCTTGTTCTCAGGGCGTCCGCTGAATGAGCCGATTGCGTGGGCCGGGCCAATCGTCATGAATACGCGGGCCGAATTGCAGCAGGCCTTTGATGACTTGGATAAGGGAAGTTTCGTCAGGCCGGGGAGCCAGCCCGACTGAGCAGCGCAGGGATTTCCTTTTCAAGTTCCTTGAGGTCACGTACCGAGTGTTCGATCGCGCCGTTGGGGCTGGCAAAGATGAAGACAACATCGGCGACCTCTTCGCCTGTCGCGCGTTGCGCTGCCGTCGAGTAGGCCGCGCCTTGGTATCGGTACTTCTCCATGCGCTCAGCGATGTCGGCGTCAGATCGCGTCTTATCGGTCTTGTAGTCGACGATGACGAGCCCTGATTCGGTGCGATAGAGAAGGTCTATGTAACCCTCGATTCCGGAGTCTTCGCTCAGCATTGACCCAACGAAGACCTCGCGCCAGTAGCCCATCGAGTCGATGGCCTCGGCGATGCTCGGGGAGTCAAGAATCGAAATGACAAGGTCCTCAATTTCAGCGGCTGAGTCGATGACGTGCTCAACGGCGGCTTGATCTTGGCAAAGCTGAGAGAGACCTCGTCGGGTCTTTAGATCGATGACTTCGAGTACCGCGTGGACAGCGCGGCCGATTGCAGTACCGGCGCGTCCTCGCCTCGCCGGGGTAGACAGACTCTCGCCGCCGCTATCGAGTCTGTCGTCGAACGGTTCCGATGCTTCGGGCCGAAGTCCGGCGACAGCTGTTGCAGCGACGATTGGGGTGTGGCGGGCCGCATCGATCTTCTCAATGCGCTCGCGTTTCCACGCCTCTTTCGCAGAGCGTGCCGCGAGCGCTTCGTCGCTGTCAGCCGCTGGCGGAGTTAGGTCGGTCAGGCCGACCTTGGGCGTAGCCAAATCTTGATAACTACTGTCGAGGACCTGGTAACTGGGGCTCTCGGTGTCGATCGCCTCCCAAATCAATTGCGCTCCAGTCGGAGATGACGAGGCCTTGTGATGGAGACTTACCACTAGGTGATCCTCGGCGCGAGTCAGTGCAACATAGAGAAGCCGGACCATCTCGAGGTGCTCCATCGCGGTTTCGACGTCCCGTAGCCCGGAGTTCTAAGGTTCAGCTCGCCACGACCGAGCGAATACTCTCCTGACCCACTCGCGTCCCAAAGAACCGGTGGCGAACTTCGGCGCCCTCGTGAGCCTCCAATCCCGGCGACAATGACAATTGGGTATTGAAGTCCCTTGGAGGCGTGGATTGTTGTAATACGAACCGCGTCTTCGTCAGGGTCGGTTAGAAGCGGTTCACCTGAAGCGCCTTGCTCCTCAGCTTGGCGCCGAATCCAGTCGAGGAACTCGTTAATGCCGCCGCCGCCAGCCGCAACAAAAGCTCGGCACTGGTCTGTCACATATCGGACTCTGCGCCAGGATTCTCGGTAGTTCCTTGACCAGGTCGACTTGTGAAGCAGGCGCGTCGTGCTGACGATGTGCTCGATCAGCCCCGTAGGTCCACGCCACCAGAGGGTTTCGCGAAAGTCGTTAAGTGATCGGAGTGCCTCTACGACAGGGTTGTTGTTCGGCAATCCATCGAACTGCTTGGTACTCGGCTGCCATGCGGTGCTCTTTCGCCCTGAGGCGATGAAGTAGTCGACGAGGTCCCTATCTGAACAGCCGAAGGCAGCTGACTTCAGAGCGGCCACTACAGCTATGTCGTCACTGGGATCTGCGATCGCCGCGAGGACCGAGAGCAGATCTCTTACTTCCTGCGAACCGAGGATCAGTGAACGGGCTTCAATGCGATATGGAATTTCCGCAGCATCAAGAGCAGCTTCTATTGAGTCGATAGACGACCTCGCACGAACGAGGATCGCAATGTCCTTGTAGGTGAGCGGGCGCCCTCGGCCGACCCCATCAGGCACCGAGGAATCTCGGGTATCGACGGTCCACGCTTCGTCACAAATCTTGCGAATCGCGGCGACCGCCGACGCGGCATCGAGTTCTCGTAGCTCGTCGGCGAAAACATCGCTGGGGCCGCCGGTTAGATACACACGCGCGCCGCCGTCTGGATGTTTGCCCGTGCGTGACGAATCTAGTGCAACGTAGGAGGGCTGACCTTCCCCCGCCACCATGATCTTTGCAAAGACCGTGTTGACCCACTCAATGATGGAGGAGTGAGAGCGAAAGTTCATTGTGAGATTTACAGACTTCGGACCGCCACCAAATGAAGTCTTTGCCTTGATGTAAGTGGCAATGTCTGCGCGCCGGAAACGATAGATCGACTGCTTCGGGTCTCCGACGAAGAAGACCCGGCCGTCGTCTGCAGGGAGTTCATGCCAGCTCGTACCCTCGGTGATGGTTTCTGCCGGGGTCGCCAGCAGCGCGCAGATTTCAGCTTGAAGCGGATCTGTGTCCTGGAACTCGTCAACGAGAATATGCGTGTACTGGTTTCGCAACTGCGCTCTGACATCGTGCTCGCGGCGAAGGAGATCGCATGCGTGCACGAGTAAGTCGTGGAACTCGAGACGGCCCTCTATGCGCCGCTGCATCGCACCATCGAGAGTGAACTTGCCCACTAGAGCGACGAGGGTGGTGAGCACTGCCATGCGCAGTGGGTCGAGGATTTCAGAGAGAAGGTTGTTGGCGTTCTCAAAGAGGGCGAGAACTTCTTGCTTTCCCTCGCTTCCGCCCCAGGCGCCGGGCTGACCGACTTTACGTGGGGAGAGTGTCTCTTGGCTCTGCTCGAAGGCGAGCAAATCGATTAGATCGTCTCCCTCGGCGCCATCTAGGGCGTCGCGAAATGGAATTACCTTGAGTATCCGCTTATACAGGCGATCCTCTGGACAGTTACAGCGATCGGCCGCCTCGATTAGCTGATTTAGTGCTCCGACAAGTTTCGTGGAGTCGACGGTCGGCAATTCGAGCGGGATCTTAACTTCGCTCAGCCGGTCCCAGTTGTCGTGGAGTGATTCTGCGAGGGTCCTGAGATTCGGCGTGGTGAGGCCGAGGAGTAGCGCGGCGCGTAGGATCGGAATCGTGTCATCTGACTCGAAGAGATCGTCGAGGAATGTCGACCACCGCTCACCGAACCTGATAGAAGCCTCGATCTCGTCGGCAATTTGAAAACCCGGCGGCAAGCCAGCCTGGAGTGGAAAGGCGTTCAGTATCGATTGGGCAAAGGAGTGGATTGTGACGATCGTTGCCCCGTCAATTCCCTCAAGGCCGGCTTCGAGATTCTTGGTGAGCTCGGAGTTGGATACACCAAGTCGTTTTGCCAACTCCGTCGAGACCTCGGGGTCGAGGCTCTCTTCGACCTTGCTTCGCACCCGCGCTCGCAGTTCGGCGGCGGCTGCGTTGGTGAAGGTGATTATTGCCAAGGTGTCGATCTTTGCCCTGCCGGATGCAAGCAAGGCAATTGCCCGGCTGACGAGGGACTCTGTCTTGCCGGTTCCGGCCCCAGCTTCGACAATCAATGTTGAGTCAAGGTCGGTCTCAACCGTGCTGCGCGCCGCGTGATCGGGGAGTGAATCACTCATCGATAACTCCCATGAGCGACCAGTACTGGGCAAATTCGGGCGCCGATGACTTGAGCTCGGCTATGTCGCAGCGATCATTTGGGCAGATCGCATCAAACTCGCAATAGGTGCAGTGCGATATAGACGATGAAGTCTTGGTGAGCCCCGGGTTCATTGGGAATGTGCCGCCCGTAATCCCGGCCATGATCGTCTCGATTACGTCATTCAATCGCGAGAGCGTTTCCGGCGAGAGTGCATAGCCGTAGCACGTTGAGTTGTTAGTAGGAGAGTCGAAATACCAGTAGAAGACGAGGACGTTCTCAGCACTTGTGCCGCTGCCCAGCGCATAAATGGGTAGCTGGAGCAGCTTTCCGCTCCCAACTGGATCCCCGAACGCGGCCTTACGCGCAGCGCCGAAGCGCTCGCCGCCTTGTGAAACCGCAAGGTCTTTGAGACCCGGCAGCTCACCGTCATTGGAGAGCCCAATCCGGTGCAGTGCAGAAGCCTCCTTCGAAACCTTTCCCGTCTTGTAGTCGATGACAATCGCGATCTCGCCGTCGTCAGACTCATCGATCCGGTCAATTCGTCCCCGGACCGTTATCTCCACCCCGCCGGCCGAAATCTTGAGGGGTTGAAGGCTCCCGGCGTCCGCAAATCCGAAGGAGCGCTCGCTATCGACGGTCGAGGTGCCAAAGTGAGTCCTCAATCGTGTGTCCGCGTCGACAAACCTGTCGAGAAGGCGGTGAGTTCGCGATTTCTTGATCTCCCAGAGGATGCTCCTCCCGGTTACGCCCATTGCTTCCCACTTCTTGAACTCCGCATTGGCAATCGAATGCAGCTTCTTTCGCTCTTTGGCAGTCCACGGTTTTCCAGCACCACGCCCGCGAAATTCGTTGTGGAATTGCTCGAGTATCGAATGGATCATGGATCCTCGGTCGAGAGGAGAAATGTCTTCAATCGCCTCCGGCTTTTCTACAGCCGTGAGGCGTAAGACCTTTTCCAGCATGTACTTGTATGGGCACTTAGCCCAGGCCTCAAGAGCGGTTGGCGATATGGGGTACTCGGGACTCGGAGCGAACTGGGAATTCGGTCCGACCAAGCCGGAGAACTCCGATGCCTCACCGTCGCGACGGGTTGCCTGCGCGGCCATGCCTCGCCAAAGGTCCGGATCGCACTTGACCACTGACGCAGTCAGCGCCAATGGGCCTCTTCCGGCTGTGGACATGAGCAAGTGAAGTTCGAATTCGTCTGCGCTAGTGGGGGTGAAGCTGCCGGAGTCGAGTTCGGCGGCGAGAGAGACCGAGCGAATGTGCCAGGATCCGGCAGGGACTAGGCCAGTAAGGTCTTCGGCGGAGATCCTGCGCGTCTCGCCGTTTTCGCGAGCAAGCGCTTGCGCCTCCTCGAGGACCCATCTTGCAGGAGCGACGGGCTTTCCTGTGCGCAGGTCACCCGCCGGATGGCAAAGGACGCGATCCCGAGAAGCCGACCGCATTGCGGCGATGAACTCTGTGCGGGCCTGCGCTTCCTGCTCGCCGCGAGTTACTAAGATCATCGGCCAGGGCGGCGCCTGACTTCGAGCATCTGTGCGCTCGGCATCTGAGATGAGCGGGTTGTCGCGCCTACGGGCTGGCATAGTCCCCTCTCGCCCGCCGAGCACGTAGATGCTCTCGAAGTCGGCCGCGACTGCGTCGCCAATACGACCTATGAATACGCCATCGCCAAATCTCCTCTCGTGTGGCGCCGGTAGGTCAAGGAGCTCGTTGACCGCCTGAATGAAGACTTCGGAGGAAATCCGCTCTCTGAGATCAACGAGTGATGCGAGTGAGCCAACGGAGTCTCTGATTTGCTCGTATGCGCGGACGTGTACGCCTTCGTCACCGCCTTGCCATTTAGAGCGAGCCTCTTCGCCTCCGGTGTATCTATCGAGGAGATCTGCTGTAGCAGCCGCGAAGTCCGTCCAGGTTGCTGTGCTGCCGCTTGTGAATAGAGCGCTAGCTTTGGCGAAATCTGCGACAAATGCCTTCAAGTCCTGGGCGTTCTCAATTTCGATCTCTTTTGCGCGTCGCCTGGAGTCAATCTCCTCGGCTTTGACCTCATCGGCTCGCCGGGCAATGAGCGCGTCGAGCCGATATGACCACTCCTGTGCACCGCGAATCACCCCGGCGTTTCTCGAGACGTAGTCCCAGTGGCGTCCGCGCGTCCTGCGATCGGTCTTGGCGTCGGCGACAGGCCCAGAGTTGATCCAAGCGATAAGGTCGCCACGATCGTAGTCGTGCTGGACGAGTCGGAGTGCTCCTGTAAGCACCCGCCCGGCAGCGCTTTGGGCGAGCGTCTCGGCGACCGCGCCGCTGAAGGGAATCCCGGCTTCGTTTAGTAGGTCGGTGATCAGTTGCGCGTAAGGATCATCAATTGCATAGACGATTGCCTTTCGATACAGGTGTTCTCCGCGCTCGGCCCCTCTGACGATCTCCCGGACAACCATGCGGACTTCTTCTTCGGGATCAGGAGCCGTCAGGATCTGCGTAGCATTGCCCGATGTCTTTTCAGGCAAGGTGGACTCGTCGATGTTTAGGCCGAGCTCACAAAGTGCATCTCTCAGGTTGACAGCCGGGGCATCTGGTGGCCCCTCGCCGGTGAAGGCCAGAATCGCGTCGAGGCGGGGAGCAAGGGCTGCGATCAGCTTCCACTCGTGGGCCTTGATGCGAACCGGGCAGTAGAGCACGAGATTGCCGATTTCATCGAGGCGGCCCGGGTTGTCACGTATCGCAGAGGCACTTGCTGCCGCAACGTCGGCCGATCCGTAGTATCCGGCGGTGAGCTTTCTGTACTCGAGCAAGACCGCCACCGACCAAGCGGCCAACGGCTTGCCGGAATCTTTGAGCGTCTCGAGAATTTCCTCGGGCACTTGTTCGAGTTCACCGATCACCTTTCTGAATGCCTGCTCTGTACTTGGGTTCGAGACAAGGGCGCTAAGAGGTTCGTCTGCTGGAATTGCCCGGGCGAGAGCGGCCTTGATTGCTTCAGCGGCCCTCTCAGGTGTTATCTGTCGCTGACCTTCTTCGATTAACGCTGGAGCACCGAGGTCGGCTGCCAAGCGCGAAAGGGTGGTAAAAGAGACGTTGGCAATGCCACGGGAGTCACCGGTTGTGAGTTCCAATCCAGCTGCTACCCGGCGCAGAGCAAGGCCGGAGTAGAAATTCGGCATCACCACTGTCACAGGCGCGAGCGGATCATCGGCCTTGAGTTGCCGAAGCACTCTCTCAAGTACGTCACGGGCTTCCTCGCCCCACTCCGCCAGGTAAATTGACCCCAAGAACCTCTCCAAATTCGCGTGATCTCGATGATAGGCGTTGCCTGTGACATCCAACGCTCCGTTTGCCCTGGATTCTGGTGAGCGGCAGGACGCGCAACCACAATCGGTTGCAGGATCACCGCGTTGCGTGTACCATCGCAACAGTTTGTCGAAAGCATTTCCCTGGGCTGGGGGCGTAATCGCGGAGGGCCGGATGTACACACGACAACTTGTTGACCGGGGGAGCAGGATCTCTCCTTACCTTCTTCATGGGCCCAATCCGGTTGTCTGACTAGGGTTGGGGCCGATGCTCGGCGCCCTCGGCATGACTGTCTCTCTCTGTCGATGAATGATCTTGAGAGTGTTGTCACCGGGGCGGTGGGGCCCAGGATCGCTTGAATAGGGACATGCGCCGTGAGCGCTCTCCGTAAGGTGGATGCCGGCCTGGTTGCTCCAGAGCATCGCAGGTAGAAGGCATTTGGCAAGGAGGTTGCACATTGGGGCGATCTGATCACTTTCAGCCAGACATCTGGATTGCATTCGATGCGGGAAAAACTGAGCATTTCATGCAGATCCTGGCGGCAGCGGACGGTGCTGATCTCGGCTCGCACGCCGTGGCAAACGACGAGGAGGCAATCGAGACAGCGCTATCGTCTGTGAGCGCCGACGCGGATATCGCGTTGATCATCGACTTACAGTGCTCTATAGCGCAGCTTCTCTTGGCGATCGCGGCACGACGAAGAATCCCGGTCGCCTACATCTCGGGGCTCAAGATGCGGCGCGCTTCTGAGCTGTATCCCGGTGAGGCCAAGACGGATCCACGGGATGCCTACGTGCTCGCCGAAACTGCACGTCTGCATTCGTCACGACTGACTTGGATGGACGTGAACGATGAGAAGCTCGAGGAGATGCGGGTGCTGTGTGGCTATGACCAGGACCTCGCAAACGAGGAGACCCGAAAGAAGAACCGGCTTCGCGACTGTTTGATGTCTGTGTCGCCGGCCTTAGAACGGATTCTCGGTCCGAGACTTGCTCACCCTGCCGTCCTAGAGCTGCTCGGTGCATGGCCGACTCCAACAGCGATGCGCTCAGCTGGTCGCAGTCGTCTGTCGCGCAAGGTCGCTCCCCTGGCCCCGCGAATGGCTGAGCGCTTGGTAGCTGATATCACTGCGGCACTCGAAGCTCAGACGCTGACACTTCCGGGCGAGGTCGCCCGGGGAAAGGTGATAGCTGGGCTCGCCGGAGACCTCAGTCAAATCCGTCTCCGTCGTAACGAGCTTGTCGAGGAGCTAGAGGAGCTTCTTGTTGCCCACCCTGATGGGCCGCTGCTCATGAGCCTTTCGGGAATCGGTGTGAGGAGCGGCACCCAGATCGTCGTCGAAATTGGTGACGTCTCCCGATTCCCAACCGCCGGACACCTTGCCGCCTACGCAGGTCTGGCTCCGGTTACGCATAGATCTGGCACTTCGATCAGGGGCGAGCGGCGCAGTAGGCGCGGAAACCGGAGGCTCAAGCACGCTGTTTGGGTTTCGTCATTTGCAGCCCTGCGGGCCAACGATGAATCGCGGACCTATTACGACAAGAAGCGCGAGGAAGGAAAGAGCCACAAGCAGGCCATGGCCGCCCTGTGCCGTCGTCGCATTGATGTCATCTACGCGATGCTGCGAGACCACTCGGTCTACAAACCTGGAAGGCCATCGAGAGCTGACCACGGCGGGACTGATGTCCGTGCCGCTTGACAAAGACGATAGGGACACTCTCTCTAGTAGACTAGGTTCCTGTAGGCGCATTCTGCTGGCGAAGCTAGTTCTTGCCCTGGCCCTCTTCGGTGTGCCGGTTGTGGCAACGACCGTCGGGTCGCCCTCCTCCGCATTCGCTTCACACGACGCAAGTATGGAAACCGACGCAGAGGTCATGCTCTACAGCGACCTTGAGGGGACGCACTCGAATTCCATTGCCGGTATCAACAATGGCAACTGGACGCTTGCTCAGCCTTCGAACCCGGAACCTCAAGTTGTTCATAGCGGTTATTCGCGTCTTGTAGAACCTGGCTCGACGGGCCGCAATATGCGCCCTCCGATCAACGGCAACTTCTGGTTTCCCGACTACTACGACGACCACGTCGCATTTGCGCACTTCGTCGCATGCGACAACAACAACACAGCCTTCGATGGCTGTCAGACTGCCTCTCAGTCAATA
>QEUQ01000075.1 GCA_003577105.1 Acidobacteriota bacterium | reverse complement strand
GGTACAAGTGACCGTCCTCGCGCGCCCGGAAACAGGAGCGAGGCAGTGAGAGAATCGATACGAAGAGCCGCTACGACTGTCAGAAGTCAGACGCTACTGAGCTGGGGTTTTGTATAGGTTAGTGGCCAGATACATGCACAGCGTGGCCGGCGAGTCGCATTATGAGGGCCGATTCGGACTCCATTGAGCCAAGGCCGGTCTGGACAGCAATTGAGCGAGCGAGCAAGACCAAACCGGCGGAAAGAGCGCCGGATTTCGAAGAGCGCCGTTGTCGTCTCGGCAGCGGTCTTCACAGCCGTTGTCGCGCTCGCGGTCGCGCTCTTTCTCGTCATCAGAGGACCATCGGCAACATCGGCGGTCTCGGCATATTTGGCCGCAATGCAAGCCGGTGAATACGACGCGGCTTACGCGGAGCTCTCAGAGAACGCCAAGGATTCGATCAGATCTCCGGCCGGGCTGAGACAGACGGCGATCGGAGCTGCTTTCGCGACCGGTGTCGCCGATGCCTATGAAGTCGGGCCGAGTCGAACCGAAGCCGGGCGCACATCAGTCGAGGTAAGACTCACCAAAGGTTCCACTGAGACCGTCGTGCGAATATCAGTCGTAAGAGAGGGCGGGCGATGGCGGGTAGAGCTGTGATAAGCGTGAACGCAACCTGCCAATGAGCCGAGCCTGAGAACTGCGAGACCGGAGCCCACGACTCGCCAGCCCGTAGGGAACAGCGGGCTGACACCAACACCGATAGCGGTCACGCTCGCCAATGGCGCATTGTCAGCAGGAAATCGCTAGATTCGGAGCCGTCCAAGAGACCCTCGCAGAAGGTCGAGGCCAGGACGCGAGAGGAGACGCGAGTGAGCACTAGGCGCCTTCCGGGAGAACCGGGCAGAGATGAGATCCGCACACTGGCCACTGCAGGGCGGCTTCCAGATGACTTCAAGTTCGGCGTCGCAATGGCCGCATTTCAAAACGAGGGCGGATTCAACGGACACGCCGAGCCGAAGAACAACTTCTTCGACTGGGAGGACACCGGCAAGGTCGAGCGCTCAGGCATGGCAACGAACTTCTGGGCTGATCCTTGGACTCATCTCGACCGCGCGTCTGCGATGGGGTGCAACGCCTACCGCCTCTCAATCGAGTGGGCGCGGGTATTCCCAAGAAGCGAACCAAGCGAAGCGCCTTCGCCCTCCCCCGACGAGGAGGCCCTCGACCACTACGCCGCGATTCTTGCCGGATGCCGCGAGCGCTCGATGGAGCCACTCGTCACGCTTCACCACTTCACACATCCAAGATGGCTAGGGGTCGACTCGTGGACTCGGTATTCGACGGTCGATCAGTTCATTGACTATGTCGACACCGCGGTAACGGCGATCAACGAGCGCCTCGTCAAGGAGGGCGGCGAGCCCGTCGAGAACTATGTGACCATCAACGAGCCCAACGGCCCCGGCGCCACCGGCTACTTCGTCGGACAGTTCCCTCCGGGGAAATTCCTTGAAGTCAAGAGTGCCCTCAGGGCGACGGACAACATCGTTGCAGCCCATGTCCGCGCCTACAACAAGGTTCACGACATCTACGAGGCAAAGGGGTGGGCAGCGCCATCGGTGGCGACAAACACCTTCGTCACCTGGACCTGGGGACTGGAGAGGGTCATTCCAGATCTCCTGCTAGCTAGGGAAAACGGCGTGGATCCGGGAGGGCTCGATGCGTACTTCGAAGAGTCACGGCGACGCATGCGTGAAATCCGCGCTCAAGATCCAAATCCGCCCGAGCCTTGGAGGATGACGGTCGAACGCGGCATCGACTGGATCACCGATCACATCAAGGCCAAGCACTTCCCCGAAACCGTAAGGCTTTGCTATGAAGCACCGAGGGAATCGAGCCTTGACTACATCGGAATTGACTATTACGACCCGTACATTTCCCGCGGCTTGAAGATGCCTGGCCGCCAGACTGCCGCAGGATCGCGGTGGCGACCGATAGCGGACTTCTGGGAACAAGTCGTAAACCCGGCCGGTCTCGCTTTGGTCTGCCGCGTGGCGACAATCAACGCAGAGGGGAAGTCGATTGTGATTGCCGAAAACGGCATGGCGTCACACACACGAGGGAACATGTCCTTTGGACGCCCCGACGGCATCACCCGCGACGACTACATCAGGCGCCACCTCGCTCAGGTGCTCGTGGCCCGATCTGCCGGCATCGACGTGCGCGGTTACTACCACTGGACTCTCGTGGACAACTACGAGTGGGGCTCATATGAGCCATGCTTCGGAATCCACGGCATCGATCGCTCGGGGAGTTCGCCCACCATTACCGATGACGACGCCATGGGGTG
Organism: Acidobacteriota bacterium; assembly: GCA_003577105.1. Classification (GTDB taxonomy): domain Bacteria; phylum Actinomycetota; class Acidimicrobiia; order ATN3; family ATN3; genus ATN3. The sequence continues at coordinate 5,731 of QEUQ01000075.1, read as the reverse complement.
CACAGCCGCCGATGCCTACCGCGAAGCCATCGAGGCGCTGCAATCTGGCGACCCAGAACTGATCTCGCAGGTTCTGTCGAAGTGACGGAGTTTCGCCGCGATCCGCACTCTGGCGAGTGGGTGACGATTGCCGGCTCGAGGCAGAAGCGGCCGGCACTCCCCGATGAATGTCCGTTTTGCATCGGTGGATTGGAGGCCCCTGAGAGCTACAGCGTGATGGCGTTTGAGAATCGCTGGCCCGTTATGACTCCGATTAGTAAATGGGGCAACCTTGCGCCTGGATCAACCGAAACAGCCAGCCTCATCGATGAACTCAGAACATCACCTCTCGAATGGGCGAGCGGGCTCACGATCGACAACGCACCCTACGAGGCGGCGAGCGCGATTGGGGCGGCAGAGGTGGTGCTCTACACGCCCGAACACGAAGGGTCGCTCGGAGCGCTGGCAGATGCACAACTCGAAGCAGTGTGGAACTTGTGGGTAGAGAGAACCGCAGGCCTGTCATCCCGCCAAGAGATCGCATCGGTCTTGATCTTCGAGAACCGCGGTGAAGAGGTTGGTGTCACGATCCACCACCCTCACTGCCAAATCTACGCCTTTCCTTTTGTGCCTCCCCGCCAACGCCAAGAGCTCGAAGTAGCGAAAGCCCGCAATCGTTCCGACCCTTCGATGAAGTGCGTCTCGTGCGCTTTGGCCGAATCCGAGTCTGGCGGAGAGCGTCTGATAGCCGAATGCGAGAGCGCCTTGGCCTATGTTCCTTATGCCAGCGCATGGCCTTTCGCGGTCCACTTCATGCCCCGGCGACACTTCGGCTCTATCACCGAGATGTCGACGCAGGAGGCGGCAGAGATGCGAGGGCTGATGAAGAGGGTTCTCTTGGCAGGAGACCGGATCTTTGATCGCCCACTCCCGACCATGCTGGCGTTTCTTCAGGCTCCGACCGATGGGAGCGACTCGGCCAATCTGTGGCACATGCGAATCGAAGTTGTCTCGCCGATGAGAAAGCGCGGTGTTCTGCGCTATGTCGCAGCGGCCGAGGTCTCGTCGGGCACATTTGCCAATCCCGTGACACCAGAGGACGCCGCTCGCCTTTGGAGAGACGCTCTCGGCGGTGGCGCGTGAGCGGAGAGCCGGCGGATCTCCGGGGGCCTTTAGAAGCGTTTGCAGCAGACGTGGAGTGCAACCTCGCCGAGGCACGCCTGTTTCGGGCTCCCGGACGAATCAATCTCATGGGGGATCACACCGACTACAACGGTGGCCTTGTCTTGCCCGCGGCGATCGACTACGAGACACGAATTCTCTGCGTGCCAAGCGAGCGAGTGAAGCTCGAGTCGCTTGACGTCGAGGGAACTGTCGACTTGAGCGCAGCCGGAGATGAGGGCTGTGTCGAGGGATGGGGACGCTACATCGCCGGAATCCTCAAGGTCCTCGACGAAAGAGGCCGCAAGCCTCAGGGGTTGACGGGAGTCATCGATTCGTCGGTGCCCGTTGGCCGCGGTCTGTCATCGTCGGCAGCCCTTGAAGTCGCGTTTGCCACAGCCGCGTGCGCTCTTGCCGGCTTCGAGTTAGAGCCTCTCGAGCTTGCCGAGGTATGCCGGGAGGCTGAAGAGCGAGTAGCGGGAGTCCAATGCGGGATCATGGACCAAGCCGTGGCAATCCTCGCCGAGGAGGGAACGGCGACTTTGCTCGACTGCGCGACACTCAAGACGTCGCAGATACCGATACCGCCGTGGCTCTCGGTAATCGCAATTGACTCTGGAGTGGAGAGGTCACTGGCGGGTTCTTCTTACAACAGGCGGCGGCGGGAGTGCGAGGAGGCTCTCTCTGCTGTCCAGTCGTACCTGCCCGAAATCCGCACCCTTTCCGAGATCGGTGAGGACCGCCTCGACGAGGCCATCACTTACCTAGATGAACTGCACGCCCACCGGCTGCGCCATGTGATCACCGAGAACGCCCGCGTGCTCGAGCTTGCGTTGGTCCTTTCGCGCGGCGCCCCCGAGCCAGATGCTGCCACAGAGGAAGAATTGCGCTCGATTTATGCCGCTAGCCAGGCGAGCCTTGTTGACGAGTATGAGGCCGGGCACCCGAATACCAATAAGCTTGTCGAGATTGCCATGGAGATGGAGGGATGCCTTGGCGCACGCCAGACCGGTGCAGGCTGGGGTGGGTCGATCGTAGTGATTGCCCGCTCAGACGCCGCGCGCGATGTCGTCCCGTCAATTGCTGAGCGGTACTTGAACGCGACCGGCAAGACCGCCTCTGCTCTCATTTGTGCACCAGCAGGTGGGGCATCGGAGATCACCGGCATCATGAATCAACCGAAACCGACCTAAGGCAGCGCCGAGTAGAGATGTCAGAGAGCGAAGTCGCAGACGCGGAGCTTATGCGCTCGATTGCCGAGCGAAATGGCGACTCCGATGCGACGCGCGAGCTCTACAAGAGATACGGCCGGGCAGTGTATTCGTGGGTACGGAAGATCACGATGGACCCGGGCAAGAGTGAGGATCTCACCCAAGAGGTCTTCGTGAGGGCGTGGCGAAAGGCGAACACTTATGACCCAACTCGGGGATCGGTCGGGGCATGGCTTTACGGGATCGCCCGAAACTGTGCTCACGACCTGCTCAGAAAGAAGAGCGACGTCGTCGGCCTGCCAGACGGCCCCGAGACAATCGACGGCACCGTTGAGCCGGCAGACATCGAGGCGATCTGGATTGGTGGACAGGTTGCGTCCGCTTTGGAGGTGCTCTCTCCTGAGCAGCGGACTGTGCTCGAGCTCGCCTATTTCGAGCACCTGACGCAGAAGGAGATTGCCGAGAGGCTCGACATGCCACTTGGAACGGTGAAGTCGAGAACATTCAAGGCGTTGAAGCGCATGAAAGACGTATTGGCAAGCCGGGGAATTGTCCCCGAAGCAGTTGAGAGGGGCTAGATGAGCGACGAGCACGCGCAGTTCCTCGAAGAACTGGGTGCTTACCTAGTGGGAGGGTTGGATCCTGACGAGGCTGGCGCGGTCAGACGTCACCTCGAGGAATGCGCCGAGTGTCGTGACGAACTGAACACACTCGACGGCATCAATGAGCTCATGGAGGCTGCCGCGCTAACCGAGCCCCCTCCGCCCGGACTGCAAGACCGTGTGATGGCTGCAATTGAGGGTGAGGCAGTTGAGGCCCGGAGCAAGCGAGGACTTGCCGCAATCGATGGAGCGACGGCAAGCGCCACATCGCGGGAATTAGGCCCTCGGCGTGTAAACCTGAGCAGTCTGGCGATGGCTGCGGTCTTCTTCTTTGTACTCGGCGTTGGCCTGACACTCGTGCTCAGTCCCGGGAGCGATCGAGCACCACAGGCAACCGACGCGACCAACGGCGGAGTCGCCAGCGCCAGCCCGTCGCCGACTTCGTTGCCACCGCTCAAACTGCTCTCGTCAGAATCTGCCCTTCCGACGAGCGCCACCAAGACCGGTGGTGAACTAACCCCTGTCGCCTCTGGAGACGCGTGGGAATGTGACATGTCCGTATGGGGACTTGAGAGAGGCCAGCTCTACGAGGTCTGGATTCAAGGAGAAAGAGGATGGATCTCAGCGGGGACCTTCAGAGTGAAATCAATTGAACATCATGATTTCCGTATCTCAACCGGAGCGTCGGTAAAGACGACATCAAGAATCATGGTCACCGTAGAAGCCGACGACGGTCAGCCAGGCCCGAGTGAGCGAGTGATTCTCACAACTCAGCGAACCCACTGAAATACGTAATCAGGGTCGGCTCCGTATATTCGGATGGTTAGAGTACGCTGCAAGGCTACACATGTCTGAAGAACACCTGATCCACTATCAAGGCGAGGTTCCGCACCTCACCGATGCCGTCCTCATTTATGGCCTCGAGGGCTGGACTGACATCGGCCTTGCCGCGTCGAGCGCAATTTCTCACATTCGGGAGCAGTGCAACGCGTACAAGATCGCCGCCTTCGACTCCGATGAGCTCATCGACTACAGAGCGCGGCGTCCCATCTTCAGTATCGACAACGGCCGCTCCTCGCGACTCGACTGGCCAGAAATCGAAGTATTTGCGGGACGACTCCCCTCTGGGCGCGATCTGCTGATCATTTCGGGGCCCGAACCCGACGCAAGGTGGCAGGAGTTCACGCGCGAGGTCGTAGCCATGGCGCGCCGCCTCGAAATCGCTGAAGCGATCGGGGTCGGCTCGTTTCCGGCACCGGTCCCCCACACCAGACCGATCGCGCTCGTTGCGACTTCCGACCGTACCGAGAGATCTGCCCAAGTGGACATAACGCCGGGCCAGATCCAAGTCCCCGGCGGCGCCCAGATCGCCGTCGAAATGGCGCTCTCCCAGGCGGGAATCAGCTCCATGAGCCTCTGGGCGCGCATCCCGCACTATCTTTCAGGCATGCCCTGGCCTGACGGAGCGCTCTCCCTCATTGAGGGAATCGAACGCCTCATGGATATTGAGATCGACGTGAGGAAACTAGTGGAGTCAGCCGGCGAGGCGCGAGACAGAATCAACGAGCTGATTGAGGCAAACGAGGAGACGCGAGATTATGTCGCGAAGCTCGAAAGTGTGGGCGAATCAGGGGAAGTCTTCGAGCCGCCACTCCCATCTATGACGGGGGATGAGATTGCCCACGAACTTGAGCAATTCCTGGCTGCGCAGGAAGGCAAGGACGAACGCCCCGGCACCAGCGAGACGTAGTGCGAGGCGGACCGAATCACTCTCTGACTCACGCCCTCGGGGGACGAGCCGAACAGGCCGGAGCACTGATCGCTTCTGCAAACGTGCCGGGGACCTTCCAGCAGACACTCATGCCCCGCAGTGCAATGGATCAGGGCATTGCCACGGGCTCGGTGATGGTTCTCGACTATGCAATCGGCGTGCTAATCCAGGACCTGATCGAGTCAGTCGCAATGCTCATAAGCGGCGGCGATGCAGGTGACGCAGCCAGCGAGGCTAGGTGGCGCCGGGCAGCGCTGGCTCTAGATGCCGGAGCGATTGCGGCAGGACTCGCCGTTCAGTCTGCATTTCGCCAGCGCGCGGGTGAGTCCCTCAAGCGCGGAGGGGCCCGCACCTTTGGATACTGGCTGACGTCGAGCGCCGCTGCCGGCGGTGCCATCGGACTTCTGCAAGAGGCAATGTCGCTACTCGACCGCCTCGACGAACTCGAAGGGCGAAGGAGGCGCTATCGGTGGAGCTCGCTCCCAGCAGCCTTGCCCGCTGCGGGCGTGATTGCGGGAGCGGTCGATTTCGACCGGCGTCGGCGCGAGCGAGCCGATGATCACTTACCCGATGACGAACCCGGGGTCTCAGTGCTCAGATCGGCCGCGATGTCTGTCGGCGTCTCCGCGGCCCTGACGGCAATCACCGCAGGCGAGAGAGGCGTCGCAGGGCTCGTTGGCAGATCTCTCTCCAAATTCTTGCCGGGTTCGGCCCGCCTTTGGAGGCCGGTCGGCCACGCTGTTTCGCTCGGCACACTGGCCTCGCTCGTGTATTTCGCAATTCACAAGGCCAATGCCGATGTCGAGAAGGGCGAGCGGGCAATGGAGCCGGCCTTTGACAGCGCCCCAACGAACCCCGAGGTCAGCGGAAGCCCCGCGAGCAAGGTCAGCTACGAAAGCCTCTCGAAGCAAGGTCGCCGCTTCGTTTCGACCTCCATCTCGAAGAGTGAGATAGAGGAGGCCATGGGTGAACCCGCGGCTGCCACGCCAATACGAGTCTTTGTAGGT
>QEUQ01000074.1 GCA_003577105.1 Acidobacteriota bacterium | reverse complement strand
CGCTTCATGACGTCATCGAGGACAACGGCACCTATCTCGTCATGGAGTACTACGACGGGGTCAGCCTCGGTGAGTTGGTCGAATCTCGTGGCCCCTTGTCGGAATCTGAAGCGGCGACTTACGGGATCCAGATCGCACAGGCACTTGCATTCGCGCATTCCGCCGGCATTGTCCATAGGGATGTGAAGCCGGACAACGTACTGATAGGACAGTCCGGGGCAAAGCTGACTGATTTCGGCATTGCCAAGCTTGGGAGCGATCTTGGAACCAAGCTCACTAGGACCGGTCTTGCAGTTGGCACGCCTTCATACATGGCGCCTGAGCAGATTAGGGGCGCTGGAGTCAGCACCGCGACTGACGTCTTCTCAGTCGGCATGACTCTCTACTACTGCCTCACGACGCAGATTCCGTTCTCGGGCGAGGACGCCGCCTCAGTGGCGTACCAAATCGTTCACGAGCCTCTTCCGATGGATGGCGTTCCGGCAGGGACCAATCTGAAGTCCTGGATTGCGGCCGCAACGTCCAAGGACCCTGCTTCGCGCCCGTCAGCCGACGAACTGGCCAAGGGGATCGCGTCGGGTGCTCCTGCCGCGGTCGCGGGTATTTCGCCGGGCGCGACAGCCGCGACGGCCCCTGCGGCGATGGGGGGCGCGGCGATGGGGGGCGGCGCGGTGGCCGGTGCTGTCGGCGGCGCGGCGGCCGGAGCTGTGGTCGGTGGCGCGGCGGCAATGGCAGCTGGAGGCCCCGCAGGGGATGGAATGGCACCCGGAGCTGTCGTTGTACCGACCTCAGCTGAGGGCGGGACTGCAATCGCAACTCCGCAGCCGCATCCGTATGCGCCCGACCCTTACGCTCCCGCGCCTCCTCAGCCGTATGCGCCCCAACCCAACGTTCAGCAATCTGGTGGCTGGGGCAAACCCTTGGTTGTGGGTGCGGTGGTATTGGTGATCGTGCTAGTTGCGGGCGGCCTCGTCTTTTTCGCAACGGGCGCAATGGCCAAAGAAGAGGTCTTGCTGGAATCAAGTGCATCCAACGGGCCGGACCCGTTCGGTCCCTCGGTGGCGGGAAGTGACGGTGGCCAGGGCGGCTCCGGTGGGTCGGGCGGCCAGGGTGGATCAGGCGGCCAGGGTGGATCAGGCGGCCAGGGGGGCGCGGGTGGCTCTGGCGGGCAGGGTGGCTCTGGTGGCACAGGTGGAACCGGCGGTACAGGCGGGCCATTTGGAGGAACTGGCAACAACGCCGTCTGTGACCGAGAGGCCTTGATCGCATTCCTGACGAATCCTGCGAATTCGGCTCAGGCATCGGAATGGGCTCGAATATTGGGCAAGAAGGTCTCTGATATCCCAACCTACGTTCGATCCCTGGTGCCGACCCTTCTAACCCAGGACATCCGTGTGACAAATCATGGGTTCAAGAACGGCAAGGCATTTGCCCGGCAAGCCGTGCTTCAGGCGGGCACGGCAGTCTTGATCGATTCCTATGGCACTCCGGTGGTCAGGTGCCGCTGCGGCAATCCGTTGCTCCCGCCAAAGACGACTAAGAACACGAAGTGGGTGGGGGATCCGTGGCCGGGCTGGAATCCTTCAACTGTAGTGATCGTCGTGCCGGCGCCAAGCCCCATCTATTCGCCGTCGCCACAGACGCCGCAGACCCCGGCGAAGACGCCGACCAAAGCGCCAACCAAGACGCCGTCAGCGAGCCCGACACAGAGCGGTGGCGACGAGAGCGACGCCGTCGCAATTGTCCGAGGCGCGCTCGAGGCGTGCATTGCCCGCCTAGGCGGAGAAGGAAATGAGTGGATTGGCTACGACGCTGCTCCGGGGAGCGCCCGTGATGTCTACGTGGTGACAGCGCGCGACAACGAAGGCAACAGCGCCAAGTGGTCCGTGAACGTTGCCACTCGAGACATCACGCCAGCCGACCCCCTTGCGTCGGAGATATCAGGTCAGTACTGCCACGAGCTGAACTGAGGTCAGGCAGACGCCGGAATGTCCTTGAAGGGAACGTCCTTGTCGACTCGCGGCTCGCGGGCCAGCTGGAGCACGCGTTCGCCAATGATGTTTTTCTGAACTTCGTCTGTGCCGCCCGCTATTGGAAGCGCCGGCATGAAGAGAAACATTGCAGACGCAGCCTCGTCTTCAGGGAATACGTCGCAAACTAGGCGCATTCCCATGGAGGCGGTCATGAGATCACCGGCGAGCTTGGTGATCCGGCTCAACGTGAGCTTGCCGGCCGATCCTTCCGGCCCGGGTATTGCGCCTTTGGCCAGTTTGGATATCGCCCTGAAGCCAGTCCACTGAAGGATCTTTGATTCTGAGTAGAGGCGCATTGCCAGCTGCCGCACCACTGGATCGTCAGAGCGACGTCTCCCTGTTGCGTCCGGTTCGCTGAGGTGGCTGAGCATTTCATCTGCGCCAAATCCACCAGCGGCTGAGCCCGTACCGATCGACATGCGCTCATTCATTAGCGTGGTAACAGCGATCTGCCAACCGCCATCGATCGGACCCATCCTTAGACTGTCTGGAATTCGCACCTCATCGAAGAAGACCTCATTGAAGGACGCGCCGCCGGTCATCTGGCGCAACGGCCTGATGTCGACCCCGGGTAAGTGCATGTCGACGATGAAATATGTGATTCCCGCGTGTTTGGGGACGTCCCAGTTAGTGCGACAAATGAGTACGCCCCAGTCCGAATAGTGCGCGCCAGACGTCCAAATCTTCTGCCCGGTCACGATCCATTCGTCGCCATCGCGAACGGCCTTGGTCTTGACGGCTGACACGTCGGAACCTGCATCTGGCTCGCTGAAGAGCTGGCACCAGATCTCATCGCCGGCAAGGAGCGGGGGAAGGAACCTCTCCTTATGCTCGTCTGTGCCATGAGAAATTATCGTCGGCCCTGCCATGCCTTCCCCGACGGTGTTGATCGATGAGGGCGCTCCCGCCTTGGCGCACTCCTGAGACCAGATCACTCTCTCCATAAGCGAGCAGTCGCGGCCGCCGTACTGCTTGGGCCATGACAGTCCCGCCCATCCGCCTTCAAAGAGTGTCTTGAGCCACGCCTTACCGCGAACCACAGCCTCTTTGTCGTCGACGTCCGCAAAGACCAGGGATTCGCCTGACCCAGTCGCCTCGGGGACGTTGGCCTCGAGCCACTCGCGCGCCTCCGCCCTAAAGGCGGCCTCTTCCGGGGTGTCGTCAAAGTCCATTGTCTCTCCCGATCAGCCCGCCTGAAGACGAGCAGCAGTTCTTTCTGGATTGGGTAGCATCGCCGATAGACCATGCCAAATCAGGTCAGTGATGTAGTCGGTCATGCGATCCCTCGACATCGTCTGGCGCTCGATCCACCAGTCACCTGCGAGTTGCACCATGCCGGTGATGCCGTAACCGATCGGCTCGGCCGCACCTAGGTCGGCACCCGAAGCACGAAGGCCATCACTGATCACGATGGTGACTTCGCCGGCCAATTGGCGGATAAAACTCTCTACTGGCGCGCCCGGGTCGCTCACGGAAAGGCGGGCCTCGCGAGTCAAAAAACGATAAATCTGCGGTTCCCGTTCAATGACCGCGAGATAAGTGTCGATCGTGCGGCGGAGCGTCTCGGCTGGCGAAGCTCCCGGGCGCATCGACTTGATGAGTTCCGAGCGCAATTCATCGAGGTATCTCGCTGCGATGGTCTCGTAGATTCCTGCTTTGTCGCCGAAGTGCTTGTAGAGAATTGGCTTAGTTACTCCCGCGGCTAGCGCAATTCTCTCCATTGACGCAGCCGCTCCGTCTTCGCGGATCACCCCAATTGCGGCCTCGATCAACTCTTCGGTTCTGTTTCCCCGGCTGGCTAGATCGCGCTTTCGCAACTCATCCTCCGGTACGGAGCCAACTCTGATGTGATGCTAGCCGAGAGCAGGCGAGTCATGCCTTGAAGATCGCTGTCGAGCTCGAGAAGTAGACGCCGTCATTACCTTGGGTTACGTCGAGCATGCATTGCTCGGGGCCATTGGTGATGCTTCCGTCTCGATATATCAGCATGCGCTCCCATGCGTACGTGCAAAACGCGACGCCCTCGGCGATCACCGCCACTCCAGTTGGTACCGCCGGCTCCTTGCCCGAGAGCCAGAGTGAGCTTGAATCGTTGGGGCCATATCGATCGGGCCAGCCGTAATTGCCGCCGCGCTCGATCTTGTTTAGCTCGTCGCAACAGGATGGTCCGTCATTGCCTGATGGACCGTTGTCCGTGACCCACAAGCTCCCGTCGGGCGCGAATCGCATGCCGAAGGGATTGCGCAATCCAATGGCCCACACTGGATTCTCACCGAAGGGACCATCGGCGGGGACGGAGCCGTCATCGTTGTATCGGAGGATCTTTCCGCGAAGATCGTTCCTGTCCTGAGATGCCTTTGGGATTTGGTTGTCGCCGACCGACACATAGAGCTTCTCATCGGGCCCAAACGTCACCCGGCCCCCCTTGTGGCAGCAGTCATCGCCAGCCGGCAGTTTGAGGATCGTGCGCATCTCTCCTGCACGACCGTCGCGGATTTCGAAGCGGCGGACCTCAGAAATCGAGTCGTTGCTACCCGGAGACAGGAAGACGTATGCATACGGAGGATTGGGGAACTTCGGATGAAGCGCCAAGCCCAGCAGACCTCGTTCACCGTCGGTTGAGACATTGAACTCAGCGACTGTATGGGTCTTGCCATCTGGCTCCAAGATCTTGAGCCTCCCCTCCAGCTCAGTGAAGTAGAGCTTGCCGTCGGCGTCGACTGCTAGTGAGGTGGGTGAATCGGCGTCGGCAATCTTCTTGGGCTTGTTCAGTCCGGAACCGGATGGCCGCGTTGTGGCGCTCGGGGATCCGCTTGGCCTGTCGGGTACTTCGCGTGGGGCAGTCCTGCTGCTGCACCCCGACAGTGCGAGTACCGCGGTCAGGATTGGTAGGAAGTAGCGGCGCGCGCCGCGCAGGTGGTTCATGATCTTGCCTATGGAGGAGATCGTAGCCCCATCGCATGACCGGCGCTTGTCGCTCAGTGAATGGCCTGAGGCATATGGCATTGCCATCGGAGTCATTGGGTATTTGATCGCGCTTGCCATCTTTCGACCGCCTTGGTCGGTTACTCAGTCGCCTTCGAAACCATTCCGTCTGGTTGAGACGACTCTTCAGGCAATCGTTGTAGCAACGCTGATAGTAGGGGCGCGTCGAAACCGCTCCGATGCACCTAGCGAGCTGAGGCGGTTCTGGCTCTGGATGTTCCTTGCCTATTGCGCCGCAGGGGTGAGCACGATTGCGACCATGGTGCTGTTCCAGGTGGCGCCAGTCGATTACGACAGGCCGGGAGTGGAGTTGACCACGCAGGTCTATGCCCTCTTCGCGCTGGCGGCACTCACGGTGTTGGTGGCGTTTGGCTTTCTGACAGCAGCGCTTGTATCTCGCGTACGCACTCGAGCATCTAGAGGCAGGAGCCGCGCGATCTTTCTTGATGCCACGGCCGGCGCGCTCTCCATGGCAACTATCGGTGCGCTTGTCTTTACTCGCCTCGCCCAGCAGGCGGCCCGGCCGGGCCAATTCATAACGGTCTTCATGGTCCCACTTGGCCTGATCTATACGGCTCTGCTGGTGATGGCACTCACTTTGGTCGCGCTAGCGCGCACCCGGGGACTGCCGCGAGAGCCCGAATTCTGCATCTCAATTGCGATGTTGCTAGCCGTCCTCGCGGCCGCGAACTTCACCTATCAATCACTCAACCCGGATTCGACCCCCAAGATCGTCTCGGTGAGCTACTGGATGATGATCGCGGGTGGATTCATCAACATCTCAGAGCGTCGGGCGTGGAACAGCGTCAGGCCTGCAACTGCGCCGGGCGCCCAGCCGCTTGGTGCAACAGGTCCGGTCGCCCTGGCTTTCGTGCTTCCTGTCGTAGTCGTCATTGCCTCAGGTTTTGGGATGCGCGGGGCGGGTGTGATCATCGCTGCCGCCGGCACTGCAGTCGTCGGAGCAATTGTTCTGTTTCGCCTGCTGATCACGGTGAGAGAAAACGCGCGCCTGTTCGGGCGGCTCGAGGCCGAGCGGGAGCGAGCCGAGGGTTATGCACAACAGGCCTCGATCCAGGCCGAGGTAGCCAGCGCGCTTCTGGAGCGCTCCACCCGCTCGCAGGAGGACGAGCGAATCGAGCTAGCGCTGCGTCTCCACGATGAGTTTCTGCAAGGGCTGTCCGCGATTCATATGCGGCTCCGAACGGCCATGCGCAAGTATCAGGACGACGCTGACAAGAGCCGGGATTTGCTTGCCAAGGGGGTAGATGCACTGGAGAGCCAAGTGGCGGGAATCAGAGACTTGATGACTTTGCTCAGGCCGACAGCCCTTGAGGAGCTTGGCATTGGCGCTGCGATCGCACAGATCTTGGAGGGATGCGAAGCCGCCGGTATCGCGACAGAGTTCGAGGCACCATCAGAACTGCATCTGGATCCGGAGATCGAGCTGGCGCTCTATCGCATCTCCCAGGAGGCGATTGCCAATGCACTTGCGCATTCCGGTACTGGCTCAATCCGAGTCAGGATCGGGTGCGACAACGGGCGGGTCAACCTTGAGATCGCTGACTCCGGCTGCGGATTTGAAGTGCGGCCCGAGATCGAACTCCTTCAGGTTGGCAAGGTGGGGATCGCGTCAATGAGTAAGCGGGCCGAGATGGCAGGAATTGAACTGGAGGTCTCCTCAGAGCCCGGTCACGGAGCGACCGTAGCGGCGGCCGTCGCCTTAACCTGACGCCTGTCTAGCCGGTACGGCATGTCTATCACCGTCACATTTGGCTCGAAGAGCAGTGCTGCCTTGATTAGGAACGCAGTTTGCGGCTCGTTGTGGAGCAGGTGTTGCCATAGGCCGGAGGCTACGAATTCGGGAACGACCACGCCGACCACGTCGTCTGGATTGGGGATTCGATCCCTGACCTCACGCACGATCGGATTGACGATTTCGCGATAGGGCGAATCGACGATTTCCAGCGGGACGTCAATGCCGAACTGTTCCCATTTTCGAGCGAGTTGATCGCTTTCGCCTGGGTCGGTGCAGATCATCATCGCTGTGAGCTCAGCCGGGTGGAGAGATCGCGCGTACTCGATTGCCCTTATGGTCGTCAGATCCAGCCGAGAGATCACCACCATGAGGGCCAGTCGAGCGGGGAGCTTGACCTTGTCAACGGGCGGTTCGTGCTCGGGAGAGAAGGGAACGCTAGTCACGATCACGCCGTCGAGATACATCAAGCGGCGTTTGATCCTCAGCAGCAGTAAGTTCTTGCGAACTTGCTCGATCCAATTCGGGTACTGGGGGTCGGCTACGACGACCGTGACAGGCGCGTTGTCCGAGGGATCCAGACCTCTGATGTACTCCGCGAGATCTGCGAAGCGGTGGCCGGTGGCTTCGATCTGTGTCTCGATGCCGAGCGCGCCCCACCTCTTGCGAACGTCGCGCATCCTCTTCTCAGGCACCCTGAACGCGACTGCGTGAAGCTCCCTTGGACCAATCGAGCGCGCATAGGCATAAGCCCTGAGGGTCCCTCCGGCAAACGGAGAGACCAGTACAACTGCCTTGTTGGCCCGGATTCGATACTGGCTCTTGAGATCTGTTGCGTCGGCAAGGTGCACCCCTAGAGCCTTCTCAACGTCGAGTTGGTGGCGGTGGACTCTCCAGAAGAAGTAGGCGACTACTGGGATGAGCAGGATCACCTGCCACGCTCCGAGCATGAACTTGGTCGAGGCGATCACGATCAAGACGACGAACGTAGTGAGCGCGCCGAAGGTGTTGATTAGTGCTGTCCTCTTCCAGCTACGGCTGCGCAGTTTCCACGACCTCACCACCATTCCTGTTTGAGAGAGCGTGAAAGTCGTAAATACTCCGACCACATACAGCGGGATGATCTTGTGGATGTCAGCCTGGTAACGGATCAGCACGCCCACGGCAGCTAGCGAAAGAAAGACGATCCCGTTGGAGAAGGCCAGGCGATCACCACGCGATTGAAAGACCCTCGGCAGAAACTTCTCGCGCGAAAGGATTCCGGCGAGTCGTGGAAAATCCGCAAAGGCGGTGTTGGCTGCGAGCACCAGGATTAGTGCTGTGAATACTTGAACTACGTAGAAGAAGAAGCTGTTGGCCCCGAATACCACAGTCGCGATTTGAGAAGTGACTGTC
>QEUQ01000073.1 GCA_003577105.1 Acidobacteriota bacterium | reverse complement strand
GGCACTCGACGGCGTCGAGCGGGTGATGCCGGTGCTCAAGCCCTACAAGATGGTTGCGAAGGAGAGCCATCCCGATCCCGCAGTGGTGAAAATTGGTGATGCTGAGGTGGGTGGGGACTCCTTTGTAGTAATCGCGGGTCCCTGTGCAGTCGAAACGCGCGAACAGACGCTGAGTGCGACTCAGGTGGTGGCCGATTGCGGCGCCCAGGTGCTACGTGGCGAGGCCTACAAGCCACGATCTTCGCCATATTCATTTCAAGGTCTTGGCGTCGATGGTCTCAAGATCATGGCCGAGGCACGCGAGCAAACCGGGCGTCCCTTCGTGGCAGAGGTTCTAGACGCGAGAGATGTGGAGGTGATAGGGGAGTACGCGGATGCCTTTCGCGTCGGAGCGAGGAACATGGCGAATTTCACCCTCCTTTCCGAGCTGGGAACGCAGCGAAAGCCCGTCATCCTCAAGCGGGGACTTACCTCGACAATCGAGGAGTGGCTGCTGGCCGCTGAATACATAGCAAAAGGCGGTAACGACTCGATCATCTTTTGTGAACGCGGCATTCGAACATTTGAGCCTGCAACCCGATTCACTCTCGACATTTCGGCTATTCCGGTCTTGAAGCAGGAAACGTTCCTGCCAGTGATCGTCGATCCCAGCCACGCGGCAGGCCGGCACTACGCGGTGAAGCCACTGGCTCTTGCGTCTGTGGCGGTTGGCGCCGATGGAATCATGATCGATGTTCACCCCTGCCCCGAAGAGGCTCTCTGTGATGGTCCCCAGGCGCTCCTTCCGGATGAGTTCGAAGACCTCATTAGTCACGTGCGCCCCATGCTGGAGATTGTCGGGAAGCATCTCTAGATGGAGGTTGCCGACCCCCCTTGTCCATTTGAACGTGTAGCAATACTCGGACTGGGGCTCATGGGGGGATCCCTTGGAATGGCCCTGAAGGGGGTCGAGAGCTGGGGTCGGGAAGGCGCACCTGTGGTCGTAGGGTGGAACCGTACGGCCGAGCGAACGAAGGAGGCGCTTGAGCGGGGGGTGATAGATGTCGCGGCGAGTGACTTGACAGAAGCCGCAGATGGAGCTGACTTGATTGTGGTCGCGACGCCCGTGTCGACGGTTGCCGAGATCGCCATCGCATCCTCGGTGGCCTCAGCACCAGGCGCGGTGATCACCGACGTCGGTTCTGTGAAGCGGGAGATCGTGACGGCTGTCGAGAGCGATCTCGGCGGGGAGCATCACTTCATCGGAGGCCACCCAATGTGTGGTTCCGAACTCGCCGGGCTGGATGCTGCTCGCGCAGACCTTTATGAGGGAGCTACGTGGGTACTTACCCCGACGAGCCGCACAGATCATGGCGCATTCAAGAGGCTCCAACAGCTAATCCGCGAGCTCGGCGCTCGCGTTCTAACGGTAGATCCCGAATCGCACGACGAGTTTGTCGCAGTTGTCAGTCATCTACCTCATTTGACAGCAGCGGCACTTCTAAATGTCGCTGCAGGTCAGGCAGCTGAGGCGGGAGCGTTACTTCAGTTGGCAGCGGGCGGATTTCGTGACGTGACTCGCATTGCCTCGGGCAGTCCCGCTCTTTGGGCGGATATCTGTGCCGCCAACAGGGCCGCGATCACGTCTTCGCTAGATGCTCTCGTCGAACAAATCAGGGATCTCCGTTCCGCAATAGCAAACGGAGATACGGCGGAGGTGAGCGATCTTCTCGAGGGCGCACGCGAAGTTCGCGCCGCTCTGCCAGTACCTAGTGCCGTTAGGGCGACCCTTTGTGAGGTTGTGGTGCCAGTGCCTGACAGGCCGGGGATACTGGCAGAGGTGAGCACGATTGCCGGCAGGATGGGCGTCAATATCGAGGATATTGGAATCACTCATAGCGTCGAAGGCACCGAAGGAATTCTGGAGTTGCTGATCGCCGGGCAAGCAGAGGCTCAGCGGGTAATCAAGGTACTGAGAGAGCACGGATTCAACGCAGCACTCAGAGGCGAGCCCGCGCGGCAAGTGCTCGGAAGCGAGGATCAGTAAAGTTGATCGACTCGAGGGTAAGTGGGCCCGAGCCCCCAGACGCCGGCCCCAATGCTCGCTCTCAACGAAAGGGAGCAAACCTCGGGCACATGGGGATCGAGGGCGGATCGCTCCGAATTGAGGGGCCTCTCAGCCTTCGGGGTGAAGTGTGGTTACCCGGAGACAAGTCGATCTCGCACCGCGCGTTGCTCTTCGCATCTGTGGCGGATGGAGTGAGCTCTATCTCCAATTTGTCATCAGGTGACGACGTTTTGGCGACACGGAACTTCCTCTCCGTGGTCGGTGTTGACAGCTCAGTCGAAGACGATGGCGCAACGCGGATAGCGGGAAATGGATTTGCCGGATTCCTGCAGCCTACAACCGCGATTGACTGCGGTAATTCCGGTACGACGATGCGAATCGGGGCCGGCCTGCTGGCAGGAAGGCCCCATTTCGCGGTACTCAATGGCGATTCGTCACTTCGCAAGAGGCCGATGTCGAGAGTCATCAGACCCCTCAGCGCGATGGGAGCTGAGGTCACCGGGACAGATGGAAACCGGTTTCCGCCGCTGGTAATCAGAGGTGGGTCGCTCAAGGGGATCGAGTACGAAGTCGAAGTTGCAAGCGCTCAGGTCAAAGGCGCATTGATTCTTGCCGGGCTTCAGGCTTCGGGCGAAACCACTCTCCGGCTGCCGGCTATTACACGAGATCACTCCGAGCGGATGCTCCTGGCTTTGGGATGCGACCTGGACTCGCACGAGAACGAGGTGCGGGTTCGCCCCTCTCAACCGTGTGCCTTTGACATGCGAGTTCCGGGGGACATCTCTTCGGCGGCCTTCCTCATGGCTGCAGCGGCAGTATGTCCGGGGTCCCATATCGCACTTCGCTCATTGAGCCTCAACCCGTCGAGGCTGGCGATAGTGGACGCGTTGAAGGAAATGGGTGTGGAGGTTGAGACAGCCGTGGAAGGTTCAGTCGTAGGCGAGCCCTTTGGGGACATTGAAGTCAGTCACTCACCCAAGCTTTCGGCGATTGACGTTTCGGGTTCAGCCGCCGCGCTATTGATCGATGAGATCCCAGTCTTGGCATGTCTTGCAGCACATGTACCTGAGAGAAGTTCCTTTCGAGATCTGACCGAGCTTCGTGGAAAGGAGAGCGATCGGATCGCAGTGCTCTGTGAGGAACTTCAGCGAGTCGGGGTGGAGGTCAAGGAGTTTGAGGATGGATTTGAGCTCATGGGTGGCGGAATGCTCGCAGGCGAGATTGGCTCGCACGGAGACCATCGAATCGCTATGGCCTTTGCATCGGCCCTCGCCGGGTGCCAAGGATTGTCGATTGTGACGGGTTTCGAGGCAGCAGCTGTCTCATATCCGGAATTTGCCCGCGACCTTGCCCTACTGGCGGGTGTGGATCCGGTAGAAGTTGGCCAAGTCCGCTAGGCGATCTGGCGAAACGGCCAAGTTGGAAGACGAGTTGCGAAGTTCAAGAGGACCAATAGTTGCCATCGATGGAGTTGCAGGCTCCGGGAAGTCGACGACAGCGCGTCGTGTTGCCAGCGAGCTTGGATTGCGGTATCTCGACACCGGTGCCATGTACCGCGCTGCGACCGTTTCGGTCCTGCGAAAGCTGGGGAAGGCAGGAATCTCAGATCCCTCAGGGGCTGATGATAAGGAAATCACTGGGGTGGTTGCCGAGTCTGACATCGAAATTTCAAAGGACGGGCGAGTCTCCCTTAACGGCGAGGACATCACTGACGAGATTCGAGGCAGCTCTGCGACCGAGTGGGTCTCCAAGGTTTCGGCAGTTCAGGGAGTCCGAGATCTCCTAGTGCCGCTTCAGAGGGAGCTCTCTACCGAGGGAGCTGTCGTCGAAGGGCGCGACATAGGTACCGTGGTCTTCCCAAGTGCCGATGTGAAGATTTTTCTCACAGCGGATCTCTCAGAGCGAGCCAGGCGGCGGGCGGTGGAGCGAGGCGAGTCATCGGTAGATGATGTTGGAAGGCGCCTCGAGGCTCGCGACAAGAAAGACTCCAAGCGAGACGTCTCGCCTCTCGAGCCCGCCACCGATGCCCTCATTATCGATACGACTGACATGTCCATTGAAGAGGTCGTCGGGCGGGTTATTGCCCAGTGCGCGAAGGCGGGAGTGACTGGTGAGTGAAAGGGACTCGTTAGCTGGGCGGTACCGGGTTCGCAGGCATCTCCCGCTCTACAGGGTCGGGCGCGCAGTCATCGTGCCCGTTTTCAAGCTCCTCTCCGCCTATGAGGTTCGGGGCAGGGACAACATCCCGGCAACAGGTCCGGTGATTCTCGCCGGCACTCACAGAAGCTACCTAGACATCCCATTCATGGGATTTCTGACGCGGCGTGTCGTTCATTTCATGGGCAAGGCGGAGCTATGGGATCACCGATTCTCTGGATGGTTCTGTACTCACATGGGGTCTTTTCCGGTTAGGCGGGGACTCGCAGATCGAAATTCCCTTCGAACGGCTCAGGGAGTTCTCGATGACGGTCAGGTCCTCGGGATATTCCCCGAGGGTGCTCGCAAGGACGGGCCGCTTCTGGAGGACTTCCACGGAGGATGCGTATATCTGGCTCAACGTACCGGAGCGCCCATCATTCCCGTAGCGATGCACGGCACGGGAAATCTGATGGGTGCGGATGGACGCCTGAGGCCATTTCACAAGGTGCGGGTACGCGCGGGGACTCCCATGTGGGTTCCCGCGGACGCCGGATACCGCGCTCGGGGTGAAGCCCTCGAAGAACTGAGACTGACTATGCAGGACATGTATTCAGCTCTGAGGCTCATCGCGGGAGAGCCGCTGGGTCCCAACGGAACGTAGCGAGAGCGAGAGCGATTCAGTCTCGATGCACGATGGGGGAGAGGGATTCGAGCGCCTTCGATGCAGTCCAGGTCCGGTCGTCGTATTCGTCGTCGCCTTGAGGTGGAACTTGTTTGCGTATGTGTTCACGCAGCGCTGGCGGCAGGGGAAAATACTCAGCCTCCTCGACGGCCCGTAGCTCGCGGACCCCGTTTCTGGGATCGAGGCGGGCGATGACATCGTTGACGAGGTTTTCGGGTGCCGAGGCTCCCGCAGTTACTCCCGCGATGCGCACACCAAAGAGATCGTCATCAGATATCTCGCCCGCGTGGTCGATTCGCTTAGTCCTTTGGCACCCGGCGTCGACCGCGACCTTCACCAGGGCACGCGTGTTTGAAGAGTTCTCCGAGCCGACCACAAAGATCGCGTCCGTCTCCTGAGCTAGCAGCTGCACCGCCTTCTGGCGATTTGTCGTTGCATAACAGAGGTCCTCCCTCCCGGGAAGCCACAAATCCGGGAAGCGGCGTCTCGCCCTGGAAAGGATTCCCGCCCATTCGGAATGACTGAGAGTGGTCTGCGCTATCAATGCGACGCCCGCAGAATCAGGTGCCAGCTCGAGTTGATTCACGTCGCTCTCAGTCTCGACTAGGTGGGTTGACTCTGGCGCCACGGCTATCGTCCCAATTGCCTCGTCGTGCCCCTGGTGGCCGACGTAGATGATCTCGTAACCCTTTTGGGACCGAGTCTTGACCTCGTGGTGCACTTTGGTGACGAGAGGGCAGACAGCATCGACCACGAGGCCGCCTCGCCCTCGAGCGGCTCTGACTACTTCTGGCGAAGAACCGTGAGCGGAGAGCATGAGCGGCGCGCCTTCAGGTACGTCGTCGATGTCTGACACAAAGACAACCCCAGCTGTCTCAAAGGCTTCAACGACCGATTGGTTGTGCACGATTTCGTGGTAGCAGTAGACCGGCGGCGGGTTGGTGCTGACCATCCACGCTAGAGCCTTGATTGCCATTTCGACGCCCGCGCAAAACCCCCGAGGAGCTGCAAGCACTACCTCGTCAACTCCGCGATGCCTCTCCTGGGTAAGGCTGCCTTCCGTCGTCATGCTCGAAGTGTAAGGGTCAGCGCGGGTGGCCGCGGCCGGCGCGGCCCGTCGGCGCGGTTAGCATTTGAGTTCTGGCGCTCCTGCCTCTTTCGAGAATTCCGCCGAAACCGGGCATCTCTTTTCGTGACGAAAACTGCCTATCCGACGATCGCCGAAGTGGTTCCTTGCTCGCCTGCGGAAGTTGCGGGCCTTCTTGAGGGCGACCAAATCTGCTCAATTGAGGGCAGCACATTGAGAGATGTCATTGGATATCAGCTGCTCGTTGATGTGGCGGATCCTGTTGTAGAGATTGACCGGAGGGGTGAGCGGCTCACGCTGAAGATCCCCAAAGGCGAAGGTGAGCCAGCCGGAATCCGGTTTGAAGAGGCGCTCTTTGACGGAACGACACACTGCAACAACAAGTGCGAGTTCTGCTTCATTTACCAGCTGCCCGAGGGCCTCCGCTCATCCCTATACGAAAAGGACGATGACTTCCGCTTGTCATTCCTATACGGGAATTTCACGACGCTCACGCGCTTTAGCGAAGGGGATCTGCGGCGAGTTCTCGAGGAGCGAATCTCGCCGCTCTATGTCTCGATTCACGCTGCCGATCCTGAGCTGCGGGGGCATATTCTGCGAAATCCCAAAGGGGGAAGGAGCCTGCGGTGGCTCGAACCTCTGCTTGCGGGCGGGATCGAAATCCACGGTCAAATCGTGCTATGTCCGGGGCTAAACGATGGCGACGAACTAGACAAGACGCTTGCCGTCATCGAATCGGATTGGCCCGAGATGGCGAGCGTCGGTGTCGTTCCGGTTGGCGTTGGACGCAACTACAGCGGAGATGAGCTCAGACCTGCCTCCGCCGTGGAGATGAGAGATGCGCTCGATCGAATTATTCGGTGGCAAGAGGTTTTCAGCAGAACACTGGGGAGGAGACTGGTCTTCGCAGCAGATGAGTTCTATCTGGCGTGTGGCCGCGATTTTCCTGTGGCTGAGGAATACGACAGCTTTCCTCAGTATGAGAACGGGATTGGAATGGCACGATGGCTGATTGACGAGGCAGCGGCGATGAACCCGGACACCCACGCAATCGGCGAGCCCAGCACGCTCAGCAGCGATCACACCCCGGTCGTCGTGACCGGAGAGATGGGAGCGGGAGTGCTGAAATTAGCGCTGGCCGAGGAGCTGGCAAGAGGACTTGTCGAGATGATGCCGGTTCGAAATGAGTTCTTTGGGGGCAATGTAGGCGTGACGGGGCTGCTGACCGGCAAAGACATTTTGGCGGCGGTTAGCACCTGGACCGGCGTTTCGGGCAGAGGTCGAGCGACGTTCTTGCTTCCTCGCAGCATTGCTCCGTCTGGCACGACGATCGACGGAATGCCGCTGGAGAGCCTGACCGGAGAGATCGAGTCACTTGGCGCCTCCGTTGATGTCCTGGAGATCAATGGGGCCGTATTGCGAGAGAGAGTCATTTCAAGTGGTTGAGCTGCCAGACGACCTCCTAGTCAATGGAGCTGCATCGAGACATTCAGTTCCGGTTGTAGCGATCGTCGGACGGCCAAATGTCGGCAAGTCCACATTGGCCAACCGCCTTGCGGGCCGCCGAGAGGCAGTTGTCGCCGAGATGCCAGGGGTTACGCGTGATCGCAAGACCATGGAGTGTGAGTGGCAAGGCCGGCATTTTGAATTGCTTGACACGGGCGGATGGGAGGCGGCACCCGAAGGCTCCCTCGGCGAACAGGTGTGCAGGCAAGCTGAACTTGCGATGAGTACTGCTGATCTCGTGGTGCTGGTCATGGATGCAACCGTCGGGATCACCGATGAAGATGCTCAAGTTGCCGAGAGATTGCGACGCGGATCGAGACCGGTTCTGATAGCAGCCAACAAGGTCGACAATCCGAATCGTGAATCCGACGCGGCAGAGTTTTACTCGCTGGGTGTTGGCCCCGTCTTTCCGGTGTCGGCTTTGCACGGCCATGGGAGCGGCGACTTACTCGATGCGATTGTGGAGCAACTCGAGGAAGAAGGGACTCTCGGCGACATACCCGGCGATGACGATATTCCCGCTATCGCATTGATCGGGAGGCCAAACGCGGGCAAGTCAACTCTCTTCAATGCTCTCGTTGGCGAGGAGAGAAGCATTGTCCACGAAACCGCAGGCACGACAAGAGACGCAATCGATACCGTCGTCGAGCTCGGCGACGGGCGGAGGTACCGCTTCGTGGACACGGCGGGCATGCGCCGCCGAGCGAAGATAAGTGACTCGATCGAGTACTACGGGGGCCTCAGGGCACAGGAGGCGATGGATCGCGCGGACGTAGCGCTGCTCGTTATTGACGCGACCGGCGGAGTCTCCCAGCAGGATCAGCGTCTTGCGGAAAGAGCCGTCTCGGGAGGCTGCGGAATCGTCGTCGTGTTGACAAAGTGGGACTTGCTCAACGACGAGGCGAAGATCGAGGCCGAGGAGTCAGTCGAGGATCGACTGCGCTTTGTCGCTTTTGCTCCGCTCGTGCGGGTTTCGGGCCTCACGGGGCGCGGATTGAGCAAGATTCTCGATCGGGTCGACGACGTGCTCAAAGCGTACGGGCAGAGAGTCACGACGCACAGGCTCAATGAAGTTCTGTCTCGTGCAGGAGAGCGCCATCCGGCTCCAGCTGACAACAAGGGCAAGCGGCCCCGTGTCTTGTATGGAACTCAAGCCGCTTCTCGCCCGCCAACATTCGTTATTTTTGCAACAAAGCGTTTCGATCCGAGCTACTTGAACTACATTGAGCGGCGGATCCGAGAGGAGCTATCAGTGGGGCCGACTCCCATAAAGATCCGCGTCAAGACGCGGGCGGACAGTGGCAGGTAGATGACGAGGTGCATGTGCCGGAGAGCGTAGCGATACGGGAGGTCGGTCCTAGAGACGGGCTCCAAAACGAGGCGGTTGTGCCCGCACAAGGAAAAGTGCGCCTGATCGACCTGCTCTCGCAGACCGGAATCCGACGGA
>QEUQ01000016.1 GCA_003577105.1 Acidobacteriota bacterium | reverse complement strand
CACCGCGTCGGGGCCATCTACGTCGTACTCGGGTGGCGGCATCTGTAGGTAAATCGGGCTGATCACGTGATAGCCGTCTGGGCAGCGCGTCGGGTCGTATTGATCGTGCGTGCAAACCATCAGCGTCATGTGATCGATGTCGATCTCCGGCGCCGTCTTGCGCGAGTACACATCACGGGTCTGCGCGTAGAGGTTCTCGTAGCTGTCTGAGGGATACACAACACATGACGGGTAGCCGTCCATGGGGAAGGCGTCAACGTCGGCGTTGTACTTGGGCATCTCCCTGGTGATCAGTGAGATCACGTAGAGGCTTCCGCCCTTCAGGTTGATGTCCTTGACTCGCTGGGTAAATGACGGATCGAGATGATCCTTGCCAACGAGGTTGAGCATTGTTGCTTGAGCATCAATCGCCGAAATGACGGCCTTGTCAGCCCAGATGGTCTTGCCCGGGAATGAGGCGTCTTCGTGGAGCACCACGCCGCGAGCCTTGCCGTCTTGAACGATGATCTCGCGCACTGGCGAGTTGGTCAGCAGCCGTGCGCCGTGCGCCAGCGCACATCGGATGATCGAGTGTGCGTAGGTATGCATACCGCCTCTTGGTGCGCCGCTGCCGTATCCGGCGAGGAGCGTTCCGCCCAATGAGGGGAGCGCCTGGCCTTCCCAAAGTGGATGTGCACCGCAGTACCAAGCTGCGAAGCACTGAGCAACTTTGAGTGGCTCCCAGTCGATCATCTCGTCGAGCATCTCAACGAGACTCATCTCGAGGAAGCGGTCTGACCAGAGACCCGGCATCATCTTCTTCATGGCCTGCGCCCAAGGGAGGTCAGTGGGCTCAATGTCCATGCTTGTCGGGTATGGCGGTGTCCAGAACATAGCGCGCAGCAGTTCGCGCATCTGCTCGCCGCTCATGGCGTTGACGAACCCAGCCCGCATGTTGCTGCCGCCTGTGTAGCGGCTGATGTCGGTACCTTCGAAATCGGGAGAGAAGCGCCCGCCCGAGTTGACGGCTTCGCCGTTTGAGGTCACAAGGCCAAACATCGACTTGTAATAGACCTGGCGGTACCCGTACTTCCAGAGCTCGAGCTGCTCGAATCCCGGAGCCGCGCCGCCGTAGAGGTAGGTGGCATGAGGGTCGATTCGAAATCCGGGCACAGGTTCGGTGTTCTCCTGCCCGCCCCCGCATTCGGGCCGGGACTCGAGAACGCACGTCGAATATCCGGACTTGGCGAGATATGCCGCCATTGTCGTGCCGTTGTGGCCGCCACCGACTATCACAAAGTCAAAGCGTTCGTCAGCCATGGTGCAGGCCTCCTGATTCGTGGGTCATTTCTTGGTATCTCCTGTACTGGAACCTGCCACCGCTAGGTGGCGACGCTCTGGCTTTCACTTAAATGCCAGGGTGATGGATACCACCAGCTGGCGGGTTCAACCTTGCCGTCTTCAATCAGTATGTGCATCAGGTTGTAGGGGACGGCCATGAGGCAGAGCCCGCCCGGATGCGATGTCTGATGGCATAGGTACAAGTCTTCGATTGGAGTGCGATACCGGCTCAGCTCGGGGAGCGGCCTCTTTGAGAACCACTGGTCTTCAGAGTGGCGGATCGCATACCAGTTCCCGGCAATCATGCCGGTGTTGCGGAACTCGGAATCCCATGGAGTGTTCACGAAAACATCGACTATTGTCGATTCGTTCATGTTGGGTGCGCCCCGCTGGAGGATCTTCAGGCACGCGTCGGTGCACCGCGTCGGGGCCATCTACGTCGTACTCGGGTGGCGGCATCTGTAGGTAAATCGGGCTGATCACGTGATAGCCGTCTGGGCAGCGCGTCGGGTCGTACTGATCGTGCGTGCAGACCATGAGCGTCATGTGATCAATGTCGATCTCGGGCGCAGACTTCTTTGAATAGACGTCTCTAGTCTGCGCGTACAGGTTCTCGTAGCTGTCTGAGGGGTAGACGACGCAAGACGGGTATTCCTCGTACGGGAATGCATCGATGTCGGCCTTGTACTTGGGCATCTCTGTCGTAATCAGCGAGATCACATAGAGGCTGCCGCCCTTTAGGTTGATGTCCTTGACTCGCTGGGTGAAGGAGGGATCGAGATGATCCTTGCCAATGAGGTTGAGCATGGTCGCCTGGGCGTCAACTGCAGACACAACGGCCTTGTCGGCCCAGATGGTCTTGCCGGCGAACGAGGCATCTTCGTCGAGGATGACGCCCCGAGCCTTGCCGTCTTGAACGATGATCTCTCGGACGGGCGAGTTCGTGAGGATCCTTGTGCCGTGGGCGAGCGCGCATCGGATGATCGCGTGGGCGTAAGTGTGCATGCCGCCCCTGGGCGCGCCACTGCCATACCCGAGAAGCAGTGTCCCGCCGAGTGAGGGAAGAGCTTGCCCCTCCCAAGTCGGATGTGCGCCGCAGTACCAAGCCGCGAGGCACTGCGCTACCTTTATCGGTTCCCAGTCGATGAACTCGTCGAGCATCTCAACAAGAGTCATGTCGAGGAACCGCTCGGACCAAAAAGCGGGTGCGATCTTTCGCATGACTTGAGCCCACGGAAGATCGCCCGGCTCGAAGTCCATGTCGTGCGGGTATGGCGGTGTCCAGAAGAGTGCCCTCAGCAGCTCTTTCATGGAATCGCCCATGAGCGAGTTCATGAGCCCGGCGAACCCTTGGCCGCCCGACGTATAGCGCTCAATGTCTGCCTGGGCTCTGTCCGGGCTGAATCGAGCGCCGATGCTTACGGCCTGTCCGTCGGAGGTGACCATGCCACCCATCGACTTGTAGTAGACCTGTCTGAACCCGTACTTCCAGAGCTCGAGCTGCTCGAATCCGGGCGCAGCACCTCCGTATAGATAGGTCGCGTGAGGGTCGATTCGAAATCCGGGTACAGGCTCGGTGTTCTCCTGCCCTCCGCCACACTCTGGGCGCGCTTCGAGTACGCAAGTGGAGTAGCCGGATTTGGCCAAATACGCCGCAAGAGTTGTGCCGTTGTGGCCGCCGCCGACAATTACGAAGTCGAAGCGTTCGTCCATGTGAATTTCCCCAACGCCGGCTTCCCAGGAACAAGTCGTGGTGAGCAGATCTTTCCTGATCAACTCACGTCCGTTTGGAATTGTTGGCTACTTTAGTCGTAGTAGCCAAGGTTTCCAAGATCGTACCGGCGGTATGTGCCGAATTGCACAGTCGATGAGGCCGGCTTCGGCCAATTGACGTGAATGGGCAGATCAGGTTCGGTCGGCAATAGAGGCCAACGACAGTGCCGCGCCCTTGAGATGCGCCGGTGGTAGCGTGCCCCAATCCGAGCCGGTCTCAGATAACTCTAGTTAGGAACTCGAGCGAAGATGGCTGACGAGTCCGAAAACGACGACATGAGCGCGGAGTCAGGCGCGGTTAGTCCCGGTTTCGTTCCTGCACCTACAAAACGCATCGTGATCTTCACGATCCTTTCTGTCCTACTTACGGTTGGGGCCATCTGGGCAGTCTTCTTACTCGAGCACCTGCTAATCCTCCTGCTTCTCTCTGTATTCGTCTCTTTCGCGATCGAACCTGCCGTCAACTCCCTGGCGCGCAGGGGAATGCGCCGGGGAGCGGCGACCGGTCTGGTCTTCTTGATCGTGATAGCGGGCTCGGGCTTGATGACCTGGGTACTCGGCGGCATGGTGATCAACGAGATCATCTCGTTTGTCGAGCGCCTGCCGGACCTGCTCATTCGCAGCTCAGAGTTCATGAATGATCGCTTCAACACGAACATCAATCCTGAGAACCTCATTCAAGAGCTAACGAGGGCTGATAGCCCAATTCGGGATTTCGCGGGCAGCTTCGCCTCGGCAGCCCTCGACATCACCGGTTCAGTGGTCGGCGTTACATTTGACCTGCTGACGGTCGGGCTCTTCTCCTTCTACTTCACAGCTGAGGGCCCGAAGGTTCGAGAGACCGTTTGCTCCTTCTTCCCCTCGCGCCAGCAGAAGATGGTCTTAGAGGGATGGGAGATTGCCATCGACAAGACGGCGGGGTTCCTCTACTCGAGACTTCTCCTCGCCGGACTCTCGGCAATCCTCACCGCAATCTTCTTGACGGTCCTGGGCGTCCCCTACACGGTCGCCCTGGCCATCTGGATGGGGATTACGTCTCAGTTCATACCTACGGTCGGGACGTATCTCGGCGGCTCGGTGGTGGTACTTGTTGCGTTTTTGGTGAGCCCGATTCGGGGCCTGGTCGCCCTCGCGTTCGTCGTGGCCTATCAGCAGATTGAGAACTACATCGTTGCGCCCAGGATCACGGCCAAAACAATGAATTTGCATCCCGCGGTGGCCTTTGGATCGGTAATCGCCGGGGTCTTGCTCATGGGGCCAATCGGTGCATTCATCGCGCTGCCGGCTGCTGCGGTACTGCAAGCATTTGGGTCAACTTACCTTCGTCGTCACGAGGTAATAGATGCTGCCGTCTCACCCGAGGAGTCCCCGGGCTGAAAGTGAAGCTCTTCAAGCTCTCTGCCTTTGGTCTCAGGGAAGAAGACGGCGATTAGGAAGATCGTTGCGAGCGGCCCAAGCGCAAGAACGAGCACCGCACGGGGCAAGCTGCCCAGCTTCGCAATGAGAACTCCTGCAAGTGAGAAACTGAGAAATTGACCCGCCACCCTGAAGACCGTCGCCCAGGCTCCGGCCTGCCCTCGTAATGCCGTCGGGAAGAGCTCAGTGCTGAACGCGTTGAGCGTTGGCCAAGCGCCAAACTGCCCGACGAGGCTAATGAAGAGCGATGCGAAAAGGATCGGCGCTCCACCCGGCACAAAGAAGAAGCCGACCGCGCCGATCACTCCGACGACAGCAAACGAGCACCCGACAACTTTGCGACCAAGTCTGTCGCTTAGCGCCCCCGCGATCAGCAATACGGGGATTCCCATCGCGCCAGCCGACACAAGGATCAAGTTGGAGGCAGTAGGTGACATCCCGCGGTCGGTCTGCATGAAGTCAATTGCGAAGAATCCGGCTTGTGTGGTCAGCGCGCCGAGCATTGCCGTGAGCGATACGAGAATCAACCACCTCCGGTGTGGCTTCTGCAGTATCTGATGCCACTTCTTGGCCAGGCCTCCGGCATCGCGCGCTTCGACAAACCTCCTGCTCTCGGGGAGCTTGCGGCGCAGGTAGGCAATTCCAACCAAGGGTGGCAAAGCGACTAAGTAGAGCCAGCGCCAGGAGATTCCGTTGGGGGCCAGCGCGACCGCATAAATGATCGAACCAAATCCTGTCCCGAGTGCATTGAGCATCGCGAGCCAGCCGAATCCGAGCCCCCTCGCGCCGGCGGGCAGCTCCTCGGTGACCATGGTCCAGACGATTGCGCCTTCAGCGCTTAGGAAGAGCCTGGCGGTGAATTGGCAGATGACGAAGATCGACATCGACGGCGCAAACGCCGTTGCACCCGTCGCGATTGTGTACCCGATTATCGAGACGAGGAGAAGTTTACGCCTTCCGATCTTGTCGGCTCTGCGGGTGAGAAAGATCGCAGGCAACGCCCCGAGGAAGAGCAGGCTGATCCAGAGGGCGGCAGCTTGGACCGTGAGGCCAAAAGTCTCGCGGATTTGAGGAAGCGCGACGGCGACAATGTTGAAGTCGTATCCCTCGAAGAAGCTGGCCGCGCCGAGCACCGCGAGTAGGAACTTGTGTTCCTTCTCGAGCAGGCGCGCGGAGCTTCTGAATGACTGCAAGTTTTCCTGCCGGCGGAGGAGTCGATGATGGAAGCGGGGAGTCTAGACGCTTCGCAGGTTGCGGCTCGTTCGTGCGCCCGTGCAGTCTTGTGCCATGAGCCTTTCCCTTGCGCCCGCGACCGGGCTGAACACTTTGCTCTCGCTCGAGGCCGTCAAGCCGGATGCCTTTCTCGGGGGTGGCCCCGAATTGGGATGGGAACGGATATATGGCGGGCAGGTGGTAGCGCAGGCACTGATGGCTGCAGGACTGACGGTCAATGCTGAGCACATTCCACACTCTCTGCACGCCTACTTCGTCAGGGCGGGTGATGAGAAGCGCCCTGTGCTCTACGAGGTCGAGCGAGTTCGCGACGGCCGTTCGTTCACCACGAGGCAAGTGATCGCCTATCAGGCCGGTGGGGCGATCCTGAACTTGATTGCCAGCTTCCAAGTCAGCGAAAAAGGCGAAGACGTTCAAGGGATCACCATGCCCTCTCTTGCGAAGACTCCCGAAGAGGCGGCAACGACCGGGACCGATCTCTATTTCGAGCATCGAATCGCGCATTTCGCAAAGGAGCCGGAGCCCCGGGTCCTCGTCTGGATGCGGACGAAGGAAGCGATTGAGGAAGGGCCACTTGCTCGAGCGTGTGCCCTTGCCTACATCTCAGATGAACATCCCCTAGGTGTCGCGCGACTGCCGCACCCTTTGGGCATGGAGTGGGAGAAGACGATGTCGGCCAGTCTCGATCACGCCATTTGGTTTCACCGCCCATTTGACCCACATGAATGGCTGCTCTTTGATCTCGAAGGGCACGGAGTTGCCAATTCAAGGGGCCTGGCAATCGCGCGGATCTTTGACGCCAAGGGGACTCACGTTGCGACGCTGGCTCAGGAAGGCCTCATTCGCCCTCGCAGGTAGGGCTTGGGTCGTTCGTGCCTGATGCATCTATCTTGAGCTGGGAATCTAGGTGCAAATAAGTGCTGCTGTTACACTCGACAAGACATGCCTGAAATCCTTGTCCTGTGCACCGGAAACGTCTGCCGCTCCCCGATGGGTGAAGCGTTTCTCAAGCATCATGTGCGAGCGCGCGGCATAGAGGGCGATTACTACATCCACTCAGCTGGTACCGGCGTGTACGGTCCGACTGTCGATGGCGTCTTCAGGGGCTATCCGGCCAGTGAGCGCGCCCAGTACGTAATGGAATCGAGGGGCTTGACTCTGGAAGGGCATCGCTCCAAGCGAATGGTTCCCGAACTCCTCGACTCAGCCGACCTCGTCATAGCGATGGCACGCGAGCACTTGCGAGATGCCCTTCACCTCTATCCCGACGTCACAGAGCGCGCGTTTCTATTCAAAGAGCTCGATGAGCTGATCGAGAAGGGTCCGCTGCCGCCTGAGTTCAATCTTGCGATCGCTGAGCTGAACTCAAGGCGCAATTCGCCCTGGGACGCTGTCGCGCTCGGCTGGGATGCCGATGTCGACGACCCGATCGGCGGAGATGTGAGCCTCTTTGAGACTTGCGCCGCTGAAATCGAAATGCTGTCGGCGCGGGCGGCCGACGCGCTCTGGCTGAGCGCCGATCGTTGATTGTCGCCCTCGGTGCAGATCATGCAGGGGCCGAATTGAAAGATCGTCTCGCCGAACTCCTTCGACGCGAAGGCCATGAGTTGATCGATCGCGGAACCGACTCCTCTGAATCTGTCGACTATCCGGATTTTGCCGAGGCAGTTGCCGCAGATGTATCCGCCGGCAGAGCGGATCGCGGGCTACTTGTTTGTGGGACCGGAATCGGAATGGCCATGGCGGCAAACAAGATACGCGGGGTTCGAGCAGCCAACGTACGTTCGGTCGAAGAGGCCGAGCTGTCCAGGCAGCACAATGACGCCAACATCTTGTGCCTTGGCGCCCGATTCATTGACCCCCAGGTCGCAGAGGATGTGCTCAATGCCTGGCTGAAAACCGATTTCGAGGGTGGGCGCCATGTGCGCAGAGTTGAGAAGATCGGAAAGCTTGAGGGACCTCAGCAATGACATGTGGAATCAGAGAGGCGAATAGGGGAGTTCAATGACAGACCCGAGACCGCTAGCCGAGGCCGATCCCGAAGTTGCCGGAATTATCAAGCGCGAACTTGATCGCCAGAACTCCGGCCTGCAATTGATCGCGTCAGAGAATTTCGTCTCTCGTGCGGTGATGGATGCCACTGGATCCGTGCTCACCAACAAGTACGCGGAGGGTTATCCAGGGCGCCGCTACTACGGTGGATGCGAAGTCGTTGACGAAGTAGAGGACTTAGGCCGGGAGCGGGCCAAGGCCCTCTTTGGCGCCGAACACGCAAACCTCCAGCCGCACTCGGGTGCACAGGCCAACATGTCCGTGTTCTTCGCCACCCTCAAGCCCGGCGACACCGTCATGGGAATGTCGCTGGACCAAGGCGGCCACCTCACCCACGGATCGCCCGTCAACTTCAGCGGGCAGATGTACAACTTCGTGCCTTACGGAGTGGATCCCGAGAACGAGCAGATCGACATGGCGAAGGTCGCGGAGCTCGCCCTCGAGTGTCGTCCGCGCCTGATACTTGCCGGGGCAACGGCCTACCCTCGAATCCCTGACTTCGCAGGTTTCAGGGAGATTGCCGATCAGGTAGGCGCGATTTTCATGGTCGACATGGCGCACTTCGCGGGGCTGGTTGCCGGCGGGGTGCATCCGAATCCAGTGGAGTATGCGGACATTGTCACCACCACCACGCACAAGACTTTGAGGGGACCCCGCGGAGGCATGATCCTCAGCAGGGAGGCACACGCCAAAGAGATCGACAAGACCGTCTTTCCGGGGGTGCAGGGCGGTCCTCTCATGCACACCGTTGCTGCTAAGACGGTCGCTCTTGGGGAAGCCGCCACTCCGGAGTTCAAGGAGTACGCGGCGAA
The DNA here is from genome assembly GCA_003577105.1 of Acidobacteriota bacterium. Taxonomy (GTDB): domain Bacteria; phylum Actinomycetota; class Acidimicrobiia; order ATN3; family ATN3; genus ATN3. Next base: position 82,598 of record QEUQ01000016.1, on the reverse strand, counting down.
GATCGTCGACAACGCTCGTGCCCTTGCGAGCGCGCTCGAGGAGGGCGGCATCCGAATTGTCTCAGGCGGAACGGACAACCACTTGATGCTTGCGGATCTGAGATCCCTCGGGATCACGGGCAAGATCGCTGAGGCGTCGCTGGATCAAGCAGGGATCACGCTAAACAAGAACACGATTCCCTATGACCCTGAGAAGCCATTTGTCACATCCGGAATTAGGATCGGAACGCCCGCGGTCACGACATGTGGCATGGGTTCTGCTGAGATGTCGGAGATTGCAGGTTTGATCGGGCGGGTGTTGCAGGCCCCCGACGACGGCACCGTGATCAGTTCGGTTCGTGAAGAGGTGCGTGCTCTAGTCGGACGCTTCCCGCCGTATCCGAGCGGCTGAGAACGGCGGATCTCGGCGACCGTGCTGCGCAGTCACATTGTCGATTACCTGATTGTTTTCGGCGTCGCCGCAGTCGCAACCTTCGGACTCACACCACTAGCGCGCCGATGGGCGTGCAAGGTGGGCGCTGTCGTTCATCCGGATGAGAGGCGAGTGCACACGCGGCCCACTCCGACCCTCGGTGGGGCAGCTCTCTTTTACGGCATGCTCGCCGGCCTTCTCGTCGCAGCGTTTCGACCATCTCTGCGCGCCGTGATCACTTCGTCAAGTGAGCTTTGGGGAGTGCTGTTCGGCGCTGTCGCGATCTTTGGCGTCGGCACAATCGACGATCTCAGAGATGTCTCACCCCCGGCGAAGATGGCGGGTCAGGCGCTCGCCGGCAGTCTGCTGTCGCTCTTCGGAGTGACGATGTTGTATCTCCGCTTGTGGCCCACGGACCACTTCGTCTCACTTGGGACTGGCGGAGGAGACCTCTCTTCGCTCATCACCGTGGTGTGGGTGATCGGTATGGCTAACGCGATCAACTTGATTGACGGACTCGACGGCCTCGCGGCAGGGATTGTCGCCATCGCGGCAGGATCGATCTTCCTATTCATGTACGGCTTTTCAGGCGCCGGACTGCTCTCCGAGACGAGCATTGGGCCGCTTGTGATTGCGATTACCGCCGGGATCTGTGTCGGATTTCTGCCGTGGAACTTCTTTCCCGCGAAGATCTTCATGGGTGACGGGGGAGCGATGCTCCTGGGATTCCTAATGGCAGCATCTACCATTGTCATCGGCGGGCGTTCACCCGATCTATTTCCGGGCAAGACCTTCTTCTTCTTCGGACCGATCCTGATCCCGCTGGTCATTCTCGGGATTCCCTTGATAGACATGGCGTTTTCGATTGTGCGTCGGGTGGGGGCCAGGCGCTCGTGGTCGAAGGGGGACAAGGAACACATCCACCATCGGCTCCTCAGGATGGGGCACGGCCACCGACGGGCAGTGCTGATTCTCTACGCGTGGAGCCTCGTGCTCTCGGGAATCGTCTTGATTCCGGCCTTCACCGGAAAAGGGAACTTCATGGTCTTGCTCGCGGTCATTGCCGCAGCACTCGGTCTCTTCACCTACCTGGCGGCAAACCGGGATGAAAACGGCAACGGCGAATCCCCGGCTGCCTCAAGCACCAACGTCGATGTTGACGTTGCGACCGACGAGCCACTGGTGGATGTGAATGAATGAGTGACGGCATCGGGCAGTCGTATTGGCCAGGGGCCCAAGGGCCGCCACCGGAGGGGAAGCCAGCCAAAGGCAACCGCAAAGTCATCATTGTGGCGCTCGTCGTGGCAGCGCTCATTGTTGTAGGCATGGGCGCTGCCGTATTGGCAACGCGTGAACGGTTAGAGCCAGCCCCGAAAGGGACCGCCGTCTCGTCAAAGCCTTCACCGAAGCGCGAGGCGAGACCGGTCTCGCCCGTGAACTGTCCGGCACCTGCAAAGCCGAACTACCAGCAGTATTCAACTCAGTTCCCGATGAGGATCGATCCCCGGAACTTCTCGTATGAAGCGCGCGTCGCGACAAACTTCGGTGAATTCACGATCGAGCTCTTTGCGACGGACACACCCGTGACCGTCAACAATTTTGCATCGCTAGCCTGCGCCGGCTTCTACAACGGGACGCTCTTTCATCGGATCACCACCTCGCCTTCGCTTTCTGTGATCCAAGGCGGGGATGCAACCACGAGTGATGGCACTGGCGGTCCTGGGTATCAGTTCTCCGATGAGCTCTCTCGGGCCAAAGAGGGCGGATATCCGCGCGGCGTCGTCGCAATGGCAAATGCGGGGCCGGACACCAACGGCAGCCAATTCTTCATAGTCGTGCACGACGCCGAGCTGCCACCCCACTACACGGTATTTGGTGAGGTGTCCTCCGGAATGAGCGTTGTCGACTCGATGTACAAGGTGGGGCCGCGCGGTTCGCGAGATTCACGCGTGGATGGCCGGCCACGCCTCCCGATCGAGATTGAGTCGATATCGATTGTAGAAAAGGCTAGGTAAGGGCGCCTAGCTCGCCCTCAAATTGACGTGCAATGCTGCGCCTGAATAGTGTGTGCATGAATTCACAAGCGGCGCGCGATCCAATCGCGGGGTGGCCAGGAAGTGGCGGAAGAGACGGAGTCAAACGAGACTGAGCCGTCTGCCAGAAAAGCCCTCTACCAGGGATTTGGCAATGCTCTGGCGTTGGCATTCGAGTTTGTCGCGATTGTTGGGTTGGGCTTTCTCGCTGGGCGTTGGGTAGGCGGCACCATTGGCGGAGCGGTCGGCATGATCCTTGCCTGGATCGGGTCGACAGTCCGTCTTTATTACCGTCACACCGGGATCGAGTCCCCGCTCGCCAAGGTGAAGGCCACCAGGGTGGAGGAGAGCAGTTGAAGCAGGTCGAGACGCGCATCTTTTTGGGCATGGCCCGGCGCGCGGCGATCCTGACGCCACCGGCTGCAGCCCTTGGTTGGCTTTGGCGAGGGCCCAAGGCGGGAATCACGGTTTTGATCGCGGTCAGTCTCGTGCTTGCGATTTTTGGTGTGACTGCTTACGCGGCATCGATTGCAGCCCAGATTTCGCCGGGCGCGCTGGGTGGCGCATTCCTGATCGGATTCGTAGTCAAGTTAGGCGCGATGACCGCAATTGTTGCGTACCTCAGGAAGCAGCCGTTCATCGATTTCCCAGTCTTTTTTGGAGTGTTCGCGGTCTCTTATCTCGTGCTTCTGACTGCCGAGACATCCGCATGGGTCAAGGAGCGTGGCGAGGCCGAGGGTGAGGGCCAGGGAGGGCGCGAGCCAGATGAGTCCGAATCGGGGCACGAGACTCACAAGATCAACAAGACACCGGCACCGGCCGGGACTACGGCCGGATAAGGCGGAGGCAAATGGAAATACCTGACGTAGGAGAGTTATTCGACTTCCCGGCGATCTGGGAGATCTCGATCGCGGGGATCAACCTCTCGATCAACCGCGTTGTGCTACTTCTCTTTGTCACGACGGTGATCACGACCCTCCTTTTCTATGCCGCCTTTCGCAAGCCTCGAATAGTTCCAAAGAAGTTCCAGAGCGTCATGGAAGCTTTGGTCGAGTTCATTCGCAACGGCATTGCCCGTGAAGTGATCGGCCCGGACGGAGACAAGTACGTTCCCTTCCTGACGTGCCTTTTCACATTCATCTTTGTGTTGAATTTCTTTGAAGTGGCGCCTGGAGTGAGCTTCCCGCCGGCAAGTCGCATGGCCGTGCCCCTCGCGTTGTCGCTCATCGTCTATGTGCTCTTCAACGCGATTGGGTTCTCCAAGAACGGATTCAAGTATCTGACCGGGATTCTCTTCATGCCCGGTGTTCCGTGGTGGCTCTATCCGCTTGTAACTCCTATCGAGTTCATATCTGTCTTTGTAATTCGACCGGTGAGCCTGGCTGTCCGGCTCTTTGCCAACATGATGGCCGGGCACATCCTCTTGGCGATTTTCTTCTTCACGACATATGCGATTGTCAACCCGCTTCGCCCGGCATCGGTTCTTGGGGTCATTCCCTTGGCGCTTTCGATCGTGTTCGTGGCATTTGAAGTTTTTGTGGGCTTCTTGCAGGCCTACATTTTCACAATTCTTTCAGCGGTCTACATCGGTGACGCATTGCATCCCGCGCACTGAGGTGACCCTGATTGAGGCAGCGCTCACGCCCGCACTGTGTGGGAATTGAACTGCCGGTGATGGCCTGATTCGGAAAGAGCAGGAGACAGGAGAGCAAATGGACAAGTCAGCAGCGGCGCAAATCGGTGCCGGCCTTGTATATGGCCTTGCAGCGATTGGGCCCGGAATTGCAATCGGCTTGGTGGTCAGTTCGGCCATCCAGGCAATGGCGCGCCAGCCTGAGTCGGCAGGCACAGTGAGAACCACGATGTTCCTTGGTATCGCCTTCACAGAGGCTTTGGCCCTCTTCGGCCTCCTCGGCTTCTTCATCATGAGTGGTGGCTGATGCGAACTGCGTTTTTCTGGTTGCTTGCCGCGACTGAAGAGGCGGCGACCGAAGGCGGCGAGCATGCCGCAAAGGGCGGAGCGGATTTGGTCATTCCTCACATCGAGGAACTGATTTGGGGATCGGTGGCTTTCCTCCTCTTCCTGATCGTTGTTTACAAGCTGATCTGGCCCAAGATCCAAGAAGCACTCGAAGGCCGTGAGCAGAAGATCCGCGACGACTTGGAGGGCGCCGAGAGCGCTCGGTCTGAGGCTGAGCAGATCCTCGAGGAGTATCGAGCCAAGCTCGCCGACGCACGCGATGAGTCGAACAAGATTCTTGAAGAGGCTCGCAAGACCGCCGAGAGCCTAAGGCGCGACATGCTTGCCAAGGCCGAGGAGGAGGCGGGTCTGATAGTTGACCGGGCCAAGGACGAGGTCGAGGCCGAGAAGCGCCAGGCAATCGGGGACCTGTATCGAGAGGCGGGCAAAGTCTCGATTGAGCTAGCCGAGAAAGTCGTGGGCCGCTCGCTCGACCGCGAGGCTCAGATGGCCCTCGTTGATCAGTACATTGCTGATCTCGAAGCCATGAGCGCGTCGGGAGGCTGAGCGTGAGCGACCCTCAGGTTCAGGGATACGCCAGGGCGGTCTTTGAGGTCGCCAAAGCCGAAGGGATTCTCGACGAGGTCGAAGATGAGCTCTTCCGCTTCTCCCGCCTCGTCGAGCGCGAGGGCGAATTGCGCATGGCACTTACCGACGCGACCCGCCCCGCCGTTCAGCGCCAGCGGCTCGCCGAGGAGCTCCTCGAAGGCAAGGTATCGGCGCCCACGGTTCTTCTGATCGGGTTTGTCGTTGGCTCGGGTCACGCCGGACAGCTGACGGAAATTGTCGACGAGATGCTCGAAATGGCGGCTGCTGAGAAGAGGCGGGTGGTGGCCGAGGTGACGAGCGCAATTCCGCTCAACGACGACCAGCGAGCGCGTCTTGCCAGTGCGCTGTCGCGGGCGACAGATCTCGAGGTCGAAGTTCACGTGATGGTCGATCCGTCGATTCTCGGCGGGATCATTGCCAAGGTCGGCGACAGACTCATTGACGGAAGCATCAGCGGCCGTTTGGAGCAAATGCGAGACCAGGTCTCAGCGGCCCGCGCGGCCAGCTGAAAGATCTGGGGATTTTGATTAGTTGGCCCCTGGCGTACAGGGGCATCGGAGGACAGGCATGGCAGAGCTGACAATCAAGCCCGAAGAGATTGCAGGTGCTCTTCGCCGCTACGCAGAGGAGTTCGAGGCAGAGCTGAGCCTTGAGCAAGTCGGTGTCGTCAAAGAGGTCGGCGACGGAATTGCCCGGATCACAGGGCTTCCCAACGTCATGGCGGGTGAACTCCTTGAGTTCCCCGGCGGTCTAATGGGCCTCGCGCTCAACCTCGAAGAAGATGTGATTGGTGCGGTCATCCTTGGCGAAGCATCTGCTGTCGAGGAGGGCGAGACCGTTCGTTCGACCGGGCGAATCCTCTCGGTACCGGTTGGAGACGGCATGCTCGGGCGGGTCGTAAACCCGTTGGGAGAGCCAATTGACGGCAAGGGTCCGATCGAGCACACCGAGACACGTCTGCTCGAGATTCAGGCACCCGGTGTCGTCGATCGTCAGCCGGTCAATGAGCCGCTCCAGACCGGTATCAAGGCAATCGACTCAATGACTCCGATTGGCCGGGGGCAGCGCGAGCTGATCATTGGCGACCGTCAGACCGGCAAGACGGCGGTTGCACTCGACACGATCATCAACCAGAAGGGGACCGGGGTCCGCTGCGTCTATGTGGCGATCGGACAGAAGGGCTCGACCGTGGCGGAGGTCGTCCAGACCCTGGAGGAGACGGGCGCAATCGAGTACACGGTCGTCGTCAATTCGCCGGCCTCGGATCCGGCCGCCTTCCAGTATCTGGCTCCCTATGCCGGATGCGCGATCGGCAATCACTGGATGTACAACGGCGAGCACGCTCTGGCCGTCTATGACGACCTATCCAAGCAAGCGGTCGCCTACCGCCAGCTCTCACTCCTGCTCCGCCGCCCACCCGGTCGCGAGGCATACCCCGGTGACGTCTTTTACTTGCACTCTCGCTTGCTTGAGCGAGCGGCCAAGCTCTCAGATGAACTGGGCGGAGGCTCCCTGACCGCACTGCCAATTGTCGAGACAAAGGGCGGCGACGTATCTGCGTACATTCCGACCAACGTGATCTCCATTACCGATGGTCAGATCTTCCTGGAGTCGGACTTGTTCTATGCGGGCGTGCGTCCGGCAATCAACGTGGGTATCTCGGTATCAAGAGTCGGCGGTAACGCTCAGATCAAGGCTATGAAGCAGGTTGCCGGGCGCTTGCGTCTCGACCTCGCTCAGTATCGCGAGCTCGAGGCATTCGCGGAGTTTGGCTCGGAGCTCGACAAGGCGTCTGCCCAGCAGCTCGAGCGCGGCGCGCGCATTGTCGAAGTTCTCAAGCAGCCCCAATACGAGCCGGTCGCGGTTGAAGATCAGGTAGTAGCGATCTTCGCCGTCACCCAGGGTTATCTCGACCGAGTCCCCGTGGCCTCAATTGGTCAGGCCGAGAGGGAGCTGGCCGATTTCGTTCATGCCCGCTACGCCCACATAGCGGATCACGTGAGGGACCATGGCGACATTCCCGATGAGATCGAGGCGGCTCTCGTGCGTGCGATCGAGGAGTTCATCGATACCTTCCAGCCGGAGGAGGGCGAGATGGCCCCGATTCCCGCTTTGGAGGAAGAGATCAAGGAAGAGCTTGACCCAGGACCTCGCCTTGGGCAGACAGAGGAAGACGAAGAGGTTGCAGAGGAAGAAGCCGTCGACGAAGCCGCATCTGAGGCAGAGGCCGAGGGCGAGGCGTAAGCCGGGCGGATGCGACGAATGGCTCTATTGGTTTCAACTGCGGCGATGACGGTGGCCCTTGGTGCATGCAGCGGCGATACCTCGACCGCAACTTTGCCAGAGGGTTCAGGTGACCCGCGTTCTTCGCTGACCGATACACCGGTCGCGGCAAAGGTGGGCGAGATCTCTGACTTCGGCGGCCTCAAGGTCAAGGTGACTGGAATAGTTGACCCCCTCGAGTCGTCAGAGTCGTCATACGTTCCCCTTCCCGATAACCGTTTCGTCGGGGTTAGCTTTGAGGTGACGAATCCCGGCGGATCAACCAAGCCATTCTCGCCTGCTTCAGATGCGAGCCTCGTTGACCAAGACGGCAGTAGTTATCAGATGCTTCTCGGGCAGCGAAGCGACGACCTGACCGGTCAGGAAATCGCGCCGGGTGCGACTGTTGTTGGTCGGATTGCATTTGAGTTACCCAATGGCAGGAAACCTGCAGTGCTGGAATTGCGCCGAGACAAAGTGCGTGGCGTCGATATCAAGTTGGGCGGTGCATAGATGGCAACAGCCAGGCTTCGTCAGATTCGCCGCAGGATCCGCTCGGTCCAGTCGACCCGCAAGATCACTCGGGCGATGGAATTGATCGCGGCGAGCCGGATCATGAAGGCCCAGTCGAGGGTCGAGGCCGCCCGCCCTTACGTCGAAGAGCTGACAAAGGTCGTGCGCGACTTGGCAGCGCAGACCGGTGGCGCGCAGCATCCCCTTCTCGAGGAGCGCGAAGTCTCCAAGGCTGGAATTGTCGTTGTCACCTCTGACCGCGGCCTGGCCGGCGCCTACAGCTCAAACGTCCTCAAGGTCCTAGAAGGGGCAATTATCCGCGAGGGAGGGCTCGGGAAGGTTCGCCTCTATGCCATCGGGCGCAAGGGGATTTCGTATTCGAGGTATCGCGCCTATCCGCTGGCATTTGAGTTGACCGGCGTAACCGACCAGCCGGGTTACGACTCGGCCAAAGAGGTAGCCGAAGCCGTCGTGACCGACTATCTGGCCGGCGAAATTGATGTGGTTCACGTGATTTACACGGAGTTCTACAACCTTGGAGTTCAGCGGGCCGAGGAGTTCCAGCTTCTGCCAATCCCCAAGCACGAGCTCGAAGGGGGCGAGGAGTTCCAAGGCGAGTTCATTTTCGAGCCGTCTGCGGAGCGCATCCTCGAATCGCTTCTGCCTCGCTACGTCGAAGGGCGCGCGTTTGCTGCGCTTCTCGAGTCATCGGCGAGTGAGCACGCGGCCAGGAGGCGGGCAATGAAGGCTGCTACCGACAACGCCGAGGAGCTACTGAAGACCCTTGAGCGGATTGAAGCTCGTGAGCGTCAGGCCGACATCACTACCGAGATCCTTGAAGTGGTGGGTGGCGCCGAGGCGCTGAGAGAGCTTGCAAGTACTGAGTAATACCGAAACGAAACAGGTGAGCAAATGAGCGACGAGAGCACGACTGCCGACAGCGGCAAGAAGGAATGGCCCGACGGCCGCATCGTTCAGGTGACCGGGGCGGTGGTTGATGTCGAATTTCCGCCGGGGCATCTTCCGGAGATCAACTGGCAGCTTCTCCTCGAGCGCGAGCTCGAAGGTGAGAAGGAGACGATCGCAGCTGAGGTCGCCCAGCACATCGGGAATTCGAGGGTTCGAGCCGTTGCCCTAAAGCCGTACGAGGGACTTGTCAGGGGCTCGAAGGTCGTCAACACCGGAGGGCCGATTACCGTTCCCGTCGGTGACGCAACTCTCGGGCATGTCTTCAACGTGCTAGGCGATCCGATTGACAAGTCCACCGTGGAGGTCAGCGAGCGCTGGCCAATTCACCGTGAGCCACCTTCCTTTGATGAACTCGAGCCAGTGCCGGAGATGTTCGAGACGGGGATCAAGGTCATCGATCTGCTTGAGCCCTACGCAAAGGGAGGCAAGATCGGCCTCTTCGGTGGCGCGGGTGTCGGCAAGACGGTTCTGATCCAGGAGATGATCTACCGAGTCGCGCGGCATCACTCGGGCGTTTCGGTTTTCGCTGGTGTCGGTGAGCGAACCCGCGAGGGCAACGACCTCTGGCTCGAGATGCAAGAGACGGGAGTCATCGACCGGACCGCGCTTGTCTTCGGGCAGATGGATGAGCCCCCAGGCGTGCGTCTGCGCGTCGCCCTTTCCGCGCTCACGATGGCTGAGTACTTCCGTGATGTTCAGCGTCAAGACGTGCTGCTCTTCATCGACAACATCTTCCGTTTCACTCAGGCCGGTTCCGAGGTCTCGACGCTGCTTGGGCGCATGCCTTCAGCAGTGGGTTACCAGCCGACGCTTTCCGAGGAAATGGGCGAGCTGCAGGAGCGGATCACGTCGACTAGGGGACACTCAATCACGTCGGTCCAGGCGATTTACGTACCTGCTGATGACATCACTGACCCAGCTCCGCACACGACGTTCGCGCATCTTGATGCCACGACCGTCTTGAGCCGGCCGATTTCTCAGCTGGGTATTTATCCGGCGGTTGACCCGCTCGACTCGACCAGCCGCTTGCTCGACCCGCGCCATATCGGCTCAGAGCACTATGGCGTTGCCCAGCGAGTCCAGCAGATCCTCCAGCGGTACAAGGACCTCCAGGACATCATCGCGATTCTCGGTATTGACGAGCTTTCCGAAGAGGACAAGCTGATCGTCAACCGTGCCCGCAAGATACAGCGGTTCTTGTCCCAGCCGATGTTCGTCGCTGAGCAGTTCACCGGGATCCCTGGGGAGTTCACGCCGGTTGCGGAGACCATTGAAGGCTTCAAGGCGATTTGTGACGGTGAGCATGACGACCTGCCCGAACAGGCCTTCTACATGGTTGGCGGAATTGATCAGGCGCTTGCGCAGGCCCGCAAGCTCGCCGCGGCCTAAGGATGACCTGAGGTGGCATTTCACGTCGAGCTAGTGACACCCGAGAAGACAGCAGTCTCGGGCGAGGCAGTCTTCGTCCTCGCGCGCAGCCTCGATGGCGACATTGGTGTCATGACGGGCCACGCGCCAATGCTCGTTGGCCTCGACATTGGACGCCTCGAGATCCACATGGAAGACGGCGATGTCGTACACGCCGCCGTGCATGGAGGGTTCATGGAGGTATCTCCCCAGAGCGTCTCCGTGCTTGCAGATGTCACTGAGCTCAAGGGTGAAATCGATCTCGCTCAGGCTGAGCGTGCCCGCGACGAAGCCCTTGAAGCTGTTGGCGGCGACGACACGCCGGCGAATCGGGACCGTCTCCGCAGGGCCGAGACGAGGATTGAGGTAGCTCAACTTTCCTGACGCCCGTGACTCCGGTTGCGTCTCAATCGCCTGCTGCCTGCCGCCGCTTGTCAGGCGCGACCATGTTTGATACGTCTGTGGGTACAATCCCATTAGCATACTGGGTACAAGCCCATTAGCATACTGGGTACAATTCGACTAACGAAGAGTTCACTTCAGGACATATGCCGCGAATACGCTCACGTATTGCCGAAGACCTAATTGGAGCGCGACTGCGTACTCACGGTGGCGTGCTTATCACCGGACCGAAAGCAGTTGGAAAGACGACCACTGCCGAATCGTTTGCCGAGTCGGCGATATTCCTCGATAGAGATCGCGCCGGACTAACCGCCGCTCAAACAGATCCGGATCTCGTCCTAGACGGTGACGCCCCTCGCCTGATCGACGAGTACCAGTTGGCCGACGGTCTCTGGGAGGCCGTCCGAGGAAGAATCGATTCCGTCGCCGGCAAGGGGCTGTTTCTCCTAACTGGTTCATCCACTCCCGAACGCGAATCGCGACTCCATAGCGGCGCCGCGCGGATAGCTCCGGTGTCGATGAGAACAATGAGCTTCATGGAGCGAGGACTCTCGGCCGGAAAGGTTTCAGTTGGCCGACTGCTTGACGGCGAGCTGCCACCACGGGTACCGGATCGCATATCAGTGGCCGACTTGGTTGAGGTGATGGCCATTGGCGGATGGCCTGCCAATCTCGATCTCACGACCCAAGAGGCCCTCGACGCCAACGCAGATTACTTAGACATGATTATCGAGGTCGACATGGCTCGAATCGATGGCGTGCGAAGGGATCCTTATCGAGTCCGCAGGCTCCTAGCTTCATATGCGAGGAATGTTGCGACCGACGCCGCACTTCGAACGATCGGGCGCGCATCGGACGAGCCAGTCGCAGAGGCTACGTTGCACTCCTACCTCGCCGCGCTTTCCCGCCAGTTCTTGATTGAAGATCAAGATGCCTGGAAGCCAAGTCTTCGCTCTCGGGTCAGGCTCGCAGCAACTCCGAAACGGCACCTGGCCGACCCGTCGCTAGCCATTGCTGCGCTTGGGGCCACTCCGGAGCGTCTGCTGCGCTCTGAGATCGAGTGGGCAGGCTTCCTCTTTGAATCGCAAGTCATTCACGATCTGCGCGTCTATGCCGCTGTCCACAGGTCTACGCTCCGCTTTTATCGTGACAACAAGGGCCTTGAGATAGATGGGATCGTCGAGTCGCGTGACGGCAGGTGGATCGGCATCGAGGTGAAGCTTGGGCACGACCGCATCGACGAGGCGGCATCAAACCTGCTGTCGCTGAGGGGCAAAGTAGCAGGTGACGTAAGCGATCGATGTGGCGGACTTGCCGTGGTGACCGCGAATTCTCCGACCTACGTCCGTTCTGACGGGATAGTCGTCACCTCTATTGCTGCTCTAGGACCATGAGTCGGCGTAATTGATCCCGACGCGGGGGCAATTCCTCAAATGCGGCTGCGAACCTTGGGTCGGAACTTGGCGCTTACTTGGCTTCGCGCACAGTCACCGCTGTAATCCTCAGACCGCCTCCGGGGCCATGGAGGGTGGCCTTGACAGTGGCCGATGAGGTCGAGCCGTGTGCAACAAATGCCACGTGCACTGCTTCTTGCCCGGTCAGATCGTCGATGAACAGCTCCTGTTCGGTCCTTACCAGCCTCACGATTCGCCCGACCTGATCCTGGGTGAAACGCGATATGGCCACAAGAGAGTCATCTGATATTTGCCTGTTACCTGCCTCACTCAGCTCAGCGCGCATCCCGCTGATATCTCCTGCGGTAGCAGCTTCAAGAAATGCCCGCGTGACCTCCTCGGATTCGGCAAAGGGGCGTTTCTGAGTCGTTAGAAAGGCACCGATGATGATCAGAATCACCGTGACACCGACGACGAGAATCGAGAAGGCACCGAGTGCGGCAAGACAGCCTGCCTTTCTTGGTGACTCCTCCGGGAAGTCCTCTATCTCTGCAGGCGGGCCAGGTTCGGGGAGCGGCGGAATCGACCGACCCCTGAGGTGGGGCAGTGCCCGGAGAGGCTCATCGGCCTCGGAGGCCTTCTTGCGCTCAGCGCTCAAGTCCTCGTCGGGCACGTGTGGCTCCTCTGATTTCGGCTATTGCTGCCCCGTCGGCCCCGGTGAGCCGATCCATCCTCACCATGGTTACTCTATTCTCATACCCCGAGGAAGGAATCGAATTGCCTGACGAGAAGATGCGAGAGCAGCTGGCCGCATGGGAATCCGCATTTGGCATGTCGACGATGCGCGATGCGGACTTCGAGACCATGTCGGGCATCCCTCTCAAGGCGCTTTACACATCAGATGATGTCGTCGCAGACGAGCCGGGCCATCTTGGCGTGCCAGGGCAGTATCCGTTCACCAGGGGTGCGTACGCGTCGGGCTATCGAACCAAGCTCTGGACGATGCGCCAGTTCTCGGGGTTTGGGACTGCCGAAGAGACCAATGAGCGCTACAAGTTCTTGCTTGCACAGGGGGGCGACGGACTCTCGGTAGCCTTTGATCTGCCAACACTTATGGGGCGGGACTCAGACGATCCGCGCAGCGAGGGCGAAGTCGGGCGCTGCGGCGTCGCGGTTGACACTCTCGCCGATATGCGAATGCTCTTCGACGGCATTCCGCTTGGCGAGATAACCACATCGATGACGATTAACTCCCCGGCGGCGATTCTGCTTGCCATGTATGTTGCCGTTGCAGCTGAGCAAGGCTTCAGTCCGGCGCAGCTTGGCGGGACGATCCAAAACGACATGCTGAAGGAGTACATCGCTCAGAAGGAGTACTTCTTCCCGCCCCGCCCATCGATGCGGATAGTCACCGACATGATCGGGTGGTGCGCAGCTGAGATGCCGCGGTGGCACACGATTTCGGTCTCGGGTTATCACATACGGGAGGCTGGCGCGACCGCGGCGCAGGAGCTCGCCTTCACTGTAGGCGACGGCTTTGCGTATGTGGAGGCGGGGATGCGGGCTGGTCTCGACGTCGACGCGTTTGCGCCGAGGCTGAGCTTCTTCTTCAACGCCCACATCGACTTCTTCGAGGAGATTGCCAAGTACCGGGCTGCCCGAAGGATTTGGGCCAGGTGGCTACGCGACCGCTACGGCGCCAAGGATCCCCGCTCGATGACGATGCGGTTTCACACTCAGACGGCGGGCGTCTCCCTTACCGCCCAACAGCCCGAGAACAACATCGTGCGGACTGCGATCGAGGCTCTCGCCGGTGTTCTAGGTGGTACGCAGAGCCTCCACACGAACTCGATGGATGAGGTCTACGCGCTTCCAACGGAGAAGGCCGTGGAGATTGCGATTCGCACGCAGCAGGTAATTGCTCACGAGACTGGCGTCGCCAACGTCGCAGATCCACTCGGGGGGTCGTACTACGTTGAGGCGCTTACCGATGAGATGGAGCGTCAGGCCGAGGCGTACTTCACACAGGTCGATGAGATGGGCAACGGGTCAATGCTCGACGGTGCACTTGCCGGCATTGAAAACGGCTTCTTCCAGCGCGAGATCGCAGATGCCTCATGGACCTTCGAGAAGAAGGTGAATGAAGGGCGCAGGATCATCGTTGGCGTCAACGAATTCGCGAGACAGGAGCCCGAGACCCTCGAACTACTAGAGATTGACCACGAGGTCGAGGTGCGTCAGCAGAAGCGCTTGGGCGAGGTGAAAGCCGATCGCGATCAGGGGGCAGTGGACGCATCGCTTGATGTACTCAGGGAGACAGCCCGCTCAGATTCGAATCTCATGCCGCCAATTCTCGACGCAGTGCGCGCGTTGGCAACGGTGGGAGAGGTCATGAGCGCGCTGGCCGACGTCTTCGGCCGCTACGTCGAGGATCCGGTCGTCTAGGCGACGCAGTGCGCTCGCGAACTGTCCTGCTTATTGTTGCTGCAGCAGTTCTGATTGCGGGTGGCGTCGGCGCCGCGGGTTACTACTTGATCGTGCCCGGCGGTCGGCAATTGACTCTTGAAATACCAAGGACCTCACACTCCTGCTGGCTTCCGTGGAACGCAACAGAGGCTTCGCTGACCGATACGGCCGAGTCCAAGGCTTCGCCACCGCAGGGGGATGAGCCTTCACCGCAGTGGAGCCGGGCATTTGATCAGATCGCAGAAGACGTAGAACGAGTGCGGGGCCTCAAGTTCAGCGAACCAGTCCGGCGTTTGGTCATGAGCCCCGAGCAAATGAGCGAGTACGTCCGCAAGAGCTTTGAGGGTGAGTCTGATCGCGAGGCATTTCAGCGTGCTGAAGATGTGCTGAAGTATCTAGCCCTGCTGCCAGTTGAGCTTGACCTAGCCGGGGAGCTCGGCGATGCCTTCGGCGGGCAGGTTGCGGGCTTCTACGATGATGAGTCCAAGGTTCTTGTCGTCAGGACCGACCTCGGATCTCCGCAATCTCCGGTCACCCGCTCGGTCATTGCTCACGAACTCGTCCATGCTCTCGATGATCAGCACTTCAATCTCCAGGCGATGGGCGAGCCGGCCAAAGAAGTCGGGCGATCCGACGAGGCACTGGCCATTGACGCCGTCGTTGAGGGAGTGGCCATGTTGGCATCGCTGGAATACCTGCGGCTGAGCTACGACATGCCTGACAACGCCGAGATCTTCGATCAACTCGCAACGGCCATGAAAGGCCAGTCCGACGCCTCGATTCCTCTCTACATCAGCGAGCACATGATGTTCCCGTACGCATCAGGTGGAAAGTTTGTCTCTGAAACTCACAGAACTGGAGGCTGGGACGCGGTTAACGCGCTCTATCGAGACCCACCGAAGAGCACCGCGGAAATCGTGCACCCCGATCGCAGCAGTCACCCACGCTGGGTTCCAGACACGGTGAGAGTTGGTGGAGTGACTGAGACAATCGAGTCGATCCGAGGTGAGAGGTGGTTTCAATTCGGTGAGGGTGTGATGGGCGAATACGACATCTCTCTCCTTCTCAACTCCGCCGAGATCACAAACGTCGCATCAGCAGTCGACGGCTGGCGAGGCGACTGGTATCGCTACGTCGGATGCGTGAATCAGCGGCTATTTGCTGCTGAGTACTCACTAGCGACCGAGGCGGACGCATCAGAACTGGGAAATGCTCTCGACATTTGGGGGTCGCGCTGGGCGTCTCAAGATCCGGCTGGCGGACGCACATGGGTTGTCGTCAGCGAGGGGCGATCGGTCACGATGGTAATTGGCGGTGACAAAGAGATAGCGACTCAGGTCTCCGCCCGCTGATCACATCCAACTTCGGAGGTACTGCCGATGGCCGGGCGTCTTGACGGAAAAGTTGCGCTCATTACTGGGGGAGCGAGAGGCATGGGGGCCGAGGAGGTCCGCCTGTTTGCGAGCGAGGGGGCAGGAGTTCTCGCGACTGATGTCCTGGATCAGGAAGGCGAGGCTCTCGCGGCTGAACTCGGAGATGCCGTTCGCTATCTCCACGCGGACGTGACGAGTGAGGATGATTGGTCGAAAGCTGTGGCCGCGGCGGTTGAGGAATTCGGCCACCTCGACGTCCTGATTAACAACGCTGGGATCGTCAAGTTGTCACCGATAGCGACTTGTTCGCTTGATGACTACATGAGCGTGATCAACGTCAATCAGGTCGGTGTATTTCTTGGAATCAAGTCGGTGATTCCCGCCATGGCCTCGAAGCGGAGCGGCTCGATTGTCAATATCAGCTCCGTCGAGGGGCTGGCGGCCTCGCCGTGGGTTGTGAGCTATGTGGCGTCGAAGTTCGCCGTGCGCGGCATGACGAAGTGCGCGGCGTTAGAACTGGGGGGGCTCGGAATTCGGGTGAATTCAATTCACCCGGGAGGGATTAGGACCGACATGATCAAGCCGGGAGGTATCGACGTCACGGGAGTGTTCGAGAAGGTTCCCCTTGGCCGGGTTGGAGAGCCAGGCGAAGTGGCCGGTCTCGCCCTCTGGCTTGCTTCTGACGAATCCGCGTACTGCACAGGATCAGAA
The DNA here is from genome assembly GCA_003577105.1 of Acidobacteriota bacterium. Classification (GTDB taxonomy): domain Bacteria; phylum Actinomycetota; class Acidimicrobiia; order ATN3; family ATN3; genus ATN3. The sequence continues at coordinate 66,087 of QEUQ01000016.1, read as the reverse complement.
TTCGTGATTGATGGCGGGTTGATGGCGGGAATCAGCGTCTCGACTGATGACCTTTCGCCCTAGCCACGCACCGCATTGTCGTCTTGGGAATTCACAAGTCGCTTTCGGCAACGATGCGACCCGCCTTGGCGGCATTGAGCATCACCTCGTAGTCGAGCTCGTTTTGATCGGCATACGCGACGGCGAACTCGCCGAGCGCCTCATCGAATTTGCCGTTGGACCCGAGGTATCCGGAAATTAGAGATGGATGGCAGCTGCGAGCGTGCGCGCGGGCAAGCGTTGCAGCGCAGAGCTGTGAGTAGTCCATGAAGCCGGAGGGTGTCATGGCGTCGACGTCAGCCGAGCCCTTCATGTCGCGAAGCTGGCGGACATAGAAGTCTCGGCGGTTCGCCGAAATGTGCCCGAGAAACGGATCGCTTGCAGCTTGCATCAAGAGCTGCCCTTCAATGACGCGCTCGGCATGGCTGCTCCACTTGCTCGCGCCCGCATAGGGTTCAAGCACCGACGGCAATGCTTGTTTGACTTGAAGAAGCAGCGGACTTCCGTCTGCTTTCGCAGCTAGGAGTACCAGGAAGCAGCGAGTTCCAACGCTACCGACGCCGACCACCGTGCGAGCCACGTCAACAACCTGGAAGTCGTCAATGAGTCGTCGTCGTCCAATTGGGAGGGTTGATGCATAGCGCCTCAACAATCGCCTCACCCGGGCGTGGTCGTCAGTTTGTCGATCGTGGACAACTACCGGCGGGTTGTCGCGAATCCGAGCCCTGCCGTCGATCTGCTCCGTCAGCTTCCGAAATGCCTGAAGGCTGTCTTTCTTGCGAGCCTTGCGCGCGGCCTTCTTGACGTTCGCTCGCCCTGCTGAGTCGAGCGCGTACGCGATTTCCTCAACGTCGATGCTTAGGTACCAGATTTCCATCACGCTCAGCTCGGCCATCTGGGCAAGCAGTTCGCGATAGGCGCGCCCAGCTGAGACTGCACAATCCCTGGAGAAGTTCTCGTCTAAACCCTTGTCGCGCCCGGCGATCACGATGCTCGATGCGAGGCGTTTGATATCGCATTCCCACGGTGCCTCTAGGGTCTCATCGAAGTCATTCACATCAAATACGAGTCGCCGTTCGGGGGAGGCGTACGCTCCAAAGTTGGACAAATGGGCGTCGCCACAGGATTGGGTGCAAATGCCGGTGTTCGGCAGTGAAGCGAGATCGTGGGCCATGACCGCGGGAGCGCCCCTGAAGTAGGCAAATGGATTTGCCAGCATGCGGCCAAATCGGACTGGAATCAGCTCCCTGATGCGGCCCGCAGTAGCCTTCCTATGCAGTGCGAGGACGCTGCGATCGCGCTTCAAAGTGGTCCACTCCGCGTGGGCATCTCGCGGCACTCGCCTCCGGCACTCGCGTCCAATGGCCTTCAGGTCTGCGCGGCTCATTCCATCAGCCGGCTCCATGACTTGTGCTGCCCGCTTGAGGCCGTTGAGACCCAATAGCTTGTTCAGATCCAGTGGGCGAATCGTCTCGCGCTCGGTCTTACCCAATTGGCTCGCGCTCCGGCTCCGTGGCGACCTTCTCGGTCGGCAGTGAGGCCGTGAAGAACAAGGCGGCAAAGGCAAGAATTGAGGCAAACAACAACCCGAGCTTCAAGGCCGAAAGCTGCGAGGCGGCGTATCCATCGACGATTGCCTCTTGCTCATCTGGAGGGAGGTTGGCCTCGCTGACACCCTGGCGGACTTCGTCCACGCTGACGAAGCTAATACCCGATTCCAGTCGGATTCCTGCACGGTCTTTGGTGCTTTCGGAGAGCTGAGGGCTGGCGTTGAGCTGGTTCAGGAATCCGGTGGCGAGCGCCCCAATGACAATTGCGCCGATCAGGGCCGTTCCTAGCGAGGACCCCAGGTTCTGGGCGGTGTACTGGAGTCCGCCCGCCTCGCCGCGTTCGCTCTCCCGCACAGACGACTGCAGTATGTTGCCGATCTGTGACGCCAGCAGTCCGATACCGATTCCAATGAGCGCCAGCGCCACGGCAAACGGAATCCCCTCTAGTTCAGGCTTGATTGTCCCGAGAAGCAGAATCGATCCAACCAGCAGAACTCCGAGCCCAGCTCGAACGATCGCGCGCGGCGACAAGACTTCCCCGAGGCGGGATCCGCCCACTGAGGCAATCACCAACGCGATCGAGACGGGAAGGAGCTTCACACCAGTGTCGAAGGCGTTCTTTCCGAGTACAACCTGGAGATAGAGGGGGATTACGAAGAAGATCCCCATCAGTACGGTCTGCTGAAGGAGCAACGTGGAGAGGCCGGCTCTGAGGGTTCGATTATGCATGATCTCCGGATCTATCAGGGGATCCTTGCCTGCCGCCTTCTGCCTCCTGAGCCACCCTGTGAAGATGCCGAGGGCGCCCACTCCGCTGGCTATCACGAACAGTGTTGGCGCGAACCCGAGGATCGACGCCGAGGTCCGAGGTTGAATGAATCCCCAGCTGCCGCCCATGAGGGCGCCGATCACGATCAGGCCGAGGCCGGCGGCCGACAGGAGAGCACCAGTCCAATCTAGCTGAGGCCTGGGTTCTGCCGGTGGCTGTGTGGTGATCCATCCCATCACAGCCAGAATTCCCACAACGATTACCGTTTCAGCCGCGAAGACGACTCGCCACGTCAGGTTGGTGGTCACCCAGCCGCCAACGATTGGCCCGACCGCGACCGCCGCGCCTGAGATACCGCCGATCACCCCATAGGCGAGGGCTCGGTCCTTCTTGGAGTAGTTGATGGCAATCAGCGCGACGAGCGCCGGCATCACCAGCGCGGCACCGATTCCCTCAAGGATTGACCAACCGATGGTGAGCACGGCAATCGATGGCGAGAGCGATGTCGTAAGAGACCCTATTCCGTAGATCACCAGGCCTATTACGAACGCCTTCTTGCGTCCCGCGATGTCGCCGATCTTTCCACCCACGATCATGCAGGTGGCCATTACGAGTGAGAAGAGGGCAATGATGGACTGAATCGTCGAGACGTCCGTTTCGAAATCATGAACCAGTTGGCTGATCGAGACGTTCATTACCGACGTGTCAATGACCAACACGAATTGCGCCGCTGCCAGAACAACTAGCACTCGCCACTTCTTCAAATGCTCACTCCTTGCCCACCTGCTGCGCCGTTGCCTTAGCTCGCGTCGTCAACCTCGGTCTGAGGTCGTTGAAGCCGGAATGTGGTGACAAGCCTGGCAATCGCAATCGCGAGAAACAGCTGCCCGGTTAGGACCTCTACGACGGCAAGCGATTGCATCGCCTTTGTCGCTGGTCTCAAGTCGCCATAGCCGAGCGTTGTCATCGTTACGTAGCTGAAGTACAGGTAGTTTGGAGTCGTGCCGTCTGGCTGGCCGGCAAGGATCGGCTGGCTGGAGATCTGCCCTACCACTGTGTACACGAACGCGAACGCAAACCCGATCATGAGATACACACAGATCGCCCCAAGAATTGTCTCGGCCGCTACCACCCGGTGACTCAGTATTCGCCGAACGACGACTGCGGGCGTAAGGAGCAGCAGCGCTCCTGAAGAACTGTGACTGACGATTGTTGCGAGCCTGGAATCGAAGAAGAGCGCGAACGCTGCAGCGACAATGTTGATTGCTGCAATCAAGAGGGCAAAGCGCCAGCCGCGATTGCGCACATGCGATGTATGTAGTCCAAGCAGGAGGATTCCCGAGACAAGAACATCGCTTGCGAAGCGTCCGGCTGGGGATCCGCCGAAGATGGGTATCACGATGAAGAGTGCGGCAAGGGCGATCAGCAGTAGAGCGTAGCTGTCACCCTCTCTAAGCGCGTCTCGCAAGCGCCGGCGGGGGAGAAGACGCGCCCTCTTGGCGGAATCCTCACTCGCCTGCCCGTGTTTCTCGTCAGCTTGACTGCTCACGCGAGTGATTCTGACAGCGAATTGACCCCGGCGTTGCGCGCTCGCCCGAAGTCGCGGCGCGCCTGAGCACGGTCGGCTACTTGGTGATGTGCTCCGAGAGGGGCTTGAAGAATCGAATCGACATGCTCGCGTAGTCAATGAACTCATGCATTGACCACCTGCCTGAGCCCATGGCGTTGTTCAACGCTTCCTGCGCGTCTTCTGGGCTGTCAGCCTCCATCTCCCAGATAGTCATGTACTGCCCTGGGCCGTCGGCCGTTCCGGGAATGGCCGGGTTCGTTAGCTCGTAGCGCGAGGCGGCAATGATCCCCGGGGTGTCGAGCATTTCGGGGATGTGCTCTTGTGCGTACCACCGGTTGAACTCCGGTTCATGTTCCCGGTCGATCGGCCGCATCTCTACGATCATGAGCATTCGGGGCATAGGTAGAGATTACTCCTGTTTGGAGAGTCCGCGTCGCGGGGGAGACTCAAGCGGCGTTCGAGAGATGAAAACTTCTCCGCCCGCATTACAATCCGTTATGCTAATCGCATGGCGCAACTCGTTACGCGAATCGACGATAGCCTGCTCGGCGCGGTCGACGCACTGGTCGATAGAGAGATCGTGTCGTCGCGGTCGGACGCGGTCCGGCGTGCGCTTGAGGCCTATGTGGATCGCGTCAAACGAGACTTGATTGGCGAGGCTCTCGTCGTTGGCTACTCGCGCATCCCACCTGATGACGATCTTTGGTCGGATCGCGACACAGCGCGCATGATCACTGAGGAACCCTGGTGAAGGAGCCCGCTCAGGGAGAGATCTGGTGGGCGACGGCAGAGGGGAAGAGACGGCCCGTGCTTGTAGTCACCCGCAACGAGGCGATTCCGGTGCTCAATCGAGTTCTTGTTGCCCCCGTGACCAAGACTGTTCGGCGAATACCGACCGAGATTGCGCTCGGCACTGAAGAAGGTCTCGATGTCGAATGTGTGGCGTCACTTGACAATCTCCAACCGGTATCTAAGAAGCTGCTCACCTCTATTGCGGGCACGCTCGGCGAGTCTAGGCGTCGCGAGATTTGCTCGGCCGTAGCCGCGGCACTTGACTGCTAAGACGGTTGGGGGGTCGCGGGTGCCGTGAGCGTGCCGGGTTCGTACAGGTTGTCGTTGCGGGCGAGGAGGGCCGCGAGTATCGCCAAGTACGCCGAGATCGTCACTGAGCCGAAAGCGTTCGCCCCAATCCAAAGCGCCCTGATTGCTTGCGGGCCGTGGAGAAACTGTAGGTAGCTCAACGCAAGCGACGCGCCGAGCATGGCAGCGACCGCCCTCTTTCGCCTCTGCCCGCCCGAACTTGAAGTTAGGTAGATCAGGATCAGCGCGTACGCGGGTAGCAGGCTGACCAAGTGATGCTGCCACGCCACCGCGCCTGCCAAGTTGGCGGCGGGTAGGAGGACCGCCAGGTCTGCCATCGGCGCGCGCTTCTTTGGGCCGCGCCAAATCGCGAAATAGAGGAGGGCGACCGCTCCAAAACCAATCAGTGCTCCGAGCGCCTCGGCCCATCCCGGCCCCAGATTCAAGAGCACCGTGTTGAATTCCCTCACCGAAGCCGGATCGGCCTGATCCACCAGGCGATGCATCAGACCGGGTACCGAAATGTTGAGGATTTCCCGTGCACCCTTTTGGGCGGGGATCGATTCGAAGAGCCAAAAGCGCCACGCGTTAATGAGGGTGGGAATTCCGTAGATGAGGGCCGGTATCACTGCAAGCACCGCACCTGTTGCCAGTGCGGCGCCAAGCGTCCTCCATCGCCGCCAGAAGTAGGGCAGGAGTACGACCGGCGCGACCTTGATGCTCGCCGCGAGTCCCGTTAGAACTCCGGCCAGGCTGTCGTCTCGCCGTCGGCCCAGCCGTGCAAAGGCAAGTACGCAGAGAAGTGTTGGAACGAGATTGATTTGCTGTAGGTGGAAGTTGGCACGCAGCAGCGGGAGTGTGCATAGCCAAGCGCATATGTAGATGACGGCGGGTACGGGTCCGATCACGGTCCGCCCCCTGTCGTCAATGGATGCGGCAAGTGAGCGGACAGAGACCGAAGTCACGGCTATCGACAGGGCCAGGTTCCAGAAGAAGACCAGAGCGAGGCGCATGCCCACTGACGGCACCAACTGATAGAAGACCACGACGGGCATTACGAAGACTTGGAAGAACGGTGGCCCGGTATTCCAGTAGGGGTCTTTCCAATAGGTGCCTTCATATGGACCGAGACCGATACGGTGGTACATGTCGAGGTCCTTGAAGACCGGATGCATGGCGTCCCAATACAGCCAGACAACCGCCACGAGCGAAATCGCAAGCGTCAACTGTGCCGCGCGGGGCTCGCGGGTTAGCCTTGCGGCCAAGCTGCGGCGGTCTTTCGAGGTTGAAGGCAATTTAGCGACTCGAATCAGTCAAGGCGGAGCTGTCGGTGACCGCACCAAGTTTGATTGTGGCGATCTCCGGCTACAAGTTTCGTCGCATCGCGGCGCCAGAGCCCAAGTACTGGACCGATTTTGTCCGGATTCGATTGGAGATCAGATGTCCGACGTAGTTCTCATCGAGCGAGACGGCCCGATAACGCGAGTCAAGCTCAACCGCCCCGAAAAGCGCAACGCGTTGAGCGGCGAGGTCTGGGAGGCCCTTTACGAGACCGGCCAGACGATCCTGGGAGAGGAGCAAACAAGAGTCGTAGTTCTCTCCGGAGAGGGCCAGTCTTTCTCGTCTGGTCTGGACTTGAGCAGCCTTGGAGGCGGCCTCCTCGGTTCGCTCTCGAGCGCAGTTGCGGGGGGAGGTGAAACAGAGGGCAAAGCGGTTGATCCCCTCGCTGAGATCATGCGCCTTCAAGATGCCTTCTCGTGGCTGGAATACGGACCATTTGTCTCGATTGCAGCGGTACAGGGATACGCGCTCGGCGCAGGGTGGCAGCTCGCTCTCGCATGCGACTTCACAATAGCGGTCGAAGATGCGACCTTCGGACTTCTCGAGACTAACTACGGTCTAGTTCCCGACATGGGCGGCACGGTGCGGCTCGCGCGGAGCACGGGCGTCTCAATTGCAAAGCAGCTGATTCTCACGGGGCGTCGGATCGGCGCTCTGGAGGCACACGCAATTGGTGCGGTCGCGCAAGTCGTGACCGCCGATGAGCTTGATCAAGTCGTGGCGGACTCTGCGGCAGAGGTAGTCCGTCGCTCGCCCACGGCGATCCGCCTTGCCAAAGAGTTGATCACCAAGGCACCCACCCGAAAGATCGAGAAGGCGCTTAAGGCGGAGGCAAAGAGCCAAATTGAAGCGATCGCATCGGCTGATTTCCGGGAAGCGATCTCGGCGTTCATGCAGCGCCGCGATCCGGACTTCACCAGTGCCGGACAGAGCTAGAGGAGGTCGATGATGCAGACCTGGTCCCTAACGGCCTTCAATAACGCGGCAGACTCGGAGAATCGGATTCATGCGGATGATGTAGCCAAGGACTACGGCTTTCGGGGCGGCCTTGTTCCCGGGGTCACCGTCTACGCGTACATGACACATCCGGTAGTCGAGGCGCTTGGGCCGCAGTGGCTTGAGAGCGGTGAGGCCGACGCGCGTTTCCTCGCTCCGTGCTACGACGGCGAAGAGGTGACGGCTGCAGCAATCGAGGCTGGTGATGGCAAGTACGAAATTCAGCTGACTCGCGAGGGCCAAGTGCTCGGGCAAGGCAGCGCTTCGATTCCATCTGAGCCTCCGGTAGTTCCCCCGGTTGGTGAATACCCCGAAGTACCGATGCCATCTGAGCGAATTCCGGCCGAGGCCCAAGCGCTGAAAGCTGCCTGCGTGGCAGGAGATCTGGGGTCGCTCAACTTCACCTTTGACGAGGCCAAGTCCAAGGCATACCTGGAATCCGTGCGCGAGACGCTGACCGTCTACGAAGACAAGGCGATTGCACACCCCGGCTTCTTGCTTTCAATCGTGAACTTTCAGCTGGCGGCAAATGTGGCTCTTGGTCCGTGGATTCACGTAGGTAGCGTGATTCGCCACATGGGGCTGGTCCATTTCGGTGACAAGGTCTCGGTGAGAGGTCGCCTTACGGATGTCTACGAGAAGAAGGGGCATGAGTTCCTCGATATGGACGTGGTGATCGTCACTAACGACGCGCAAGTGGTCGCGAAGGTCGAGCACCACGCCATCTATCGGATTCGCAAGGCAGGCTAGGAACCGGCTCCCGGCTTCCAGACCATTAGAACGAGAGTCACCAACACGAGAAGGTTCAGGATGCTCCCGTAAATCGCCGCCTTCTTGCCCCTTGCTTCGAGCTCAATTGCCTGTGGGGGAGGGCCGCCGGCCGGAGGGCCGGCGTCGTTGCCGTCTCCAGCACCGCCGCCGGCGCCAGGGGGTGGCCCCATCTCGGCGAGTTCACCGGAAAGAGCAAGCATCGCCTTGAGGTTCGGGCGATGCAGTCCGTGTGAGATTCCCAACGCAATCACGAAGAGCGCGATTGCGAGCCAGATCCACAACGCCGACCACTTCAATGATCCCTTACTGAAAAGAACCATGAGGATTCCGGTTACAAGCACCGCATAAATGAAGGGCGTCGCGACACCTTCGCCAACTTTGTTCGCCGCCTCGCTGATCGCGTGGCCCTCTTTGCCCTTCTTTTCTGAAGCAGCCTTTCCGTAGAGCCCCATGAAGAAGACCGAGCCGAAACCCAGGATGGCGCTCGTCACATGGAGGTATACGGCGAGTTTGTAGAGGAAGGAACCCGGGCCCATGATGTCTCCTTGTTGATGCCGGAAAGGCCGCATATTCGGCGCTAGGTAATATATAGGCTCGACCTGGAAATCCTGTGGTTTTCTGACTCCCCCCGATCAACGGAGCAACTACGTGATCGCAAGTCCTCATCCACTCGACGCGGCAGAGAATCGCCTGCTCGAAGAGCGCAAACTGCTCAGCTTTGAGGAGGCCATGGCTGTTGCAGAGCTGCCCCTCACAGAGCTTCCCGCGCTCGTAGCGCTCTCACACCGCGTGCTGATCGAGTATTGCGGAGATGGCGTTGAGCTCGAGTCGATCATCTCTGCCAAGACGGGCGCGTGCCCCGAGGATTGCGCTTTCTGTTCGCAAAGCGTCAGGCACAGCACCGATATCGACGTGCACCCGATGGTAGATGCGGAAGTTCTAGTCGACGCTGCCAAGACGACCGAGCGCCTCGGCGGATCGCACTTCTGCATCGTCGTTGCGGTTCAAGGGCCGGACAAGAATCTCTTCGACAAGGTCATCGAGGGGGTCAAGGCGGTGCGCGCCAATACAAACGTGGGTGTCGCTTGCTCACTAGGAATCTTGACCAAGGACCAGGCAGAACGCCTTGTGGAAGCGGGGGTTGAGACCTACAACCACAATCTTGAGACCTCCCGAAGCTTCTTTCCTGAGGTCTGCACTACTCACACCTATGACGATCGCCGCAACACCTGCATAGTCGCAAGGGACGCCGGCATGGAACTCTGTTCCGGTGGAATTTTCGGGATGGGCGAGACGGTTTTGCAGCGCCTAGAGCTCGCTTTCGAGTTGCGCGACATCGGGGTCATGGAGGTCCCGCTCAATTTCTTGAATCCCCGGCCCGGCACTCCTCTTGGTGACTCGGCAATGCTCGACCCGCGCGAGGCGGTCCAGACCATTGCACTCTTTCGTCTCGTGCTTCCTAGTGTGCTGCTTCGCTATGCGGGAGGACGCGAGGAAGTCTTACGTGAGCTTCAGTCGTTTGGCATGTATGCGGGGATCAACGGATTGATTGTTGGCGACTACTTGACGACTCTTGGCCGCAGCGCCGATGACGATATGCAAATGCTTGAAGATCTGGGCCGACCTGTTGTGAATCACAGGGCGCACGAAGGGATCGTCTCGTTTGTGCCCGGCGAGCGCCCTCGCTTCATGGCGCCGGGCGCCGAGAAGCCTGGTTACCTGGGGCGAGATAGTGCCGCGGCAATCCCCGTCACGCCGGTCAAGGTCAAGGCGAACGATTGACGGACAACCTCGGACAACTCGATCACCGCTACTTGTGGCATCCCTTCACTCAGATGGAGGAGTGGCTCTCTCAGGAGCCGCTGATCATTGAGCGCGGCGAGGGCAACTGGCTGATCGACACGGAAGGCAGGCGATACCTCGACGGCGTCTCGTCTCTGTGGTGCAACGTCCACGGCCACTGCAATCCCCGTCTGGACAGGGCCCTTTCCGAGCAAGCAGGGCGGATCGCGCACTCGACAATGCTCGGCATGTCGAATCCGCCCGCAATCGAGTTGGCCGAGAAGCTTTGCGGAATTGCTCCGGCGGGATTGTCGAGAGTCTTTTATGCGGAAAACGGCGCGTCTGCGGTCGAGATCGCGCTCAAGATGGCATACCAGTACTGGCAGCATTCGGGGGAGGTCAGGCGGACGAAGTTTGTCGGACTGGACCTGGCCTATCACGGCGATACCCTCGGCGCCGTCAGCGTCGGGGGGATAGAGACATTTCACGCGGCATTTGAGCCGTTGCTATTCGAGGCTCTTCATTCGCCCACGCCGTTTCCATATAGATCTCCGTCGGGAGACTGCGCACCGGAGAACTGCCGGGACTACTGCTTGAGCAAAATGGACGCCCTTCTAGCCGAAAACGCGGGTGGCGTGGCAGCGGTGATTGTCGAACCTTTGGTTCAGGGCGCGGCCGGGATCATCGTTCACCCCAGCGGATTCCTTGCCGGTGTGAGAGAGCTATGCGACCGGCACGAGGTGCTGTTGATCTGTGACGAGGTGGCCACAGGTTTCGGGCGTACCGGCGCCATGTTTGCTTGCGAGCACGAAGACGTCTCCCCCGATCTGATGGTCGTAGGCAAGGGGCTAACGGGCGGCTACCTTCCGCTCTCTGCCGCTGTCGCCACCGAGGAGATCTTCTCAGCATTCCTTGGACGCTACGACGAGTTCAAGACTTTCTTTCACGGACACACCTATACCGGCAATCCTCTGGCGTGCGCGGTGGGGCTGGAGAATCTGAAGATCTTTGACGACGAGCAAACGCTTGAGTCGCTCATGGGGAAGATCGAGCGGCTGGAGCTTCGCCTGGAGAAGTTCCGAGGCGCGGCTAACGTCGGTGACGTCAGGTCTAAGGGCCTGATGGCAGGTATCGAACTTGTTGCCGATCCACTGACGGGCGAGATGTTTCCGCCCGGTGAGCGAGTCGGCGGCCGCGTCTGTGAAGCGGCGCGTGAATTCGGTGTGGCGATCAGGCCGCTCGGAGATGTGGTTGTGCTGATGCCGCCACTCTCCATCACCCTGGAAGAGATCGACCTGTTGTGTGACGCAGTCGAGCAAGCGTCAGTCAGGGTCCTTCAGTAATCTCGGAGTCCGAGTGGGCCGGAAGTGAGCCGGCAGATGGAGCTTGTTGAAATTGGATTCGATCGGCTGGGTAGGGCGCGAGCTTGGCGCGCTGGAAGAAGCGTCGCTGTTACGAAGCCCCGCGATCATCGATTCGATGTCGGGTCCCGAAGTTTCGATCGAAGGTCGTCGGCTGATACTTGCCTGCTCCAACAACTACTTGGGCCTCGCGGGTGATGAACGAGTCATCGAAGCCGCGCGCTCAGCGGCATCTCGGTTCGGAGCTGGAAGCGGCGCTTCGCCACTCGTATCGGGCCTGACAAGAGCACAGCGCGACCTCGAGGAGCGTCTCGCAGCCTTCAAGGGAACCGAAGACTGCGTCATCTTCTCGTCGGGCTACTTGGCGAACATCGGGGTGATACAGGCGCTGGCCGGTCCCGACGACGCTGTCTTCTCCGACGAACTGAATCATGCGTCGATAATCGACGGGTGCCGGCTTTCGCGCGCAACTCCCGTCATATATCGACATGCAGACATGGAACATCTCGATTCGCTGTTAAGTGAGGGAGGTTTCAGGCGCTCGCTGGTAGTGACTGACTCGGTCTTTTCAATGGATGGCGACGTCGCTCCGCTGACAGAGCTCGTCGAGATTGCACGGCGCCACGGTGCCATGACGGTTGTCGATGAGGCCCACGCAACGGGAGTGCTGGGCCCAGCTGGCGGAGGCGCAGTGGAGGCACTGGGCTTGACGGGGCAGGTGGACGCGGTCGTTGGCACCATGTCCAAGGCACTTGGCTCGGCTGGTGGCTTCGTTGCCGGAACCAGTGATTTGGCCGCGTGGTTGCGAAACCGTGCACGTTCCCAAATTTTCGACACGGCCCCCGTACCCGCTGCAATCGGGGCGGCATCGGCGGCGATCGAAGTCATAGCGTCTGAGCCTGTGCGGCGCGAGCGCATCGCGGAGCTGAGGGCATTATTGACAGAGGGCCTGCGCGATCTTGGATATCGGGTCGGTGAGAGCGAGTCGGCGATCATCCCGGTATTTGTTGGCGAAAGTGATGAGGCGATGAGGCTGTCAGCTCGGATCCGTCAATCGGGGGTATTCGCGCCGGCGATACGGCCACCGAGTGTGCCAGTGGGCACGGCGCGAATTCGCCTGACAGTCATGGCAACTCACAGCGATATGCAAATTGCGCAAGTTCTCGACGCATTTGCTGCCGCACGCGGAGATGGATCTGCGCCATGACTAGCGAATTTGGCAGCCTTGAGTTCAGCTTTGCAGAACTGCCGAAGAAAGTCTTCGTAACTGGGACTGATACCGGAGTCGGCAAGACAGTCGTGTCTTGCGCGATTTTGCTCAAGTCGGCGATCGAGACGGGGCAGACCCCGGCTTACTTGAAGCCGGCTCAGACTGGTGTTGCCGCGGGCGAGGGCGACGCGGCATTTGTCCGGAAGTTGTTTGAGCAATGCGAGATCGACGTGGACATCGAGGTCCCTTATGAGCTGGCCGAGGCGCTCGCCCCTCTGGTGGCAGCCGAACGGGCCGGCAAGGATCTAGACACAAACGTCGTCGCGAGCGTATTTGCGGAGTTGGCTGAATCGCACGAGGTAGTTGTCGTCGAGGGGGCCGGTGGCTTGCTGGTTCCTTTTGCACCTGGGGTACTAATGGCTGACTTGGCATCCGTGCTCGGATTGCCAGTCGTGATTACGTGTTCGCCGTTGCTCGGGACGCTCAACCACTCGCGCCTTACTGTCGAATCCGCTTTGGCGCGCGGTCTCGAGGTGGTAGGCGTTGTGATCTCAGGCTGGCCCGCGCATCCCGGAATTGCAGAGGAGACAAATCGGGAACGCCTCGCAGACTTCACCGGAGTTCCGCTGTTGGGGGTGATTCCCGAAATTGCCGGGCTCGACACCGAGGCCCCTAATGCCTTGGCGCTCAAGGCCCTAGCTGGAGACCTCCGGAAAAGCGACGAGAACTGAGCATTCTGCGTGGCGCGCAAGCCAGCTTGCCGTTGAGCCGAGAAGAGCCTTTCGCAGTCCGGCGATGCTCCTCGTGCCCACCACTATCAGGTCGGTCCCGGTGCGTTCCGCTTCATCTTCTATTGCTCTCGAGACTTTGCCTTCACCGCTCAATCGGCGGACCGTCGCTCCCGCGCTTTCAAGCGCGCTGGCTGCCCGGTCAACTCCCTCTGGATCATGTCCGAGAGTTGGATTCACAGTCATGACGGAAACGTTGGTCTCCGAAATCCAGGGGAGGCAAGCGGCAGCTTCCGCCGCGTGAATTGAGAACTCAGAACCGTCGGCGCAGACGAGAACTTGCCCGACCCGCGACTCGCCGCGGGAAATGAGGAGCGGCGCGGGCGCGCCAGCGAGGAGGTACTCCGTCGTACTCCCGATGCCAAGCGCCTTCATGGCTCCGGCCCCCCGTGGCCCGACGACGATCAGTGAAGCAGCATCAACTTCGGTTAGTGCGACGCGTGGGTCGACCTCGGCCCGCAGGTGCTCTACTGCGCTCAACCCCGAGCTCGCAACCGCAATGCGGGGTTGCGGTGGATCCCACGGGTGGGGCTTGTCGGCATCGGGTGCCGAGAGTCTTGTCGGGATCTCTGGCGGATCTGCGTTGATGACCTGCGCGCGCCATCCGTCCCATTTCTGAGAGGTGATCCAGCGCCAGACCCGGTCGGCTTCGGTCGATCCGTCGTCACCGAAGACAAGAGTCCTCGCGGTCATGGGCATCTCCTTGATGGATGAGGTCGTAACGCGGCCCAAAGACTACAGCGGCGGAATACGGCCGACCCTCCTCGAAATTTGGCTAGACCCGGAATCGAATAGTCCCGTGCGATGTTTACCTAGGCGATCCCGCGAGTTTCTTGCCGCGGGAGGGCCGGAGGATGCAGTTGGTATTCAAAGATCGCATAGACGCCGGGGAAAGGCTTGGTGAGAGCCTTGCCAACGCCGGCTTAGGAGTGTGCACCGTTCTTGCTCTGCCGCGTGGAGGTGTTCCTGTGGCAGCAGGTGTTGCCAAGGCCTTAGATGCACCTCTCGACGTGATAGTCGCCCGGAAGCTCGGAGTACCAGGTCATAGCGAATTGGGTTTCGGTGCAATCGCGGAGGGCGGGGTGGCGGTCCTGAACGGGAGCCTTGTCGAACGCCTCGGAATCACCCGCACACAGATCGAACGGGTGATTGAACGCGAGCAAGAGGAACTCAGCAGGAGAGTTGATCGATACCGATCCGGCCGGACGTTGCCCGATCTCTCCGGACAAACGGCTGTGCTGGTAGATGACGGGCTCGCGACTGGATACACCGCACGTGCCGGTCTCGATGCACTGAGGAGGCTTGGGGCAGAGCGCGTCTTGCTTGCAGTGCCAGTTGGCGCGCGCGAGACAGTCGGCGAGCTTCAACGTGACGGTTACGAGGTTGTCTGCCTCACTGCCCCTGAACACTTCGCGGCTGTGGGTCAGTGGTACATGGACTTCACCCAGACATCCGATGCCGAAGTGCTCGACCTGCTTGGAGCGCCGGCGGCAGATGCCTCGGACCCGGCGGGGTCTCTCGGTGTGGGTCCGCAGGAAGTCTCTATCACTGCCGGGCGGGCTGTACTTCAAGGGAGGCTGACAATTCCTCTGGAGCCTCGCGGAATAGTGATTTTTGCGCACGGCTCGGGGAGCAGCAGGCTCAGCCCGCGCAACATCGAGGTAGCCGAGGCTCTCAATGCAAGTGGTATGGCAACGCTCCTATTCGACCTCTTGACCCCGGAGGAGGCAGGGGACCGGAGGAATGTATTCGACATTGCCCTCCTTGGTGAGCGGTTGATCGCGGCTACGAGGTGGGTAGGCGAGCACTCCGCCTTGGGCCGGATCGGCTTGCCCGTCTTTTACTTCGGCGCGTCGACGGGAGCCGCCGCCGCACTTGTCGCGGCTGCCAAATTGGGGGGCGGCATCAGCGGAGTCGTGTCGCGTGGAGGTCGACCAGATCTGGCAGGCGATGCACTTCCCAACGTGACCGCCCCGGTACTGCTGATTGTTGGTGGTACCGACCGCGAAGTCCTTGAATTGAATCGGCGGGCAGCGGCTTTGATTCGTTCTGACGTCGAACTTGCGGTTGTTCCGGGCGCAGGACATCTCTTTGAAGAGCCGGGAACGCTAGGGGAGGTCTCAAGGCTTGCGGCGGCCTATTTCAGCGACCTTGCTGAACAATCCTCGCAACGTCTGCCTGGGTGAGAAGTCCGACCACTTGTCCATCTTCGATCACGGCGATAGCGGGTCGCCCAGAGGGCCCCAATACCGTGATCTCCGCGTGATCGAGCGAGTCCGACGGGGCGACTGCGGGGCATCCTCGATCCGCGATATATCCGACGTAAGTTGTGGGGGGGTATGCCATCAAGACGTCGGTGGTGATCATCCCCGCGTAGTGGCCCCCTTCGAGCATAGGGAACTCGCGTTGGGATGTCCGCCGGACCATTTCGAGCAGATAGCCGGATTGGGTAGCGGCGTCGACCGTAATTGGGTTCGTGACCATGATGTCTCTGACCAAGAGCGACTTCATGCGGCTGTGGACGATTGTCGCCGCCTCCTCCGACGAAGCGCCGAAAAAGATGAACAGACCGATGATTACTAGCCAGAGGCTGTAGAAGAGCCCAGCAGCAATAAGTACAACCGCAACCACACGGCCGATGCGCGAGGCCAGACGGGTTGCCTCTTCGAGCGGGCGGTTTCGTTGGAGAAGTGATCGAAGGACCCTGCCACCATCAAGAGGGAAAGCGGGGATCAAGTTGAACGCTCCGATTATCAGGTTGAACCAGGCCAGCCGTGAAAGGAGCGGACCGTCGTAGAGATTGGGCGGCCACAGGGGAATCTTGAGCGCAGCCGCCCCGGCAGCTGACGCAGCTGCCAGCCCAAAGCTGGCCAACGGTCCAACAATCGCGATCGCGAATTCGTCTTGTGGTGATTCGGGAAGATTCTCGAGTTGCGAAACTCCGCCGATCGGCAGGAGCACGATCCCCTTGACGGTCGCCCCCTTGCGTCTCGCGAGGAGTGAGTGGGCGAGTTCGTGGATCAGCACGCATAAGAAGATCAGGGCCAGCCAGATCATTGCGCTCACGACGCCCAGTCCGCCGGGTGCGGTCGCGCCCAGCGCGAAGACAACGACGATCAGGAAGAACGTGTAGTGGATCCGAAGCTGGATCCCGAAGATCCGCGCAATGGGAAATGAGAAGTCTCGGTTCACTCGCTCCTCGGATCCGAGGTTGCATCGGGCATGCTCTATCGGATCACGATACCCAACGCCGAGGCCCGCCAATTCTCAAAGGTGGTAACAAATGAAGGCACTCCGCATGAACGCTTGGATGAGCGAGCCCGTAGTCGAGGAAGTCCCGACGCCAGAGCCGGCACCGGGCGAGGTACTTGTCAAGGTGAGCGCTGCGGGCGCATGCCATTCGGACATCCATCTAATGGAAATGCCTCCGGGCGCGTTCAACTATTCGGTTCCGTTTACCCTCGGACATGAGATCGCCGGAACAGTCGAGGCACTTGGCGAGGGCACGACCGGGTATCAGCTAGGCGAAGCGGTAGCCGTTCACGGTGCATACGGCTGTCTTCGATGCAGGCTATGTAGAGAAGGGCGTGAGAACTACTGCGATAAGACCGAGGGTTTACGAAATGCCGCAGGGCTTGGACTTGGTCTAGATGGGGGGATGGCCGAGTACGTGCTCGTGCGCAGTCCGCGCTACCTCGTGCCGATCGGCGATCTCGATCCAGCCGTCGCGGCGCCGCTGACTGATGCCGGCACGACGCCGTATCACGCAATTCGCCGCTCCCTTGATCTCTTGATTCCAGGTTCGAGCGCTGTAGTGATCGGCGTTGGCGGCCTAGGGCATCTTGCGGTCCAGATACTTAAGGCACTTGCACCGGTGAGGGTGATAGCCGTAGATGTCTCAACGGAGAAGCTCGAGAACGCGCTCGCGCACGGCGCTGACCATGTGGTCGAGGCCGGAGGGGCGGCAGTCGCTGAGATCAAGAAGATCACCGGCGATCTCGGAGCAGAGCTGGTTCTCGATTTCGTCGGAAACAACGACACCATGCTTCTCGGTGCACAAGTGGCGAGGCGCCTCGGTCATCTCACCATCGTAGGGCTGGCGGTTGGCTTCCTGAATTTCAGTGTCGTCACGGTCCCGATCGAGTGTTCGGTTGCATCCACCTTCTGGGGTTCGATAGCTGACACGGCAGACGTCATAGAGCTGGCTCGCATGGGGAGGATCAGTGTCGATGTCGAGAAGTTCTCGCTGGAAAACGCGATGGAGGCCTACGGAAAAATGAAGGCAGGCGAGCTGAAGGGGAGAGCGGTCATCACACCCAACGGGTGAAAGCGAGAGCCCCCTCAACTGAGGGGGCTCTCGAATAAATCCGACAATGCCAGCGGGCCGGTTGCCGGCATTGTCGGACACCTGTCGACAAAGTACTCAAAACCCTAGCTGTTTTAGTTAGGATTTTTACCGACCTTGCCCGGTTATATTATCAGCAGCTAGGCCGGTATGCAACCCCCAAATTCAGATATTTCGCACGTCGAGCACCGCTGCGCCGCTGAATCTGTCATTTGCCAGGTCGGACAGGGCGTCGGACGCCCTATGGAAGCCATACTTGACGGTCTCGACGCGAATTCCGATCTTCTCGGCCTCGGCGAGAAAAGCTCTGCCGTCCTCTCGCGTGTTAGCCGTGACGCTTCGCAAACTGCGTTCCTGAAACAGGTGGCGCTGATAGTCCAGCTCCGGAATGTCGCTCAGGTGAATCCCCGCGATTGCCAGCGTTCCACCTCTGTCGAGTGATTCGAGCGCTGCCGGAATCAGCTCGCCAGCGGGTGCAAACACAATCCCAGAATCCAGTGGCTCGGGAGGCGGGTCGGTAGCTCGCCCAGCTGAGGCAGCTCCCAACTCGAGAGCTAGGCGGCGTGCATCGCCAGAACGAGTCATGACGTGAACCGTCGCGCCGCGCGCGAGCGCGATTTGCGCGGTGAGATGCGCTGAGCCCCCAAATCCCCAAATCCCGAGGCGGCCACCGGCTGGTAAGTCGGCGCGCTGAAGCGCGCGGTATCCGATGATGCCGGCACACAGCAGTGGTGCCGCGGTGAAATCGTCGAAGCGTTCGGGTATCAAGTAGGCGAATTCCTCGTTGACCACTGCATACTCGGCATATCCCCCGTCTATATCCCATCCGGTGAATCGCGGATCGAGGCAGAGGTTCTCGTGTCCGGTGAGGCAGTACCTGCAGGATCCGCAGGTCGAGTTGAGCCATGGGATCCCGACACGCTCACCGAGCGCGAAGCGCGTCGCGCCCTCTCCCCGGGCCTCAACGGATCCGACGATTTCGTGGCCCGGTATCACTTGATCTCGCTTTGTGGTGAGATCACCCTCGACGACATGGAGATCGGTGCGACAAACTCCGCAAGTGCTCACCTTGACGAGGATCTCACCGCGCCCAGGTTCAGGGCATTCCCGGTCTATCTCTCTAAGCGGACCTGAGTCGATCGGAGCGGGCCTGCTCACCACCCAGGCTCGCATCAGCTGGCCGTCTCCCAGGTCGAGAAGAACCGATACGCAAGTTCCGCGTAGACCTTTGACGCGATTCCAATGCTCGCGACATCCGCAAACTCGTTGACCGTGTGTGCAGCGCCCATGATCCCCGGCCCGAAGACAACTGCCGGAATTCGCCCCTGATTTCTCAGGAATCGAGCGTCAGTTGCTCCCGGACTTCCGTAGTAGTCCGGAGGGCCCCCCGTTTGAGACTCAACCGAATCAGCTAGTAGCCGCACAATTGGCGCATCCTTTTGGATGATCGAAGGCTCAGCGAAGCCGAAGACCTCGATATTGAATTCGCAATCGGGATCACCGGCCTTGATCTCTTCAAGAATCGCCTCGATTTGACCCTGAACTCCCTCTTCGGTCTCTCCAGGGACCGCTCGCCTGTCGATTGAGATGCTTGCCCTGTCTGCGACCACATTGACCTTAGTGCCGCCGGCGATGGTTCCAACATTGAGAGTGGGCTTGCCGAGCAGCGGGTGGGATTCGCTGAATTCTCTGCCGTGCAGTGCGACTGCTGCCTTTGCGACCTTCTCAATTGCACTTATGCCCTGTTCCGGCACTGATCCATGCGCGGCACGCCCAGTTGCGTGGATAGTGGCCCAGTATGCGCCCCGCTCGCCGAGGCAGATCATGAGCGAAGTAGGTTCCCCAATCACCGCCGCATCGCCGGCAAGCAGGTTCTTTCGCAAGAGGAACTCGGTTCCGTGCCTGCCAAATGACTCCTCATCGGCAACCAATTGGAATTGGACGTGGCCGCGTGGCTTGAATCCGACTCGGTTGAGCGCGGCCACCGCCTCGATCATGGCGGCGATCCCGCTCTTCATGTCAGATGTCCCACGCCCGAATATCTTCCCGTCCTTGACGACTGCGGAAAATGGCGGGTTGTCCCACCCGTCGGCGTCGGCGGCGGGAACAACGTCGAGATGACCGTTGAAGATGAGCCTTGGGCCCGATGAAGAATCGCCCCAAGATGCAATCAGATTGGTCCGCCCCTCGAACTCTTCGAACTCCTCGAATCCCTCGCAGCCTGCCTCCTCGAGCCACTGCCTGGCAACGGCCGCAGCTAAATGCTCGCGACCGGGAGGATTCTCGCTCGGCGCGCGAACTAGGTCTTGCGTTATCTGCACCGCTTCATTGGTATCGACAGCGTCAGCTATCTCAGATGTGAATTCGTCCACGAAATGCCCCACGTTCGAGCCGATATCGACGCCATTGTAGATACGGAGCTGAACTGCTCCTCGATCGACTGGCGCTTACTAGTCAGAGTTGATCAAGCAGAGTGAGCGTCTTCCCGGCTAAGTTTTAGACGCGCGTGTGGCGGACTGGGAGATCCTTTTCAGCGTGCTTTGTTTGAAACCGATGTGAGGATGCGCGCATGCGCGCTGGTTGCAGGCGATGAACCGGGCTCGGATTCTGATCGTTGACGATCAGCCAAACCTAAGGTGGATGGTCAAGACCAATTTGGCGCGCCACGGTTTCGATGTCGTGGAAGCTGCCGACGGCGAGGAAGCCCTTAGGAAGGTCGCGTCTGAGTCACCGGACCTCCTTGTCCTAGATGTGATGATGCCCCGAATGGATGGGTTTGCCGTGCTCGAGCAACTTCAGCAGGTGCCGGGGACCCGTGACATTCCCGTCATCTTCTTGACCGCCAAGGCTTCTGAGCGCGATCGAATTCATGGTCTCGCGCTCGGTGCGCACGACTACATCTCCAAGCCGTTTTCTCTCCAGGAGCTGTACTTGAGGGTGGCGCGCCTACTAGAGGTGAGGGCGCAGATCGAGCGATTGGTCGAGTTTGGACAGCGCGACGCCGCCACCGGCCTTTCAAATCGCCAGGCATTCGAGATGAAGCTACGTGAGATGTGGGCCGATTCTGACTCGACCTTCTCGTTGATCTTCATCACTCTGCAGCACCTTGACCACGTGACTACCTCCGAGGGCCTTGATCGCCTCGACGAGGTGCTCGCAATTGCTGCCGACTCTCTAAAACGTGTCGCTCCGAAAGATGGTCAGGCGTTCTGGGTCGGTGGCAATCACGCAGCCCTTCTCGTTCCGTGGCCGCGCGAGCGAGCCGGCAAGCTCACCGAGGCAGTGACGAAGGCGATCGCGGAAGCCGTTATAGCAGCGGGTCTTGACGAGACAATTGAGGTTGCGTCAGGGCTTGCGGAGCGAGTGCCCGGTGAGACCCTCGATGACTTCATTAGGCGCGCAACTTCGAGAGACTACGAAGGCGATGGCGATATCGTCGAGGATGCGCAGGTGATTCCCATTGGGCCGTGGGTAATGACTGATTCACTCGACGATGAGGCCAAGCCAGAGGATTCCTGACCAGACATCCGTGCGCGACAATTGAGCCCATGTCTGAGGCCTTTGTCATTGAGCCCGCCGGAGAACTCCACGGCAGCGTCACGATCGGCGGCGCCAAGAATTCCGCGCTGAAGCTGATTGCAGCTTCGCTACTTGCTGACGGGGTCACGACCCTTCGAAACGTACCTGCAATCGACGACATTGCGACGATGCTCGAGCTCGTCGAGACCATGGGCGCGAGCGTTTCCCGCGAGCCGGGCGCGGTCGTCATTGATACGTCGCCCGGAGTGGAGCCAGTAGCCCCGTATGAACTGGTCCGTCGGATGCGCGCATCGGTAATAGTGCTTGGGCCCCTGCTGGCCCGTTTCGGCCGAGCGCGCATTGCGATGCCGGGTGGCTGCAACCTTGGCGCCAGGCCGATTGATCTCCACCTGAAGGGCCTGGAAGAGATGGGAGTCGAGTTCAACTCTTCTCATGGTTACCTCGACGCAAAGGTAGATCGCCTGCGGGGCTCCAATGTGACATTGGAGTTCCCGAGTGTGGGAGCGACTGAGAACATCGTGATGGCAGCTGTCGGGGCTGATGGCCCGACAGTGCTTGAGAATGCGGCCCGCGAGCCGGAGATCACGGATCTGGTCACCATGCTCAACAGAATGGGCGCGCACATCACCGGCGTAGGCACGAGTACATTGCGGATCGAACCGGCGGAGCAATTCGGATCGGTCGAGCACGAGGTAGTTGCCGATCGGATAGAGGCCGGAACTTTCATTGCGGCGACGGGTATCGCGGGTGGCGAGGTCGAGCTGAAGGGTGCTCGCTACGACGACTTGGCCATTGCGATCTCGAAGTTTTGCGAGGCCGGCCTTCTGATCTCGGCGACTGCCGACGGGATTTGGGTGAAGGCGTCGGAAAGAGCTCGCCCTACTGACGTCGCGACTTTGCCGTTTCCCGGGTTTGCGACCGACTTGCAGCCGCAGGCAGTCGCGCTCTTGTCCACGTCTGGGGGAACAAGCGTCGTCACCGAGAACCTGTTTGACGGCCGATTCATGTACACGGAGGAACTCGTGCGCATGGGTGCCGATATTCGCACCGACGGACGCCATGCTGTGGTGCGTGGTGTAGATCGCTTAGAAGGGGCGCCCGTGACGGCTCCCGATCTGCGTGCAGGGGCCGCGCTGGTGGTTGCGGGTCTCGTAGCGGAAGGTGAGACCGTCGTATCAGGCGCCGAACATATCGACAGGGGATATGAGGATTTCGCGGGAAAGCTCCGCGCACTAGGTGCCTCGATTGAAAGGCGGCCTGCCTAGCTGATTCCAGGCGGCGGAGCCTGAGGCCCGGTGTTGCGAGGCTGGGCGATTCCAGGCGGCGGAGCCTGAGGCCCGGTGTCACGGTCAATTCCGGGCGGAGGTGATTGAGGCCCGGTGTCGTGTTCGATTCCAGGCGGAGGTGATTGAGGCCCGGTGTCGCGCGGAGGAGCCACGACCGGTGGCGGCAGCGCGGTCTCCGCTGTTGTTGGCTCCGGTGGCAATGTCGGCTGGTAAGCAGGAGCCGGACTCGGCGGAGGGGGCACTGCCGAGTCCGGAGGCTCAAAAGGAATTGGTTCCGGGGCTTGAGGAGCAGGGGGAACGAACGCGGCCGCGGGGGCCGGAGGTTCGGTCGCAGCCGCCGGGGGTACGAACGCGGCCGCGGGGGCCGGAGGTTCGGTCGCAGCCGCCGGGGGTACGAACGCGGCCGCCAGCCGCCGGGGGTACGAACGCGGCCGCGGGGGCCGGAGGTTCGGTCGCGGTGACAGGGGGTACGAACGCGGCCGCGGGGGCCGGAGGTTCCCCGACCGGGGCCAGCGCCTCTGTTGAAGTCCAGGCGTCGCCTATGGCCGCCGTGGCAGCGAGTGGAACTGCTTCTCCGGCTGGCGAGACAGTAGGCATGGGCCCTGTGTCAATTGGCGGTGGTGATGACGCAGGCGCTGCAGGGGTGCCCATCGGGAGCGGGCCTACTGGCAACCCTGATCCAGGAGGCGTGCCACCGCCGGAAGGTGGCTCGCCCTTTCGGCGCCGCCGTCCCATCCAGAAAGCTGCTATTGCCGACACCACAAGGAACGCAATTATCAAGAGCCAGCGTATTGCGTAGCTTGCCGAATCTGGTTGAGCCGGCGGAGCCGTCGTCGTGGGGCATGGGCACGGCGAGGCAATCGTTGGCGTGATAGATGGGCGCGCAGTTGGGGTGAGAGAGGGGCTGGCAGTTGGGGTGAGAGAGGGGGAGGTCCTCACGCCCGTGGCCGTCGAACTCGGCGTAGGAGTTGCAGCAAAAGAGCTCGCGGCCAGCGCAAATGCTGTAGCGGCGAGTGAGATAACGATGAAAATGGTGGCGAATCGGCGTCTCATGCGCCCAACACCTCCCTAGGGATCACCCGAAAAGCCTACGACATTGAAACGCCGTCCGGTCGGATTGATTGCATTGCTGCCCGGCCGAGCGGTTCGGCAGGCCTTAGGATTCGATTTTCTGTTACCTCAGGCGAAGAACTACGGAGGACAAGGTGAAGACGCTCGTTACCGGAGGAGCCGGGTTCATAGGTTCGAACTTGGCCGACCGCCTCCTAGCCGACGGGCACGAGGTTCGCGTGGTTGACGACCTATCCACAGGCAAGGAATCCAATCTGACCGGCGCGCTTGAGACCGGGCGATGCGAATTGGTGAAGATGAGCGTCACAGACAAGTCCTTTGCAGATCTCGTCGATGGCATTGACGTCGTGTATCACCTCGCGGCGCAGGCGGACGTACGAATCTCGGTTGCCGATCCTGTTTTCGACGTCGACGTGAACGTTCTCGGATCAGTAAACGTATTCGAGGCAGCAGCCAATGCCGGCGTGGGTCGAGTTGTATTCGCGTCCTCGGGAGGGACTATCTACGGTGAACCCGCCGTGCTTCCGGTTGATGAATCTGCACCGCAGAGACCGCTCAGCCCCTACGGAGTCGCGAAGAAGGCCGCTGGCGACTATCTCTATTACTACCAGCAGGTTCGCGGTATTGATGGCGTAGTTCTGGCACTTGCGAACATTTACGGGCCTCGGCAGGACCCGCACGGAGAGGCGGGCGTTGTGTCGATCTTTGCCGGGGTGATCAACGAGGGGAAGGCCCCGGTTATCTATGGCGATGGCAGTCAAACCCGCGACTTCGTGTTCATCGATGATGTCGTTGACGCCTTCGTGCTTGCCGCAGAGCGAGGTGACGGGCTAATGAACATTGGAACCGGGGAGGAAACCTCGGTCAATGAGCTCTATTACGAGATCGCCAAGGCAATGGGCTCTGACGCCAAGCCCGAGTACGGACCGGCCCGCACCGGAGAGTTGTCACATATTGCCCTAGACGCGTCTCTCGCAGAGCGCGAGCTCGGATGGGCTCCGAAGACCGGCCTCCCCAGCGGACTGGCAAAGACAATTGACTGGATTCGTTCCTAGTTTCTACCTGAACAAGACGAAGCCGCCGGTATCCGCCGCTTCGCGGGTCGGCGGAACGTATTCCGGATCGGGGATTCCAATTGTGAGAAGGGCCTGGGGAAGCCAGGTACCGGGGAGTTCGAGCACTTCGCGGACCACTTGGGGGCAATAGAGGGGAGATGCGATCCAACAGGTTCCAAAGCCCTCTTCTGCGGCAGTGAGCATCAAGTTCTGCATTGCAGCACCAAGGCTGAAGTGGGCCATGGTCCACTCCTGCTGATCTAGGTCATTGTCATTTCGAGCGCGAATTTCAGCGGTGTCGATGCATCCGACAACGATCGCCGGCGCCTCCGTAATTCTGCGTACAGACTTCTCCGTCAAATCTGAGATCCGACTTGTGCTAGCTCCTTCGCGCACTAATTCCTCGCGCCACTCCGCGGCCATTGACTCTGCCAGGGTCGTCCGGACGGCCTCACTTGTGATGATCGCGAAGCGCCACGGGCGGCTGTGGTGTGGGGCAGGCGCCGCAAGTCCCGCGCTCGTGATTCTGAAGAGTGCCTCCGTTTCGACCTCACCGGGTAGGTAGCGGCGAATTGAGCGCCTTTGGAGAATTGCGTCGGCGACCGGCCTTCCCGACGAATTGGGCCTTGATGTCATCGGAAGAGATCCTCGCTTGGCGGTCGGACTAGCTGAGTTCCAGAGGCGTCAATCGATCTCGGGCCCGAATATCCGCGAACAATCGCTACCGGACATCCGCTCGCTTTGCCCATGACAAGTTCGGCGGCCCCGGCTATCTCGTCGGCAACCGCGATTTCAGTTACAGCGAGTTCGTGGCCCGACCAGTCCTTTGTTCCACGCAAGTCGACTATCGGGGCTACCCCTGCAACCCCAATTGCCACGTCGGTCAGGCCGAGCCGCCACGCTCTGCCGAATGTGTCGGTGACCAACACCCCGACGTCGGCGGTTTCAGCGAGGCCACTCCTTATTCGGGCAGCCGAGCGATCAGGATCGATGGGGAGCAAGGCTGCCTTCCCTTCGGGAAGGTTCGAGGCATCGACGCCTGAATTCGCACAGACGAAGCCATGGCTGGTTTCCGTGATTACGAGGTCGCCCCTGCGCCTCAAGACCCGCACCGCCTCGTCAATAGCGAGCTGAAGCCTTGCCGCGTCGTCGGGGCAATCGACGATCCGCCCCTCGGCTTTGGAGACGATCTTTTGTGTGACGACCACGATGTCGCCGTCGACGAGGGGTGTTCCCTGAGCCTCCGTGGCTTCGGCTATGAGTCTTGCTAGGTCAGCGCCTTCAGATACCTCTCCGATGCCATCTACGGCAATGATTTCGAGGCGTTCCATAGGTCAGGGTTCGAGGAGGCGCAGAACCGTCTTGGCGAGTGCCTTGGCCTGCGGCACTCCACGCATCAGAGTTTGGGCTGGTGCGGCCTCCACCTCAAGTGCCTCAATCTCGGGGACCTTGGATTCGTCTGCGAAATCAATTACGAGAGTGTGGATGAAATCCCGATAGGCATCCGCGATTCCGGCTGCACTTACCTCGAGTCCGGCGGCAGGCATCATGCGATCCGCGGGCCCCTTGACGGGCGCATCCCGGATCAGCGGTGAAATCGCGACGACCTTGTTGCTGAACTGTTGAAGCGCTTCCCGAATCCCGTCAATGGCGAGGATCGGACCGATACTCGCCACAGGATTCGACGGGCAAAGGATGATTCCGTCGGCCGACTCGATAGCGTCGATGACTCCCGGAGCCGGGTCTGCTACCTCGACGCCCTCGTAGTTGATCTCTCGCACCGGATCCTGGGCCTGGCGCTCGACGAAATACTCCTGGAAGTGCAGATCCATGCCGCGGCCAGTGCCTGCCTCCTCAATTACGACTCGGGTGGTCACCTTGTCATCTGTCATTGGAAGGATGCGCGCCCCGACTCCCCAAGCTTCGGCGATCTCTGCCGTGACCTCGCTCAGGCGAGCCCCCTCGGCAAGCCGGCTCGTTCGGAACAGGTGGGTGGCGAGGTCTCCGTCGCCAAGCTGAAACCATGAGGGAACTGGGTATCGGGCGAGATGTTCGAGGCAGCGGAATGTCTCATGTGCGAGCCCCCACCCGCGATCGGAATCGTTTGCGTCGGCGAGGGTGTAGGTGACGGAGTCAAGGTCCGGCGAGATATGCAGCCCGTAGAGGGTGATGTCGTCACCAGTGTTGACGATGACGGTGATCTCCGCGGGATCGATCGCACGGACCAACCCCTGCAGGAACTTGGCGGCACCGACTCCACCCGCAAGCGCCACAATCATGGGCACTCCTCCTCATCTCCGCCCCGGAGCGTAGGGCCCTGACTGAGGAATCTACAATTGCGACATCGACTCTGGGCGGTTATCAGCCTCGCGCCGCTCAGCTGATTCCTCGAGACGAGGCCAAAGACGGACAAGACTTGGGCGTATCAGCGTTAGATGACTTGCGCGCCTCCCGCATGGTGGAGATGGCCGAAGAGATCGGTGCGGCGAGCGGAGGAGACGGGGTCGCGGCCGACTCCGTTGAGGAGCTGGCCTGGCTACTCACTCCGGAGGCGCGAATCGAGGCTCTCTTGGAGGCCGCGTCGACGAAGCGAGACGCGGCAACCGGCGACACGCTGAGCTTCTCTCCGAAAGTTTTCGTCGATCTCACACGTCTGTGCAGAGATCGATGCTCTTATTGCACCTTTGTCCGGACTCCACTTGCTGAGCGCATTCCGCTGAGAGGCGAGAAGGCAGGCGCTGGTGAGCCGAAGCCGTATCTCGAGCAAGACGAGGTACTTGAGATCGCCTTGGCGGGTGCTCGGGCGGGGTGCAAGGAAGCGCTCTTCACGCTGGGCGACAGGCCAGAGGACAGATACGAGTCCGCTCGGCGATTCCTCTCAGATCGCGGATATTCGTCAACTGCTGAGTATGTTACGGCTTGCGCTCGCCTGGTTCTCGATGAGGCAAAGCTCCTCCCGCACGTCAATCCGGGCGTCATGACTGCAGACGAGATTGCTGAGTACCGGAAAGTCTCGGCCTCGGCTGGGCTGATGCTCGAGTCCACGAGCCGCGCTCTCTTCGAGGATCCTGGCGGATGTCATTACGGCAGTCCCGACAAGGATCCCGATGTGCGGCTGGCCTGCATTGCAGACGCGGGGCGGGCCAAGGTGCCATTCACCACTGGAATGCTTATCGGTATTGGCGAGTCTCTCATCGACCGGGTCGAGACAATCCTGGCGATGGCAAGCCTGGCCCGCGAGTTTGGACATATCCAAGAGGTGATTGTCCAGAATTTCAGGGCGAAGCCGGCGAGTCCCATGCGTAGCCACTTGGAGCCCGAATTCGACGAGTATCTGAGGGTAATCGCATTGGCGAGGCTCATCCTGCCTGCGCGAGTTGCCGTTCAGGCCCCGCCGAACCTCACCCCCGAGTACGAAGGCCTCCTGGCAGCAGGCATGTCGGACTGGGGTGGGATCTCACCCGTCACCCCGGATCATGTGAATCCGGAGGCGCCGTGGCCCGAGGTGGCCGAACTAGCGAAGCGATGTGCGCATCTCGGATTTGCCCTCCGCTCCCGGTTGGCGCTCCACCCGTCATTTGTGATCGAGGGTGGATGGGTGGATCCTGCCGTAGAGGGGCGGGTTCTCGAAATGAGCGACTCCCAGGGATGGGCTCTGTGATTTCAAGCCGGCGCGCCTTAGTCGCGCATAATGGCGACCGATAAGAGCTTCGGAGGCATAGATGGCCGAGAAACCACGAAGGGCCGTAGTAGCTCCGGGGGTCTTGCCCGGCCCGCGCATCGCGGGTAGCTCCGGAAGCACCAAAGCCGCGATGGTCGTGGCGGAGCGTAGTCACGCAGTGCGCCTGACCCGCGCTCCTGAGCCGACCGCCGGAGTTCTTCTCGACGGTTCAACCCCGGCGGATCATCTCGAGACTCGCATGTCTGGCGCGTCATCCTCGATGCGCGCCCTTCTCGACAAGTCGCTTGATGCCAAGCGGTTGCGTGCCAGAGAGATTGGCGAGCTTTTCGATGCCAAGGGCGCTGACTTCGAAGCCCTTCAGGCGGTTGCGGACTTCTGGCGCCGCGAGACCGTGGGTGACGTTGTCACCTACGTAGTCAATCGCAACATCAACTTCACCAATGTCTGTGGTGTCGGCTGCGGTTTCTGTGCGTTTTCTACGGCGATCGCGCGAGAGGATGCCTACTTCCTTAGCCCCGAGCAGGTTGCAGATCGGGCCGAGGAATGCTGGGAGCGCGGGGGGACCGAGGTGTGCATCCAGGGCGGGATCCACCCCAAGCTCGAGTGGACCTACTATCGCGATGTACTGACGTCGGTGAAGCAGCGGGTTCCGGAGATCCATTGCCACACATTCAGCCCCATGGAAGTTGTCTGGGGAGCGAAAAAGGCGTCGATGTCGGTCCGCAGCTACCTGGAAATGCTCAAAGAGGCGGGCCTCGGGAGCCTGCCTGGAACGGCTGCTGAGATTCTCGTTGATGAGATTCGCAGAGAGCTCGCCCCCAAGAAAGAATCAGTGGCTGAGTGGGTCGAGGTGATCACAACTGCCCATGCGCTTGGAATACCAACCACCTCGACGATCATGTTCGGACATGTCGAGAAAATCGAGCATCGAGTGGAGCACCTGGTCCTGCTTCGGAGCATCCAGGATGACACCGGCGGATTCACCGAGTTTGTCCCGCTGCCGTATGTCCACGAGTACACACCGATGTATATCCAGGGGCGCTCGGGTCCGGGCCCGAGCCATCTCGACGCGATTCGCATGCATTCAATTGCCCGCGTTGCCTTGAGGGGGTCAATCGACAACATCCAGGCGAGCTGGGTCAAGCTTGGAGTTTCCGGTGTTCAGGAGTGTCTGCAGTCAGGGTGCAATGACTTCGGTGGAACCCTCATGGAGGAATCGATCAGCCGTCTAGCCGGGGCAGATCACGGCCAGGAGCTTTGGGTAGATCAAATCCGCTCAGCAATTGAGTCCGTCGGGCGGGTGCCCAGACAGAGGAGCACCACCTACGGGGAGCCTCCGCAGCCTCCTGTCACCACCTAAGGGGAGCCTCCGCAGCCTCCGGCCCGACCGGCGAGCTTCTCCCTCGCTTCGCAGAGTGCTTGCTCTGTTTGAGGATCACCGGGATTCAGCTCAAGCGTTCTTTCGTACCAGGCGATGGCCGTCGTGATGTCCTCTGTCCAGGCGAGGCTTGACGCCGGCGCAGACTCGGCGAGCTGCTCATAGAGCTGACCGAGCCTGAATGCGTTGTATGGATTCCCTGGTTCAAGCTCGGCTGCGGACTCGGCCACCTCAATGGCTTCTTTGCGAAGGCTTGGATCTAGCGTTGTAGCTTCCGCCAAGGCGACTCCCCAGGCGGTGCGATATCGGGCTTCCCACGGGTTGAGCGCAATTGCACTTTCAAAGCGAGACCTCTCGCTCGATGACGGGGCGGAGGACCTAAGAGCTTCGGCGAATGCCCTGTCTGCGCCCCACAGTCGTACCGCTACTATCAAAGCGGCAACTGTCGCGATGGCCGAGAGCACTGCGAATATCTTGAGAGCCCATCTTCTCGAAGGCAGCCGAGTGGAATCAGTCCGTGACTCTTCGGGTGCCGCGCGTACGCATTGAATCACCCCCAGACCTCCCCACATGAAAACCGCGAGAGCGGGAGTGTCGATGCTGACGAGGCACTGCGCGAAGTACGCCGCGAGAATCCCTGCTCCACCCGCCAGCAAGATCGAGTTGCGTCTGTCTTGGGGCGGCCTGAGCCCGGCCGCCAGTCCCTGGGCAACAAGCGCGAGAAATGCCACTCCGGCGAGGAGCCCCGATTCGGTGAAGCGCTCCAGCGGAACGCTGTGAATCTCGTCTGTGAGTCGCGCGGAATTTGCCGCGTGTGCAGCACTGCGGTAGCGGGGGAAGACCTGAGCAAAGGTGTCCGGGCCCCAGCCGGTGATTGGGCGCGCCAGAAAGGCTCGTGCTCCGGCGCCCCAATATTCCGAGCGGGGTCCCATGCTCTCGCGAATTGCGCTTCCCGCCGCGCCGGCCGGACCCGGCACCGAAGGGGCGATAAGGCCAATGATTGAGATGGCGGCAAGAACCGCTCCCGCGACAAGCGCGATTCGGAGAGGCCAGGGGCCAAGGGCTCTCCTCACACACCAAGCCATGGCAAGTCCGCCTCCACAGACGGCCAGAGCAAACCCATTGCTCCCTGTGCCCACAGCAGCACCGGCAAAGACTATTGCGGCGAGGAGCCACAGCGGGCGGAGTGAGATTCGAGTTAGCAGCATCGCGGAGGCGGCTGCAACGAGACCGATACCGGCCGCCGCTGCCATGAATGTGGAATTACCAAAGGTCGAGAAGGCAGCCGTACCATCGGATGCCCGCCAGGAGATCGGTTCGATGCCAAAGGACTGGGCCGTCGCATAGGCCGCTGCAGCAGCCGTTGAAATAGCGACTGCGAAGATCAGCGTCGTTGCGGTGCGGGTGGTCCCGCCAATTGAAATCGACGCCAGCAGCGCGATGCCGGCAAGAAGGGTCATGAGTCCGCCATATCGGTTGTACTGGCCGAGCAAGCTGATGCGCCAGCTAACCGAGGTCGCGGTCGAAGTCACCGTCGCGAGCGCCAGAAGGCAGGCGGCCGGCCAGGGCGACCGAAGAAAGCCATTCGGCACACTCCTTGCTGGGTCGGCGCTTCCGAGCTTCGCTATGAGGGCAAAGGTGAGCGAGGCCGCACTCCCCACCGCGAACGCAATCAGCTTTGGAATGCCGAACGAACTGTTGAGTTGGGGTGCCGTGGCGAGAACGGTCACTGCAATGGTCAGCGAGGCAGTCAAGTCTCTGAGGGCAGAAAACCCCTTGCTCACCCCGTCTGCGCCATGGCGTATCGGCGTGAGCGCCGGGAGATTCGGCGGTGCTTCGACTCGGCCAATTCCTCGTACAGGTTGGCAATGTCGGAGACGAGGCGCTCCTCTCCAAATCGGTTCAGTACGCTTTCGCGCGCCCGCTCAGTGCGACTCTTCGATGAGCGCATCGCTGATTCGATGGCGTTCGCCAGAGAACGCGGATCAGCTTTTGCGAGCTCGCCGATCTGGCCGTTTTCAAGAAGGTCGGCAACCCCCCCAACATCAGTCGAGGCCACGGGGACACCTGAAGCCATCGCTTCAATTAGCGCTACTGGCAATCCCTCGTTGTGCGAGGACAGCGCCACAACGTCAAGAGCTCCATAGACCTCGCCGAGATCACTTCGCCACCCAAGCATTTTGAGCTCGACTCCGTGGAGCGATGCTGCTTCAACTACCGCCTCACGAAGCGGACCGTCACCCGCAACAACAAGGCACACATTTGAGTGCACCTTTGCCAGCTCGGCGACGGCCTCAACCATCAACTCGGGGTTCTTCACGGGGACCAGTCTCGCAACGAAACCGACTGCAACCGAGTCGGGTGCGATGCCTAGAGCCTGCCGTGCCATGGCGCAGTCTTCGGCTGAGCGCGTCTTGAAACGACCCAGGGGCAGTCCGAGGGGAATCACCCTGATCTTTGACTCGGCGAAGCCCAGATCGACGAGTTCGTCAGCCTGTCGTTGTGAAATGGCGATCACCGCAGTTGAAATTCGAGAAAGGGCGCGCTCCCAGGTGACGATCAGACGCGAAACCGCGGGACTGAAGTATCCGGAGAAGACATTGCCGTGAAAGGTGTGGACAATTACCGGTACGCCGGTGAGCCAGGCCGCAAGGCGTCCGAGAGTTCCGGCCTTGGCGGTGTGGGTGTGGACGACATCTGGGCGGAGCTTTCTCATGAAGCGCAGTAGCGAGAGGAATGCAAGGGCATCGCGAAGGGGCGAAGGTGATCTGCCGAGAGCTGGAATCACCACCGGTTCGACGCCGGCGACAAAGTCTTCGCCGGACGCGAGGCTGAGCATGTTGCCCTCGCGGTCATCTTCCGTCCCGGTCACCAGCGTCGATTCAAAGCGCCTTGTGTCGAGGCCAGATGTAAGGACCGCTGCCTGAATTGCCGGCCCACCGATGTTGAGGCGCGCGATCACCCTGACGACTCTGAGCGGAGGCCTCTCCGCCTCTGTCAGTTCTGGTCTCTCAGCCACTCGATAGTGCGGCGAAGCCCATCTTCAAAACCCACCTGTGCTCGCCATCCAAGTTCTTCCTCGGCTCTTGATGCGTCCGCACATGATGCTCGCACGTCGCCGGGTCGCGGATCGGTATGCACGGGTTCAATCTCTGTTCCTAGAACCGATTGGATTGCCGCGATGAGATCCAGAATCGTGTGCTGCCGACCTGCCGCGATGTTGTACGGTCGCCCGGCCGCCTCAGGTACTTTCGCGGCCGCGAGGTTGGCGTTGACCACATCTTCGACGAAAGTGAAGTCCCGGCTCTGCAATCCGTCGCCGTGGATCGTGGGTGCATCTCCTTTCAGCAGCGCCTCGACGAAGAGCGGAATTGCGGCCGCATATGGAGACCTGGGGTGCTGGCGTGGCCCATAGACGTTGAAGAATCTCAGGACCACGGTCTCGATTCCGTAGAGCTCGGAGAAGACGCGGCAGTATGTCTCGGAAGCCATCTTCGAGACGGCGTAGGGCGACTTTGGGTAGAGCGGGGCGTCCTCAGGCGTAGGGAGCGGGGCGACGCCTCCGTAGACAGAGGAGGACGAGGCGATGATTACTCGCCTGACACCGTTGTCGCGCGCGGCGGTGAGTAAGTTCACTGTTCCGCCGGTGTTGACTCGGTCAGATGTGACGGGATCTGTGACTGACAGCCCGACCGCCCTCGCTGCGGCAAGGTGAAAGACGACTTCGACTCCCTCGGTTGCGGCGAGGCAGGCCTCGCGGTCGCAGACGTCGCCTTTGATCAGCTCTGCGCCACTACCCTCGAGGTTCTCATCGCGCCCGGTGGAGAGGTCATCGAGTATCACAACCTGCCAGCCCTGCCCTTCAACGGCGTCGGCTATGTGTGAGCCGATGAAACCGGCGCCACCGGTCACCAAGGCGCGCATTGGATTTGCCTCGGCCACCTTTGTCAGATTGCGCCCTGGGTTAGAACCCGGTTGGTGTACATGTCGAGGAGTCTCTCGCCAACGGCTTCCTCGCGGTGATGGGTCCAGACCCAGTAGTGAGCCGCCGCAGCTATCTGCTCACGGAAGGCCGGGTCGCATGCCTGGCAGATGGACGCGAATAGCTCTGTTTCGGTCCTCGCGCACATGATCGGTGGCTGGTCTCCGTAGGCGATTTCATAGGCAGCCAAATCGACATAGCCAAGGACTGGCCGGCCGGCAGCCATCGACTCGAGCGCGATCATGCCGAGGCTGGGAGCATCGAAGTCATCGACGATTACATCTGCCTCCATTAGCTGGCGTGCCAGCTCCATCCGATCGAGGTGAGGGAGCCAAGTCGTCGAATGTGTCAGTCCAAGCTTGTCGATGATGCGGCGGGTAGCCTCTGACTCGCGTCCTCGGTCAACGAGGACCAATTCGAGCTGACCCCCCTCCGCCGTGAAGCGTGCGCATGCGCGGTAGAAGCGGTCGCCTGATTTGAGCAGCCGCTCCCTCTCGAACTCCGCCCAGTCAACTCTTGCCGGGTGAAACACCCGCAGGACCGGGTTCGTTGGCCTTAGTGCAGGGCGTGCCGAGGCGACTTGGACCGGGTAAGGCAGGAATTCGCGCTTTACAGCACTGATTTCGTTGAGGATTCGTACCTGTTCGGGCTGCATGTAGAAGATCGTCGCGGCGCCCTGAATCGCCTTCCTGTATGCCTTGCCATTTGGCGAGTCCTCGAGCCCCAGCCCCCTCAGGTCTCCTGAGAGCGCCAGGTGCACATATGGCTTTTCTGTAGATGGGGCTGCCACCACCGTGGCGCCGATGGCCTGCACCATGTGGTATTCGCCCGCGAGCTTTCGCAGTGTCGCTTTCTCGGAGCGCTTGGCAAACATGCCGCCAGCTCCCCCCATCCCCGATGGATCCCACCTGATCACCCAGTCGCTTCCTGCAGGTGGGCGGACGTTGGGGGCAAAGGGCGGAATAGCGTCTTCTTCGTCACTGGCGAGAAAGAGGTCGGCGCGAGCACCCTGGTTGCGAAGGCAGCGGGCAAATAGGTAGCCGGTGCCTGCTGTGTTGCCTAGGAGCGCTACCCGGAGCAGTCCGCCGGGTGTGTAAGTGCTCAAGTTTCAGAATCTCCCGAATTTGTTCGTTTCAGCTTTGAGACAGTCTAGGCCGTTGCGGCGCCACTTGCAGCACGCCGATTTGGCGGGTCAATTGAGATGTATGGGATAGCTATCGGCGTGTTTTGGCGCTGACTTCATGCCCGATTGGCCCCTCAGTTCCATCCCGGAAGGCGCAGCCCAGGGGGGAGTCCCGGCACCGGCACACCGGGCTCAACTGGGGCTGGACCCTTTGGAATAGGCAGATTCGATTCCGTCACGACCGGTGGGGGCTTTCCGGCGAGTTCGCCATAGCGACGATCGACATCAGGCTGATTGAGGTGCCGATTTATGAACGTTTCGAGCACAGCGATTGCCCCAGGTGCGTCGCCGTTTGCCACGAGCAAATCGGCGAACTTGACCGTGAGTGCGGCATCGCCAAGATAGAAACCGTGCTGGCCGGCATCTGACTGAATCGCGGTATCGCCTAGAGCCTCGCCGACACGCATGAGCAAACTCTCGGTTTCGTAGTCGTATGGGTTGTATTGGCGTGCCCCATGAAGTCTCTCCACCGCGTCTCGAAGTTTCGACGGATCCGGTGGTGTGACGCTCCGCTTCTGCGGCCCCGTTCCTCCTCCCCAGTAGGCATAGAGGTCGCCTAGAGAGCGGTAGTAACGCTCATCTTCCGGACTCAGCCGCAGCGCATCGATCAAGGCGCCCTCGGCGATCTTCACGTTATCCAGCTGAAGCGGACCGCTCTTGAGCAGGAATGATTTGAGCTGAGCCATCTCGAATACGTCGAAGAGATAGCGAGACTCGGTCGGATTGGTCTTGTATGACTGCTGTGCGAGCGCAAGTGCCGCTTCAGCTTTGGAGGCGACAAAGGCCATTGCCTCGTCGCCGGCATTTGGGGTCTTTTGGAGCTCCTGCGCGTAGCCCTTGGCCTCCTCGATCGCCGGCACTGCCTTGCGATAGACGCGGTCGCCTCTGTACGGGATTACTGCGAGATATGCCAGCGGAAGTGAGATTGCGAAACAAATTCCTGCAGCAAGCCAAGTGCGCGCCGGCATTTTCTCGGTACTCTGACTTCTTCCGCCCCGCCCCTTTGACCCTCCGGATTTGCTCTTGGCCTTGCCTTTGGATCCTTGAGCCTTGGCAGAGACCCGGTCCGCCTTAGGATTCTTCGCTGCGGCCGAATCCGGCTCGTTCTTGTTTGCTGCTCGCGCCTCTTTCGCGGCCTTCTTCTTTTCGATGCGCTCCCGCTCGGCCTCGTACTCGGAGAATGAGTCCCTGACGAGGAGAGAGTACGCACCGCCCAATCCGGTCATAACCCAGAAGGAGAATGACAGTCCGATCTGATTGACATTGAAGCTCTCGCCTACCAGGTAGGCGACGATCGCCAGAGCAACGGCGCCGAGAATCAGGCGATCGTCGCGAGAGCGAGACGTAATGACGGCTCGGTCACGTTTCGGTGGATCACGCTCGATTGCCAGGGAAGCGCTAATTGCGCTGATCGACCGGCGAAAGAAGGCAGCGAGCAGCCACAGGAACATCGCAAAGCCGAAGAGTCCTGCCGAATAGAGCCAGGAGACGAATATGTTGTGAGGACCGTTCGCGACCTGAGTGGGACCGTAGCGAGCCGCGAACTCATAGCCTTGATATCTAAGGAAAACGACTCGGAAGGTGTCGGGTCCCCAGCCGAATATGGGGCGCTCTTTGGCCGCTTGCAATCCCGCCTCCCAAAGCAGAACGCGTTGTCGGCCAGAGGATTCCTGGGTGTCGGCGATTGATGTAATCCGCTTGAATATGTCGCCGCGTCCTCGGAGAGTGAGGCCTGCAAAGCCAAACAGGAGAAGGACCGCCACCGCTACTGCAACAAAGGGAATCGGATTCTTCTTGATTTCCGGCAGGAACAGCACGGATAGACCCACCGAGATGAAGGCAACCGCCACCCAGGCGCCGCGGGTCTGCACTTGGAGGATCTCCAAGAAAGCGACAACAACGAAAGACCAGGAGAGCACCTTCACTCCGGTCTTCTTCGAGATCACGCCCAAGACGATTGCTAGGGGGATCATCATGGCAAGGTAGCCGGCGAGGTGGTTCGGATTGCCATATGTCGAGAAGACTGCCGAGGTCTTGAATGACGCAGCCCCCCAGCTCTCCCAGTCGAGCTTGTAACGCCCCTCTGTAGCGAAGGTGATGTACTGGAGTACCCCGTAGAAGGCCGCGAAGCCCCCACCAACGAAGGTCGCCCCCACCAATGCCTGCCGGATCTGCTGCCTGTTGTCAAAGACTTCGGCAGCGCAAAGGCCAAGAAGCGTGAATGCGAGGACCGAAACCAGTCCGTCATAGGACTTGTAGAAGCCAACTAGCGAAACGACCTTGCTAAACGAGAAGGCTGTTGCCGCAGCAGTTGCAACTAGGAGTCCAAGCAGAGCGGGCTCTATTCCGGTCTTGGGGCGCAGGAATTTCTTCCGCTGAACACACTCGACTACCCAGAGCGATGTGATCACGATCGTTCCAAGGAGCACGATTGTGAACTTGGTGAGGTTGAAGACGTCGAATGTGTCGGTATCAAACGCGACCGCGACAAGCACTATCAGCACAATCAGCGCCCAGCGCCTGATCGCTCTAATCTGCTCGCTCAATTGCACGCGCTCACCTCGCCGTTGAAGTCAAAGACGCAGAAGCATATCGCCCAGCCATTTCCGGTCACTGTGCGCAGGAATTTGTGGCCGACGTGCCTAGGATGTGAGCCATGCGCACTCTTGTAACCGGTGGCGCCGGCTATATCGGATCTCATCTCGTAGATGCCCTTCTTGGACTTGGACATGATGTTACGGTCCTCGACGACCTCTCGACGGGTTCCCGATCCAACATCGGCCGGCACGTTGACGCAGGTGCAATCGACTTCGTCGAGGGTTCGATTCTTGATCCAGACCTCGTCGATCAATACGTCTCGACATCCGAACTGGTTTTTCACCTCGCAGCCGCCGTGGGTGTCAAGTTCATTGTCGATGAGCCGCTGGCGTCGCTCCTGACTAACACAAGGGGCACTGAGATAGTCCTGGGGTCTTGTCACGCCAATGGGGTCCGGGTGCTCCTCGCCTCCACCTCCGAGGTCTATGGCAAGACCTCCAAGGTGCCATTTGAGGAAGATGACGACAGGGTGCTCGGTCCCACGACGATTCATCGGTGGGGATACTCCACGGCAAAGGCGTTTGATGAGCACCTTGCGCTTGCCTACGCAGACAAGGGCCTGGAGGTCTCGATCGTTCGCTACTTCAATTCCTATGGACCGCGTTTGGATCCCCGCGGGTACGGCTCCGTGGTCGCCAACTTCATTCGGCAGTCAATTGCCGGAGAGCCAATTACTGTTCACGGCGACGGACGTCAGACCCGGTGTTTCACATACGTCGATGACACCGTCGCCGGTACGGTGGCAGCCGGGATCACAGACGCGGCAATGGGGCGGGTGATCAATCTCGGCACGACCGAGGAGACCGCAATTGGCGACCTGGCCGCCACGATTCGAGACATGATCGGTTCCTCGTCTGATATCAGCTATGCCCCCTACGAGGACTACTACGGTTCTGGGTTCGAGGACACCCGGCGGCGGGTTCCCGAGATCGGGCGGGCATCATCACTGCTTCAGTGGGAGCCGAAAGTGCGGCTGCGAGAGGGGCTTGAGAGGACAATTGCCTGGTGGAGGGAGACCCATGGGTAACGACGACTTCGAGAGTCTGCTCGAATCGCGCGAACTGAAGATCGCTGTTGTCGGGCTCGGCTATGTGGGCTTGCCCCTGGCCCTCGCCTACGCGGCATCAGGTTTCGCGGTCTTCGGACTCGACGTGGATGAGTCGAGAGTAGCGATGCTGAGAGACGGCAATTCTTACGTCGAGGATGTGAGCGACTCGCTCCTTGGTGACGCCGTAGGATCGGGCAACTTCATCCCCACCGTCGATCCTGACGTGCTCTGTGACGCCGATGCGGTGGTCATTTGTGTCTCGACACCGTTTACCCCCGCCAAGGATCCCGACCTAACCCATGTCGTCAAGGCAGCAGAGGATCTTGGGAGCCGGTTGCATCAAGGCATGCTCGTGATTCTTCAATCGACGACATATCCGGGAACGACTAACGAGGTAGTGAAGCCAATTCTCGAGGCAGGAGGGCTCAAGGCCGGGGTCGACTTCGACCTCGCCTTTTCTCCGGAGAGAGTGGACCCTGGGAATAAGACCTGGACCGTGAGGAACACACCGAAAGTCGTCGGCGCGCTGACGCCGGAGGGCGCCGAAAAGGCGAAGCTGCTTCTTGAATATGCGATGGACGGGCCGGGATCGGTAACCGTGTTGAGCTCGCCCGATGCAGCGGAAATGACCAAGCTCCTCGAGAACACGTTCAGGGCAGTCAACATCGCATTGGTCAATGAAATGGCCCTGCTCTGCGAGCGGATGGATGTCGACATTTGGGAAGTGATTCGGGGTGCGGCAACGAAGCCTTTTGGGTTCATGGCTTTCAAGCCGGGGCCTGGCGTAGGCGGGCATTGCATTGCAGTTGACCCTCATTACCTCGCCTGGCGAGCGAGGACCTTTGACTTCCAGGCGAAGTTCATCGAGCTGGCAGCCGACGCAAACCTCCGGATGCCACGGCATGTCTTCCACCGGATCGCGCGCCTGCTCAATTCCGAGTCAAAGCCGGTCCGAGGGTCGAAGATCTTGGTGCTCGGCGCGGCCTTCAAGGCTGGGGTCGGCGATACTCGGAACTCTCCGGCGCTCTCGGTAATGCAGCAACTTGCGGACGAGGGTGCTCAAGTCACCTATTCGGATCCACATGTTCCCGAGCTCGTGATCAATGGCGAGTTGATCGCTTCTGTTCCGCTCACAGGCGCGGAGCTGAGCTCAGCAGATGCAGTCGTTTTCTTGGTGCCCCATGAGGAGTTTGACAGGACCTCGGTCGGCGCCGGCGCGAGCTTGATTTTCGACGCGGTCAACGCGATGGAAGGTGTCGAAGTCGCCGGGAGACTCGAGCGCCTTTGAGCCGACTCCGCCTCGAGCCATGAATAGGCCATCTCCGCTCCTATACCTGGCGGCATTTGGCATATCGCTCATCGCGGCGCTGACGCTGACACCAATTGCGCGCCGCTTCGCATTTCGGGTGGGGCTCCACGATGAACCTTCATCGCGAAAGGCCCACCCCGAGCCGATTGCTCTGCTTGGTGGAGTCGCTATTTACGGCGCGGCGGCAGTGGCTGCATTCCTTGCTGTGCCAAGTGCCTCTGAGCAGTTGAAGGGGATCTTTCTTGGGGGTCTGGTCATTCTATTTGTAGGACTACAAGATGACCTGGCGGGCATGGACCCGTGGGTCAAGCTGGTGGGACAAGCAACGGCTGGCCTCGTGCTTGTCGGATTCGGCTTGAAAGGCAATCTCTCAGGCATACCCGCGTTAGACGCCGCAATAACGGTTGCTTGGATCGTTGTCGCAGTAAACGCCATCAATCTTTCGGACAACATGGACGGCCTAGCAGCGGGGATAACAGCGGCAGCTTCGATTTCCTATTTCGCGATTGCCGTGAGTTGGGATCAGTACCTCGTCGCGGTCATCTCGATGGTTCTCGCCGGCGGCGTGATCGGGTTTCTGGTCTTCAACTTTCCTCCGGCGAAAATCTTTATGGGTGACGCCGGCAGTCACATCTTGGGATTCCTGCTTGCCGTCATGGGACTGAATCTGCGTTTTCCGACGCGACCCCGCCTCGCCACCTTGTTCGTGCCGGTGATTGTCCTTGGCGTACCTCTCACCGACATGTTGATGGTCGCGATTTCAAGGCGGAGAAGAGGGATTTCCGCGAGCACCGGGGGCACGGATCACACATCCCATCGCCTGGTGGTTAAGGGAATGACTCGTCGTCGCGTGGTAGTGGTCCTGTGGATTGCCGGCCTTGCCTGTGGCGGCACGGCCTTACTTGTCTCGCATGCTCCGCTGGGCCTCGCACTCGCGATAACGGGCCTTTTCGGTGGTGTCTGTCTCGCCACCATCTATTGGCTCGAACGGCTGGGAGCGCCGGAGAGCCTTGTCTTCGACAAGACGGAAACCCCGGCAGAGAATGGGTCAGCTGCTAGCATCGATCGCTCATGAGTCATTCCGTCGACGTAGAAGCTGAAGACGGCGAACACGGGTTCGGGCGGGCGAATCGGGGCGGGGTACGGGCCGTCGTCGTAGCAACCGGGACTGGCCGTCTCCCAGAGACCCTTGCGGCACTGGCCGCGCAGACTTACAGGGATTTCGGCGTAACGGTAGTCGATGCCTCACTCGATGACGGTGAGCAGGCGAAAGCCAGGCATGCCGACATCGATGCGGCTGTTCGCCAATTCCATGCCGGTGTAATCGCTGCTCCTCGCGGAGCACACTTCGCGAAGGCCGCCAACGTGATGCTCTCGGACACCTCGCTGGATTCCGAGTGGATCTTGTTTCTACATGACGAGGTCGCGTTGGAGCCTTCGACGGTCGAGACGCTTGTTGAAGGGGCCGAGTCAGGCGGTGCAGACATCGTCGCTCCCAAGATCTGCGATTGGGGCGATCCGAACGTGCTGCGCGAAGTCGGCATGGGTTCTGACAGATTCGGGTTTCCCTACACCTCTGTGGAGCCGGGCGAGGTTGACCATGGTCAGCACGACAAGGATCGCACTGCGCTCTATGTGACAACCGCCGCCATGCTGATTAGGACTGCTTTATTTAGGCAGCTTGGTGGTTTTGATCCGTCGTTGGGATCGATCGAGCAGGATCTTGATATTTGCTGGCGGGCCAGAATCATGGGAGCGAACGTTGCCGTAATTCCGGCCGCTGTCGCATACCACGCGCCCGGTGAGTTCGACCGCGGACAGGTGCCATATCCACGTATTCAAGCTCAGACCAACCGTCTGCGGGTCATGCTTAAGTGCTACGCGTTCCGATCACTCCCGATCGTTCTGTTCCAGCTGGCGATGCTGAACCTTCTCGAGATCGTGCTGCTCACGTTCTCGGGGCGAGGGCGCCGAGCGCGATCGCTTGCGGGTTCGTGGATCTCGGCGCTATTTCATCTCGGTGGCATTTGGAGTGCGCGGCGAAAGGTCCAGCGAGCCCGCTCGATCTCTGACTCTGAGATCAGGGCACTCCAGTTCTCGGAATCAGCTCGAGTTCGAGCCTACATCGAGAATCGGCTGAGAGCCGAGGGTGACGAAGACGTGCCCGTGGCGCTTCAGGCGTCTGGGACTGGGGCGTGGGAGTTCGCAATCCACGAGATCACCCGCCCCCAAGTGCTCTTCTGGGCCGTCGCTCTCGTTCTGTTTGCGGTTGGCGCGCGCAAATTTGTATTCGATCCCAACGTGCCGCTTGTCGGCGAGGCGGTTCCTATTCCGGGTACTGAGGCTCTATGGCGCAACTACGCGGCGTCTTGGCACTCATTCGGGTTTGGAAGCACAGCATCCCCTAGCCCCGCAAGCGCTTTGCTCGGTCCGATTCAATGGATATTTCCCGCTTGGGGGACGGCCAAGATCCTTGTCGGGTGCTACTTCCTGGGTCTGCTGGGGGCCTGGAGGGTGGCATCTCGCCTTGGTAAGTGGCCCGGCCCGGCCGTCGCGGTCGCTCTTTATGGGCTCTCGCCCGCGATGGTCGGAGCGATGGACCGGGGGAGTGTTGGGGCGGTCGTGTTTTTCGGCTTCGCGCCGTTCATCTTTGGCCGAATGCTGGCGCATTTCACCGGTCGTGCGGGGTTTAGTGGAAGTGTTCGCCGAGTTCTGGGCATGGCGGTCATCATTGCCATCCCCACGGCCTTTTTTCCGGCGGCTTTGCCGATCACGGTTGGGATGGCGGCTCTCATCTTCGTCATGTCCCTGTTTTCTTCCCGTGTCGTAGCGTCGATGGCCGCGTTCGTCACGACTGTCCTCGCCTCTGCCATTGCGTTCGGGCTCCTCTGGCCGTGGTCGTACACATTGGTCGGGCCCGCTTCGCCTCTCGCGAACGCTTGGGGTGGATGGGAAGGGGCACGCTTTCAGATTGGCTCGGCCGGAGTGCTGCGCATGCACGTTGCGCAAGCTGGGGGGCTCCCTTGGGGCACGGTATTTGCGGGCCTCGCTCTGTTGTCGCTCTTCGTCGTGAAAGGGGAGCGCCTCTCGTGGGCATTGCGATGCTGGGGCATTGCGTTGGCGTCGATGGCGCCAATCTGGCTCGCCGGGCAAGACCTGATTGACGCGGCTCTCCCGATAGCACTCGGTGTCCTTATGCCGGCGGCCTTCTCGCTTGCGCTCTGTGCCGGCATGGGGGCTTCGGAGCTAGCTGAGAAGGAGGCCGATGGCTCTCAGCGACTCGCCAAGGTTGCAGCAGTCATCGTCCTCGTGGCCTCAGCGGTGCTTCTCGCCGCCTCGATGTGGTCATTCCTAAATGGACGCCTTGGCCTTGGTTACAACGAATTCCGTCGCGCTGTTGAGGCTCCCACGCGGGCAGGCGAGTCGGACTCATTCAAGCTTCTTTGGATCGGCGCTCAGCAGGATTTGCCGGGATACCCGCTGAGCATTCCAGGCGCTGAAGGCGCTGGCGCATACACGCTGTCAGGGCCGGCGGGCCCGGAGTGGGGAGACATCGAGCCACACACTCCTGGCGCCGGAAGTGAACACCTCGGTGAGGTCTTGGCTCAGATTGCCTCGGTGGGTTCGACGCGCGGCGGTCGGAGCCTCGCGACACTCGGTGTTCGCTACGTGATACTCCCTCAGGCTAGCTCGGAGTCCGAATCGGGCCCCGCAGGCACCCTCCCTCCACCGCAGGCTCTTATTGATGGGTTCAGGCGCCAGCTGGACATGAAGGAGATGCAGGCTGCCCCTGGCGTGGTCGTGTTCGAGGTGGCACCCGACTCTCGGCTCGACAACGTCTCAGTCGTCGGGCCATCGGTTGTAGAGGCGGCACGCGCCAACGGGGCCAGTCAAGGCGCCTCAGACGATGAGCCTCGCACCGAGGAGCTGCTGCTGACTGCCGAATTCAATGAGGCCCGACCGGCAATTGGCGCGCCGATTCCAAACGAAACCGGCTACGTTGAGGCCGATTCCGGCGCCGGGGTGATTGTCTCGCAGGAGTTCAATGACAGTTGGACGT
This sequence comes from Acidobacteriota bacterium, assembly GCA_003577105.1. GTDB lineage: Bacteria > Actinomycetota > Acidimicrobiia > ATN3 > ATN3 > ATN3. The sequence continues at coordinate 22,293 of QEUQ01000016.1, read as the reverse complement.
TTACCGACGGCACTGGCCGCACACTGCTCCCGACAACCCACGAGCCAGCTTTCGGCTGGTCGAACTTGTTTGTATTCGGCAGTGACTACTCCGGCAACGCACGGCTCGAATTCCGTGATGACGGGTCACGCCGGCAAGAACTGATCATTCAGCTGGTGGCAGTGGTCGTGCTGCTGCTACTCGCGATGCTTTTCAGAAGCCGCGAGTACGATCCCGATTCGGCGCGCCCAGATCGAATGGCAGCAGTCGGATGAGCGGTCCGACCAAAGGGCCGAGATTTCCCTTGTTCACCCGCGTGGTAGCGATTGTCCTTGTCGTTGGCCTGCCTCTAGGGGCATATCTACTACAAAAGCCGGCCACTCAGGGGGAGCAGGGTGGCTTGGATCTGAAGGCTGGCGGCGGGGTTTGGTTCTGCGCCGAGGGGTCGACCGACAAGGGCATTGCAGAGCGCCTCGATTTGGCCAATCCGTATTCACAGGCAGCGAAGGGGCGCTACACCCTCTTTGCGGGCGAGAAGCGCCTTGAGTCCGAGCAACTGAGCGTCCCTGGCCGCGGGCGCTCAACGATTGATCTCGATCGCGAGCTCCTCGGCGAAGCTCCGGGTTTGCAGGTCGGCGCGGTCATCGAGCTGGATCTGACGGCGGTAGCAATTGCCCAGACCGTCTCTGTCTCCAGCCCCGAAGCGACTGGCACCATGGCAGCACCGTGCACGGAGGGCACAGCGCCGGCTCGCTATTTCCCAGGGGGCTCCAGCGTGAGGGGCGCGGAGACCTACCTGATTCTCTTCAATCCATTCCCTCAGGACGCCGTCGTCAATGTCGATGTCTATACAGATAGCGGGATTGAGCGCCCGAAGAACCTTCAGCAGTTTCCGCTATTCGCGGGGCGCTCCGCGGTAGTGAAGCTCAGTGATGAGGTGCGGAGGGAGTCGGCACTCGGCGCAGTCGTCAGGGCCGAGTCCGGACAAGTCGTCTCGCAACAGGTGCTCTATTCAAATGGCGAGCGCCTTCCTGCTGGGGTATCGCTATCCGCGGGATCTACCGATCCTTCGCCCGACTGGCATTTCGCTGACGGGAATGCGGGCATGAGTCAGTTGCTCTGGATCATGAATCCCGGAGAGACCGAAGAGGAGATTGAGGTTGAGTTCCTTCCCGAAGGTTTGCTCACCGAGACCCCGCCCCCTCAAAGCATGCGCGTTCCTCCTAATTCGGAGGCGACAATGACCATCTCGCCCGCCCTGGCTCCAGAGGTCAACTTTGGCCTGACCGCACGAACCGTCAGCGGGTCAGGGGTCTTCGTAGATCGATTGATCGGCTACCCGGCGCCGCCTCAGCACGGCATGTCAGCTGGTCCAGGCATTGCATCCCCTATGGATCGGTGGCTGATTCCCAACGCGTGGGGAGCAGAGCAGGGAGTTCCATATTCGAATGTTCTTAGCGTGACGAACCCTGGTTCGGCGACGGCAAAGCTCACGATCGGCAGGCTCGATTCCGGCGCCGTGGAGGTGCCTGCCGCGTACAGCAATGTCGTAGTACCGCCGGGCGGGCGCATCACACTCGCTGCGAGCAATGAGTTCTCCGCCAAGGCGATGACCCTAGTTGGGTGGTCCGATGAGCCTCTCGTCGTGGAATCGCGCGTGAGCGCGATTGCGCCGAGGGTCGGCTTCGAGGTGATGGCGCCGGTGCGGCTCCCATCCGCCTTTGTGCTGCCCGGCACAGTTGACGCTCCACCCGTGATCCCAGCTGAAGCGACGCCGACGGCGCCTCCTTCCCCGTCCGTTGAGCCGACGCCAACAGCAACTCCTCAGGGATGAGCTGGTTGCATCTGGTTCTGCTCGCGGCCGCCGCCGCGGCTGCGGTACTGCTGGTCCGCACTCTCGACAAGAAGAACAGACGCGAGATCGTCGCCGTCTATGGCATGCCGACGTCGGTTGCCCCAGATGATTTCGGCGGACTGGAGACTCCCGTCTCGATAATTCTGTTCACGCATGCGGATTGCCGGGCATGCAGTGCCGCCAAGAGGATTTGCCAGACCTTCTCGGTTCCGATGGTCGAGGTCGACGGTCGCGAAAACCAGGCGGTGCTTGACCGGTATGGCATTGATGGTGTGCCCACTACGCTGGTCGTCGATGCCGGAGGAACAGTCCTGGCTGGGTGGGTGGGTCCACTTGTTCCCCGACAGATCGAGGAAGCACTGGCCGACGCAGGGGTGAGCAGCGGCTAGACCTTCTCCCGCCGCTCCTCGGCTTCGATCTTTGACTCGATTTCTGGCGAGGGGCCGACAGCGCCTTCAATTATCCGTCCGGCCTCGGCACCGCTGATCGTTTCCTCGGACTTGAGCGCCTCGGCGAGCGCCTCCAGTCCCTTGCGATTTTCGACGATGACCTGTCGCGCCCGCGCATCCTGCTCTTCGAGGATTCGCTGAACCTCTTCGTCGATTACCCGTGCGGTCTCGTCGGAATACTCGTGGCTACGTACCATGTCTTCACCCAGGAAGACCATGCCCTGTTCGCCCCATGCCATCGGACCGAGGCGTTCGCTCATGCCCCACTCGCGGACCATCTTGCGTGCTAGTTCAGTCCCTGTGACCAGATCGTTGTTTGCGCCCGTCGAAATGGTGCCGTACATGAGTGCTTCTGCGGCCCGGCCTCCGAGGCTCACCGCGAGGCGATCCAAGATGTGTTCGCGCTGGTAGATGTGCTTTTCCTCCAAGGGGAGCTGGTGAGTTGAGCCAAGCGACATGCCCGTCGGAAGGATCGTGACCTTGTGCAGCGGATCGGCTGTCGGCAGGAGGTATGCAAGGAGCGCATGGCCGGCCTCGTGTACGGCAATTACATCTTTCTCTTCGTCGGAAATCGCCATCGATTCACGCTTTCGACCCATGATGATCCGGTCCCGCGCATCCTCGAAGTCGCTCGCCGTTATCTCGTGGTCGCCTCTGCGTACTGCAAAGAGCGCAGCTTCGTTGGTGAGATTCGCGAGGTCAGCCCCCGAGAATCCGGGGGTGCCGCGGGCCATTACCTCGAGGGCTACGTCTTCGGCTAGGCGCTTGCCCTTGGTGTGAACCTTGAGGATCGCCATTCGCTCTTCCTGCGTCGGGAGCGGGATCACCACCTGACGGTCGAAGCGTCCGGGTCGAAGCAGTGCCGGGTCGAGAATGTCCGGTCGGTTCGTGGCTGCCATGACCACGACGCCCTCCGTTGTCTCGAAGCCGTCCATCTCGGCAAGCATCTGATTGAGGGTCTGCTCGCGTTCGTCGTGGCCGCCGCCGAGGCCGGTGCCCCGCTTCCTTCCGATCGAGTCGAGCTCGTCAATAAAGATGATTGCGGGCGAGTTCTTGCGAGCTGTCTGGAAAAGGTCGCGGACTCTGGCTGCCCCGACGCCGACGAACATCTCCATGAAGTCGGAGCCCGTGATCGAGATGAACGGAACGCCTGCCTCACCTGCAACCGCCTTGGCAATCAGCGTCTTTCCAGTGCCAGGCGGGCCGACAAGCAAAATCCCCTTAGGGATGCGCGCGCCGATCTCCTTGAACTGCCTTGGGTCCTTGAGGAATTGGATTACCTCGGCGACCTCTTCCTTGACCCCTTTGTAACCGGCGACGTCTTCGAACGTCGTCTCAGACTTGTCAGCCGAGTGGACTCGCGCCTTTGAACGTCCGATATTCATGAGCCCGGCCATTTGTCCCTGCGCACGCCGGCTGATCCAGAACCAGAACGCGATGAAGATTCCAAAGAGCATGATCCAGTAGATGATCGTCCACGCCTGACCGGTCGACGGAGGCTCCACTTTGATCTGAACGTTCTTCTGCTCTAGCTCTCCAAGAAGCTCCCTGTCCTCGACTGAAATCGGGATGGATGTGGTGAAGTCGCTTCCGTCTCTGAGTTTTCCGGTGACGCGCCCATCTGCCTTGAGCGTGACTTCTCCGACTTGGTCTTGAGCGACAAGGCTCTTGAATTGCGTGTAGTCGATGGAGTTCGACTCGCGCGAGAACATCATTGGAATGACAAAGACCGCGACTAGTGCTACGACGGCGAGCGCGACTAGCCATCTGGGAAATGGCTGAGGGCTTCCGGGAGGCGAACTACTACCGCCTTTGTTCTGATCTGGAGTGGGGTTCATCGGCTACCGGGTTCGCAGTGGACAAGGGGCTTTCGAAAGGTGTTCGTAGCCCAATGTTACTTTGGTTTTGCCTTGGGCCTGCACTCGAACTTCTTTCCGCCGGCTCGGCCCGATTCGCAATCGGGTATTCTTTGATCTCTTGGGCCAAAGTCAGTGATCATCGCAATGGGTTAAGACGCAGGTGGACGAGTCCAACGAACCATCATCAGAAGAACTGCCCGACGAGCCAGCCGCCGATGAGGAATCCAGTGAAGACCCAGAAGGTTCCAGTGAACTTCCGCCGGTCTCATGGGGCGCCGGCGAGCGAGCTCCACGGAGGTTTCGCGCACTGAGATGCGCGGGTGTCGTCGCGGCAGTGACCGCAGTGATGCTCGTGGCAGGGTCCGTCTCCGCTTTCGCGTATGACCAAAGTCGCGATCAGCGCATAGTTCCCGATGTTCGTGTCGACGGGGTGCTTGTCGGTGGATTGACACGTGACGAGGCTGCGGCCGAACTCCGACGAAACCTTGATTCTGTCCGATCGCGCAAGCTGACAATCAAGGCCTACGACAAGGCCTACACGGTTTCGCTCGCGCAGCTTGATGTAGAGGCAGATATCGAAGGTGCTGTCGATGAGGCCTTTGCGGTGGGGCATGACCTCGGGATAGGCGGTCGTCTCAAGCGCTGGATTGGCGGGGGAGGCGATGCGATCGACATCCCCATGGAGATCAGGCCCAATGGCGAAGCAGTTGATAAGAAGGTCATAGCTTCCATTGCAGGCCAGGTCAACCGAGAAGCAACTGAGGCCGCAATTGACGAGTCCTCAGATGACCTCGTATTTCGGCCTGCCGAGCCAGGAGTCGAACTCGAGGCGGAGGCCGCCTCTGAAATCCTGATGCGTGCAGCTGTCTCAGCCATAAACGGTGAAACCATCACCGAAGTGGTTCTTCCCGCCAAGGAGCTGCGGCCCGAGGGAAACGACATCGGCGCAGCAATTCTCGTCAGGGTCTCCGAGCAGAAGCTCTATTACTACGAAAACGCCGCGCTGGTCGGTACGTACAAGGTTTCAACCGGAACGAGCGGATATCCGACCCCGCTCGGGCGCTTTCGCATCGTCGAGAAGATCATGAACCCGTCGTGGGTCAACCCTGCTCCAACCGGGTGGGGAAAGGACATGCCGGCTCGGATCGGACCCGGCCCCGGTAATCCACTCGGAACCAGGGCACTTGCCCTGAACTCACCTGGAATCCTGATCCACGGAACTACCAAGGTGAATCTTCTCGGTTCGCCGGCCTCGCATGGATGCGTGCGCATGGCGGGATCTGACATCGAGGGTCTATTCCCAAAGGTCCCCGTAAACACTCCCGTTTTCATTCGCAAGTAAATTCGGGTCATTTGTCCGATTTAGCATGGTGCTTGCACTGTCCCGGAGCCGGTGCTATTATGGCCTGGTACCCCAAAGAGGTCGTCCGGGCAACCGGTGTGATCACTTTGGGGTACAACTCGTTAATCCACCCTTCTTGAACTGGGTATTTTCCGTCTCGCGCTCCTCGGGTATTCGCCAACGGCTGAATTGCTGTCTTATGCGCGTCGAGCGCGCATAAGATGTGAGCGTGATGGAGATACGGCAACGACGAGTGTTCGTGAGTGAGGGTCCTTGCCTTCCGCCTGACTCGCGGCTACCTTGGCCCAATGATGAACCAGCCAAGATCTCCGCACGCTCCGCAGGCTCCTCACGGACTGAGCCGCCTCTGCACGAAGGTGGGCTGCACGGCGCCCGCCACTGCGACTCTCATCTTCGAGTATTCAAACAGCACCGCTTGGCTAGAGGACTTGACTCCCGAGCGAGATCCGTCTGGTTACGACCTGTGTACCGGTCACGCCGAGAGACTCTCGGTTCCAAGGGGGTGGGACCGCGTGGATCGACGCTCCTCGACCCCGCCGCTTTTTGTGGCCCGGGGGGCAGCGGCCTCCTAGTCCTGAAGTGGGACTAGACAAGTCCCTCGTCAGGGCAGTTCGCAATCTCGACGAGTACGAGCTTCGCCGCTTGGTGATCTACGCCTCTGATCTGCTTGACTCGGCGGCTCCGTCAGAGGCCGACGGTGACGGAGATACCAGCGCCAGCAGCGGCGCTACGGCGCAGGGATCAACAGAGGTCCGGGTGAGAAGCCAGAGAGTTCGATGCTCGAAGCCATCGTGTACCAGGTGCCCGCATGGTCCGTATTGGTACGCGTACTGGCGCGAGGGAGGCCGGGCGCGCAGCCGGTATCTGGGTAAGCGATTGCCTGAGGAGTACCGGCGTTGAGCGAGCGTCGACCGCCTAGCATCATCGAGGTGATTGGCGTGGTTCTCGCCTCGACCATGGCAGCCGGACTCGTCGCCGTTGTTGTCGGATCAGCTGCGCCGGCCGCCGAGGGAGTGGCCCCAGCTATCAGCGCAGCCGGGCTTGCTGGTCAGACAACGTTCACGATTGTCGTCATAGGCCTCGTGCTTCTATGGGTTCGAATTACTCGTTCGCCGGGCGAGATCTGGCTTCAGAAACCCAAGGGGCGTGTCAGTCGTGCGATCTTGATTGGAATAGTGGCGGGGATCGGGCTGCAAGTCGCGGTGATTGCACTGATTTTCACCGTGGGCAGGCTTGTGCCGAGCTTTGACACATCACAGATCTCGGGGACCATTGAGAAGACAATTGGTGATGCTCCACTATTGCCCAAGCTGGCACTTGCGCTTATCGCGGGCATCATGGCGCCGGTAAGTGAGGAGCTCCTGTATCGCGGAATGCTCTTTGCTGCTGTCTCGCGTCGCACCGGTCGTGTCGTTGGGCTCATCCTCTCTAGCGCCCTTTTCGGACTCGCGCACTTGAACCTGTACTCGTTCATTCTGCTCTTCGCGGTAGGAATCGTATTGACCCTGCTGGTGATGCGAACCGAGAGCTTGGTCTCATCGATAGCCGCCCACATAGCGTTCAATTCGACCGCGATCGCGGGGCTACTCGCAGTAACTAGTTATTTCTAGTGGTTTTGGATTTGGTTACCAAAAACCGTGTAGGCCGTGCGTCGGTATCGCCGATAGATGAGCATCCTTGCATTCGGGGAGGCACTTATGCATTGCCCACGTTGTGGTTCAGAGAAGCTGATCGAAATCAGCATGCGGCTCCATTCGGAGGACGACGTGACCTTCAGGTCATGCCATGCCTGCGAGTACAAGTGGTGGGAGCGCAACACCGACCAATATGCCGAGCAGGTCAATCTCGACACCGTGCTCGACCTCGCTACGGTGACGCGTACCGCCTGAGGCGGCAATACCGCCAGGTACAAACTCAAAGTCCAGCTTCCCTAGAGGCGCCAGGGCTGCACCCCGAGTGGCCCCGGCGCCTTTTCTCGTCTTCGGCCAAATGACTGAGTCCAGTCATGCCGATCAGATGAGCTTGATAGTTCCCGCTTTTAACGAGGCGCGAACACTTGAGCTGACCATTCCGAGACTGCTCGAGGCAGTGGGGCAAGACGGCGAAGTCATCATCGTTGACGATGGAAGTACCGATGAGACCGCCGCCGTCGCATCCGATGCAGCCCGAAGATCAGCGGCCTTGAAGCTGGTGAGCCACGACAAGAACCGAGGCAAGGGCGCCGCCGTGCGAACAGGCATGCTCGCAGCGTCCGGAGGGAGGCGCGTGTTTTGCGACGCCGACGTCGCTTACGGTCTCAAGGGGATAGCCGAGGTCAACTCGGCGCTCGAGAGCGCAGACGTCGCAATTGGGAGCCGCAAGGGCAACGGCCGCAAGCTCCTCACGGCTCATCCCGTTAGGGCCCTGGCCTCCCGGCTCTTTGCCAGTGTCGTTCGCGAAGTTGCAATCGCCGGGTACGAAGACACCCAATGCGGATTGAAGGGCTTCACTGCTGCGGCGGCTGAGGACTTGTTTGGCCGTGCGCAGATTGACGGCTTCGGTTTTGACGTCGAGATTCTCTGCCTCGCCTCGGCATCTGGCTACAGGATTGCAGAGGTGCCGGTCGAAGAACTTGAGAGGCTTCCCGGTCGCAGGTCCTCGGTGCGCTTGGTCCCCGCAGCCGCCGGCATGCTCAAAGATGTCTTTGCTGTGAGGCGGAATCTCAGAAATGAGAGCGGAGGGCTCCCAGAGCGGTAATGATTAAGGGTCGGGCGAATCCGGGCGGAGTGGAGATGCACGGTTCGGAGACTCTCGGTGACACGCCCCGCCGCAAGGGCAATCACACACATCCTCGTGGCAGCTCTGTTTGCAGCAGGGCTCGTCTTATCTGGCGCGCCATCGACTGAAGCGGCAGGGAGTTTCACATTTGCCGGTTCGGGCTGGGGCCACCGGCTCGGGCTCAGCCAGTACGGCGCCTATGGTCAGGGGCTGGAGGGGCGCAGTTGGGGGCAGATCATTCACTCTTATTACGGCTCTGGAGTCGGTGCAGTGCCGACTTCGCTCCCTCCATCTGTTCGGGTTGGCATTGCGCAGAGCCAAACCGCTGCTGACATCTCTGGGAGCGGAGGCGCCTACACCATCGGCGCCGGTGACATGCGATGGCCGGCAACATCAGGCACCTGGAAAATAAGTCCGACTTCATCTGGAATGCGCGTAACGGCACCCAACGGTCAAGCCTGGGACATCGGTGTGGGGTCTGTCTGGGTCTCGGGCTTCGAGGAGTCAGGAACCGTGATCACGCTGGCCCAAAACGGCAAGCGGTATGGGCGCGGTTGGATCGACGTGGTCCGCAAGTCAGGATCCTCGGTCAATGTCGTTGTAGAGACAACTTATGACAAGTACCTGTATGGCCTAGGTGAAATGCCGTCGTCTTGGCCGGCGGCGTCGCTCCAAGCACAGGCAGTCGCGGCGCGGACATACGCCTACTACAAGCACGCGACTTCAGGCGATCGGCGCACGAGCTGCGACTGCACCGTGCATGCATCGACAGTTGACCAGGCATATGTCGGCTGGGACAAGGAATCCGGCTCTTATGGCTCGAGCTGGGTGGCTGCCGTCAACTACACGGCTTCAATCACGATCCTCTCGTCTGGCGCACCAATACTTGCGCTCTACCACTCGAGTTCCGGAGGGCGAACAGATGCCAACGAAGATGTTTGGGGCGGTTCGCCGCTCCACTATCTGCGGCCGATGCCTGATTCTTGGAGCCGCTACAGTCCTCATGCGAGTTGGACCGCGACGTTCTCCTCTCGTGATCTCGGTGCCAAGGTCGGCCTCGATGACGTCACCTCAGTTGACCTCTCGGAGAGGAGCATGGGCGGCGGTGTCGCTACCGCGGTAATCCAGGGGATTTCGGGTGGCCGGAGCGTGACCAAGACGCTGAGTGGCACCAACTTCAGGAGCGCTCTGGGTCTGCGCTCGACGATGGTTGATGTGAGCCGGTCGCGTGGATTTGATCAATGGTTGCTGCTGCTGAATCCCAACGACTCTTCGGTTTCGGCGAGCGTCTCATTTGAGAGGGCGGGCGCTCAGCCGGTTACGTCTTCGTACACGTTGGCCGCCAAGTCGCGCACGACGATCAAGGTCAACAACTTCGTCAGTACCGGGGACATTTCGATGAGGGTGAGCGCCTCGAAGCCGATAGTCGCGGAGCGAGCGCTCTACTTCGTCTACGGCTCATGGGATGGCGGGGCGAGCGGCGAGGGCGCGAAGAATCCTCGCAACACTTGGATCCTCGCCGAGGGGTACCAGGGGCGATCATTTGACACCTTCGTCGAGGTCTACAACCCGCAATCCCAGCAAAGTGCAGCAACGATCGATTTCTTGCTCGAGGGCGGAGGGGTGATATCGGTTCCGGTAAGTGTTCCGGCCAAGGGCCGAACTACCCTGCCCGCCTATGGGGTGCCCGGCCTGCATCTCGCATCCTTTTCGATTCGAGTACAGGCCGATCAGCCAGTTGTCGCGGAGCGCTCCTCATACTTCAAGTACAAGTCCCCCGCCGGCTGGGGATCGGCAATGGGGGGGAGTGCGGCCATAGGTGAGAGCGAGGCCAGGGCTTCGTGGGACTTGGCCGAGGGGTACTCGGGACCCGGGTTCGATACATGGACCCTCGTGGCAAATCCTGGCTCCGCACCTGTCGATGTCACAGCGAGATATCTGACAGATGAAGGAAAGACCGTTATTCAGCAGTTCCAGGTCCCGGCAAATGCCCGCCAGACCACACTCGCACGCTCGCTTTCCGGCTTGTCCGGTCACTCGCATTCGGTACACATTGAGTCGTCGGGACCGGTCGTGGCTGAGCGAGCCATGTATTTCCAGTACGGAGGAATTCCCGACGGTCACGGAGCACAAGGAACCCCGGCGCCTGCCACCCGCTGGTATCTAGCAGAGGGCTACGCGGGGCCGGGCTTTGACACATGGGTGTTGATTTCGAATCCTGCTTCTCAGACTGCCGAGGTGAGAGTCTCGGCGCTGCTCGACGGCGGCGGCTCTGTCGTGAGAGACGTTTCGGTTGCGCCCGGGTCACGGCGCACGATCAACCTTCGCGACGTGGCCGGCCCAGTCTCCGCGTCAACCATGGTCGAATCAACCAACGGCGTCGGCATAGTCGCCGAAAGGGCGAGCTACTTCACATATGACTCAGGCAGGGGTTGGACTGCAACCGGAGGCTCGGACTCGATGGGGGTCTCCGAGCCCTCAAGTACCTGGTATTTCGCCGAAGGGTATGTGAGCTAGGCCCTGCGCCGGTGCTTGGGTGTGCCTTTCGGTCCGGGCGGAGCTTCTGAATAGCCTCGCTCTTCATCCATGATCTCGAGCAGGCGCGCTGAGGCCCTCAGCTCGCTCCGTTCGGCAGAGTCGAGTCGATCGAGGCGGCAAATCTGGCGAAGTACCCGGTCTGCGAAGGTGTCAGTCAATATCGAAGGGTCGATGTGGCGCACTCGGTACTCGGGGAAGTCCTCGGGAACTTTGCCGATCAGCTCGGCTCCCTGCTCGATCACCCAGTCGGGCACTGGGCGCCGCCCATGCTCCATCGCCGAAAGGTTTGAGTCCCTGAGCGGTGTCCCGGTGGCCTCTTCGTACTTGCGGCAAAACGCACGCAATGAGAGGCCGGCGTCCTCGCGCCATCGCCTGAAGTAGAGGCCGTCAACCTGGTTGTCGGGGTGTCGCTCTGCCACCGGGCACCTCCTGTACTTCCAAGCATTCAGGAGGCCACTTCTCGTTTCCGTGAACCGGACTTGGGCGCTATCAGCAAACGACAGCAGCTATCGACTCAAGATGCGGGCTACGTCGAGCTGATTACCCGTCGAGCGCAGTTGCGCTATCAGAACTAGGTCAGCGTTGACTTAGCCAGATCTTGCAAACGTGGCCAGCGAGGTGACAAATGTTTCCCGCTCCTCGAGGTGAGGACTATGACCCGCCAGTTCGAAAGTGGTCATGCGAGCGTTTGGCATGGTCTCGGCCATGAGGATCGACGCGTCGTACGCGCACATCCGGTCACGGCGACCGTGCATCAGAAGTGTTGGAGTTGTTATGGAACCGAGTACAGGTCTGAGGTCGGTCGCAAAGAGGCTTGCAGAGCACTCGAAGGTGACCCATGCCGGTGTCGCTAGAGCCATCTGCGCGAGCCAGTCAATGACTTCTGGGGGTACCTCGGTCGAGAAGTAGAGGTCGAAGAATCGGCGCACGAACAGCGGGCGCGCCAGAGCGGCCATCTCGCCGATCTCTCGCATGAAGTCCTGCGTCCAGTTCGTCTTGTAGGGCGATATGTCGAGATAGAAGGGCATGGTGCCAATGAGACCAAGCTTGGCTGCGCGCACGCCGCCTCTCGCGAGATATCTCATCGCAGCCTGCCCGCCCATTGACCAGCCAACGAGGGTGGTATCAGAGAGCATCAGCCCCTCGGTTATGGCGGCGATGTCATCGGCGAACGCATCGACGCCGTGGGCCGTGTTGGTCACCTCGGATGAGCCATGGCCTCGCAGATCAAAGGAGATGACACGGAACTCGTCTGCTAGCTCACCTACGACGCCATCCCAGGCTCTCAGATTGGTACCCCAGTCGTGGACAAGCAGAAGAGGACGCCCCGCGCCTTTCTCTTCGTAATAGAGGGTCGGACCCTGTTCAGGTTGAAGGTATGGCACCAGCTCACCCCTCAGACTGCGGCTGAGCCGCAAGCATACCGAGCTTGCGCCGGCCCAAGAGACCCATCAGCCCGATTGCCGCAAGGGCGAGCAGCGATACGACTTGTGCCAATCGGTCGAGGGAGCGCGCCTTCTCAACCAGGCGGACGTCTTCCTGGGTTGGAAATACGAGCATTAGTGAGGGCGTGACCAGATATGGCCCTTCAGCTCCTTCGACGCTCCACGTCGGAAACCAGGACTCCTTGACGATGTGGGGCTCACCGACCTTGTTGGTGCGAAATTCGATCACGCCGTCTTTGGGCCGGTCCACTCTGACATGGGCGTCTTCGGCAGCCGGGAGTAGTTCGAATTCGGGCCGGACGGCCGGATTCAACTGCTTCGCTGACGGCCCAACTTCGGACTGAGGGAATACGACAGGTGCGCTTGGATTCTCGAGCCATTCGAGTGACTGATCTCTCCACGCATCTCGATCTCCCAGGAGCGGCCGGTAGCGGGGCACCTCGACTTCGCCTCCGCTGTCGACCTCGAAGATGGTGAAGCGGCCGGATTTGGCGACCTCGGGAAGGCCATTTGTGCGTGCCGCGGCTTTGACTTCGTCTGTGAAGGCGACGAAGTACCCGATTCCGTAGATCTTCATGTGCTCGAGCCCCGCCTCGAAATCAAAGCCGGGATAGGGCACCCCCGGAACTGCTCCTGTGCTCTTCATCGAGGTCTCTGACTGCATGATGAAGTGCCCTGGCGCGGTGATAGACGACTCGATAAGTAGCCCCTCCATCGAGCGGCGATCGGTCCAGTACGGGATCAACTCGAGTGCCCGGGTAGTACCGAACTCCTGGTACTTGTCGCTGTACTCCCACATGATCCGGGCGTCGTCGAGGTCTCCCAAGGTAGTCATGAGATCTTGGTACTCCTCCCAACCCGGCTTTGCTTGATATCCGGAGTAGTTGTAGATGACCCACGATGGCGCGTATTGGGAGGTGAGCATGGCGAACGTGGCGATTGCGGCGATCGCAATTGAAGCGGAGCCGCGCGCCACAGTCTCTGTTTCGCTCCTTGACGCGATTGCCTTCATGACCTCGCCGCAAGCGAAGGAGGCGAGCATCGCGCATCCCACATAAAAGAGCGGGAGCCACCTCAGATTCCAGACGGCGCCTGCCGGCCAGAGAAGCGTTCCAGCCGCCCCGGTGAGAGCAATTGCGGTCGGGACCAAGGTCCATCGGCGTCTGGTGATAACTGCCAGTGCTACTCCGGTAGCGGCCAAGATCACCATTGCGGCAGGCGCAGTGCTCCATCGGCATGTACCGGAGCACGCTGGCCCTCCCACGAATATTGCCCATCCTCTGACGGGATTCCATTTGGGATGCGCGGTGTAGTCCATACGCGCGAGCAATGGAATCAGCAGCGCTGCAGCTACGCCGAGGCCGAGAAGCCCGATCAGTGCCAGGCGCCAGAGTCTTGGCAGCCACCGCCGGCCAGGGATCATCACGGCAAATGCGACGACCGCCGCGGGAACCGGCAGGACGTGCGACAGGAAGATCGCTCCAAGGAGCAGCGAGGGCAGCACCAGCGTTGCGATGTCGCGCCGCTCCTCGATTACCAGTCGGCGATACGTGATACCGATGAGGAGCAGCACGAGGCTGAGAGATATCGCGTACGCGAATTCCCCCGCCATGGTGCTGTCGATATTGCCCCCGAGGATCGTGTACGAGTCGTTGTAAAGAAAGACGAGGCTGAACGCGAGCCCAAATGCCGTGGTGTATTTGTCGGCCCCGAGCAGCCTTAGGCACGAGGCCATACTAAATGGAATCGAGGCGACCCCGGCGGTCGCGATGATCTTGAAGGCGACGGGGTAGCCGAGCACCGGTGAGAGCGCAAGCATCGCCGCGTACGGGAGGGGGAAATAGAAATGCAGGAGCGGCATGCCCGCGTACCAGCCACTTCCCCATATCCAAAGGCGTCGCGGGAATTCCGTCGCCAAAGACTTGGCGATGTAGTGATGCGCGCCCATGTCGCCCCCGGTTGGGAGGCGCCCGTTGGCCATTAGGTCCGGCCGGAATGTGACTGCAAGTCCCGTGATTGCCGAAGCCAGGCCAGCCACGAGCGGCATTCGCCGCCAGAGTCTCCTGATCACGCGTAGATTCTCCTAAACCCCTCTGCGAGTTGACGGGCATTGGGTAATATCGGGTGCCCGTCGATTCCGGCCGGCACTCCATTTCGAGGAAATCTTGTCACTCTCCGATATCTTCAAGGCCTACGACGTTCGTGGCATTTATCCCGATCAGATCGACGAAAAAGTCGCGCGCGCGATCGGTGCCGCATTTGCCGCCTTCGCGGGGTCGAAGGCCATTGTCGTCGCACGCGACATGCGTGTCTCGTCACCCTCACTCGAGGCCGCCTTCATAGAGGGGGTGACATCAACCGGCGCCGATGTCATGCACCTCGGTCCAGCGAGCACAGACCTCATGTACTTCGCCTCGGGCAAGCTCAACCTGCCTGGCGCAATCTTCACTGCTTCGCACAATCCCGCGGAGTACAACGGACTAAAAGTCTGCCGGGAGGGCGCAGCGCCGATCTCGGGTGAGACCGGTCTGAGCGACATAAGAGATCGTACGAAGACAATTCTCGACAGTGGCGGTCCGCCGAGCGGCGAATCAGACCGCGAGCCCGGTCAGATCTCCGAGATAGACCTTCTCGACGACTACGCGAAGCATTGCCGGTCATTCATTGACCCGGGAAATTTGAAACCACTGAAGATAGTCGCCGATGCGGCCAACGGGATGGGCGGCATGGTCGCACCAGCTGTCTTCGGCGGGCTTCCGGTCGAGCTGATACCGATGTACTTCGAACTCGACGGAACCTTTCCCAATCACCCAGCTGATCCGATTCAGCCTGAGAACCTCGCAGATCTCAAGGCCAAAGTCATTGCTGAAGGCGCCGATCTCGGGCTTGCCTTTGACGGAGACGCCGACAGGGTCTTCATAGTTGACGACAAAGCCCAGCCTTGTTCCGGATCCCTTACTACGGCCTTGGTCGCCAAAGGGATTCTCGATCGGAACCCCGGTGAAAAGGTCATCTACAACTTGATTTGTTCAAGAGCAGTGCCGGAGGTAATCCGCGAAAACAGCGGTGAACCCGTGCGCACCAGGGTCGGGCACAGCTTTATCAAGGCAGTCATGGCAGAGACAGGCGCAATATTTGGGGGAGAGCATTCCGGCCACTACTACTTCAGGGACAACTACCGAGCCGACTCAGGATTGATCGCCGCGTTGATTGTGATCGAGCAAATTTGCCTTGCCGGCGAGGCTCTTTCTGAATTGCGCAAGCCGTTCGAGAGGTACTACTCCTCGGGCGAGATCAACAGCAGGGTCAGTGATCCGGCAGATGTCATGAAGAAGGTTGCAGCGTCCTTTGACGACGGCGTGCAGGACTGGACCGACGGTCTGACGGTCAGCTACAAGGGCCACTGGTTCAACTTGCGCCCGAGTAACACGGAACCTCTCCTTCGTTTGAACATGGAGGCCGAGAGTGAGGAGTTGCTCGAGTTGGAGTTGCCGAGGGTCCTCGACGCAATTAGGGGCTGAAGGCCTTAGGCTTATTGGTGCCGGCTCAGGTACGGCGACCTGATTCGGGAAAGGGAGATCTATGGCAATTGCATCAGAACTACTTGAGATCCTAGCTTGCCCCGACTGCAAGGGGAAGGTCGAGTACGACGAGGCCAAAGAGGTCATCGTTTGCGTGGAGTGCGGCCTGAGGTATCCGGTCCGCGACGACATCCCGGTGATGCTTGTTGAGGAGGCCGAGCGCCCGGCATCCAAAGACGGGAAGAGCGATTGACGATTCTCGACAAGCCCGGCGAACTCCTCGAGATTGATTCGCTTGGCATGTTCGATGCAGCTCGAGGGCTGCCCGAGCAGTGCGAGGAGGCGATCGAGGTTGCCAGGGGAGTCAGCTATCCGAAGTCCGAGGGCATAACCAACATTGTCGTCTTCGGAATGGGGGGTTCAGGCATGGGTGGCAGGATTCTCGCCGCTCACTGCGCGGAGCATTTCCCCCTACCAGTCGAGGTCGTAGCCGGCTACACAGCCCCGGGGTACATCACTCCTGACTCGCTCGTCTTTGCGATCTCGTATTCGGGCAATACCGAGGAAACCCTCGAAGCTGTCCACGAAGCCGCCAACTACGGGGGGCGGATCGTCTGTGTCACGTCGGGCGGCAAGCTCGCCGAGTTTGCAGATGCGCACGGATATCCGCTGATTCAGACGCCCAATGGGCTGCAGCCGAGAGCTGCGATCGGAGCGCTGGCCATGCCGGCACTCGTCGCTCTTGAAGAAATGGGTTTGTCACCGGGGATAAAGCAAGAGCTCGATGCGACGATCGAGCAGCTGCGAGCGCGGCGCGAAACCTTGCTGCCAGAGGTGCCGATTGCGGACAATCCGGCCAAGCGCCTAGCGCTGGCCATGGCGCGCAAGATTCCACTCATCTACGGTGGCGGGCCGGTGGGTTCCGCTGCGGCACTCAGGCTCAAGTGCCAAATCAACGAAAACGCCAAGATGCCCGCGTTTTGGAATTCCTACCCTGAGCTCGACCACAACGAGATCGTCGGGTGGGGGCAAAATGGCGATGCGACCCGCCAACTGGTCCAGCTGATCGAATTACGCAACGATTTCGAGCATCCCCAGATTAGGAAACGTTTCGAAATAACGCGGCGCGCGATCGGTGAGTGCATCTCAGGAGTCGAAGAGGTTTGTGCCCGCGGAGACCATCCGCTGGCTCAACTTTTCGATCTGATCTATATCGGGGATTATGCGAGCCTCTATCTTGCAGCCGGAGAAGGGGTCGATCCCGGTCCGGTCGAAGTGATCGCGCGCTTGAAGGCCGAGCTGGCCTGACGAAAGGCAAAGAAACAAATGGAATTTGATATCGCAGATGCCTCGCTTGCCGAGGCCGGCCGTAAGCGCATCGCTTGGGCAGACCGCCAAATGCCGGTACTCGCCGCGATCAGAGAGCGATTCGCAAAGGAGACTCCACTCAAGGGGCAGAAGATAGCTGCATGCCTCCATGTGACCACTGAGACGGCGAACCTGCTGAGAACACTGCGAGACGGTGGCGCCGAAGTGATCGCATGTGCGTCGAATCCACTCTCGACCCAAGACGATGTTGCGGCGAGCCTTGTTGAGCACGAGGGGATTCCAACCTTTGCCATAAAAGGTGAGGACAACGAGTCCTATTACCGGCACTTGAATGCCTGCCTTGACGCACATCCGACAATGACAATGGATGACGGATGCGACTTGGTATCAACGATCCACCAGGAGCGTCCAGATCAGTGTGGCGAAATGCTCGCCGGCTCCGAGGAGACCACGACCGGCGTGATTCGCCTGCGGGCGATGGAGGCCGACAACGCCCTGAAGTACCCGATCGTCGCCGTCAACGACGCGAACACCAAGCACCTCTTTGACAACCGCTATGGAACCGGGCAGTCAACTCTTGACGGGATCATTAGGGCGACCAACGTCTTGATTGCCGGTCGAACTGTTGTAGTTGGCGGTTACGGATACTGCGGCCGAGGAATTGCCATGCGCGCCGAGGGATTTGGCGCCCAGGTGATCGTGACCGAGATCGATCCGCTGCGTGCCCTCGAAGCAGCC
Organism: Acidobacteriota bacterium; assembly: GCA_003577105.1. Lineage (GTDB taxonomy): Bacteria > Actinomycetota > Acidimicrobiia > ATN3 > ATN3 > ATN3. The sequence goes on along the minus strand of QEUQ01000016.1, from coordinate 4,460 downwards.
ATGGATGGCTTCCGGGTGATGCCGATGCTAGAGGCGGCTCGGGTTGGCGACGTCTTTGTATCAGCCACCGGCGACCGCGACGTACTTGCTCGGAGGCATTTCGAGGTGATGCGAGACGGTGCGATTCTGGCCAACTCGGGGCACTTCGATATTGAGATCGAGCTCACCGCACTCTCGGAAATGGCCGTAGATGTTCGCGAGGTACGCCCGTCGGTTGAAGAGTATGAGCTCTCCGACGGCCGTCGAATTCTCGTGCTCGCGCAGGGGCGGTTGGTAAACCTCGGCGCAGCTGAAGGTCACCCTGCGGCCGTCATGGATATGAGCTTTGCAAATCAGTCGCTTGCCGCCGAGTGGCTCGTTCAGAACGCGACCGGCCTCGAGGCACGCGTCTATGACATGCCTTCGGAAATCGATGCAGAGATCGCACGGCTTAAGCTCGAGTCGATGGGGATTGAAATCGACAAGCTCACGCCCGAGCAGGAGGAGTACCTGACCTCCTGGACGGTCGGAACCTGACCAAGGACCAGGACAAGACCGGGGTCTTTGCGACCGGGGGAGCGGGCCGCGCCGATCGAGCAGGTCGCGCTGAGGTGATCGCGACCTACAGCATTTCATTTCGAGGTGGCCTTGCCTCTGGTGCATCCGCGCTCGCGATCGAGCAGTCACTTGGCACGAAGTCTGCTTCAAGGGAGATCGCAGATGAGCACGGCGCGCGGGTCGTCGAGATCGACGAAGGCTCGGGCATGGTCAGGATTGCATTCCCGGCGGTCAACCTCGGGTCGATCCCCACTCTGCTGGTGGCCGTTGTCGGTGAGGCGCTGGAGACGCAGGATTTCGATCGGCTTCGCCTGATTTCACTTGAGTTCCCGGAGGCTTGGTTTGCTCCTTATCAGGGGCCGAGATTTGGGATTAAAGGGATTCGGGGGCTCCTCGGCATAGCGGATCGCCCGCTCCTCATTGCGATCTTGAAGCCATCAGTTGGCCTCGCTCCAGATGAAGCGGCGAGCCTTGCGGCCTCACTTGCACGTGGCGGGGCAGACATAATCAAAGACGATGAGTTGGCGTCGGCCGTCTCAGGGCATGACCCCGTTGAGCGAGCACGAGCGGTCTCTGAAGCTCTCGCATGGGTAGAGGCGGAAACACTGAGGCCCTGCGTCTATACCGCGAACATCACCGGACCGGTAGACGGCCTAACCGAGATGGCCGAGTCTCTCTCTGACCTCGGCAACGTCTGGCCAATGGTTGCCGAGCACGCCATTGGCCTTGATGCGTTGCGAGTGCTAGCCGGAGGTTCTGGCGGGATTGGCGGCGACGGCGGGGCTAGCAGGCCGATCCTTTGCCACCGCGCATACTCCGGTGCAGTTTCCCGTAGTGCAGACTTCGGGACCGACGCGGCCGTGCTGGCAGGTCTCGCTCGTCTTTGCGGAGGCGATTTGATCCACTGTGGCGGTATTGGGGGCAAGCTGTTCGACACGCATGAAGGCGCCCTCGCCTCAATGGCATCCTGCCGCCGCCCGTTGGCGCACCTGAAACCCTCGCTGCCGATTATTGGCGGAGGCTACTGGGCAGGATCGGTTGGTGCAGTCATGCGCGCCATTGGAGACAATGGATTCGGCTTTGTTCTTGGCTCAGGCGTAACTGATCACCCCGACGGGGCCGAAGCCGGCATGCGCTCTGTCGCGATCGCGCTTGAGGCTGAGCTTGGTGGCGAAGGGATCGAGTCTGTGCTCGACCGGCCGGAGATTGCACGGGCCATCGATCACTATGGGGCGGTTTGGCAATGACAGGAGTAGGCAATGTCGGAGTGGGCTGAGATCCGGCCGGTCGAGTTCGAAGACGGCGTTCTTCGCCTGCTCGACCAACGTGGCCTGCCTGGTGAAATCGTCTGGGTCGAGTGTCGAAGCGCGACCGAGACGATTCGAGCCATCAAGGACATGGTGGTGCGGGGGGCTCCTGCGATTGGAATTGCAGGTGCCTATGGCCTCGCTGCCGATGCCGCCAATGCGAGGGCCGCTAGTGCCTCGACCATGATGAAGCGGGTGGAGACTTCGGCCGCGAAGCTACGGGATGCGCGCCCCACGGCAGTCAACCTTGCTTGGGCCGTCGATCGCGCTCTAGCGGCTGCAAGGGGAGCTGCGGACGCAGGTGGAGAGGGACGTGATGGGGCAGACGATATTCGCGACGAACTTGCCTATGAGGCCGAGGCAATCGCCGAAGAGGAAGAGAACGCGTGTATCGCAATTGGGGCGCACGGTGCGGACCTTCTTGCTGGCGCGGAGAATGTGCTCACTCACTGCAACGCGGGCGCTCTGGCAACCGGAGCCTATGGGACAGCGCTCGGTGTCATTCGGGGAGCTTTCGATGCGGGCGAATCGCTCCACGTCTGGGTCGACGAGACCCGCCCGCTGCTTCAGGGCGCTCGACTGACGGCGTGGGAGCTGCGTCAGCTCGGGATTCCAGCGACGATCATCGTGGACTCTGCGGCCGGCTCGTTTATGGCGAGTGGTCAGGTTGACGCGGTCGTTGTCGGCGCAGATCGGATTGCAGCCAATGGCGACACTGCGAACAAGATTGGGACATATTCATTGGCGGTGCTGGCTAAGCATCACAAGATTCCTTTTTATGTAGCAGCACCGTCTTCGACTGTTGATCTCTCGATTCCAGACGGGGCTGCAGTCCCAATTGAGGAGCGCAACCCTGACGAGGTGGCTGTGATTGGCGACCGGCGCTTCGCCCACGAGAAGGCGGAAGTGTCCAATCCGGCATTTGACGTGACGCCCGCCCGGCTGATCACGGCAATCGTCACTGAAAACGGGATAGCCCGTGCTCCCTACGCGAGGTCACTCTCGAAGACCTGACCTCGCGGCACAACATTAGCCGTCTGGTGACTACACGACTCCCCAGTGAGCGTCCGAGCCGTGGCGCCCGTTGTGAGTCAGTTGACACTTTGTCGATCTTCGCCTAAGTTCTCACGAGTCGCGCCACTTGTGGCGCGCACGCAATGACATTCAGTGGTGAGCACAGCAAGTAACGATCGCAGGCCGGGGAGATCGCCATGGCACGGGGTAGGCTCTCTCTCTCTCTCTCTCTCGTAGTCAGCTCCGATGCAGCTGCGCTTGCACTTCCCCGAAGTGATCTGTCGGGCCTAAGTTCAGGTGCGAGATCTGTCTTTGCCTCGCTCTTCTCAGGTGGCCACTCCATTGGCGAGACATACTCGGATTTCGATGACATACCTGCAGAGGCGCCAAGCGAAGAGGAAGACCTCGACGAGCTAGGTATCCCGACAGCCCCAGTATTCGAAGGTCCTCGGGGCTATGTAGAAGGTCAGTCAAGAGAGCTCGTCGAAGAGCGCACAGAGCGTTCGAAGACTTACGTCAATCCCGATGGCACGAGGACGACGAACTTCTATGGCGGACCGATGCACTTTGAGACATCACCAGCGCCGGGCTAGATGCTGGCTGGGCTTCAACGACCTCCGGGACCAACTCAATGGCCTTTCGCCCCGTAGGTGCAGCCCCGTCGGCTCCAATGCTGAGCGGGCGCTTTGAAGCAAGATATGACGACATCTACCCGGGGACTGATTTCGAGGTCTTCTCAGGGCCGTTCTCTCTGAAGTCCGAGTTCATCGTCACCGACTCGGCATCGATGAGGCCGGCATATGTCTATGAGATCCAATCCGATCTAAGTCCTGTTGCGATGCCAGATGGCGGTTTGGAGTGGCGAGACAGCACAGGTAATCCGGTATATGTCACACCAGCCGGCATTGCCTATGACGCGAGTTACTCACCAGAGTGCATCCCGGCATCTGAAGAACATCGGGCATCACCGGGCGGAAGCCAATCCGGTGAGCACCCCTCGCAGGATTGCATTGGGAGAGCCAGAGGCGCTGACGGCACCGGAGGCGGGCGGGGCCATGGCAGAGACAACGACTCGAGCGAGGTGGACCTCGGTGTCGCGAGAGCAGGCGACTACTGGCTCCTGACAGCAACTATCGACCCAGCATGGGCTGCAGATACGAGGCGCGAATTCCCGGTGAGAGTAGACCCTGGGGCCAACTGGTTCGTCGGGGCCGATACTTTCGTTACATCTGAGTATCCGGATCTGAACCGCTGGGACTACGAGTCCAATGGCGTACCCGGGCATATGGGTACCTATCTGCCGGTTCGCCGCGTCGGGCAAAGCGCTTCTTATGGGCATAACCGCACGCTTTTTCATCTCACCCCCGATGACGCGAACGCTGCTGCGATGAGCGAGATCGTAGATGCGAAATTCAACGTCTTCGCTTACTCAGAGGCCAACAAGTCCGCGAACTCTTGGTGGATCCTGCCAACTACGGATTGGAGTCCCTATTCGGTCACCTGGAACACCCAGCCGAGCTACTCGACGACACATTCCGGGTACATGAACATCCGCAATGGCTCATGGATGAGCTCTCAAGATCCAAAGCTCACCGATGCCGT
>QEUQ01000002.1 GCA_003577105.1 Acidobacteriota bacterium | reverse complement strand
GTGTGCTGGTTGCAATGAATCCAGCCGCGTTGAAGGCGAATCTCGGCGACCTGGTTGCTGGGGGCACGATCATCGTCAACGAAGATGCTTTCGACGAGCGGAATCTTCACAAGGCAGGCTACGACTCGAATCCTCTTGAGGACGACACTCTCAACGGATACCAGGTATTCAAGGTGCCTATGACCACCATTACGGTGGAGGCGGTCGCCGACCTCGGTGTGAAGCCGAGAATTGCCGAGCGATCAAAGAACTTCTTTGCTTTGGGTCTGGTTTCCTGGCTGTACACGCGGCCAGTCGAGCCCACTCTTGAGTGGATCACCGAGACCTTCAAGGGGCGCCCCACTGTTGCGGACGCAAATGTCGCAGCCTTCAAAGCGGGCTACTACTTCGCGGAGTCCCAGGAGCTCTTCGATCACCAGTACCAGGTCGCGCCAGCCGCACTTGAACCCGGTACCTACAGGAGCATTACGGGAAACCCGGCACTCGCCTATGGGCTTGTCGCCGCGGCGAAGCTATCTGGTTTGACGCTTTTCTTGGGTTCCTATCCGATTACGCCGGCCTCGGAAATTCTCGAGCAGCTGAGTGCTCTCAAGCGATTCGATGTGATCGCATTTCAGGCTGAAGATGAAATTGCCGGGATTGGATCCGCAATCGGAGCAGCGTTTGCGGGCATGCTCGCCGTTACCACCACGAGCGGGCCAGGCATGGACTTGAAGTCCGAAGCAGTTGGATTGGCAGTGAGCCTCGAATTGCCGCTTGTGATTGTTGACGTTCAGCGCGGCGGGCCATCTACTGGTTTGCCGACCAAGACTGAGCAGTCAGATCTCTTCCAGGCCATGTACGGCAGACACGGAGAGTCGCCGGTTCCAGTCATAGCTGCCAAGTCGCCGAGCGATTGCTTCGATGCTGCAATTGAAGCGGCCAGAATTGCCGTCAAGTACCGAACTCCGGTTTACCTCCTTTCGGACTCCTACTTGGCAAACGGGTCGGAGCCCTGGCGCTTGCCAGATATGGATTCTTACGAGCCAATTGAGCCGGGATTCGCAACCGAACCTAATCACGGCGACGAGTACTGGCCGTATTTGCGTAATTCCGAGACGCTCGCCCGGCCTTGGGCGATACCAGGGACCGAGGGCTTGACGCACAGAATTGGAGGACTCGAAAAGGAAGTCGACCGCGGTACCGTCAGCTACTCAGCCGAGAATCATGAGGCAATGACGAGAATTCGGCAGGCCAAGGTGGACGGTATTGTCAGGGATATTCCGCCGCTCGAGGTAGACGACGAGCAAGGCGCGGAACTTCTGATAATCGGCTGGGGCTCGACCTACGGCTCAATAGCTGCGGCGGTTCGTAGGTTGCGTTTGGCGGGTCACAAGGTGGCAAGAGCGCATCTGCGGCACATCTATCCGCTGCCTGCCAACACCGGTGAGGTACTGCGTGCCTACCGGCATGTCCTTGTTCCGGAACTGAATCTCGGTCAACTGGTTCGGATATTGCGGGCCGAATATCTCGTCGATGCAATTCCGCTGAACAAGGTCTGGACGCTGCCCTTCCGAGTGTCCCAGATCGAGGAAAAGGCGCTGGAGGTGCTCGGACAATGAGCGAAGCCGCTGAGCCACTTGTGACAGGCGAAGCTGAGGGATCGGAACTTTCACGCAAGGATTTTCAGACTGACCAGGAAGTCCGCTGGTGCCCTGGGTGCGGCGACTACACGATTCTCGCAAGTGTCCAGAGTTTCTTGGCGGAGCAGGGCCGGCTGCCAAAAGACATCGTGTTCATTTCCGGAATTGGCTGTTCGTCTCGCTTTCCCTATTACACCAATACATATGGAATGCATTCGATCCACGGGCGAGCTCCCGCGATTGCATCGGGGATTGCGATTTCTCGACCGGACCTTCAGGTGTGGGTGGTCACTGGTGATGGCGATGCTCTCTCGATCGGAGGCAATCATCTGATCCATGCCCTTCGCCGCAATGTGGACGTCAAGGTCCTTTTGTTCAACAACCAGATCTACGGTTTGACCAAGGGGCAGTACTCGCCGACGAGCGAGCAGGGAAAGGTGACGAAGTCAACCCCCTTCGGTAGCTTGGACCAGCCTTTCAATCCCGTGTCGCTGGCACTTGGGGCGGAGGCCTCATTTGTGGCACGAACTGTTGACATGGACCGGAGCCACACGGCCGAGGTTCTTCAGGCGGCTGCGAAGCACAGGGGCGCGGCGCTTGTCGAGATCTATCAGAACTGCAATGTCTTCAATGACAAGGCCTTCGAAGCGATCACCGGCAAACTCACTCGGGACGCAAATCAGATACGCCTCGTCGACGGGGAACCTGTGATCTTTGGCGCCGAGCGCGAGAAGTGCGTCGTGCTTAGTGAAGACGGAAGCGCACGTATTGCCAGCGTGGCTGAGGTTGAAGAGTCTCAGATCGTGGTCCACAACACCTCGGCGCCGGAGCCGAGCCTCGCATTTGCGCTGAGCAGGCTTTCCGAGTCCCCTGTCGGACCTACTCCAATAGGCGTTTTCCGAGACGTCGAGCGGCCTGTTTACGGTGACGAGGTGTACCGCCAGATCGACGAGGCCAAATCGCGGCCCGGACCTGATGATGTGGCCGGCCTGCTCCGGTCAGCAGGAACTTGGGAAGTCGGCTGACGGAAGCGCCGCTCGGCTATTAGGCCAGCGGAACGCGCACGCCAGAAGATTCTTGCGAAGCGTGCAGCATGGCCGCCGTGGGAGCTGACTCAACCGGATAGTCCCAAATGACTTTGGCCTCGATCACCTTCTTGGGTTCGATTTCGGGGTCGGGGCCCGGCTGGTAGTAGTTGTTTGGTCGGGTGATTGTCTCAATCTCAACTGAATTGACGTCGATTGGCTCACCTGATGGGCCTAGCAGTTTCTGGTTGGCTGCAGAAAAAACTTCGACCTCTGTACTGGTTAGGTTCGATGTGACATCGACCTGCAAGGTGCAGAACTCGCCTTTGGCGACGAGATTTCGGGGGTGCGCCACTGCACCCTGGTTGCCCTCGATAACGCTCCGAGACTTCTCACCGCACTTGAAGCTGGTGACTTTGAAATCCATCGTTCTGTCCGAGTAGCTCTTGGCGCTCTCGCCTCCGAACAAGAAGAACGCCCCAACTCCGAGCAGGACAACCGCGACTGCCGCCGCAACCACGATTAGGGTCTTGTTTGAGGTTCCCGACGGTCGCTGAGCATCTGGTGCTCCAGTAGCCGGGAACCCGGCACTCGGATAGGAGGCTGACGGCTGCTGGGCCGTGGCGAGTGCTTCAGGCGCGGTGATGCCGGGGATTGGTGCCGACACGTTCGCGGCCGGCTCGCCTTCTGACGCGGGGGCGCCGCCGCCGAGTGGTGCGAGGCATTGGTTGCACCATTGGGCGCCATCTGGATTGGTCGCATTACATGCCGGACAATTCATGGCGTCTCCCAGTCGGCGGGCATCGAAGTCGATTGAAGTCAGTGGATCAGCCGGACAATCAAGTGTAGGCAATCCCGTTTGGGGCGCGTGGGCACTCCATGGTGGGTGAGGAGGCGCAGGGGGGTAGCGCTCGGCGCGATACGCTGCATTGCACTGCAACGATTTTCGCCGCAGTCGAGATGAACGCAATCAGAGGAGACAGCTAGATGCCGCCAGTACGCCTGCACTGGTCACACCTTTTCGAAGAGGTTGTGACTTCGGGGCTCTGCACAGGTTGCGCGGGTTGCGTAATTGCGTGCCCTCATGCGGTGCTTGGATACGACGACTCATGTCACCCCTATCACCTGGAGGACGAAGGCGGCGCGGGCGGGTGTATACACGGCGACAAGGGCTGCACGCTTTGCACCAGGGCATGCCCGAGGTTTCGGGATTGGGAGGCAGAAGCTGATTCGCATCTCTGGGGGAGGCCGCGCAATCCAGACGAGGTCGTCGGTGTCATCGACGAGATCCTCCTTGCCCGGGCCGGCAATGCGGAGATCCTCGAGGCCGGACAAGATGGCGGTCTTGTTTCGGCAATACTGATTTGGTGTCTCGAAAACAATGAGATCGACGGAGCCTTGGTAAGCAAGCTCGCTGCCGACGGCACTGCGTGGGAGCCGGTACCTGCGTTTGTATCAACGCCCGATGAGATCTTGGCAGCTGCAGGCAGCCGCTACACATACTCAGCGAATACCCTCGCTTACGCTGAAGCCTTGGATGCAGGAGCCGAGAAGCTGGCAATGGTCGGGATGAGCTGCCAGGCGAGTGTCCTGCCCATGATGCAGACGCGCGGAGTGAGGAAAGTCGCGCGTCGCTTCTCGCTCAACATCGGTCTGCTCTGCTCGAAGACCTTTGACGATCGAATATTTGAGGAGCTGATCGGAGATCAGTACGGAATCGAACGAGATTCCATTACGAAGATGAACATCAAGGGGAAATTTCAGGTCTGGACCGACGGCGGCGGCTATGAGGAGATCCCGCTCAAGGATTGCCAGCCATTCACAAGAGAGGGCTGCAAGTCATGCCCCGACTTTGCCGCACAGCACGCGGACATCTCGACCGGAGGTCTCGGACAGGCTGGTGGGTGGACTTTGACACTCGTGCGTACCGAGCGAGGCAGAGAAATCATCGAACGAATGAAGAAGGACGGTGCCATCGAGGTCCGGCCGGGTTCCGACGACCCGGGCGCGATATCGCTCATGGAACGCCTTGGCGCCAAGCAGCGCGATCGATGGCCCGACAAGGAGGCTGCCCCGGCGGCGCATTCTGCTGACTAGAGTCGCTGGATTCGAGATCGTCTGGTGGCACGTGTCGCGGATGTCATGAGTCCCCAGTAGCCGTCTCGAAGCACCGCTGATAAAAGGCCTCGACTCTGGGCCAGAGGCGATCTGGGGCAAATCTGAGTTCGAGCATGGACCGAGCCTCGAGCAGCTCCCCACGCGGCAGGGCCGCGGCGAGCTCGACCGAATCGTTGAATTCGTGGAGCGGGTCATGAGGATGGGCAATGACTAGGGCTGGTACGTCGAGCGAGCTAAAGATGCCTAGGTCGGTTTCCTCCGTTGACTCGATCAGGCCCCAGAGAACCGAGGCGGCTTGTCGCGGGTTCGCAGGTATTAGGTCGAGCAAGATTGCCAAGTTCGGATTGGACCGCGGAATCGGCGACGCGAGTCTGTGGAGCGCCCTGACAACTGGGCCAGTGTGATCAAGCGTGAAGGCCAGCGGTTTGAAGAGTGCCATTGCGATTGTCGCTCCGCGGGCAAGCACGGGCATTTCGATTACTGCGCCGGCAAGGCGGTCGGGAAACCTCGGAAGACCTTCGACTAGAACGTTGGCACCGAGGGAAGTGCCATGCACGACCGCTTTCTCGATTTCGAGGTGGTCTAGGAGGGCACGGACTTCATCGGCAAACCGAGCGAGGGAGTACTTCTTGGGGTCTGCCACCGAGGTGGAGCGCCCGTGTCCGCTGAATTCGAGGGCAATTGCTCGGAAGTTCTCAGATGCGCGCTCCGCGAGGCGTGCCTGCATCCAGTTCCTGTGCAGCAGGCCATGAAGGAAGACAACAGGATCGCCTTCTCCACTCTCCTCAAAAAAGAGAGTGTCCTCACCAAAGGAAAAAGTCGGCACTAGAGATCGCCATTTCCCATCTTGCGAATTGCGAATGAGCTGATTTTAGAGTCCCCGAGCGGCGGTTTAGACCCGGGTGGCCTTGGCACCGATCACCTTTGCGAATTCATCTGCTGCCGCGTTCATTAGAGAGGTGTCGAGGGCAAGATCCAACGTTGTCCAAGCGAGCGCAGTCGCACCGTCGACGACCGCCTTGTCTCCGGCCTCGGAAACACAGTGCTGGGCAAACTCGGGCTGATGGTTGACCGCAGGCAGAGAATTGATGCCAATCATGGGATGAATCGATGGCACCAGATAGCTCAGATTGCCCATGTCTGTCGAGCCTGCATGTTTTGGGTCAACCAAGTTGCGAGGCAATGGAACTCGACCAAGCGCTTCGAGGTTTGCCCTGAATGCGTTGGCAATGGCCATGTTGTGAATGACTTCGTGATAGACGTTGGGATCGGAGTCAATCTCGAGTTCACATCCTGTTGCTATCGCCCCCGCCTCGAAGCACGCCTCAACTCGCTTCGCCAAGGTCTTCAGTTCAGACGCGGTCTTTGAGCGAACGTAGTAGGTCGCCCGTGTCTTTTCGGGGATCACATTTGGGACGTCGCCGCCGCGATTGATGACGCCGTGAATGCGGTCGGTGGGTGCCGTCTGCTGGCGCAAGCATGAAATCGCGGTATAGGCGATGTGCATGGCGTCAAGCGCGTTGATTCCGAGTTCCGGAGCGGCAGATGCATGGGAAGTCCTGCCGCGGTAGGTGATCCGGTACTGCGCAACCGCGAGCATCGGAGGCTCGGTGATGTCTATCGGAGCGGGGTGGACCATCATGGCCGCGTCGACACCGTCAAAAATTCCTGCCTCCGCCAGCACGGCCTTTCCGGCGCCACCCTCCTCTGCTGGAGTCCCGACGATGCTCACGCGAAAGCCCAGAGCGCTAGCGCGTTCGCTGAGTGCGATCCCGGCCCCAAGTGCGGCCGCGGCGATTATGTTGTGTCCGCAGGCGTGCCCTATGCCCGGTAGCGCGTCGTACTCCGCGCACAGCGCAATGTGAGGTGATCCGACTCCTGCCGAAGCCGTGAAGGCAGTCTCGAGATCAGCGACGCCTCGCTGAACTTCGAGGCCATGCTCCTCCATGACTCTGGCTAGTAGCGCTGCCGCCTTGTGCTCCTCGTAGCCGAGTTCCGGATTCGCGTGAATCTCGTGACTGACCTCGACGAGCAGCGGCGCCAGCTCTGCAATGCGTTTCTGCAGGGCGGTCTTCTCGACATCCATATCAGGTTTGCTTCGTGCCCTCGCGACCTGGGATTGCAGGTCCGAATTCGATTCGTCCAAGGGGGCTCCTCCTTGCGGACAACTCCAAGAGCGATGCGAGTCATTGTTGATTGAATGTGGTGCTGAGCGACTAACTTAGTGTCCGCCGCCACCGAAGGTAAGGTCTGGTCAATGTACAAGCTGTCACTGACTATCGGCGCCGCCGCCGTGCTCGCCGTGGCCTTGATCGCGGTCGTCGTTGCCAGATTGCGTCCGTTGACTTGGCTATCGATGCGGGGACCCCGCCGCCGCCCAGTCGAGTCCGGTCTAGCCGCTCTCGGAATAGCTCTGGGTGCGAGTCTTACTGTTGGCGCACTTGTGCTGGGGTCGTCCCTTGAGGCATCCGTTTCTCAGATGAAACAGAACAGACTCGGCCCAATCGATGTTGTGTTCACACTTCGTGGAGCACAGGCCGATCTTCAGCTGAAGAAGCTGACCGACGCTCTTCCCAGAGATCAAGTGGCGGGGAGCCTGGTAATCGACCGCGCGGAAGGATCACTCGGTGTTCCGAGTGCGGAGCTTGCTTCGCCTCCGGTCAGGGCAGAGCCGGACATTGTCCTCCTAGACATGGATTTCAACAAGGCCAAGGACTTCGTCGGCGAGGGGATGTCAGACCTTCCGTCTGAGAGCCCAAGGGAAGGCGAAGTGTTCATCACGTCGGAGCTCTCTGACCTGCTCGGAGTTCGCGAGGGAGATGCAGTCCTCATTGGTTTGCCGCGCGGTCGCTTTCCCTTCAAGGTGGCCAAGGTGCTCGATGGGAGAGGACTTGCGGGCTATGGCGGACCGATTGACCGACCCGCCAAATCTGCCTGGGTGCCTCGCAGTTGGCTCACATCCCAAGCGCATGAGATGCAACTACTTGTGAGTCTTGCTGACGGATCAGGGAGTTTGGATGATCGCAGTAGGGCTCTGCTCGAAGCTCTCGGGCCAGTGACGTCAGAGTTCGAGGCTCCGAAGCCCAGCGTTGCCAAAGTTGGCGCAGAAATCGAGATAGCTGCAGCGAGCGTGGGTGGACTTATGAGGCGGCAACTGCTGCAACTCGGCTCATTTGCCGGGGCCGCTTCACTGGCGCTGGTCATAGCGATCTTCGCGATGGTTGTAGCCGATCGCCGTCGCGAGATTGGGATTTTGCGCGCAACTGGCATGAGGCGGACCGAAGTGAGCGCCGAAATCGCGCAGGAGGCGGTGGTCCTTGGGCTGATTGGCGCGGCACTTGGGGTGGGCCTGGGGATGCTGGTAGCTGCCGTAGGGGCATCCGCAGCTAAGAAGACTCTGACGCAAGTTCTTGGCGGGTTTGACTTTGCAGTAGTTGGCGACGTCGAAGCCATTGTCATTGGTGCCGGTGGCGCGTTTCTCGCCGGGATCGTTGCTGCGGTGAGCGGAACACGGCGCTGGCTTTCCATGCCACCTGCAGCGGCGCTGCGGGCAATTGAGGAACAGGGACGGCCTGTCAGGGTCCTGCACCTTGTTGTCGGCCTGGCCGCGATGGTCTTTGGGGTCGCGACTGCTGCAACGGATTTGAAGTATCGGACCTCAACGTTTTCATACCTAGGACCTCCAATCGCCCTCGCCGGCCTGGCACTTGTGCTTTATCAAACTCAGTGGGCATATGTGGCAATGCTGGTCGCCGCTATTGCCTCGGCTGCTTGGCTAATTGGGATTGATATTGCCTGGAACGGCAAGGCTGCGGGGGAGGGGGTATTTGTCACCTTCGGCATGGCGATGGTGCTTGTGATCGCGGGGGCGGTTGCGTTTGGAGTTCTCGCGCCGATCATTGCGAGGGGCATCACGCGCCTCCTGAACGCGGCTCATTCGCGTACGGTGACCGGGCGCTTGGCAGCGGCAAACCTTGCGTCTTCTAGGGGTCAGGCCGGATTCACAGTTGCGACTTGTGCACTGGTAGTACTGATGCCGGCTTCGATAGCGACGGTCTCGGCCATGGAGCGGGCGGATCGGTCGCGCGTGTTGTGGAACCAGACCGGCGGATGGACAGCAATGATCGAGTCTCGGGCCGCTGACGAATCCGGGTCGAGCTTCGAAGAGCGAATCAGGTCTGGTCCATTGGGCAGTCAGTTCGAACAGCTGTCAGAGCTACCCAAGGCTCGCACGACTTTCCACTTAGTGGGCGCCGGTTCGGTAAGTTCGCCGCTCTACGCCACTTCGCGCGAGTTGGCCACCGCTGCAACAGCTCCCGGCGGAAATCGTAGTGGTGCGATGTTGCCGCTGACTGCCATCGATCGTGAACTAGCAGACGAGTCAGCGGCATGGAGCTCGCTGTTTGAGGATCACGATGATGGCGCTGCGAGAGTGATCGTCACGGCAGGCGTGCTGCCGTCTGGAATTGACCTGCGAGGTGCACCTCTGCGCGTTGGGGAGACCGGCAAGGTCGTGAAGATAGCTGGTATTGCCCATCGGAACTCGTTCATGCCGGGAGTCTTCATTGCGCCTGAAAAGCTCGAGGCATTGGGCGTGAAAACGGATCGGCGCAACGCACTGGGTCTTCTGCGAAATGATGCCGATGCCGAGACGCTAAGCCTCGCGTTTCAGGGCTTGTATTTCGGTGAAGGCGCACGGATGACCGTCGCGTCAGATCAGGTTGAGCAGCAGTTGAGGGCTCGGGCGCTATTGGCTCAGTTGCTGCAGTCATTTCTCTCGGTCGGACTCATCGTTGGCATTGCGAGCCTCGCCGTTGTCATAGCTCGATCGGTGCGCTCTCGGCGGCACGAGATCGCCGTGCTTAGGGCAATTGGAGTCTCCCGGCGCGGCGTCGCGTGGTCGGTGGTCGGGCAGAGTTTGGGGCTGACGACCTCGGGGGTTGGCCTAGGTGTGTTGCTTGGTGGCTACATAGGTGGCCGGATCTTCTTGGCGATGTCTGCGGGTGGCGACGCCGCGGTGCCGTGGGTGACGTTGCTCGTGGTGTTCGTAGTGGCAGTGACCATTACGACAGCAGGCGCGGCGGTGCCTGCGATGTCCGCAGCGAGACTTGCGCCCGCCAGGGCCCTTAGCGAAGCCGCGTCCTGAATGACGGAAACGGTCCGCCGGCCGTCAGCGAGCGGCGATTGCCTGTCGGGCAGATGCCGGGCCGTGCCGCTCTTGGGTCTTGCCTGAGTCGCTCATCCAGACGAGCGTAGGCACTCGGTACACATTCCAAAGCTTGAACATTTCCGGCTCCCGATCAACGTCGACCTCAATCCAGTTCGAGGCCGACGCGATCAAATCTTCCCGAACTCGCTTGCAGGGAGTGCAGGTAGAGGAAGTAAAGAGAATCCAGCCCTCACCTTCGAGGCCAAGTGAGCGTGCCGCTGACGACCGGTCCGCAATCTCGGGCTCGGACTCTTCTTTCATCGGCTTGGAGCGTCGAGGCAACGCGCGGGCGATGACGACACCGCCCGCCACGCCACACGCAATAGCGCCGAGCACCAAGATGCGCGTAGCCGCTGAGGCAAGCAGGTAGGTCACTGGCTAGGCTCCGGAGCGGCGTCTCCGCTGGTAGCAATCCGCCACGGACCTTCGAAGGCGCCGAATTGCCGCCGAAAAAGTACGTAGATCTCGCATCCCAAGCAGAAGCCAGTTGTCGTGGCAAGACCCGCTAGTACTGCAACAACCAGCGCCAGTACCCAACCGATTGCCGACGCCCCTAGTGCAAACGCAAGGCTAGATCCAATCAAGAATATGGTCCCCACCAGCGAAGCGAATCTTGGCGGCCGCGGGTCTTCAACTGAAGAAGGCGGGGAGAGGCGCGGACGGAGCACCTTGACGAAGAAGAGCATCACTGGATTCCCGCTTGGACCAAATGCGGTTCCAAGTCCCAGCACGATGGCCATGACCGGAATCGCGTACCAAAAGTCGAGAACAAAGGAGATAAGCAACACAGCCGTCAGGACGCCCTGGTTCCAACGGGGGAGTCGGGAGTCAATGGGTGCCGGCCCTTCACCCGGGCTGGCCTCATCCAAGTTCGCCTTGTCGTCTACAACTTCCTCATGTGCCATTTCCGCCACCATCTGAAAATCCCGACCCCTTCAGTTGGGTATTAAACCACCCCGCAGCGGGAATTATTCGATCGCCGCCTCACTCGACGACTTGTTGGTGCGGATTCTCGCATCGCGCGCCCTGTCTCAAGGAACGGGTTGAGGTCAGGAGCGGGGCTCTGTGCGAAAAGATGCGAGGGAATGCCGGAAGACGGGATCGAGGTCATTGAAGCGCTGAACCGGCACAGCTGTTCGCAACTCGTAGACGCGCTGTTGGCCGATTGATGGCCTGAGCTCGTTGCCGAGCCAAACTCCTTGCGACACATATGCAAAGGCGACACATTCCAAGCCGTCGCAGGCGAATGTTCTTGTCGTGAAGTCCGAAATGCCAGGCGCGCCTTGAAGAGACATGGAGATCTCGTGCTCCAGAGCTCGTACGTCAGTTAGAGGCCTAGCAGAAACTGTGATCCTGGCGCGGTCGGTGACCGTGCACTGGCGGCACGGCGCACCTTCGTGAAACTCATAGGTGACACCAGTTGAGTTCTGATCCCTCATTGGCCTTGAGTTGGGGCTTGGCGGAACTGCCCAGTCATCTATGAGCGTGCGGTCTCCGTCTAGCTCAATGCGTACGGCCTGCCAGTTGCCCGGTATCTCGATACTCCACCAGCCATCAGTTTCGACGAACCGAACGGACTGCGCGGAGGTGGATTCCGTCGGCGCTCGGGTCTTCTGTGCGCAGGCCGAAGTGGCAAACAGCAGGAGCGCGAGTGCACCAACCGCGAGGGCAGCTCCTGGGGCTAGATGAAATCGCGGACGGTAGTTCATCCCGGCAGGTACTACGCGCTCGAATCCGAGTGCGGTTCCGAGTTCGCGCTCGGGCGCGAAGCTATGCACACCCGGTTGCGACCACCAAACTTTGCTGCTTCAAGTGCGGCACCACACCTTGACAAGAGGTGTTCGGCGCCTTCTCCGGGGGCCTGCTCTGCACACCCAAAACTGGCAGTGACAGGTGCTGACGTAATATCAGTTCCTACGGTGGCTTCGGTGCCTGCCCGTATTCGTCCGGCGAGAACAGAGGCACCCCCGACGTCGGTTTCGGGGCAGATGACGAGGAACTCGCCGCTCCCAAATCGGCCAGCTGTGTCGGCATCCCTGCATGCCTGGGCCATGAGTGCCGAAAAGCGACGCAGAATGCGGTCGCCTGCGACGAGGCCGAGGCGGTCGTTGATCACTCGCAAATGATCTATATCGCCCAGCAGAATCGAGAGCGGACGCCCGTACCGGTCGGCGACCGAGCAGGCGTGGCCAAGCGCCTCTGCGAGATGCGTTCGATTCAGTGCGCCGGTTACAGGATCGATACGGCTCATCCTGTCAATTTGTGAGCGGGCTTCAGCAAGTTCGATCTGGAGGCTCTGTATCCGGAGTGCGCCCGTCACTCTGGCAATGAGCTCTGGCTCCTCGAAAGGCTTCACCAGAAAGCCATAGGCGCCCAGGGCCAATGCGCGACGCTTGTTGTCGTCGCCCTCCTTGGCTGTGATGAAAATGACGGGCGGCAGAAGTGGCAAATCGAGTTCGCTCAGTGCAGCACAGATCTCGAACCCTGACATTCCCCCCGGGAGCTCCACGTCTAGGAGTATGCAATTGGGATTGGAGCGTTGAGCGAGTTCGAGAGCGGTAGGCCCGGTATCGGCGTGATCCACCTGTAGGCCGACACTGTTCAGTGTCGCGGTGATCATTTGGCTCGCTGTAGCCGAGTCCTCGACCAGGAGCACGCGCTTGCCGGTCAAGTCTTCCAAGGCATGTTCCCGTAGGTGTCTAGGTGGGTAATCTCACCCGGCGGCCGGCGATGCGTTGGTCCGTATCGCCCGATTGGCCAGCCGACGGGGAGGATCGCGCATGGCAGGACCGCGATTGGCATCTTGAGAAGTCTACGGATTCGAGTCGTGCTCCAAAGCGGCAGAGTGACAATGCCCGCTCCCAGTCCCATCGCTCTCGCGCCGAGGAGGATGTTCTGGATGCTGGGGAATATTGAGCCGTAGTAGGTGGCTGCTACAACCGGAGGAACCGGCAAGAAAGGTGCCCGCGAACCTCGGAGACAGGCCACGATGAGAATCGGGACCTCTTCGAAGTGTTCGATCTGCCACTCGACGGCAGCCATGCTCCGCGCCGCCGCTTCGTCTCCCTTGCGCAAGGCGCGTCCTGCCCGCCCATAGATTTTCCATGCTTGTTCGTAGAGGGTGCCGATTCGCGCCTTGAGGGTTTGATCCTTGATGACAACGAATTCCCAATTCTGAAAATTCGATCCGGTAGGAGCCTTTGTGCCTAGTTCAATCAGGCGCAGGATGATCTCGTCGTCGACGGGATCCGGGCTAAGCCGCCTGATTGAGCGCTGGGTCTCCATCGCTTCGGATAGGGGCATCCGAAGTCCAGCAATGGGATCTGCTGGCTTTGTCATTTCTCCTCGTCAGTCGCGCTGGGTCGTTCGTCAGGTCGTGGAAATCGCATCGGATAGCCGCCCTTACTTAGGACTTGCTCGCACAGGGGCTTGAGAATCGCCGTTAGTTCTTCAAGTGGCCCCTCGCCAAGCGCTCGTTCGATCGCGGCTTGGGAGCGGTCAGTCAAATTCTCGACTTCATCGCGGAGGGTCTTTCCTACGGCGGTTATCTTGCCGCCCGCCGTGAGCCCGGTGGCTTCAATAACTTCAAGGCCCTCGTCGAGTTCTTCGGAGGTCCACCCGAAGGTGCGCGCATATGTTCTCGGGGGGAGTCCCCACCAGGCCTCGCTTAGCAAGCTGGCCTCTCTGGGGCCTATTCCAGTCGACGTCCACGCAGCGAGATGGCCGGCGAATCGGTGCTCGCGGAAGAGATCGAGGACGCGCCAAAGTTGTTCGACCGGATCATCGGGCAGTTCTAGGTCTCGCCACGCGACGAAGAGGGGGCGCCCTTCAGACGGAGCTTCGAGCATCGCGGGTAGGAGTATCTCTACTGCGCGCGGCTGCTCGGGCTCGTCAAGAAGGCGCCGAAGTGCCGCTGCCGCACCGGCCGTTCTTGCTTGGATGAGGGTCTCCGGATCGGTCTTGGACCAGCCAGCCTCGATTGAGGCGATTGCTAGCTCTGTCTTGAAGAATCCGAAAACCGATGCGACGACGGCACCGTCAGCCTTTCCCATGGCCGCTGAACGGCTACAGAAATAGCCTTCCATGATGTTGAGCCCCAGCTCGATGTACGCGCTGTTCGGTTCGGGGTTGAAATAGACGGTCGCGGCGACTGGCTCGAGCCAGTGGCGCATTTCTTGTAGACCAGATGACGGCATCTGATTGCCTCGTTTCTGTTGTGGGGCTCCTATCTTGCATGGCGCGCCGAGGGTCGCGCCTGCTTCGTTAGCGCATTCGGATCTCCTATCGGAGAGGTGCCAGCGGCACCTAGCCGTGATACCAGTCGGTGCCTGCAGGGGTGTCAGTTAGCACTACGCCCGCCTCTGCAAGCCTGTCGCGAATGCGGTCCGCTTCCGTAAAATCGCGGCTTGCCCTTGCCGCATCGCGCGCTTTGATGAGCTCTAGCACTTCCTCACCGGAGATCTTCGGTTCAGGTGTGTGAGTGCTCTGGGTGTCGGTTAGGTTCAGGCCGAGAATTCGGTCCCAGGCTGCAGCGAGGGAGACACGTTGAATGCTGGGGATCGAGCGGTTGCTGGCGGTGGAATAGAGCACTCGAACAGCTGTCGCCGTGTCAATGTCGCTCATTACCGCTTTAGAGAACTCTTCATGTGCCCGAGTGGCCGACGAAGACATCTCGAGCTCATCTAGGGGCAGCGGCTCGCCGAGGTCGCCGAAGGCGCGACGCAGCCGGGTGAGTGACGTGTCCGCCGCTTCTAGAGCCTCCATCGAAAAGTGAACTTGCTTACGGTAACGCGCGCCAAACATCAAGAGGCGAAAGGCGAGCGGATCAAGACCAGACTCCGCAATGTCGGTCATCCGCAGTGTGTTGCCGGCAGACTTCGCCATCTTGTTGCCGCTCATTAGCAGATGTTCGCCGTGAATCCAGTGACCCACAACCCTGTGCCCCGTGGCAGCATCGCTCTGGGCGATCTCGTCCTCGTGATGCGGAAAAACCAGGTCGATACCTGCGGTATGAATGTCTATCCGATCTCCCAACAACTTGAGTGACATCGCGGAGCACTCGATATGCCATCCCGGATAACCTTCGCTCCACGGGCTGGGAAACTTGACCAGCCGGCGCGGTCCGGCCGCCTTCCATAGGAGGAAGTCCTCGGCGCGTCGCTTCTGTGGATCGGTAACCACTTTCCTGTGCCCGGGTTTGAGTTGCTTGAGAGAGTTGCCGCT
This sequence comes from Acidobacteriota bacterium, assembly GCA_003577105.1. Lineage (GTDB taxonomy): Bacteria > Actinomycetota > Acidimicrobiia > ATN3 > ATN3 > ATN3. Next base: position 131,849 of record QEUQ01000002.1, on the reverse strand, counting down.
AAGGGAGCCATAGCCAGGGAACGTCGACACGTCGAAATAGACGCTCCCGCCGGAGACGTACGCATTCCCTTTGTCCAACAGGCACTCGATGAGCTCGATCATCTCGGAGATATGCTTGCTTGCGCGCGGATAGTCGTCTGCAGGAGTCATGCCGGCGAGGGCGCAGTCATCGAGAAACGCCCCCGTGTAGAAATCTGCAATCTCCGACGGAGACTTGCCTTCGACCTCTGCGGCCAGCAGGATCTTGTCGTCCCCTTCACCGGTGACTTCATCTGTCATATGGCCGATGTCGGTGATGTTCACGACTTGCCTGGTTTTCAACCCCGCGAATTGGCAGATCCGCACCACTAGGTCAGCTAGCAAGAAGCTCCGAAGATTGCCGAGATGCGCATAGCGATAAACCGTGGGCCCGCAGGTATAGATGGATGCGCGTCCTGGCTCAGCGATGGTCAGGGGTTCGACCTTTCGGCCGCGCGTGTTGAAGAAGGACGGCAGCCCAATGGCGCCTGACGCGTCGCTTGGTGACATGGAGTGCATGATAGCGATGCTCGACAGCCGTGATGACGGACAAATCGGCGGGCGCTGTGTCCGTTTTGAATAGCCCGGGCACGCGATCGAAGAAGGAAATTGAGGCGATGACCAAGCTGAAGATCCCTCCTAACTGTGACGTCACCTACGGATTCAATCTTGTCGAAAAGGAGCCGGGGAGGACGGTCTGGGAATGGATCCCAGATGAGCGCTGGGAGAATCCCGCCGGCGTAGTGCAAGGGGGTTCAGTGAGCGCGTTTGCGGACACCACGATGGCTTCCACCGTGGTAACGGCTCTTGATGGCCGAAAGGCGCTGGTCTTCACGGCGGAGGCGAAAGTCTCCTACCTGAGAGCTATCAAGTCAGGAGTGCGTCTGACTTGTGAAGGCGTAATCGTTCAGATAGGAAACCGCCTTGCGTTTGCCGAGGCAACGGTACGAGATCCGGAGGAGCGCGCAGTGGCCAAGGCGAGCAGCACCTGGGTGATCAGCGAGAGAGCCTAGGCCCTACCTCTTGAAGCGTGAGATTGCGCCGCAATGACTGACCAGAGAATTTCCTCGCGCCGGCTCAGGAATTCCCTGCGCCTGGTGACGAGAATTGCGCTTGCAACAATCGTTGTCGCGGGTACCTCCGTTGGTGTGGCAGGCATTCTTCGCAGGCCGGAAAGGAGCGCGGTTGAGTTCGGTGATTCGTCTGGACCACTGATTTCGCTCGCGAGGTCGTCTGAGTCGGTCGGCGCAGCTCTTTCAGCCTTGACGATGCGCGAGCGAGCCGCGACGGCAATGAACTCGCGAGAGCTCAGCGGACTACCCGCATGTCTGGATATACGAACCGAGTGGGGCGCAACTATCTATTCGCGCGGCGACTCGGAGGCACGTGCGATCGCGTCTAATACGAAGCTGTTTCTCACAGCAGCCGCATTGCTGAAACTGGGCCCTGAGAGCAGGATCAAGACATCTGTCGTGGGCAATGTTGGTCCAGACGGGAGGGTGCCGGGCGGGCTATGGCTCGTGGGTGGGGGAGATCCATATCTAAGTACTCTCGAATTCAAGGCCTGGGAGGAGTCTCAGGAGGTTCAGCGTCCGACCACGTCGCTCGCGGCACTCGCGGATTCCGTGGTTGCCGCCGGTGTGAAGAGCGTTCCGCAGGTGATTGGTGACGCAAGGGTTTTCGACGCCAACGCGATTGTCGGTACCCACTCGAGGGACTTGATAGCACAAAAGGTAATTCCACCGATTTCGGGGTTGTCCGTGAATCGAAATATCAAGGACTGGGCGACTGCACCCAAGAACAACCCGACCTTTGTTGACAATCCGGCGACCGCTGGGGCAGCGGAACTTACGCGCCTGCTGCGCGAGAGGGGCGTAACCATCGGAGGGGCACCGACTAGCGGACCCGCGCCTGAAGGAGCCAAAGAGATTGCTTCAGTCGAGTCTGCGCCGATGGTCCAGATAGTGACCGAAATCAACGAGGAGTCAGATAACTTCGCTGCGGAAATGCTTCTCAAGTATCTCGGCGCTGCATCCGGCGGTGCCGGGTCGACCGAAAGAGGGGTCGAGGTCATGAGAGAAGCCATACAGTCATTACGCGTTGACATGGAGGGCCTCACATTGAGTGATGGCTCGGGGCTCTCGCGCAACGCTTCGAAATGTCGGACGCTCTCGGACCTGCTAGTGGCCATGCTTGCTACACCCTTTGCGGAGGATTTCGAGAAGTCGCTCGCAGTAGCAGGCGTCTCCGGCACACTGAAGAAGCGCTTTGTCGGCACTCCTGTCGAGGCAAAACTGAAGGCTAAGACGGGATCGCTAAACGACGTGGCCGCGCTCTCCGGATATGTTCAGGAGGATTCGGATGAGCGCCTTGTCTTCGCTTTTGTCTTGAGCGTCCCTAAAGCGGACAGGGTTCGGATCGGTGCCGAGGACGCCATAGCGCGCATGTTGGTTGATTACCCATCAGATTCTGGACCACCGGCACTTGGGAATTCGACGGGAGGCGGCGGTTAGCATTGGCGGCAGTGACGCGAGTTCTGGCGGTTGCCAGAAGGCGAAGGGGTCCGTGTCTCATGAGTAAGGCATCGAAAGATTGAGTGAACCCAAATCAACATACGGACAAGTCGAGGAACTGATCGATCTCGTCAAGTCCTATATCAAGCAGGAGACGGTTGATCCGCTTCGCACGCTTGGCAAGCGTTTCGGGCTTGGCGTTGGAGCAGCTGTCGTCTTCGGCATGTCCGCAATCTTCTTCAGTCTGGGGTTCTTGCGCATCGTGGAGCGATACCTTGATTTCATGTCGAGAGGGGTCTTGTCCGCGGTGCCCTATGTTCTCGCCGTGGCAATGCTAGGGGCGACGCTCTATCTGATTTGGTCCAGACAGGCGGGAGGGTCAGGCGGTGAGATCGGTGAGTGACCGGATCACTCGGGATGACATCGAGAAGAAGATTCGGGAGATCCAGGGCGGGATCGAGAGCGACGTCGGCGAGGCAAAGGCTCTCGCCGTACCGGCGATTGTTGCGATCGTGCTTGTGCTCTTGGGGCTGGCCTACGCAATCGGGCGGCGGGGCGGCAAGAAGAAGTCAATGATTCTGGAGATCAAGTCGAATTGACCGTTCTTCCCCGAACGTTTGGTTATTAGGGGCGAGGCCTCATTCGGAGTTGTATAGCCTCTCCGGACCTAAGCTCACGAGAATAGATCTTCTGCTTTTCGCCCCCCCGGACAAGACGAAGGAAGATCAACAGCCCGATCCCGATGAGCGCAACGGAAATCCGCTGAGTGTCGCTCGTTCTGAGTCCCTGCTTGAGTTGTCCGGTTACGATCTTCTTGAGCAACTGGAGTACTTTCTCGCCCTGCATTGACGCTCGCGGAATCCCAGGAGTGTATGCGCTACCTGCGCTCCGCCGCCGGAGCATATCCACTCGATAAAGCTCGATGTGAGGGGCTAGCTTGAGAAATGAGTCACCTTGAAAGTCAAGATGCGAAATCCAGATCGAATTGAGGAGCTCGACGACGTCAGGACCGTCGGAGCGCTACTGGCGCGCCTTGGCGTTCACCCGGACTCGGTGATTGTGATCAGGGGCGACTCACTTCTCACGAAGGACCAACGTGTCAGCGACGATGACGAAATTGAACTCAGGCCCGTGGTGTCGGGGGGCGCGAGTTGAAGTGCCGTAAGTGCCGGGAAGCAGCAGTCATTGAGATCCGGCGGCACAACGCAGCTTTCTGCCGTGACTGTTTCTTGGAGCACTGCAATCGGCAGGTGGCAAAGGCAATCAAGGAACACGACATGTGCCTCGAGCGCGAGCACATTCTCGTCGCGATTTCAGGTGGCAAGGACTCATTGGCTCTGTGGGCGATCCTCACCGATCTTGGCTACGCGACGTCAGGGCTCTACATAGACCTTGGGATTGGGGAGTATTCCGAGCGCTCGCACAAGTTCGCTGTCGATTTCGCAAACACGCGAAATCTTGAGCTGAAAATCGTCGACCTAACTGAAGACGCAGGATTCGACGTTTCCGGAGGAGCTCGCAGCTCACATCGCCCGCCTTGCTCGGTGTGTGGGATCTCCAAGCGTCATTGGTTCAACAAGGTCGCATCCGAAGGCGGATTCGACGCGATTGCGACTGGCCATAACCTCGATGACGAGTCCGCCACTTTGCTCGGAAACCTGCTCCATTGGCAGGTGGAGTACGTTGCTCGCCAGGGAGCAGTGCTTCCGGCGACTAACGACGGATTTGTGCGCAAGATCAAGCCGCTAATAAGGCTGGGGGAGAGAGAGACGGCAGCTTATTGCGTGCTCTCGGGTATTGACTACATTGTGGATGAGTGTCCGATGGCGGCAGGGAACACGGGACTCGCCTACAAGGCGGCCCTAAGTGTTCTCGAGGACTTCTCACCCGGGACAAGGCAAATGTTCCTGGGCGGATTCTTGAGTCACGGCAGGGAGCGGTTCTTCGGGGCTGACGAAGAGGTCAGACTTGTCTCGTGCAGAGTCTGCGCATCCCCAACGCCTGCGGCAGACGACGCCGAGTGCGCTTACTGCAGGTTGAAGCCGAAGAGCCGACATTCAGGTTTCTCCGATGGCTGACGACTTGATGGCACCTGGGGATCTGGTGATGTTCATTGACTCAAAGCAGCGCCGGTACATGGTGAAGCTTGCCGAGGGGCATTCGTTCCATCTACACACCGGGATCATCGAACATGATTCGGTAATCGGGCTGGAGCCAGGCGTGACTGTGAGAACTTCTGGGGGAAGCCGCCTGCTCGCGGTGCGACCGACTCTCTCGGACTACATCCTGAAGATGCCCCGCGGTGCTCAGGTGATTTACCCAAAGGATCTCGGACCAATCATCATGCTCGCTGATATTGAGCCGGGCATGCGGGTCCTCGAGGCAGGGCTTGGATCGGGAGCCCTGAGCCTCACGCTTCTGAGAGCCATTGGCTCCGAAGGATCATTGGTGACCTACGAGATGCGAGATGATCACGCTGCGCGCGGCCTCAAGAACATCGCGGACTTCCTGGGGTGTACGCCGATAAATCACGAGGTCCGGATCGGCGACATCTGCGATGGGATAGACAGCAACGATTTTGACCGGATAGTTCTGGATCTACCGGACCCCTGGGGGGCGCTGCCTGCGATCACTCCAGGTCTCCGGCCCGGTGGCATTGTTCTGTGCTACTTGCCGACGGTCCCGCAAGTCTCCCAGGTCGTCGAGGCGCTGCGCGATCACGGGTTCGGCATGGTTGAGTCAGTAGAGATTCTTGCCCGATCGTGGCACGTCGAAGGAATGTCCGTAAGGCCCGAGCATCGCATGGTCGGACATACAGGATTTCTCGTCTCCGCCAGACGACTGGCGGGTGAAGTCGACTAGTTTGCCCAGCTCACCAAGTGTCCTTGATGAGCTGGGATGCTGCGGTTACGGCTCTATGAAGATGCACTCACCCGGACACTCTTCTGCGGCCTCGATCGTTGCCTCTTCTTGGCCATCCGGTACTGGAGCAACGGCTTCTGCGCCGCCTGGGTCACTGAGGATCTTGTCGCCATCTTTTACATAGGCGAGCCCGTCATCCAGGAGTGCAAAGACATCGGGCGCGATTTCTTCGCAGAGCCCGTCGCCGGTGCAGAGATCCTGGTCAATCCAAACCTTCATGAATCAGTCTTTCTCTTCTTCTAGAGCTTCCATCATGGCGAGATAGCGCAGAGCACGGGCTGAACCGGCCACCACAGCTACTTGCCGTTCGTGTGCATTTTGCATCATGGGGACCGGCAACGGAAATACCGGCAATGGAGGCTGTCAGAGTTGGGCTTCTAGGTGCGTCTTCGGCCGTGCGGCACCGGTATAGACTCATCTGTACTCGCGGACACGGCGCCGCCGAAGCATGACCTCAAGTAGTGTCGCCGAGCGCGGTGCCGTTCGCGTCGAGGGTGCAGTCGTCACCCCAAGGAGTGTGAGGACATGTCAGCGGACACGCCAAGAGGTGAACCGAGCCGACCGGATTCCAGTGGTGGTGAGGCAGAACTCGACGAAACGGTCACGATTCGGGAGGCGGCTGGCGAATCGGCCCCCAGGCGTATTCGCAACCTCGAAGCACGGGTCTTGGAGCTGAGCGGTCGCGCAAACCAACTCGCCAACCAAAATGAGAAGCTCAGCGCGACATTGCGCGAGGCGAGGGGGCACATCTCGGCGCTACGAGAGGAGATCGAGAAGCTCACTTCGCCGCCGGCCAGCTACGGTGTCTTCATTTCTCCGGACACCGACGGAACCGCCATAGTCGCTGCGAGCGGTCGCAAATTCCGAGTAAGTGTCCTTCCGGAGATCGATCTTGACGCTCTGAGAGGCGGTCAAGAGGTTCTTCTGAACGACGCCATGAGTCTCATCGGAGTTCGAGAATTCGAGCGTCAGGGCGAACTGGTAACAATCAAGGAGATCCTTGACGACGGGCGGGCCATTGTCATTGGCAACACCGACGACGAAAAGGTTGTAGAAGTCTCTGACGCGCTCAGTGAGGTTCCGCTTCATGCGGGCGATTCAGCGAGGCTGGATTCGCGCTCGGGTCATCTGCTCGAGCGCCTTCCTAGGCCAGAGGTCGAAGAGCTTGTATTGGAAGAGATCCCTGATGTCGGATACGACGACATTGGCGGCCTAGCTGACCAAATCGAGGCGATTCAAGACGCGGTCGAACTGCCATTCCTCCATGGAGATCTATACGCGGAGCACAGGTTGCCGGCACCAAAGGGCGTGCTGCTTTACGGTCCTCCCGGATGCGGGAAGACTCTCATAGCTAAGGCGGTGGCGAGCAGCCTCGCGAAGAAGGTCGCCGCAAAGAGCGGACGAAGCGATGCGAGGAGCTACTTCCTCAACGTGAAGGGTCCGGAACTACTCAATAAGTACGTCGGCGAGACTGAGAGACAAATTCGGCTGATCTTCCAGCGGGCCAGGGAGAAGAGTGACGAGGGCGTTCCTGTGATCGTCTTCTTCGATGAAATGGACTCGCTGTTCCGAACCCGGGGGTCGGGAATCAGCTCCGATATCGAGACGACCATAGTGCCTCAGCTGCTATCTGAGATTGACGGCGTCGAATCGCTCAAGAACGTGATTGTGGTCGGGGCATCAAACCGTGAGGACTTGATAGACCCGGCGATTCTCAGGCCGGGCCGGCTTGACGTGAAGATCAAGATCAACCGGCCCGACGTCAGCGGAGCAAAGGAGATCTTCCGCAAGTACTTGACCGAGGATCTCCCATTTCACGAAAAGGAACTTGAGCAGGAGAGCGGCGACGTCAAGGCAGTCATTGCTCACATGGTCGACAGCGTTGTGCCTGAGATGTACTCGACTGGAGATGAGAATCGCTTTCTGGAGGTCACCTACGCCAACGGCGACAAGGAGGTTCTCTTCTTCAAGGACTTCGCGTCTGGGGCGATGATCGAGAACATCGTACGGAGAGCCAAGAAGGAGGCGATCAAGCGACTGATCGAGTCCGGGGAGAGGGGAATCAGGACTGACGACTTGAGCCGCGCGGTCAAGCAAGAATTCCGCGAGCACGAGGACCTTCCCAATACGACCAACCCCGACGACTGGGCGAAGATCTCCGGCAAGAAGGGCGAGCGGATTGTCTACGTCAGGACGCTGGTCAAGACGGGAGTCGATGAAGAGGGCGGGCGCTCAATTGAGCGCATCAACACCGGCCAGTATCTCTAGGTCCTGACCACTAAGGCATGGCAATCACCAAGGTATTCGGTACAGAGACTGAATTCGGCATCTCAATGCGCGGGGTTGCTGAGTTCAATCCCGTCATAGGCTCCAGTCTGTTGGTGAATGGCTATGCCGCTGTGCATCTTCCCCCGGTCAATTGGGATTTCGAGGATGAGCACCCCGAAAAGGACGCGCGGGGGTATCTGCCATTTGCCATGGCCCCCGAGGTTGAGACCACCCTCGCGAATGTGGTTCTGACAAACGGTGCGCGTTTCTATGTGGATCACGCGCATCCTGAGTACTCAACACCTGAGTGCGTGACGCTGCAGGATCTAGTCACTCACGACACGGCCGGGACGCTGATCCTGCAAAGGGCGATGGCTGCTGCAGAGGCGCTGATGCCCGAGGAGCGCGAGTTCCTCGTTCACAAGAACAACTCCGATGGCAAAGGCAATAGCTACGGATGTCATGAGAACTATCTGATGGCCCGTGAAGTCCCCTTCCGTCGGATTGCCGAGGTGCTAATTCCCTTCTTTGTCACTCGCCAGGTGTTCGCCGGCTCCGGAAAGGTTGGTTCTGAACACGGTGCGCCCGAAGTTGCCTACCAAATTTCCCAGCGGGCGGATTTCTTTGAGGAGGAAATCGGGCTCGAGACGACCCTGAAGCGCCCAATCATCAATACGCGAGATGAAAGCCATGCCGACCCGGAGCGTTTCAGGCGGCTTCATGTGATTGTCGGAGACGCAAACATGTGCGAGATGCCCACGTACTTGAAGGTGGGTACGACGGCACTCATTCTCGATTTGATCGAGGACGATTTCATTGACAAGGACTTGGCAATTGAGTCGCCGGTTGCCGCTATGCAAATCGTCAGTCATGACATCACCTGCAAGACCTTGCTTCGTCGGCCTGACGGCTCGACGGTGACTCCGGTGCAGGTGCAGTGGGAGTATCTCGAACTGGCGAGGAAGTGGGCTGAGGGCCAGGTACCGGACCCAGAGCGAGAGAAGCTGATGTCAGAGTGGGAAAGAATCCTCACTCAGCTGGAAATCGACCCTTTGGGGCTCGGAGAAGATCTCGACTGGGTGGCGAAATACAAGATGCTCGAGGGATACAAGGATCGCCACGGAATAGGCTGGAGCGACCCGAAGATGCGCCTCATCGATCTCCAATATCACGATTTACGCCCGGAGCGCGGTCTGTATTTCAAGCTGCTCTCACAAGGTCGCGTGGCGCGGTTGACATCTCCGGATGCCGTCGAGGAAGCAGTTAGACATCCTCCGGAAAACACGCGGGCGTACTTCAGGGGGCGTTGTATCGAGAGGTTCGCGGGCTCGATTGCTGCCGCCAACTGGGACAGCATGGTCTTTGATCTTGGCGAGGACCCACTTCGACGGGTTCCCATGATGGACCCTCTGAGGGGCACGAAGACCCACGTTGGCGATCTCATCGATTCGTGCGACAGCGCAGCAGAACTGCTAGACGAGATTGCCTCCTGACTGCTCAGATTGAGGCATTGGCGTCTTTATGTTTGGGAAATGCCCGGTTTCGCGAGAGAATTGTGAATCTGGCGCGCTGAAGGTGCGTCGAATCTGACGCCGATATCGGATACTGAGAGTTGCGAGTGTCGGCAGGAGTGTTCCTATGTCCGAAGGAATTCAGAAGCGCAAGAAGAGTTCAAAGCAAGAGGAAACATCCTCTGAGTCGGAGGACCGTTCTGTAGACGCGCGCTCCGAGCTGAAGGAAGACATCGACGAGCTCCTAGATGAGATTGATGAGGTTCTCGAGGAGAACGCTGAGGAGTTCGTGAGGAACTACATTCAAAAGGGTGGCGAGTAGGGGATCATGGCCAGCCGTCAGGGCCGAGGTTCGAGGCCCGAACCGGGGTTTCCCGCTCACGTAGACGTCACGGCGAGTTTCTACGAGATGCTGAGGCGGGAGCGTCCAGATCTAGTCGGCAATGAGTGTGAGTCGCACGGGCTCGAGATCGCCGAGGGAACAACCGTCCTCTCGTTGCGGTATGACCTTGGTGTCGTCATAGCAGGCGATCGGCGTGCAACGGAGGGATCCTTCATCGCCCATCGATCTATCGAGAAGGTGTTTCTTGCGGACGATTTCTCGGGGGTTGCGATCGCCGGTGCGGCTGGGCCGGCGCTCGAAATGGTCAGGCTCTTCCAAACCGAGCTGGAGCACTACGAAAAGGTCCAGGGCGACCGACTTTCGTTGGAGGGTAAGGCAAATCGCCTCGCCACCCTGATTAGGAACAACTTCGCGCTCGCGGTCCAAGGTCTGGTCGTCGTTCCCATTTTCGCGGGCTTCGACTTGCGCCGCGGCGTCGGCAGGATCTTCAAGTACGACGTGACCGGGGGGCGTTACGAGGAGAGTGATTATCACGCCGAAGGGTCAGGCGGTCGCATAGCTCGAAGCTATATCAAACAGCACTTCGAAGAAGGATTGAGCGAAGAAGACGCAGTGAGAGTCGCGACAGGCGCTCTGTACGAAGCCGCCGATGAGGATTCCGGAACAGGCGGCCCCGATCTGGCGCGCGGTATCTACCCCACGGTGGCCTCGATCGACTCAGGGGGCTTTCGCGCAATACCCGAAAACGTAGTGGCAGAACGTTTTGGTGAAGTACTTGGCGCAGAGCGAGGCGGCCACCGCCCGAGATCCTCGAGCCGGAAACGCCAGCCGTCTAAGGCGCCGTCAGGGAAAGGGACCGGCGCTTCGAAGAAGGGCAGGGGCAAGAGCGACGCCCACCCGGATGGCGAAGGCGGCGATGAGAAGTGACCTTGCCGTTCTACGTATCGCCTGAACAGATCACCAAGGACAAGGCCGATTTTGCGCGCAAGGGCATTGCGCGTGGTAGGTCCCTAGTGGCCATCGAGTACGGCGACGGGATCTTGATTGTTGCGGAGAATCCGAGTGGTTCACTCAACAAGATCAGCGAGGTCTACGACAGAATTGCCTTCGCAGCGGTTGGGCGTTACAACGAGTTCGAAACGCTTCGGGTCGCCGGGGTACGCCTCGCAGACATGACGGGGTTCGCGAATTCACGTGAGGACGTCAACGCAAGAGCCCTCGCGAACGTCTATGCGCAGCAGCTCGGCACGATCTTCACAACGGAGTTGAAGCCATTCGAGGTGGAGCTCCTTCTCTGCGAGGTCGGCGACAGCACCGAGTCAAACGAGATGTACCACGTCTATTACGACGGCACACTCGAGGACGAAGTCGGTTTCGCGGTGATGGGTGGGCAAGCTGAGGTCGTTGAGTCCTATCTCGAGGGGAGGTTCAAGACAGGCCTGAGCATGTCCGAGGCTTTCAGCCTGGCCCGGCGAGCCCTAGAGGCGGCGGATTCAGAGCGGGCACTGACGGCGTCCTCCTTAGAGGTCGGAGTCCTCGAACGCGACCTCGAACGCAGGAAGTTTCGCCGATTCCGGGCCGATGAGGTTGCGGGGCTCTTCTAGCTCATCCCAACAGAGAGGCGCGGGACCTTGCCCGTTCCGGCCAGCCATATTGCGTAGGAGATTGCTGATCGGGGGGATAATGGGCAAATGGAACCTTTGATCTGGGGTGGCGTCCCAGGCGCTTTGAGTAGCACGGCCAAACCCGTTGAGCACAAGAGCTTGAGCAGGCGGATCTTTGGCCTGGAGAACGAGTACGGGGTCACGTGCACGCTCCGCGGCCAGCGGCGTCTAAGTCCCGATGAAGTTGCCCGCTATCTGTTTCGCCGCGTTGTCTCTTGGGGGCGCAGTTCAAACGTCTTCCTCGAGAACGGCTCCAGGCTCTATCTCGATGTCGGATCACATCCCGAATATGCAACCCCTGAGTGTGATTCGATTTATGACCTCGTCTGTCACGACAAGGCAGGAGAGCGAATTCTCGAGCATCTCCAGAGCACTGCAGAAGATCGCCTGGCCGAGGAGGGTATTCGGGGGCAGATTTTCATCTTCAAGAACAACACTGACTCTGCCGGTAACAGCTACGGCTGTCACGAGAACTACCTGATGATCCGGAAAGGGGAATTCCAGAGGTATGCCGACGCGCTTATTCCGTTTCTTGTGACGCGCCAAGTATTCGCGGGCGCCGGGAAAGTGCTGCAGACGGCCCGCGGGGCGATGTATTGCATCAGTCAACGCGCAGAGCACATTTGGGAAGGCGTCTCCTCGGCGACGACTCGCAGCAGGCCCATCATCAACACGAGGGACGAACCTCATGCAGATGCTGAGCACTATCGCCGCCTTCATGTGATCGTTGGCGATTCGAACATGAGTGAATACGCGACCTTCGTCAAGGTTGGCACGACAGCGGTGCTTCTTCGGATGCTCGAGAGCGATGTGGTCATGCGCGACATGACCCTGGAGAATCCGATTCGCGCGATTCGCGAGATTTCCCATGACATGACGTGCACCAGGAAGGTGCGCCTTGCCAACGGGCGTGAGGCCAGCTCACTTGAGATTCAGGGCGAGTACTTGGAGAGAGCTCTGCGGTTTGCCTCCACAAACCCGCTGCCACCGCTGGAGGAGCAAGCCCTGCAAATGTGGGAGCACTGCCTCATCGGCCTGAAAAAGGATCCACTCAGTCTCGACCGAGAGTGCGATTGGGTCGCCAAGTATCACTTGATTGAGGCGTATCGGCAGCGCCATGGCTTGGATCTCACAGACTCGAAAGTCGCCTTGCTCGATCTTGCCTACCACGATGTCAGCCATAGGCGAGGCCTCTATTACGCGCTGGAGAGGCGAGACAAGGTTGATCGCGTGGTGACGGACGGGGAAATCGACGATGCAGTGCGCCACGCGCCTCAGACCACAAGGGCGAAGTTGCGTGGCGAATTCATAAAGCGGGCAAAGGAACGGAAACGTGACTTCACTGTTGACTGGGTGCACCTTAAGTTGAACGATCAGGCCCAGCGAACTGTCTTGTGCAAGGACCCGTTCAAGTCAGTCGATGAGCGGGTCGACCGGTTGATCGAGTCACTTTGACGAGCCAGAGGTTGCAGGGAGGCAATGGGAAATGCGTGGCCGGCGCAGATACTGCGTGATGATTAGGGGGTCTGGACTTGTCCCGCATTGAGCGCCTCATGAACCTGACGGCGTACTTGCTCGACTCAAGGCAACCTCGGACGGCTGAGGAGATCAGGGACAAGATCCCTGGGTATGAGCAGGGGAGCCTCGACAGCTTCAGACGCATGTTTGAGCGCGACAAGGAAACGCTGCGTGAGCTCGAGATCCCGCTTGAGGTCATCAAGATCGAGGCCGACGCAGGCATAGTCGACGCGTACTTCATTGACGAGGGCCAATACTGGATGCGAGATCCGCAGCTCACACCTGATGAGCAGGCGGCGTTGATGCTTGCCATTGAGCTGGTTCACGTAGAAGGGGCACTTGCGGGTGCCGATGGCTTGGGCCTCTCCCCGATGAAGCTGGGGCTCGATGCTGTCGCGGAGGCCAAAGACCCAGCAATAGGGGCAAGCGTTGATGTCGACGAGATCACGCTTGAATTCTTCGCGGCGATCACCGAGCGACGAGAGGTCACGTTCCGCTACCGGACCCCGGGCGGCGAGGATTCCGTGAGAAAGCTGCGGCCGCTGTCGTTGGCTAACGTTGCCGGCCATTGGTATATCGGAGGCACCGACCTCGACAAAGATGCACTCCGCATCTACAGGGTTGACCGGGTGACGAGCGAAGTCAGTTCCGGACCGGCCGGTGCGTTTGAAGTCAAATCCCGCCCCGATATTCGCGCCCAGATCGCCGGAGGGCCATGGACCTTTGGGGAGGGCGATGTGGAAGTGAAAGTCCGCTTTAGCCCGGACGTTGTCTGGCGCGCCAAGAACGTCTTTCGGTCGGCAGGCGAGTTCTCCGACGATGGTGACGGCATCCTCATGACGCTCACCGTCGCTGAGCCGGCGAATCTGATCGAGTCGATTTTGAGCTTCGGTGTTGATGCCGAAGTCATCGAGCCTGAGTCACTCAGATCGGGATTGGTGGAGCACCTAAAGGCGCTTGTGAAGTGAGTACTAGCCAAGACCGGTTGAGCCGGCTACTTGTGATGGTTCCATGGGTGGTCGAACATCCGGGTGTGAAAGTCGATGAGGTGTGCAAGCGCTTCGACGTGACGCGTCAACAGTTGGTCAGAGATATCAACCTGATCATGGTCTGCGGTGTTGCCCCTTACATGCCAGACCAGTTGATGTGGGCCGACATCGATGGCGATGAGGTCGTAATTAGCCCGGTTGACTACTTCGAAAGGCCACTGCGTCTGACTCGTGGAGAGGCGCTGAGAGTCCTGGCGGCCGGGCGGGGCGCGCTCGATATGCCAGGGGTTGACTCTCTGGCGGCCCTCAAGAGCGCCCTTGAGAAGGTTGAAGCGGTCCTCGATGAGTCATCGGCGCGAGGTGCGGTCGACGTTGCCCTGAACGCAGATCCCCAGCGCCTGCGCAATGACTTGGCGACTGCGATATCGGGCTTCCGATCGATCGAAATCGAGTACTTCGGTGTGGCGTCCCAGCGCGAGTCGGTGAGGGTGGTTGATCCGCTCGAGCTCTTTGCTCACGACGGCCGATGGTATCTGTACGCGTGGTGCCATGAGGCTCGCGACTACCGAGTTTTCCGATTAGATGGGATCCGCAGCTTTCAAGTGAGCGAGGAGTCTTTCGACAGGAGTGCCTACTCGGACGCGGTCCGACCTGAGCCGGGCCCAGGCGATGAGGCGTTCACGGTCACATTGCGCCTGGCTCCGGGGCCCATGGCTTGGTTTGGCGACAACTTCCAGTTGGTGTCGGTGAAGCCAGAAGATGATGGGTGGGCCACGGTGGAGTTGAGGGCGGCCGGTGTTCCTTGGATTACGCAGCTTCTGATTCGCATGGGAAAAGGTGCGGAGTTGGTCGGCCCGGACTTCCTCAAGGAAGCCGTCAAGGCGGAAGCCGAACGCATCCTCGCTGTTTACTGTGAATCAGCGGGAGCCGGATCCAGGTGAGCAAAGGGGTGCTTCTCGAGGAGGAGCACCGGGTTACGGTCACACATGAGCTGGCCGCGCGCCAGCGGTACATTTATCTCCCAGTCGACGTGCCTGCCTTTGCAGCGGAACTCCATGTCTCCTACGAGGTGAATGGCAACGCGAGGATTGACATCGGCGCCTTTGAGCCATGCGACGGTGGGATTCCGACGATAGAAGCCTTCAGGGGTTGGAGCGGGAGCGCCCGATCGGAATTCTGCATATCTCGTCACGTCGCCACGCATGGGTATCTCCCGGGTGCTGTAGTGCCAGGCCGATGGCAAATCATCCTGGGTCTTTACGTCGTTGAAGGCGAATGCGAGATCGTGGTCAAGGTCAGAGTGACTCGCCGCTCAGTCAAGTGCGGTGGCGGTAAGCGAGATCTTGGCGTTGAGCTCGACGACGCGCGTAGGGAAGCCCACGAAATCCCCGGAGTGCTGGAGCTCGCAAGCGCCAATCCCCTCGAAGATAGGGGCTGGCTGAGGGGAGACTTCCACTGCCATACCGATCATTCGAATGACTCAGAGCACCCAATGTCGGTGGCAACTGCCGTAGCTGTCGCAGAGGCGCTGAAGCTCGATTTCCTCGCGATATCGGATCACAACACATCTAGCCAGTGGCGTGAGGTCGAAGCCCTCAGCGATCTGACTCACGTCAAGTTGATTCGCGCGGAAGAGGTCACGACGTATCGAGGGCACTTCAATGTCTTCGAGCCGGCTCGAGTCGTGGACTTCAGGACAGATTCTGACGTCGGGGTTGGGGAGATCATCTCCGGAGCGTCGAGCAAGATGGCCCTAGTCTCGATTAACCACCCGAAACGGGTTGGCCCCCCTTGGGAGTACGGCATTCCCAAGGGGGCAACGGCAATAGAGGCGTGGCAGGCTCCGTGGTTCTGGATGAACTGGGAGTCGATTGGGCTTTGGAGCCGCCTGCTGGATGAGGGGCATCGGCTGACGGCAATCGGCGGTTCGGATATCCACGATCTTTACGCCCGACCGGGGCACACGATGGGCACTCCGACGACCTGGGTTCTCCCAGACGGTCCGGGGGTTGAAGGAATTCTTGCGGGCGTGAGACGGGGCAGCTGCATGATTTCGGAAGCTCCTTCATCGGCGCTCCTGACTCTCGAAGTCCAGGACCCCTCGGGGCGCTGGGCACCTGGATGTGGAGCGGCGGTAGAGTTTGATCAGCCGCTGCGGGTCAGGCTCATTGGCGAGGTTCGAGACTTGAGCCTCTGTCTCAGGTGGTCGGCGACGGAGAAGGAGTGGCTTGCACACGATGGCGAGGAAGTTCTTGAGATCCGGCCGATTGGCGATGAAACGAAATGGCTAAGGGCCGAGCTGTGGGCACTCGGCGACGCCGGTGAAGCCGACGCTAGTCGCCGGCTCGTGGCGGTGACCAATCCTGTCTTTTCGACGGGTAATTCGCGATAGCGCCTCACGAGCCGTCGAGAGTGCCGCGCTATTGAACGCCTTGCTCGTCCGAGAGATTCATGGGGAGCGAGAAAGTGAACGTTGAGCCACGCCCTAGCTGGCTCTCGCACCAGATGTGACCCTGGTGCACCTCTACAAGGCGCTTGCAAATATAGAGACCGAGTCCAGTACCTCCGTGGGAGCGAGTGCTCGTGGAGTCGATCTGCCCGAACTTCTGAAACAGCCGAGGAATGTCTCCCGAGTAGATCCCGACACCGTGGTCTGTGACCGATATGTGCACTTCGTCATCTTTGACAATCAGGCGAATCTCTACCTGATCTTCCGAATACTTAAGGGCGTTGTCGACAAGGTGCCCGAGAATTTGCTCAATCTTGGAGCGGTCCAGGCACACGCCTAGCCGCCCATATGCGCAGTCCAAGACGATTCCGCGGTCTGGCGCCGTTGAGCGCAGTTTGTCAACAGCGTCACGTAGAGCCTCGGCAAGATCGAACTGCTCGAGATAGAGAGGGGGCCTCTGCTGTTCGATCGAAGAGACAAAGAGAAGATCCTCGATCAAGCGTTCGAGCCTGTGGGTCTGAACATCTATGGTCTCGAGCGCTTCTTCCTTTCGTGCTTCCGGGATCTTGGCGTCCTTTCGCATCAGGGTTCTGGTGAATCCCTTTATGAGAGTGAGCGGTGTGCGGAGCTCATGACCGATGACTGCTACGAAGTCAGCTTTTAGCTGCTCGAGTTCCCGCTGCTCAGTGATGTCATCCATCACGAGAACCTTGCCCCGGACTTCGCCACTCTCGCCTCTTAGCACCACGGCCTTGGCCCTGAAGTGGCGAGGATCGGGGCGGGTGACGGTCACATCAACGACCCCTTTTCCTTCGAGGAGAAGATCTTCGAGCTCCTTTGGGCGGAGGCGCCCACGGACCGGAGTGCCGAAATCGAAGGTACCGGAGAGGCTGAACAACTCCTGAGCCGTACCGTTGATCGCAATGAACTTGTCATCCTCGTCGATCACCATGATTGGATTTCGAATTGAGTGAATGATCGAGGAGAGCTCTGTGCGCTGGTCCTCGATCTCCTGGTACAGGAGGGCATTTCCCACCGCAAGACCCGCTTGATGGGCAAAACTCGTGATCAGCGGCAGATCTGCCGCAATCGGCATGTCCGAGCGGTCAACCAGTGACACGAGCAGACCGGCATTCACTCCGTCCGCTCGCAGGGGAACGACAATGGGAATCAGGCCGGTCTGGGTCAGCGGCTCAAAGACAATGTCGCTCGATGTATCGGCTACTACCCTCGGCGCTACTTCCTTGAGTACGGATCGAAACGCATCGCGCTCCATCACGTCCTTGACTATCTCTCGGTTGATGCTGCGGAACATGCCCAGCTGAAGGGTGCCGGTGTCAACTTCGAAGAGCGATATGAAACCACCCCTTGCGTTGAAAAGGGTTCCTGCAACGTCGAGAATGCGGTCCATGAGGGCGCTGATCTTGAGTTCCCCGGAGAGCTCGCGGGAAGTCTCTGCAAAAAGGGCGATTTCACGCTCGCGGCGCTCGAGCTCGAGTGAGATCGTTTCGAATCGCATGATGATGCTCAGCTGATCGCCGAAGAGCGTGGCGAGCTGGAATTCGCTAGGTCCAAGGGGGTTTTGGGCAAAAGTGACCAGGGCGCCAATTACGTTTCGCCCATCCTGAATCGGGACGCCGATCCCGCTCTGGTAGGGGATTCGTCCTTGAGGAAAGAATGGGCTAAGGAGGTCCGGCGAATTCGCCAAGACCGATTGACCCGTCGCGAGAATTCTTCCGGGAAGGTTACCGGCATCATTCTCAGTGAACCCGGCTTTGCTCTGCTGAGCTACAGGCTTGATTACTCCTTCAGCCGCGTCGGCAATCCAGAGCTGAGCGATATCTGCACCGACAAGCTCAAATAGGTCGGTGAGTACGCTTTGCACGAGCGTTGACGGATCCGAGCCCGACGCCAAAGCGCGCGAAGACCGAATGATCCTTTCGTATTGCCCGCTTGCGCGGAGATCCGGGGCTAGAGGTGTGTCCTGAGCTGGAGTCTTCATTGAGCGTCTATCGTCCTGATGAGGGATGATTCTTGAGCATGTCGCCGCCGTCGAAATTCGGCGGCGGTATTCCTCTATCTCACAATAGTGCCCAGCCTAGTCACGGGAGGCACGCTCCCGCTTCCGCTGTACCGGGAACGTTTGTTTTGATGTAAGTGATCGCGGCCGCCAGGCGTGCGATCATTGAGTAGTTCTCAGTAACGCGTAGTGCGGGAGTCACTATGTCTTTGATGGTTTGGATTGCAGTGGCCTTCCTGGTTGTGATGATTGTGCCGATCGCGTACTACGGTGGGCTAGCGATTCGATCCTTTGTCAGGGCGAGCCGTGAGGCAAACGAGACGATCGAAGGCGAGACCCGCACCAAGGCGGTGGCGGTCAGCCAGATCGCGGCAGGAAAGACCGGCGCCGGCGAGACCAAAACCAAAGCCAAGGCCGCGGCGGCGAAGGGCGACTCCACCGATGCCGCACCGCGACAGCCCGCGGCATCAGGTGCCAGCGCGAGCGAACAGGCCGACGTCGAGAAGGTCCTGGCGGAGCTGGAGAGTAAAGGAACGGGCGGTGCGGCAGCTAGGATGAAGCGAAATCCCAAGAGCTCATCGAAAGCAGAAGATGTTCAACATCGGCCCGCTGGAACTGCTGGCAATTCTGGTGATAGCCCTACTAGTGGTGGGGCCTGAGGAATTACCGCGCGCGGCACGGCGCGTCGCAGCTTTCATAGGGGAACTTCGGCGTCAGGGTGAGGAAGTGCGGACGCAAGTCCGAGAGATGATCGACGATGCCGTCTCCGAGGAAGACATGCGGTCGACGGTTGATTCGATTGACAAGGTTCGCAGCGCTTTCTCATTGAATCAGGCGGAGGAATCAGCTGACGAAGAGTCCCAATCCAGCGACGATCGGGCAGGATCGGATTCGCTCCCCGAGATTCCCCGGGAACGGGACTGAACCGATTCTGACATGGCGCGCAGTGCTGAGACAGTAATGGCTAGCTCTCACAACGACAAAGAGAGCCTTGAGGCATCGAGGATGCCCTTGGTGGAGCACCTCCGGGAGTTGCGATCACGAATTAGCAGGGCCTTGATTGCATTCGGGATTGCAGCGGTGGCTGGGTGGTTCCTGTACGCGCCAGTGCTCGATCTAATGCTTCGCCCCTACAGACGCGCTGTGGATGACCCAGAGAAGCCGTTGTACACATTGGGCCTGCTTGAAGGGTTTTCGATTCGCCTCAAGGTGGTCGCCTTTGTCGCGCTACTAATCGCGCTGCCGGTGATTCTGTGGCAGTTCTGGCGCTTCATTGCTCCAGGACTCAAGAAGCGCGAAAAGCGCTACGCGATTTGGTTTGTGATTTCGTCGGTGCTGCTATTTGGCTTCGGTACGGTGGTCGCCTACATGACTGCTGTTCCGGCCTTCGGGTTCTTGCTCAAGATCGGCGGCTCAAATCTTGAGCCGATCATCACGGGTGACAAGTACCTGGGTTTTTTCATGGCGATGTGCATTGCTTTCGGGGTCGCCTTCGAATTCCCGATCGTTCTCTTGTTTCTAGTGATGGTGGGCGCGCTGGATTCGGGTCGGCTGATTCGAGGCTGGCGGATTGCAGTGTTAACCGTCGTTATCGTGGCAGCGGTCATCACGCCCAGCCAGGATCCGATAACGATGTTGGCGATGGCAGTTCCCATGCTGGTGTTCTATGTACTGGTCGTCTTGATTGCCAAGTTCGCCATGAAGCGCTAGTTATAAGGAGACAATTCGGTGGCCAAGAAGAAGCAGGTGAAGAAGCGCGCCAAGTCGCTCAAGTCGAGCGCGGCTTCCGGACGCTCGAGCAGCAAGAAAGCTCCAAGTGGGAAGGCGCGACCAAAGGCAGCTCAAAGATCAACACTCCTTTCTCGCGCCGGC
The DNA here is from genome assembly GCA_003577105.1 of Acidobacteriota bacterium. Classification (GTDB taxonomy): domain Bacteria; phylum Actinomycetota; class Acidimicrobiia; order ATN3; family ATN3; genus ATN3. The sequence continues at coordinate 111,762 of QEUQ01000002.1, read as the reverse complement.
GAGGTCGTTTGGACCAGGCGACCCACAGGGCATCTGTTTGTGATTGCAGTTGTCGGGGCTCTGGTCCTTTCGCTCGTCGCGGTCTTGCTGGTGTCTTCATTGGGGAAGCCCAAGAATCCGCTGACGGAGCGGCAAAAAGAGGCACAGCAAACGATGGAGCAGCTCTCTGAAATCATGGACGGGAAGCAGTGGGCGATGGATGAGCTAGAGGCCCTTCTGGGCCGACCGCTTCCAGAAGGCGATTCGGAGCTCGCGACCGCGTCGCACGCGGCCGATCGGTGGGGGCAGGCGTTCTCCTACCTCAAGCTCAAGATGACGGCAGTGAAGGTTCCGGAGTGGCTCTGGTATCCGAAGGAATTCCTGCCTGTCAGTGCTGTCATGTATACAGAAGCGGCCGAGAACATAGCGCTTCTGACAACCGCTTCGCCGTCACATCGCCCCGACTTGTTTGCGCAGGCAAAGCGGTTTGTGGTGCTCGGTAAAGGAGCGGAGGCCAGCGCTTTTCTACTGATTAGATCGACCGGAGACGTGCCGGGGCCTCTGACACCACGTGAGCAGTACCCACTTGTGGCTGACGACGTACTTGCCGAGTTCCCGGACGCGCCGATGCGTGGCGTCAACGGTGTCACCTTGCCGAATCCCTCCGCAATGGCCGGCGTGCCCGGGAGTCAACTTCCCAGCGTGGCGACTCAGCCACCGCCACAATGGTCGAGGGGTGTCTCAAGTGTCGTCGAACAGCGTGAGGTAACCGCAACAAACTCGGCCTTCTGTGACGTTGTGATCGGGGAGAAGGACGGCATTCACGCGTCATTGGAGACTTTCCTGGGTTTCTTTGCCAAGTTTCGCGAGATTGCCGATGACCTCGCGCGCCTCACTCCGCCTGAAGGCGGCCTCATCGAGGCGGCGGGAACCATACGTGCATACCGGTCATATGAAGAGGCGGCGGTGGTCGGGCGCATTCTCACGTCCGCTCCTGAACTGGCAGAGAAGATGAGATTCAAGCTCTTCAGGGTTACTTTGATCTCGGGAAACCAGTGGACCTGGGTCGCTGACATCGGTCGGCAGACGGGAGTTCGCTTCGTCACTTTCCCAGCCTGTAATGCGGGTGAGGAGTTTCGACAGTGGATCACTCTGACTCCATGGGATGCGCGCGAGGAGCTGAAGCGCGAATTTGAATCCACGGCCTAGTGGGGTGTCGCGCGGGCAAGGAACGTCCGATTCGTTCTTTGACGAGCTAGCCTTCCGCCCCGACCCATTTCAGGTGCGGGCAGCGAAGGCAATTGAGGCCGGCATGTCGGTCTTGGTCGCAGCGCCTACTGGGGCCGGCAAGACCCTCGTAGCGGAGTTTGCTGCTGCTCGCGCGCTGGCCCGTGACGAGCGGCTCTTCTATACGACGCCAATCAAGGCTCTCTCAAACCAGAAGTATCGAGATTTCCGGCTCACATACGGCGACGCGAGCGTCGGCTTGCTCACCGGTGACAACTCGATCAACGCGGGAGCTCCTCTAGTCGTGATGACTACCGAAGTTCTGAGAAACATGATTTACGAGGAGAGCAGGAGTCTCAGCGGACTTACCTACGTCGTTCTAGATGAAGTTCACTATCTGCAGGATCGATACAGGGGGGCGACTTGGGAAGAAATCATCATTGAGCTTCCGGGTAGCGTGCAGCTCATATCGCTCTCAGCAACGGTCAGCAATCTCTCGGAGTTCGGTGGCTGGCTGAAGCAGACTCGAGGCGCCATCGAGGTGATCGAAGAGATAGCGAGGCCGGTTCCGCTACACAGCCTGTATGCCTTCGAGGACCGACAAAGTGATCGCACGCGATTCATGCCGGTATTCAATGCAGAGTCGGAGAGTGGAACGCTAAATCCCGCGCTCATAAGAGCACTCAAACCTGCCTCTCGAGGCGGCAGAGGACACTGGATCCGGTCGCCAAGTCGACTCGACGTCATCGATGAGCTGGATTACCAGGACGCGCTCCCTGCGATTTACTTCATCTTTTCAAGGGCGGCTTGCGACGCTGCAGCCCGACAGTGCCTTCGGGGCGGTGTCCGACTTACAACTGAGAAGGAAGCCAGACAAATTCGCAGCATGGTAGAGGAGGGTCTAGCTGGAATATCGGACGCGGACCTTGACGCTCTGGGATATGAGACATGGCTGACCCTGCTTGAATCAGGAATTGCGACCCATCATGCAGGACTGATTCCGGCCTTCAAGGAGGCCGTGGAGGAGCTCTTTGTCCGAGCCCTCGTCAAGGTCGTGTTTGCGACTGAGACGCTTGCGCTAGGCATCAACATGCCCGCGCGAGCGGTCGTAGTCGAGAGCCTCTCTAAGTTCAACGGGCGCTTCCACGCTGTGCTCACTCCTGGCGAATACGCCCAGCTTTCTGGGCGGGCGGGGCGGCGGGGAATTGACTCAGTCGGGTACTGCATCGTCATGCACTCGAGGTGGGTTCCGTTTGCCCGAGTCGCGGAAGTAGCCGGATCACGCAGCTATGAATTGGATTCGAGCTTCAATCCCACTTACAACATGGCGACGAATCTGATAGCGACGCGCGATCGCGCGGACGCAGAAAGGATGCTCGCCTCGTCTTTCGCCCAATACCGAACCAATCGATCGCTGGCGAATCTGCGCAACGATCTAGATCGCAAGACTGCGCTGCGAGCAGAGCTGCGAGAGAAACTGAAGGCCGCGACGAAGCCTGCTCGCGGAGAGGCGTGGAGGGAGCGAGACAGGCAGATGGCGAAGCAGATTGAGAAATTGAAGAGGCGAATTGACCGCCGCGAGGCTGGTCTTGCCGGCAAGTTCTCATCGATTCTCGAAGTGCTTGAGATCCTGGGTTACGTTGGAGGATGGAGCTTGACAGCCAAGGGGCAGGTCTTGAGTCGTGTCTACTGCGAGCGCGATCTACTGGTGACCGAAGCTCTAGATCGTGGATTGGAAAGCCACCTTGAGATTGCGGAGCTGGCCGGCTTCGCCTCCTGCTTCGTATATGAGTCGCGGTCGTCTCGGAACCTGGGGGTTAGCGTGCCGACTATCGAATTAGAGAAGGCGTTGTCCGGCCTGAGGCGAACGTGGCGCGAAATCGCGGCTGTGGAGGAAGCGCACGCGCTTGAGGCGACTCCGGAACCCGACGCAGGGTTTGTCGGCGTGGCTTATCGCTGGGCGTGCGGCGAGGGACTGGATACGCTTCTCGATGAGGCTGATAGCGCGGGCGATTTCGTCCGAAACGCGAAGCAGGTGGCCGATATTTGCCGACAGCTCGCTGTGGCGACTGGTCGCGATTCATTCAAAGAGGCAGCCAAAGCTATGAACAGAGGCGTCGTGGCGCACAGCGGCATTTAGGTTGGGGACACTTGAGGAGGCAATTCTGAGCAGCGGGTTCACAGCAGAGGAAGAAGCGATCCTGAGGCGATTCTTTACAAATCTGGATCGGCCCGTGTTCGCCCTTGTCAACATGCCCGAGGTCGTCAAGGGTGCGCTCTTCGCTCGCTACTCGCGTTCCCCAAAAAGCCTGAGGCGACTATTCCTCGATGAGTTTGTACGAGATCGTGCGGCCGGGGTGGAGGCGATCGCAGAGGAGATTCAGATTCGCTCTGACTCCGATGCCTCCGAGGCGACAGAGCGAGCTGAAGCGCTCTATCAGCGAATCTTCACCGAGTATGGAGACGATTCGGTTGCCCAGCTTGGTGGAGCCCATGTCGCGTGTGAAGACGTGAGCAATGTCTTGACCAAGTTGGTTGAGAGAGGGCGCCTCATGTCGTACTTGGAGCAGTCAACTCGATATATCCGCTACGACCAGAAAGTCGGAGGCCGGTACCGGTTCTACAATCCGTTTCCAGGTGGCAGTGGTCTAGATGCACGCTTTGAGGCGTATGGCTCGCGTCTGTTCGCCGCCTATTCGGAGATGTTCGGGAGCGTCGAAGCCGCGGTCAGAGACATGTACCCGAACGAGCACGGGGATCCAACCTCGGTCTATGAACCCGCCGTCAGAGCCAAGGTTTGTGACGTTCTCAGGGGCCTGCTGCCCGCGGCGACGCAGTCAAGTGTAGGGATCTTCGGGTCCGGACAGGCATATGAGGGCCTGGTCATGAGACTCCTCGCCAGTGGCAATGAAGAGGCGGCGGCATATGCGGCGATGATTCTCGAGGAACTTGAGCGAGTCATTCCGTCATTCTTGCGACGTGTGCGAATCCCGGATCGTGGTGGTCGCTGGATCGAGTACATGAAGAACCGTGATGGATCTCTGAGGCAAGCGGTAGAAGCCCTGCCGATCTCCGATCTCGCGCCCGAGCCGGAAACGGGCAGCGGACCGTTCGTTTCGTTGACCTCTTTTGATTCGGACGGAGAACTGAGGATCGCGGCGGCGGCGATTTTCGTCGCATCGTCGATCGGCGACGCGAGAGCGCGGATGCTCGCAGCCGGCCTGAGCGAGCGTGAGCTCGACGACCTTTTTGATGCCCTTCTCGGTGACCGGGGCAACCGAAGGCATCGGCCGGGACGCGAATTTGAGGCAACCGTCTATCGCTTCGAAGTGCTTTCGGACTACGGCGCGTTCCGTGATCTTCAGCGACACCGCATGCTGACTATCGAATGGCAGCCCCTGGGCGTGGGGCACGGCTTCACCATTCCAGACCTAGTTGAGGAGTGCGGGCTTGCCGATGAGTGGTGCAGTCTCATGGGTGAGGCGGCGGAGATCTACTGCGACATTCCCGATTCACTGGCATGGTCAAAGCCCTACGTTGTCCCAATGGCCTTTCGAATTCGCTATGTGATGGAGTTGAATGCGCGGGAGGCGATGCATCTGATCGAGCTGCGGACTACCCCGCAGGGTCACGAGGAGTATCGAAGAGTCTGTCTTGAGATGCACAGACTGATCGCTGAAGTTGCCGGGCACAGACGAGTTGCCAGGGCCATGAGCTTTGTTGGGGGAGAGTCGTCTGCACTCGAGCGGATTGAGGCGGAGCGCCGCGCGGCGGAGCGCCGCACCGCACACCCTCGATAAGCGCCGCGACGCGATCGGCATTTTGGCGAGAAAATTCCCCGAAAAACTCGGGGCGCCGCTAGCTGCGGGTTTGTCTCCATCCGTATTTCTGCCTGCGGTTTCGCGGGCTGGATCGGCCTTGACACATCTTGGCGGATTGCTAGACTCCGCAACGTCCACCTTGCCAGATCCTCGCTTAGATGAGAGGACCGCAACTGCTCCGAATGCGGACGGCGACGGTGGATTTGCGGGGGGAGCCCAAGAGGCCAAGTAGAGAACGTTTTGATAACCCGGCTTCCCGAGGCGGGCTAAGGAACGGCCCCAACGGTCTCTTGGGTCCCTCCCCTCCTTCCCCTACGATGCTTGCGTGTGGATCTTCTCAGGGGGATCGGCAGACGGCGCGGGCGGTTTGTACCACCGAGGCATTCCAGACGTGGCAGAATGCGCCGTTCACACCACCACAAATCGGAGGAATTGTGGCCGACGGCGACTTCGACGAAGAAGTAGAGGAGCTGGAACTCGAGGAAGACGAGGACGAGCTCGAGGTAGATCCAGACGACGAAATAGATCTCGTCGAAGATGACGAAGTTCCGGTCGATGAGATCATCGAGGCTGATGAATCTGCCGAGTCCGTGACGGACGAAGCAGAGGAGGAGTTCGACAGGGAAGACGACGTCGAGGAGCCGCTTGACAAGATCCTCGAACAGCGAACCGCTTCGGGCGGTCTGATTCCCGATGAATCGAGTTCCGATGACGAGGACGCCGACGCGCAGCTTGATGGCGATGATCGGACTCTTGCCGCAGACGGTGTATCGCCTAAGAAGCCAGGCGAATTCACATGCATGTCCTGCTTCTTGGTCAAGCACCCCAGTCAATTGGCGGACCAAAAACAGATGTTGTGCAGAGATTGCGTCTAGCGTGTAGGACTGCGCCGTGGCAGGGCTGGTTGGGCGCTTCAGGCAGCCGTCTCGCACGCAATGCTCGTTGGAAGATGGCGCGCGGGGCGCGGTGTAAGTCGCTTATTCGAGGCATGTAGGCAATTTCTAAGGCACAGAGTCCACCGGGCGTCGCCATCAAGGTTCTAGCCGCGATTTTCTCGGGTGTACTGCTCTGGCTCTCGCAGCGGGCAGGCATTTGGGGGTTGGCCGGGTGGATCGCTCTCGCCCCGCTGCTTTGTGCGATCGCTGATGCCGGGCCCGCGAAGGCGGCACTGCTCGGATTCCTTGCCGGCGTGGTCGCGTTCGGCCTGGCCGGCGAGTGGACCCTCTTGTTTGGGTTTCATGCGTGGTTGGCGCTGACGAGCGCCCTGAGCCTCTATGCGGCTGGGTTCGCAGCGATTGTCGCCTTCGCGCGGCGAGGAACAGCCCTTGGCCTAATTTGGATAGCTCCAGCCGTCTGGATCCTTATGGAGTGGGCACGATCACGGTTTCCTCTGGGCGGATTCGGACTGGCACAGCTTGGCTACACACAGGTGGATCTAGCCTGGGGGCAACTGGGCGTCTGGGGCGGCGGGATTTTTGTTTCAGGCCTACTTCTGGCCGTCAGCGGTGCGATTGCTGAGCTTGCACTAGCAGTCCGTGGAGGGACCGTGGCCACGTTCAACGGGCGCGTATCGGGTGCGGCAGTCGTGCTGCTGGTCGTCTTTGGCTGGGTCCTGGCTATGCAGGCTCCTTCGACTTTACCGGCGGGAGAGATGAAGATCGCAGCAGTTCAGCCCTACGACGTGAACAGGGGCCTCGACGCCGCCGAGGAGAACGAAAAGTTCGTACTTCGCAGGCTCGAGGTGGATTCGGTCGGGCTCGGCCCGGGAAACGATCTGATTGTTTGGCCTGAAGCCAGTCTGCGGGCGTCCGTGCCCGAGGCTGACTTCGACACCGCTCAAGCGGTGGAGAGAACGGCTCGAGCCACAGGATCCTGGATCCTTGCCAATGGGCAGCCGCTCGGCGCGGACGGGATGTCATTCATGAATCGCAATTACTTGTATGACCCGTCGGGAACTCTGATTTCGTCGTCTGACAAGGAGAAGCTCGTTCCATTTGGTGAGTACGTACCTTGGCGGGAGTTCTGGAGCGGCTGGGTGAGCAGTATCGAGCGGGTTCCGCTCGACGCCATTCCCGGTGAGTACCGGACATTCCACATGCCTAAGGGTGATCTCGGAACGATCATCTGCTTCGAGTCAACAACTTCTGAACCGGTCATTCGATCGGTACGCGACGGCGCGAACGTCGTGATAGTTGAGACCAATAACCGATCGTTCGAGTGGAGCAGCCTGAGCCGACAGCATGTGACTGCCAGCAGAATGCGGGCGATCGAGTCTGGAAGACCTGTGATCCACGCAGCGATATCTGGCATCACAGCGTTCATCGATTCGGACGGCTCGGTGCTTGCAGAAACCGCGCTCTTCGAGCGGGCCTCAATTGGCAGACAGGTGGAACTGCGCGACGGTCTCACTCCGTATGCGCGGCGCGGAGACGGCCCGTTGGTGATCGCGAGCGTGATAATCGTGGGGATCGCCTTTGCCGGAGCTGTGGGGCGGTCAAGGAGAGGCCTCTCCAAAGAGCTGCAGAGCGACCACTGAGCAATGGTTGAAAACCTGCGAATGACATTCCATAGAGTGGCGGGGCACAGGCGACGCGACTGGCTAATCTTTGGGGTCGCTGTTGCGACCGGAATTCTCTACTTTGCGACCATGATGGATTTCAAGGTTGGAGCAGCAGGGGACACACCTACTTATGTGGAGCTCTCCAGGGGAGTCTTTACCGGGAGTGGGTTCCGACTGAACGGAGTGCCGTCGGCAACGTATCCGCCGGGTTACCCACTCTTCATCGCCCCATTCGTCGCACTCTTTGGTGAGGCGGGCCGTGCAGTGGTGGCCGCTCAGTGGCTCGTTGGCGGAGCAGCCGCTGTCCTTGTTGCGCGAATTGCGCGCGTTATTTACGGACCGAGCGTTGCTGTCGTCGCGGGCCTTGGCGCCGCCACTGCACCGCAACTCGCAATGTGGGAGGCATATCCGATAAGCGACGTCCTCGGTCTGAGTCTGCTACTTCTGGGCGTCTTCTGCTTGGTCACGGCCTTGCCGCCGATTGAGGCACCAGCTGAAGTGCAGTCGAAATGGCAGAGGATCGGGCGGGCTGGTGCAGCAGGAGCTGCCTTGGGTGCCAGTGCGCTGGTGCGGCCGCTCTCGCTCTCGCTCGGGCTTCCGGCCGTGCTATGGATCGTTTCACCTTGGATCAGAGCGTCCAAGAGGTTGCGCGCTTCGATGATCCTGTGCGCAATCGCCGGCATGTTAGTCGTGATTGCGCCGTGGGGCATTCGTAACGCGGCTGAGTTTGGCGGTTTCTACCCCCTCTCCACGCGCAACGGCTGGCAGCTAATTCAGGCAACTGAGTGGACATTGCAGGGCAGGGGGACCGTAGGGGTCGATGTGACCTACCCTGAGGAAGCGTCAGGGTTGAGCGAGGGCGAGGCGGATCGGGTACTCACTCGGATCGCCTTAGAAAGGATGAGACAGCACCCGGCCGATTTCGCTTCGCGGGCTGGGTTGAAAGTGCTGTTTCTCTGGCTTCCAACTGCGCCCGGATTGGGCCCGGCTAGTCTTGCGATGGGGATCCAGTTTTGCGTCGTGGCGATCTTCGCAGCGTGCGCATTTTTCTTCAAGGAGGCAAGGCGCGGCTTGATCTTCTGGGCTATGTCGGCTGGTGCAAGCCTGGGCGTCGCATTCACGATCTTAGACCCGGACTACAGATACCGACTACCCGTGCTACTAGTTCTCATGCCCCCGGCCGCCTGGGGTCTAGTTCACGCAGTTCGAAGACTCATGCCTCAGAAAGCTCTTGAAGGGACCGACAGCTGAGAGGCGTCTATAGATCTTGGGCGGGTTATCGTGTTGGGTGTGGGACAACGTGGCGGTATGCAGGATTGCCAGCAATCGCGGAAAGGTTAGGTAATGGGTAACCGATCGGAGGGTCCGGGCGACTTCATTCGGGACTTGGTTCTCTATGCACCCCTTGGCGCGATTCTTCTCATACGCGAACAGGCCGAGGAGTTCTTGAACGAGGCAATCGAGCGTGGCCGCCGTCAGCAGAGACAGGTCGACGCTGCCGTCAACAATCAAATGTCAGTTGCCAAGAGCGTGGGCAAGAGGCAAATCAAGAGAGTCATCGACGAGGTGGACTCGAGGTCGAGCGAGGCTCCATTCTCGGCCGTTCGCAAGGTCGGTGACGTGGTCGTGAAGCAAGCGCAGCAGGCCGCATCTGACATCGTCACGCAGACCCCGCTTAGCGAGGTGGCCGAGACGGGCGAAGAAGTCATTAAGGTCGCTCAGGAGCAAATGGGGAGCCGTCTTGCCCGGGCGGGAAGAAGACCGGGCAGCCGAATTCGGGGGCTGGCTGGACTTGCTGGTGAGGGGCGATCGGCTGAGGGCGACGATTCTGTCGCCACCACGTCGGCGGTGACCAGCCTGCCGCCAACAGGCGATTCGGGGCATCTCGCAATCACGGACTATGAGTCGCTTTCTGCCGCGCAAATCAACGCTCGTCTTGGCGGGCTCACTGAGGATGAACTCAGAGAGCTCTCCGAGTATGAGACGTCCCATAGGGGCCGCAAGACTGTTATTGCGCGGGTCCGCCAGGAGCTGGATTCGCGCGAGTAGCTGAGACACTCGTGACCGGCAGCGGGAGCCCACAGAGAACGCGACCATGATCCGGGAAATGCGTCACGATGATCTCATCGAGGTGATGGCCCTCTATGAGCAGTGGCGCTTCGAGCAGGCGCAATATCGCGGCCAGTGGGAGGATCATGAGGGTCTTGGGCAAGACCTCGAGGGCAGGCTGACCGAGGCAATCGCTTCTTCGGAGATTCTTTGCTCGGTCAATGACATCGGAACGGCACTGACGGGCGTCGCCCTTGCTGTACTCGTGGACCTCGAGGGGTCCGTCGTCGGCAGGAAAATGTGCCGGGTGGAGTGGCTATTTGTTCAAGACGACAATCGGCGAGACGGGATTGCGTCGAGCCTGCTGGAAGCTGCAGAGGAGTGGGCGCGTGAATCCGACGCGGTCGGAGTCGAGATGGGTGTGCTCCCTGGTCATCGCGATGCCAAGAATTTCTGCGAGCGTAGAGGCCTCAAGGCTCGCCTCTTGGTGATGGCCAAGAGGTGGGACTAGCGGATCGGGTTCAGCCGAGGTCTTGACGTCGGTTTGCTCTTCAATTCACGGGTAATAGCGCGGGTACGGGGAGGCGTTGAATCCAGCAGACGCACTTCCGCCGGGCCAGCCGTTGTAGTTGAAGTACATGGGGCGCTCGACAAGTACCGACTTAGACGGATCGGTGGTTATCACAAACACCGAGAATGGCTGAGGAGATGCGACGACGTCGTTCACCTTGCGAGTGAGCCGTCCGTTGGCCGGAATCGTCAGGACGTCGATGACATTCCATCCCGACGGGAAGACGTAGGTAGCCGTCACCTCTGTGGGAGTGTCGTGGGGGTTGCCGAGCGTGACGAACGTGTCAAACGTCCCGTTGTTGACAAAGCCTTCAGGCAGCAGCGCCCACTGCGATGCGGAGAATCCGATGCCAACTGTGCCCCCGGTCCACCCATTGGGGCCGCCATAGTCGAAGTACATTGGCCTTGCAGCCGCTATCGGCTGGTCTGCCACAATTCGAGTGCTGTGGCTGCGGCCAAAGCCCAAGTCCGCGTTGACGTGAACGGTATATCGGCCATTGGCCGGGATCACATGCGGCGTAGTCTTTGTCGGCGCGGTCTCGGTCATATAGGTAATCGCTACTGTGGCGGGTGCTGGGTTTGGGTTGATGAGAGTGAGGTACTCGGCGAAGCCTGCGCCGGTGTAACCCTCGGCAAACTCAGCGGTTTCCGAGAGCATTACCTGACCCTTGTTGACCGAGCCGTCTCTAATTCCGCTCATGTAGTTGAAATAGATCGGCTGCTCGACGTGGATGAACCCGTCGCGCGCCTGAATCCTCGCCCCGAATTCAGCAGTGGCTATTCCCTCATTGCGGACGTTTACCGTCAGACGGGCGTTAGCGCCGATTGTATGGGTCTTGACTTGCGTGCCTCCGCCTGCAAGCAGATAGGAGATATCCACTGTTACTGGGAAGGCATTGGGATTCAGCATCGTGAAATAGCTGTCAAATCCAGGTCCGATGTAGCCCTCAGGAAAATAGAACTGCTTGAAGAGGTCCTGTGCGCCTGGGTCAACGTGCCCTCCCTGATTACCCGCGTAGTTGAAGTACATCGGGCGCTCTGTATAGACGGGCCGGTCCGAGAAGACGATGGTGCCGTGTGAAACCCCGCTGCCGAGTACGTCGTTGACCTTGAGCGTGAAGCGCGATTGCCCCGCTATTGCATAGTCCCGATCGACTATGCCGCCGCCGTCGGTGAGGAATCGGAAGCGGACCGTTCCCGCGTCCGGAGACTGATTCAAGACGGTCATGTATTCGTCGAACGGGTACATACCGCCGGTATAGCCCTCGGCGAAATACTGACGCGCGAGCATCGGGTTTCCGAATGGTGGCTGCCAGGTCCAGGTGGCCGTTGACTCATCGACTCCGCCGAGGGAATATCCGCCAAAGATGACAGCCTGCTCTCGTAGCGTGTCATAGGCCATTGCATGCTCGTTGCGCCCGGCCGAACCCTTGCGGTCGACCACCTCACTATTGGTCAGTTGGCGTTGCCAGTCCGAACCAGTCCAGGTCCACAAGTCATCCAAGGTTCCCAGTAAGAGTTCGAGCTCTCCGTCTTCATCGACGTCTTGGCCGGTGGCCGACTGGCCACCAAAAAGCTGGGGCGGCGTGTTCTGGTTTCCGTCGCCTCCGAAAGCTTGTAGACGGGGATCTGGAGTGTGGCTGGTCACGACTTGCCCCCAATTCGAGCCGTTCCACACCCAAGTGTCGGTGATCATGCTGTTGACCGTAGCCATGGTCTCCGTAGTGTCTGCACCTGATGGCGGAACCTTGGTGCTCCCGCCCCACATGACTATCTGTGATCGCGCGGGGTCGGCCATGAGCGCGGGGCGGGTCCGCGGTGGGGGAACGGTGGCCGGAGATCGTTTTGTCCACTGTCCTCCGGAATACGACCAGGTCTCCGGAAATGGGGCGTACATCGATGTCAGCATGTCGGCGGTGGTGCCGCCAATGAGGACAAGCTCTTCGCGGTCCGCGTCCCAGACCAAGCTGCCCTGGAACTGACCGGCGTACGTTCCTAGTCCGAGAAGTGCAGCAGCGGGAGTGTCAGTGGCAGTTCCGCCAAGCCCTGGAAGATTCCCTGAGGGCGGCATGTACCAGTCGGTTCCGTCGTACTCCCACGTGTCGAATTGCAGAGGGAAGAAGCCCGTTTCCTTATATCCACCAAACATGACAATTACGCCGCGCTTGTGATCGAAGCCCATCGCCGCCCCATAACGAGACGGGGGAGTAGTCGGAGGAGCAAGTTGCGTCCAGTTGAGGCCATCCCACTCCCAGGTCGAGTCCAGTGATGTTCCAATCCATCCCTTACCCCCGAACTTGACCATCTTGTTTCGCTTCGCGTCCCAGGCTGCGGCCGGGGCAGAGTGACTAACGGGGAAATCGCCGGTCCAGTCTGGCGGGCGAATACGCTGCCAGCAGTCACACGTCGCTTCATTCACCGCGAACGCACTTGGAGATCCGATCGGCATGAGAGCTAGCCACAACGACAATGGCAGTACTAGACGAAGTACTTTTCTCAACTGAGTCTCCCTAACGCCAGATCCCCGGGTCCGCATGAGCTTCTCGGCCGACACTTGGCAGTGTTCCGGTCGCTCGGTTTGGCCGGGATCATGCGGTACTCATAGCTTACTATTCCGGCGAACTTCCCGGGCAGTTTCGACCGAGGACGGAGTCCTCAAATCCGCGTCAAAGCTGCACGGGAGCTCACGACACTGACTACGTGTGTCGGTGGTCGCGCGTTTCACCGGGATGCGCGGTTTCGACGGCAGCTGGGTTCTCGTTCCTGGCAATCGAGATGGACGTGCGGAAACAGAGATGATTTCGATGATGCAAGCTGCAGTGGTCAGCGACTCAGGCGGGGTCAATTTCGCGGAAATTGAAAGGCCGTCTGAGCCGCGGCCGGGCTGGGTCTTGCTTAGGGTTGCCTACTGCGGGATCTGCGGCTCCGACTTGCACTTCTTGGGATCTCCGCTTGCCCCCGCAGGCCTCGTAATGGGGCATGAGCTAACCGGCATAGTCGATTCTGTTGGCGCCGGCGTTTCGGCGCTATCCGAGGGCGACAGAGTGGTTGTGCTTCCAGCTGAGCGATGCTCGCCCGGAGATGAGCAGTGCCCATCATGCGCCGAAGGGGCAACTCAGAGGTGTCACCGGCAGCAATCCACGTCAATCGGGATTGTTATCCCCGGAGGGTTTGCGGAGTATGTCGAGGTGCCAGCTAGCAGTTGTTTTGTACTTTCCGATGAGAGCTCGTTACAGGTCGCAGCGCTGTGCGAGCCGTTGGCGGTCGCTCTACACGCTATGGGCGCGTCTAGATTTCAGCCCGGCATGGACGTTGCGGTCATAGGCGCCGGGCCTATCGGACTGCTGACAATAGCCGCTCTAAGACATCTCGGAGCAGGCGAAGTAGGTGTCTCGGAGCCGTCGCCGTATCGTGCCAACTTGGCAGCCTCTCTTGGCGCCACCACCGTGGTGGATCGCGCGACGCGACTGAGTACAACCATGGCCAAGAGTCCGGAGATCGTATTCGAATGCGCAGGTCGATCGGGGACACCGGGAGAGGCAATTGGTCTTGTTAGGCCGGGCGGCGAGGTGATATTGGCAGGCGTGGCAGATCCCGCGGAGATGCTCAAGATTTCGTCGATCATCTGGGTCGTCAAAGAGGTATCTGTGCAGGGAGTAATTGCCTATACCACTGAGGAGTTCGGAAAGGCGGTCGAGTTGATTGAGAGCGTGGAATTCGACCCATCTCTAGTGATAAGCGAGATTCGGCCCTTATCCAGAGCAGGCGAGAGCTTCGCTGAACTGATGGGCCCCAACGAGCAGGCGAAGATCCTCCTGTCAGTTGATGCCAACGAGAACTAGCACAATGCCCGAGCCTGCACGGCCAATTCAGCTGAGGGCGCCTGCCGTTGGTGCGATCCTCGCAGTACCGATCTTGATCGGGGCTGTCATGGGCGGGTTGCGGTTTCGCGGCGCGCTAATCGACGAGTACGCGTATGCGCTGCCGGCGTTTCGGCTCGCCTCCGCCGGGGTGCTCCGGGCGTCGCCGACGGCCATTGCTCCAGCGTTCTTGCCTATCTACGTTTCAGCTGGGACTTCTTGGCTTTTCGGCCAGAGCCTTTGGGCCGCTCGTGTGTGGATGCCATTCGCTCTCTGGGGCATGGGAATGCTTGTCTTTGCCACCTCGCTGAAGCTTGGCGCGAGCAGAGCTTGGGCGCTGGCTGTTTCACTTGCGGTGGTCGCCGGGCCCGTCACTCTCCCGATGGGCGGCGTGCTCATGACTGACATTCCGTATTCACTCTTCGTTGCGCTCGCATGTCTGATGGCGCTGCGCTGGTGGAATGAGCGATCCACAAGAAGTGCCGCCTGGGTGGGTGCCGCAGCGGCTGTATCGATTCCAGTCCGTCCGCTCGGCCTGGCAGTCGTGCTGGCTTGCCTGGTGGCGCCTGTTATCTCTCGGTGGGGGAGTTGGCGCGGTTTCGGGACTTCGAAGCCGGTGCCTCACGAGGTACGGCAGCTGAAGCTAAGCGAATCTGTCGCAATGATCGGTACGGCGTTGCTCGGCGTTGCGGCTACTTTCGCTCTCCTGGAGATGCAGGGTGGCGCGACGAAGTCGATGGACAAATATGGGACTTCAGCGCTGATGCCTTCCTTTGTCAATCTGGCAAAGATGACGTTCGTGTTTCCTGCTTACGCCTGGCTGTATCTAGCGTTCTTCCTCCTGGGTCCCGCATTGGCCATGCTCCTGCGATATCTGAAGCAGAGGCGCATTCCGGGCGCCGACGGGGAGCCGCGGAGTCGCCTGCCGATCGTGCTAGGTCCTTTGATCGCGGTCATTGCGGGCGTTTTCGGTCTGACCATGCCGTATATGTCGTGGGGGTCAATTGTGGCCCGCAATGGAATTGGGGGAGGTGACAGGCCCGACTACTCATGGTTGATCTGGGTTGCAGTGACGGTGGTCGTGGCCTGTGCGTCGGCCGGGCTGGGGTGGGGATTGGCTCGCGGCAGGCCAAACCGGCTCTCGGACACTCGCGATGAAGCCGAATGCCACGCCAATGAGTCAGGGGGTGAGCGCCTCCTCGTCTGGATTGGCTTGTTTCAGCTTGTGGCAGCTGCCCCGTTGGGGCTGGCGCTCGGCGACGCCCGGGTCGGATATGACCGATACCTGATCCCCGTCGTGGTTTGCATCGCGCCGGTCGTAGCGGTGCGTGCCACAAGGATCGGCGCACGCTCGTTCGCCGCAAACCTGGTTACGGTAGCGCTTGCCGCCTTCGCCCTCCTTGGAATGCAGGACTGGATGGCTCAGCGCAACGCCGCCTGGGGGCGACTTGAGGAACTTGCGAATTCAGGCGTTCCGTTGGAGAAGATCGACGGGGGTTTCGAATGGGACACATACCATTTCGGCGAGAACGAGGCGCCTCCGCGAGCTCGACTGCCGAGCTCCTGGTGGCTCAGCGAGTACGCGCCCTCGATCGACCCCGAGTGGGCACTCGGACTTGACGAGAGGGACGGCTACGAAGTGGTGGAGATTGTGGAATGGAGGAGCTGGACGAGGGGTGGGCGAATGTACCTCATGAGGCGGCTGGAGAATGATGCTGCGGCAGACTAAGACGCTGCCAATTCGCGGCGCGATCGCGAATCTCGACGTAGCATTCAACTCGCTGCCATCGGGTGCAGAGGCCAGGGCGAAAGCGTGGGCTGCATGCCCCCAAAGTGAAAGTATGTGACTCAATGGCCAGGAGTTTAGATGCCGCAAGGTGAAGAAGGATCAGATCACTTTCAGGGCAAGACAGACGAGGAGTTCCTTCATGAGGAGCGCGAGGCTCGGCGCCGTTCAAGCAGAAATCCGTTCAGGCGATGGCGTCAGCACCCGCTGAACCCCGCCAGCGAGGCAAGCGTGCGCTACTACAGGGCTGCCGCGATCATCATTGCGCTTGTCCTCATGTCGATCTTTCTCTTCTTCATCACGCTTGGGCGAGACGTCGGCGGGTTTGCGATAGCGGCATCATCGACGAGCGTTGCTCTCGCGATCGCTGTTGGAGCTCGATCGCGATAGGTGGCGAGGTTGCCTCGGTGGTTCAGCTGTGACCAGGATCGCAATCGACCTCGACTCAAGGCTCGGTACCCTTGACTCCCGAGTGTTCAGCCATTTTGTCGAGCACATGGGGCGGGGTGTCTACGGCGGTTTGTGCGACGAGGCAGGGCGCCTGGTTCCCCGGGTCGTTCAGCTTGTGGAGGCCCTTGAACCGGTCCTTATCCGTTATCCAGGCGGATGCTTCGCTGCCGAATACCACTGGTGGGAGGGGGTTGGGGACCAAAGAGTTGACGGTCTAGACACGTTTTGGTCCAGAGTAGGTCTAGGCGCACTCGAATCCAATGCCTTTGGAACAGACGAGTTTTTGGAGTTCTGCGAGCGGGTCGGAGGGGTGCCCTATCTCACCGTGAACATGGGCACCGGCACCCCAGCTGAGGCCGCTGAGTGGGTTCGGTACACAGGTGGCCGGGTCGGCACGTGGAGTCTCGGAAATGAGGTATTCGGGCCCTGGGAGACCGGCCACCAGGGTCCTGTTGAGTACGCGAGGCGCGCTGAGGTCTTTGCCGACTCGATGCTGGCAGCCGAGCCGGGACTTGACTTGGTTGGGGTTGGGGCCGACGCGCGCAACTACCTCAACTGGAACGAGGCAGTCTTGGATCGCATTGGTCGGAAGTTGAAGTGGCTCTCGCTCCATTTCTATGCCCCCGGCCCCGAGGCCGGATGCCTCGAGGACACCCGAGACGGCTACATGACGGTCACGGCGGCCGCATACACCTTGGGGCGAAGCCTCGATGAAATGATCGGTCTCATTCGCGCGAAGGATCTTCCGATTCGGCTCGCGCTAGATGAATGGGCGGTGTGGTCCTGTGACGACGAGTTGCGAGGTACTGCGGAATCAGGCGAGTCGGCTCCGATACGCGACGCGCTCTTTGCCGCCAGCGTCTTTCACCGCATTATTGAGCGTGCTAGCTGGGTCACGATGGCCTGCTACGCCCAGCTCGTAAATGTGCTCGGACTGATACAGACCGAAGAGGGCGGAGTGTTTGCCACGCCGGTTTACCACGTATTCAAGATGTATCGCGATGCCGCCGGCAAGGAGGCCGTGCGTGTCGAGGTGGACGGCTCACCTACTTTCGAGGCACCTGAGCTTGGACGGATGCCGAGGACCTTCGAAGTCCCCTTTGTGGAGGCGGTTGGACTCGCTGGCGACGGAGGCGGAGTAACGCTTTATGCCATCAACCGCCATCCGTCTTCCGAGATTGAAGTGGTGATTGAGGGGTGGGATGGCATATCGCAGATCGAGACGCTGGCGGGCGACGGTCCATTCGCACGAAATTCGTTTGCTGAGCCCGATAGGGTCCAACCTGTGACTTCGGCTGTCACGCTACCCCGGGTGCAATTGCCTCCGCATAGCATTACCCGTCTTGACCTGACGCGCTCCTGACGTCAATCAGGCAAGCCACTCCAGCCAACGATCTGCGTGTTCCGGATCGATCGCCGCAAGCCGCTCTTCCAAGTGGATTTCCGCGTCCGTCCCCACTTCGAAGCGGGTCGCCAGCGTCTCGCCCTTGGTCGCGGCAAATGACTCGGCAATCGCTGCTAGCGCGCTGAGGAAGTCGGTGATCGAGAGAGCGATGGTCTCCCAATCCCAGCCTTGGGACGTTTGGGTACCCACAACGACCTCACCCGAGCCCAGCTCAATTGCATACGGCGCTTCGCTTTCCAGCGCTACCGGCAAGTAGCCGTCCTCGAGTTCAAGGTCGTCTCGCAGTGCGGATACCTCGGCAAGTGGGATGAATTCGATGTCGTCGACAGGCATCGGAACCGTCAGTGCGGCAGGGTTGGAATCGAGGTATAGCTGACGGACATCTTCTGGCAGCGTCACACCCAATTCATCCTCGAGGAGATCAAATGCTTCCCGGCTCCCGATCTCGACGCGCGGGGTCTCGGCGTCTAGTGATTGCACTGCCTGGGCGAGGTGACGGAGTGCGGCGGCGGTCGTAGTCTGTCCTTGATCTTGAGGCATTTTCCGATGCTACCCGACTGCAAGCGGTGTAATTGAATTGACCCGGGCTGATCCGTTCATATACTAATGGGGCAATCCGAAGGGTGACCGCGCTGATTCGCGGGCACGAAGTTGGAAGAGAACGCAATGCAGAGCCATTTGCCAAACGGCAAAGCGAATAGCGTGCAGTTCGGCGGGGACACCTACATGTCCATGCCGGCAGCATCACTCGCGTATTGGCGCGCACATTCGTTCACGATTGCGGTAGCCATTACAACCGGGTGGCGCGGGCAAAGCGACACGGAGGAAGAGCTGAGCTAACAGCGAAGAATCCAAGCGAAAGGCCCGAGCCGCCGGAGAACCGGCGGCTCGATTGTTTTTCGGGGTACTTCCTGAACTTGGCGCACTAGAAGAGAGCGAGATGATCCCAATGGCAATTGCATGGGATGAGCAGCGGAACTACATACTGGGAAAGGCACTCTGTGATGACGGCACGGGTGGCCTCACCGATCTCTTCTTCTCCGAGGAGATTCCCGACATTATCGAAGCGAAAGCCATTTGCGAGATGTGCGAGAGCAGAGAGGCGTGTTTTGCCGGTGCGGTGGCACGACGTGAGCCCTGGGGTGTGTGGGGAGGCGAGCTCTTCATGAATGGCAAGGTAATTCCGAGAAAGAGGCCCCGGGGGCGTCCTCCCAAGGACCCAGCCAAGAGGCTGACTGCCTGAGGCCGCCTGCTTGCTTATCCGGTGCGGGTATGCTCCCGTGCCGGATAAGCACGGAACTGACTGGGTGCCCCACGGACCCTCCGGCCAAGTTTCGTTGCCGAGAATCCTCGGGGGCTTAGCTCAGCGGGAGAGCGCTTCCCTTACAAGGAAGAGGTCGTAGGTTCGACACCTACAGCCCCCACGAATAAGACCAGGTCACAGGCCCACTATTCGGGCTTGCCAGCAAACTCGCCGTCTTGGAGTCGCCATTTGTCAGCATTTGTCAGCGGAATTTGTTAGAATCTGACTCGTGCGGGTGCTGACATCCGCTGGCACCGGACTCGAAGGGCGGTGAAGTGCAAATGTCACGCGGTTCGACTGATAAGGCACTTGAGGCGATTGTTGAAGTGCTCGAGGCAGACGTTTTGGCTTGCAGATCGAAAGCAGGCCTGACGAAAGCGCAGATCATCGAGCGAGCAGGCAGGCTCGCTCAGTCGCGATATACGCGGGAGCTCATTCCCGAGGTTGTCGCGGGGATGGTTGAGTTTTGGGAGGTCGACCACTCTCACGGGCCGCCAGAGCTCGACTGCGCAGATCGCCAGTCCCCGGACGGGGAGTCTCGTTACCTGCTTCGGCGCGACGACTGGCCGGACGCAGATCAGGCTAGATCCGCCGCTCTCTCCGGACTGTGGTGCGAACACCCGCACCATCAAGATCGGGATGAGTTCGAGGACTGCCCGGAGGAGTGCGAGCACTCCCACGAATCGATTGACGAGTGGATTGACTGTCCTCAGTCGCTTTACCGCGAGTGGGAAACGGAGCGGCTCGCCCTGGCGGACGGCCAATGAGGGGCGGCGTCTTCCAGCGCAACAAGACCTGGACGTACTATTTCGATGGTCCTCCACGCGACGACGGCAAGCGTCGGCAGATTTCGAAGGGCGGCTTTCGAACCAAGAAGGAAGCTCAGGATGCGCTTCGCCGGGCGATTGGCGAAGTCGAGACGACGGGCCGAGTTCCCGACCGGCGGATCACAGTGGGCGAGTTCCTCGATCGTTGGTTCGAATCCGAGTCACCGTCAATGTCGCCGGCCACGAGATCCTTCGACGAGCTCGCAATCCGAGTCCACTTGAAGCCTCTGTTCGGCGGTGTCCGGCTCTCGAGTCTTTCGACCGAGGCGATCCAGCGAGCATGGAATGACTACGGCGCAAGTCCGGCGAGTATCCGAAAGTTTCACGGAACGCTCCGGCGCGCCCTTGGCAGGGCAGAGGACTGGGGAATGATTTCACGCTCACCGGCAACGGGCGTACGCCTTCCGCACCATGTTCCGCCAGAGCCCATTCAGATGAATGAGGAGACGATCGGCAAAGTACTAGAGGCTGTCAGGAGCAAGGCGATCTGGGTTCCGATTGCGCTTATCGCAACCACCGGAATTAGGCGCGGTGAAGCGCTTGGGCTCAGATGGTCAGACGTTGATCTCGATCGTCAGAGGATCTCGATCTCACAGACCTACGGCAAGCATGGATTCGGTACGCCAAAGACCCAGCGTTCTCGGCGTCAAATTCGCATTGGCGATCTGACGACCAAGGTTCTGTCGGCAGAATATGAACGCCAGCTCGGCGAGGCTCGATTCCTGTCCACTGACGGTGGCCCGTGGAACCCGCACAACCTCGTTTGCCCGACGGCTGAGGGGCGACCGCGCGACCCAGATACGTTTTCTCGGATGTTCAAGGACGCGATTAGCCAGGCGGGCTTGCCGCCAATCACAGTTCACGAGTTGCGCCACGCGCATGCTTCGATGCTGTTGCGCGATGGAGTTGATCTGAAGGTGATCTCCGAGCGTCTTGGACACTCCTCGGTTGCTATCACGGGAGACGTGTACGCGCATGTCGTGGGAGACATGCAGGATTCAGCTGCTGCGGCTAGTGACGAGTGGTTGCGCTCGGCGCTTTGACAAGAAATCCTGTCACAGCCGAAATTTCGGGGGATTCCTGAACTAAGCTACGTTCTACGGTCAGAAGGGGCTTCCACGGCACCAAAGGTGAACCCGTGGAAATACTTACCGTTCTCGAGACAGCGCAGCTATTGCGCGTAGGCAAGAACACTGTCTATCGCGCGCTTGAGTGCGGCGAGCTACCGGGGTTCAAGATCCGAGGCTGCTGGCGAATCGAGCGAGCTGTGCTCGATGAGTGGGTACGGACTGGTGGGAGTCAGCCGCACAAGGAGCTGCGGATCCGCATTCCAGATGAAAGGCTCGAGGCCCAAACGTCGTGAAGATCGCAGTCATCACACCAAGTCTGCCTGCTCGATCGAAAATGCTCGGCGAGGCGATCGAGAGCGTGAAGTCCCAGGCGCTACAGCCGCACTGCCACCTGATTGCAGTGGGTCTGGGGAGATCGGTTGCGCGAAACGTGATGGCGAAGGCCGCCTACTTTGATCTCGGCTGCGATTGGTTGGCGTTCCTCGACGATGATGATCTGCTGCTGCCGAACCACTTGGAGCTTCTGGCTGCCGCGGCGGGCGAGGGGACGGATCTCATCTACTCTCGTTGCGAGGCTCAAGCAGAGGATGGGGTCGGTCACCCAGATACATCGAGCTGGAGGCGGCCGTGGAGTGCGACAGTGTCCATTCGATTGCCTGCACGATGTCTTCGATGCGGCTGGTCGACAACCCGATTTGCTGACATGACTCGTCAAAGGGGTCTTCGCAAATGCGGATGAGGCCCAATACCCTCCGACGGGTTCCTTATGGTCAGAGAAGCCCACAGGGATTGCTGCTTCGATGTCTGATCGGAGGGCCGAAAGATCGTCGGGGAGATCCTTTGCTCCGAGATTGGTCTTGATCGCTGCCATGCCGCAACCGATATCGACACCGACAGCAGCCGGGCAGATAGCGTCACGCATTGGCACGACCGAGCCGATGGTGGCCCCAAGCCCATAGTGCACGTCAGGCATGACTGCGAGATGAGGCCAAACGTGGGGAACTTCTGCGGTGTTCTTCAGTTGATTGAGCGCCTGTTCCTCGATCTTGTCTGGTTCAATCCAGGTCTTGATGGGCACGCGTCCTGGGATTTCATGCATAGTCATACGAGGAGCTCTCCCTGGCCATCAGGTGCGGGCTTGGGAACCGGCACCGCCTCGGCTTTGCGCCGTGCTCGTCTGCGCCGCTCTGACTCATTGGCACAATGACGACATTTCCAGGTGTGTCGTGACTCAGACCAGAACTGCGCATTGAACGCGTCGAGATCGTGGCCGTTGGCGCAGGCACCGGTGCGCTTAGCTGTCATCGCGCAACACCTCGAATCCCTTGAAGATGGTCGGTTCTAGACGGATCTCACCCGTGGCGTCCCCGCTCCCGAGACATTGCGGGCAGCCTCCCGGCTCGATTGCGCCTTCCCACTCGGGCTCACTTGCGTCGCCCGTGCCACCGCACTCACGGCAGATCAGGCGCTGGCCGAACTCGTCAGGCATGCCGCCGATCGTTTGCTCCTCATGAATGAACGTGAACCTTACGCACAGCTCGGGACAGCGATACCAGGGTTCATGTTCAACGCCGACAACCCCGTGCTTGCACCTGTCACGAATCGCCCCGAGCGCCAAGAACTCATCAGGCCAGACCGCGCCCAGGTATTCACGCACAAACGCCATCTTGGCCTTGCCGCGAGTTTCCGCCACTACCGGATACAGAAGGTCGTCGAAGCGGACTAGCCAGGCGCTCATCGCGTGTCTCCGGACTTGATCGGGTAGTTGACTGGGTCGGCCCTGCAAGGACCCGCACCGCCAACACGCCTTGAATGCGGTGCACTGCCTCCTCGTCTTCGGTGAAAGCACACCGTCGACAGGCGTCGAGGGTGTTGGTCATCGTTGGACTCCCTCCCTAACGGTCAGGTAGACGGTCACAGATTCCACAACCAGGCTATGACGGTCGGAACCATCACGATGCCTAGCAGGAAGAGCACAAGGAGGATGCCAGCGAGCAACTGGAAGATGACTATCATCACCGTCTGGCGCTCAATGACAAGCTCTCGGGACTTGCGCACCCACTCCCGGTCCTCCTGCTCCCGCTCAATTGCCTGCTCGTAGCGCGAATCACCGAGGAGTGTGCGCATCCACCGTTCGCTGTCGCCGGGCGCTCCTTCCGGGTGGAGCCGATTAGCAGTCATGAGGACCTCCGTTCCCTTGCTTCGCACTTGGCAGGGTTGTAACTGGTGGGCTGCCAGGGTGGGGGATCACTGGCCCACTCTCCAAGGGTGCGAAGGCCCTTGAGAGTGATTCCTGCGACTTGCTTAATCGCTGGAATGAGCCCGTCGTCTGCGTACAAGGTGACTCGTGTGAAGTCGATGAGGCCCGCCATTTCGAGGCACGCAAGACTGTGGAGCTCATCGGTTGTCAAATCCTCAAGTTCTCGACCAGCGCGAGATGCCTCCAATACCCTGCGCAGCATGGGGAGATCACGGGATTCCCAGAGAGTGGGGGAATCCTTCGTCGCCAAGCCGCCGCACTTCGGACAGTGATCGAGAATTGAGAACTCACAGAGCACGCCATCTACCGTTCCAAAGTCAGCCATGTAGACGCCGCAACACGGGGACTTGGGCGGCACTTCTCCTGGTTGCCTAGGGCGATTCATGGCACTTGGCTCGCTGCTGATTTGAGATCCTCAACCTGAACCGCTGGAGTCGGCCTATCCGAGACCGTCGCTTGACCGGTCATCGTGGGATCGGAGTGGCGACCGGGGGTCCCCCAGTCTTCTTGCGTTCGACCTTCACAGACTTAGCGGCGGGTACGAGTTCGAGTTGCTGGCTGTCAAAGACGTGGCTTTTCGGCTCTCCATCTTTGCCGGCAGCAGAGAGCTCCACCCGGACACAGCCATTGAGAAACTCGTAGCGCGCCGTGGCGATTCCCTCCCAGCCTATTTCACAAGGCCGCTTTCTAGGTGGGGAAGCTACGGAGCGGATGCGGGAAGTCAGATAGACGCAGGTCACGCTACTCATCAAAGCTTGCCACGATGGTCGCCGGTGGTGCAATGTCAGCGGATTTGTCAGCGGAAGTCCTCACAGCAGACGCGGCGAGAAGGTGTTGGCGGATGACATCCGGGGCCTTATCCCGCTGAATCGCCGAGAGCTCGAGGTCGTCGAGAATCGCGCGAATGACCGAGGCGAGCATGAGCCCCTGAGCTTCAGCAAGCTGGACCTGACGCTCAGCGATCCCGGCATCGAGGGCGGCCTTGGTCACGGCGATCAGGCGATTTCGCTCGGTGTTGTAGAGCTCGACCCAGACCGATGTCTTGGTGCCGCCGGGCGTGACTTCGGTCAGCGCAGCCGACCCGACTGCAATTTGATGTTCGAGCCATGAGACGTGCCCGGCGGTCCGATGCACCTCTTCGAGAAGGGCCTCGGCGGGGTCAATATCTCGTCGCCCCCCGTAAGCCTTGACCGCCTTGCTTGCGGCCTGCTCGTCGAGAAAACGTTGCCGCTTGGCAAGTGAAGCCGGCGACGCGCCGCCGTGTTTCCAGCAAACAGTCAGACCACGCATGGCATGATCCCGGCAACGATTCCCAGTTCGTTTCGAAGTCGCCGTGCACTGCGCCACGTCAAGTCCTCCCCGTGTTAGAGAACTTGGTCAAGGGAGTTCGCACAAGCGCGCTTCATCCCCAGGTCAACCCAACCCCCACCCCTTAACCACCGTCCCAACCACACCACACCTACCCAGCACCTTCTCAACCAAAACCGCCTCCCACCAGCACAACGAGTGGGTGCTTGACAGTTCAGTAGAATCAGGCTCGCCGCAGCGCCAAGCAGGACCGAGCCCCTAGCAGAGCCTCGCGGCAGCGCCCAGGACAACCAGCGTGAGGTCAGCGAATCCCGGGCATCACCACATCGGCTCCACCTCGCAGGCCCACAGCGGCACCAGCGGGACGCCAAGCGCAGGCCGACGCTCCACCGACTTCGCAAGCGAGAACGCGCGCGCGGCGAATTTTCAAACTTCGACACTCGCGCGCGCGCGCATACGCACACGTGAGGGCTACCCGCGCTGCAATTTGGCAAGCTCTGCAAATCCACTCCCCTTCGTGATGTCTCGTAAGCGATGGCTGATGTATCCCACTCGCTCTGCTCTCGTGTCATTGGCCTTCAGGTCCAACATCTCCTGGCTCACAGCCCAGAGCTCGTCGGCATAGGCCTCGATGATCTCCGCCAAGGTCGCTGACTTCTTCACTAGCTCAGCCGGAATCACCTGGGATTTCTCTCGCCTCGACTTGGCGACACAGTCAGAACACGTGAGGTGCTTGGCGCGAAAGTTCTCCACAGACTTGACTTCGCCGCAGCGCTTACACAGCCTCGACCGGCCCCCAGATTCGCTTACAGAGGCCGCCGAGACCTTAGAGAGCCGCGTTCTTTCCCGCTCCGGTAGCTCGCCTTGGACCAACCCGCTTTTAGGCATTTCTAAAGCTCTCCTTGCTCATCCATCCAAAACTTCTCTGAGGCGGATCCGTGAACTTGGCGTAGCGGCCGGCGAAGCCGAGATTGACCTTGCCTGTGGTCCCCGAGCGGGATTTCCCGATGATCACCTCGGCCTCGGTGGGGTCCGCGTCAGACTCGTAGTAGGCCTTGCGATAGAGCAGCAGAATCAGATCAGCGTCCTGCTCATGCGATCCGGATTCACGCAGATTGGCAATCGTCGGCCTCCGAGACTTCGTGTTCTCGAGCTCCCGGTTGATCTGGCAGAGCGCAACCACTGCCGCACCTGATTCGGCTGCGAAGTATTTGAGATCCCGGCTGGTCTGAGAAGCCTCCTCCCACCGATTCGCCCGCCGGTCCCGCGGGACGACGAGTCCGATGTGGTCAACGACAATCAGCGCGGGGGCTCGCCCATCGGCAATCTCGGCCTTGACTGCCGAGATGATCTGACTGACTGACTTCTGGCCAGCGACTACCGTCAGGTTTGACATGGCTGTCTCGTGGCGGGCGAGTGCACTCATCTGGCGCTGCCAGTCTTCGTCCGAAAGCCGACCGTCCAAAATTGCTCGCAAGTCGACCTCGGCAATCGATGCAGCGAGGCGGTCGGCAATCTCACGGGCTTGGAGTTCGATTGAGAAGAACATCACCGGTGCGTGCTCAGCTGCGTTGAGCGCGGCCGTGAGTGCAAAGACTGTCTTTCCCATACCGGGTCGCCCGGCCACGATCGAGAGCGCTCCAGCTGTGAAGCCTCGGATCTTCGAGTCCAGTGCTGAGAGTCCCGTGGGAACGGCGGTAACCTCCTCGCCGCGCTCGCAGCGGTCGTGGACTTCGGCGATGAGCTCACAGGCCAGTCGCGACGACTTCGTGCCTCCGCGCTCAGAGCGCAGCTGATCGGTGGCGCCTTCGAGCTCGTCGAGAATTGCCGCTGATGTGACGCCCTCTTTGGTCATTCGCTGAACTTCGCCGGCCACGAGGAGCAATTTGCGGCGCGTTGCATGATCTTTGACGATTGCCAGGTAACGGCCGGCATTCGCAGTCGTCGGCGTCGCATCGAGTATTGCCATCAGCTGCGCCGGGCCGCCGATGCGTGCCAGTTCGCCCTGGCGGCGAAGCTGTTCGGACACAGTGACTAAGTCCACGGGCATACTGCTTCGATCCAAGGCGAGAATTGCCTCGAAGATTTCTCGATGCTTGGGCACGAAGAAGTCATCAGCGACCAGGCCAGAGGCAATGACTTCCCTACGGGCCTTTTCGTCAAGCAGGAGCGCGCCGAGCACCGCAACTTCGGCCTCGACCGAGTGGGGAGGGGCTGAGGCGTCGTTGCTGACTACGGCGAGATGGGGAGGGGCTTCAGGCATCGGCGTCCTCGAATTCATTCCAGGCCTTGATGAAGACGGCCTTGTCTTCGTTCCGCTCCCGACCAGCGCATTCGCACATCTCTCGCCAATTCCCGTAGGTCTCATACGCTGCGAATTTCATGCGGTCGTCAGGGAAATCGCAGCACTCGTAGACGCTCTGATCCGCAATGAAGCGCTTGTAGGCTCTCCAGGCCTGAGACGCCTCGCTCACATGGTCGTTGTCGGCGATCCGTGATTGGTTTGCCTCAATCAGCCCCGCTCCGCCCGGGAGATAGTCACGCCAGGGAGCTGATGGCCCGAAGAACGTGGCTCCGTGCTTGGTGAACTGGGGGTCTTCGCCAGATCGCAATTTGGCATAGTTGGCCGTTGCGATTGCAAGATCCTCAGCGGGGATCTTCTCGCGCCGCCGAGCCTTGTACGCCTTTAGTGCAGCTAGTCGGCCAGTCTTGCGGGGATATGTCGCCCAGACCTCGTTGAAGTCCGCCTCGAGGCGATCGGCTGCGTCTTGGCGACGCGATTGCGCTGACTTGCCAGACGCCTTCTGGTCGTGAAGCAAATGCTTCGTGGTTTGCTTCCGCCTTGCCTTGCCTGAAGCGATTCCGCCCTTTCTGCCTGCCTCTTTCCGTGAATACCGGAGTGAAGCAAGTTGGGCGGCGGAGGTCTGATAATCGATCCAATCGTGAAGCAAAACGTCTTTTGCTTCAGAGTGCTTCGCCAACCCAGCTTCAATGAGTTCATCGACGAGATCGTCCGCGGAGACTGAGTTGCCATCGATTTCATACCTGTGAAGGTCCGGCAGAAGGAGGGCAACCACGGCGTGGGGAACAAGGCCATCAAGTTCCTGGCGTTTGCAGTAGCAGAGTGCCTTGGTCCACCAGCTCCAGGCAAGCGAGGAGATCCCGACAACCTTCGGGTGCTCGGGGGCGCGGGCTTCAAGGCGCACGAAGATCCTCATCCTCGAGTGTGGTCCGGCTGTTCGTGCGACAAAGAAGTCCTCCTACAACGGGGGTCAAAGTGGCCGGGACCCCAGCCTCGATCCGGAAGGAGGACTTCAATTCACCCACCGATCGAGGCCAGGGCCTGCGGACTTGCTCGCCGGAACGACGTGCAGCGCTACTTCTAGCACCAAATCGACGGCGGATTTGCCCTGTGGCCGGCTTTGTCTCGCACGCTGAGAAATGTGGGGGGCGCGTGGGGTGAGAGGGACGGATTTACAAAGCTTTTACAGGCGAGAGACGACCAGGCTCTCGACAGCTCCGAGGAACTTAGTTACGCTACGCGATCCGCTGCGTCGGCGAAGGAGGGGACACGATGGTGGACACGCCTGACGGAATTGAGTGCGGCACCTGCGGCTACCGAAGCCCTTCGACAGCGAAATGGTGCTTCCAGTGCCACACTTCATTTGAGCAATCCGCACCAGTTACCCCCCCAGTCACTTTTCAGCCCGAGCCGGGGTACGCACAACCACACCAGTTCGCGCCACAGCCCTACCCGCCGGTTCAACCCGGGCCACCGCCGGTGGGAGCATTTCCGCCTGTCAAGCCCGACGCCCCAGGAGCGACCGGCGCCCTTGTCTTTGGCATCATCAGCGTTGTCGCGTGGATCGCGTGTGGGTTCCCGGGCCTAGTTGGACTAGGGGGCGTCATTTTAGGGATCTCGGCGCGCAACAAGATCAAGGAGTCTCGCGGGAGTCTTGGCGGAGAGGGCAAGGCGGCGGCTGGGATCGCGCTCGGTTCAATCGGAATAGTACTTGGGCTGCTTGTGGGAATCCTGTTTATTTCAGCTGCGATTCGAGGGCGCGAGGCAGCATCGCCTGAGAGCATTAGCCGCGATCAGAAGGCGAGCTCCTACCCCTTCACAGTTCGAGACGGGAATTTCCAGTTCCAGGTCATAGAGATCGACTGTTCCGCGTCTCGTTGCGACGCTTCAATGAATGTAACCAAGATCGCGGGTTCCAACGCCGAAGAGACTCTCTATGCCTCGAATCAGAAGCTGATTGACACTAATGGCGTGAGGAGCGAAGGCTACATGACGGGCGGAGGGGATCGTTCAATTGCGTCGGGCGTCGAGACGCCGGTGATCATCTCATTTACGATCAGCTCCGGCGCGCAGCCTCGCTCGATCGAGCTCCACGACTCGATGTTCTCAGACGGCGTGACCGTGTTACTTCCTGAGGCAGGTACCTGAGAGGGCCGCTGGTCTCGGAACTGAGTCTCAGCCAGCCCGAGTCTGGACGGAAGCAACGGGCGAATTCCGAACCTGGGTCGTCGGGGTTCCCAATGGCGAGCATGTGCGCATCAGCATTTGTCATCAGAGATCGCGCCGCGTCCCACAGGGATTGAGGAATCCCACAAGCCTCGTCCAGGATGATTAGCAGGTGCTGTTCGTGAATGCCCTGGAAGATGGTCGGGGAGTAGTCGTTGGGCTTTCGTCCGATCGCAACCGTACGGCGCCCAAACTTCCAGTCTCGCTCGTTGAGTTTGCCACCGAGTCCCGCGCGCTCGTGCGCGACCCCGATCTCACGCCAGAGGATGACTTTGACCTGATCGCCGCTCGGCGCAGTGGTCACCGCAAATGCTGAGCCAACAGGATGGATATCGATCCACCAGCAGACGAGTCGCGACGCCAGCCAGGACTTGCCGACGCCGTGGCATGACTTGACCGCGACGTAGCGTTCCCGCCGGACAGCCTCCATCACTTCGGCCTGGATCGACCACGGGTGCTCGCGTACGCGCTCGACTACCCAGAGGGCGGGGTCGTCAATGTATGGACTCGGCGTTGGCGCTAGCGCCTCGGCTGCGATCAGCCACGGATCTGTAGTCGAAGTCGCAAACATCCCCGATGAAATAGCACGTTTGTGACGAAGGCAGGCGCATCGGAGCCCTCGTTTGTCAGCGCAATGTCAGCGTGCCTGCGGTCAAAGGGTGAAATCTCGGCAACGGATGGAACTTGGGGTGAAGTCGCGAAATCTGATTGCGCTGCTAGCGGGGGCTACAGGACAATGAGGGGATCGCGGGGGAGCCGGACCGCCGACCTTACAAGGAAGAGGTCGTAGGTTCGACACCTACAGCCCCCACGAATATCAGATCAGCAAAGGTGGTAATTCGTCTGTGAGCGTTGAGGCGAGTAACGGCGCCGGCCGAACAATCGTAGAGAAGATCTGGGATGAGCACCTGGTTCACAGGGAAGCCGGGAAGCCCGATGTGCTCTACATTGACCTACACCTGGTCCATGAAGTGACTTCCCCTCAGGCCTTTGAGGGGCTTCGATTGTCGGGCCGGAGAGTGCGAAGGCCGGACCTGACCTTCGCCACCGCCGATCACAACATCCCGACAACTGATCGAAGCCTTCCGATTTCGGATCCGATTTCCAAGGCTCAAATTGACACGCTTGAATCGAATATCGGCGAGTTTGGGATCGTGTATTTCGGAATGCACGATCCCAGGCAAGGGATTGTTCACGTAATTGGTCCAGAACTGGGCCTGACCCAACCGGGCATGACCATCGTATGCGGGGACTCCCACACATCCACGCACGGGGCATTTGGCGCTCTTGCCTTCGGAATCGGGACGTCCGAAGTCGAACATGTCCTCGCGACGCAATGCTTGACCCAATCACGCCCGAAAACAATGGCCGTGAACTTCGTTGGAGTGGCCGGAGAGGGCGTCACCGCAAAAGATCTGATCCTTGGAGTCATCTCGGAGATCGGAGTAGGTGGCGGAATCGGGCACGTAATCGAATATCGAGGAGAAGCAATCACCGCCCTTTCGATGGAGGGCCGGATGACGGTCTGCAACATGTCGATCGAGTCGGGTGCACGAGCCGGCCTTATTGCTCCCGATGAGACAACCTTCGAATATCTCGAGGGCCGGCCCTACGCGCCGAGCGGCAGCGCATGGAGCGAGGCTGTCGATTTCTGGCGCAGCCTCCCTAGTGACAAGGGGTCCACCTACGACGAGGAAGTTGAGATTGACGCGGGGTCGATCGCACCCTTCGTCACTTGGGGCACCACCCCCGGTATGAGCGTCCAGGTTACGGGATCAGTTCCCTCCCCTTCGGAGGCTGCGGATCCGAGCGAAGCTTCTGCCATGGAGCGCTCCCTTGCGTACATGGGCTTGAAAGCAGGTACTCCAATCGTTGACATCCCAGTAGATAGAGTCTTCATTGGGTCATGCACCAACGGCCGGATCGAGGACCTTCGATCCGCCGCGCGCGTCGCAGCCGGCCACCGTCTCGCCGACAGCGTGAAGGCGATGGTGGTTCCGGGTTCGAGTGCCGTCAAAGCGATGGCAGAAAGCGAAGGTCTGGACAAGATCTTCAAAGATGCAGGCTTTGAATGGCGTGAGGCTGGGTGCTCAATGTGCCTTGGCATGAATCCCGACATTCTGGAGCCGGGTGAGCGGGCGGCCTCGACGAGCAATAGGAACTTCGAAGGGCGACAAGGCCGCGGAGGGCGTACGCACCTCGTCAGTCCTGAGATGGCCGCCGCTGCGAGTATTGCCGGGCACTTTGTCGATATCAGGGACTGGGAGTACAAGTGAAAGCTATTCGCCGAGTAGAGGGCACGATGGCGCCAATGCCGCAGGCGGACATCGACACCGACCAGATCATTCCCAAGCAGTTCCTCAAGCGAATCGAGCGAAGCGGCTTCGGACCGTTCGCCTTCTACGACTGGGCACGCACCGATGACGGCCAGCTTTCGTCAGATTTTGTACTGAATCGTCCCGAATACCAGGGCTCGCAAGTATTGGTGACCGGTCCGAATTTTGGATGTGGGTCGTCTCGCGAACACGCTCCCTGGGCGCTTCAAGATCGGGGATTTGACGCCATAATTGCTCCCTCCTTCGCCGACATATTTCGAAACAACTGCGGCAAGATCGGACTGGTGTGTGTGACTCTGGGGCAAGACGAGGTCTCGGAGCTGATTGATATATCCACGTCAACCCCAAGTGCTCAAGT
Organism: Acidobacteriota bacterium; assembly: GCA_003577105.1. Taxonomy (GTDB): domain Bacteria; phylum Actinomycetota; class Acidimicrobiia; order ATN3; family ATN3; genus ATN3. Next base: position 80,065 of record QEUQ01000002.1, on the reverse strand, counting down.
CACTGTGGATCTCGAAGAGCTCACCGTGACATGTGGAGATTTCTACGCAACGTTCGAATTCGACGAATTCGCGAGGGAATGTCTCTTGAACGGCTGGGATGAGATTGCACTGACCGAGCATCTCGATGAGGAGATATCCGGATACGAGAAGCGGCGACGGGGCTACCTGCCCTCAGCCAAGGCTGTGTGACGCGTCTCCAATGGGGTTCTTACGTGGTGGCCTGCTCGACAATGAGATCAAAGAAGTAGTTGTTTCGGTCTTGCGGCGAGGGCCGAGGCCGATTGCCGATCTCACCCAGGACGTAGCGGAGCAGCTTGACAGGCCCGGTCTGCGAGTCGGGCAACTGACCCCGATCGTCTTGCGCCTTTCCGAAAAGGGATATGTCAAAGTTGGTGGACGCGGGCAAGGCAGAATTTGCTCTCTGACTCTTAGCGGCCATGAGATGGCGAGGAGCGCGGCAACGAACGGCGAAAGAGGCGCGGGTGAGGCGGACGCCGTTGAGCGGGCTGGAACCGATCAGGAATCTGAGGAAGTTCGGCGTAGCGAGATCGAGCAGTTCGTTGCCGCCGTATGCGAAAGCGCTTTGATCTCGGTATCGCCGAAGAACTCCGAGGAGCGAGCCTAGTTCGATTCCGCCTGCCGACTTACCCGGAGGCCTTCCCTAGATAGGCTTCCATGACAGCTCCTGAGGACCTCAGCTCTTCGACGGTGCCCATTGCAACAACTCGGCCCTGGTCGAGGACATAGCCGCGATCTGCCAGGTTGAGTGCATGGCTGGCAAGCTGCTCGACCACAAGCATTGTCATGCCTTCGGCGGAGAGCTGCGCGAGTCCGCGAAACAAGTCCTGAATGGCCACTGGTGATAGCCCGAGCGATGGTTCGTCGAGCATCATGAAATTCGGACGCGCCATGAGAGATCTTCCGATCGAGAGCATTTGCTGCTCGCCTCCCGAAAGCGAACCTGCAAGCTGTTTGCGGCGCTCGCCAAGGCGCGGGAAGCGCTGGCAGACGCCTTCGATGTCAGCTTTGATGCCCCCCTTGTCCTTGCGCGTGTGCGCGCCAAGTAGCAAGTTCGCCTCGACCGTCTGGTCATAGAACACCCTGCGCCCCTGCGGAACCAACGACAGGTGCCGCCTCACAACTTGGGACGGATCGAGTGTGTCAATCCTCTCAGTTCCGAGCGATACCGTTCCGCTCTTAGGTTTTACAAGTCCTGCAATGGCCTTGAGTGTCGTGGACTTCCCTGATCCGTTTGAACCAAGGATGCAGACACGTTCGCCCGGCCATACTGCGAGATTGACACCATCAAGAACTTGGACCGGGCCGAAGAATACCGAGATGTCATTGACGGACAGGAGGGGTGGAGTAATTCCCTCTTGTGGCGGTCGTGAACCTACAAACTGGATTTCGGTAGACAACTTCAGACTCCTCTAGCCAGCCGGACTCGCCGGGTAAGTCATGCCGGGTGGTGGCTGCTGGGGTGGCCCCGGCGGGGGAGCGGTTGGCTGCTGGGGTGGCCCCGGCGGGGGAGCGGTTGGCTGCTGGTTGTGAACTTCCCCTAGGTAGACCATCTGGACATGAGGATCGCGCCGGACTTCGTCGAGGGTCCCCTCGGCGATCACACGCCCCTGATCCAATACCGTGACCTGGTGAGCAAGATCACCGATAACCGCCTGATGATGCTCTATGAGCAGCAGCGTCGTCCCTTGAGCATTGATCTTCGCGAGCGCCTGCACCATCCCGGCTATCCACATTGGATTGAGACCTGTAGATGGTTCGTCGACAAGCAGCAAGTCCGGCTTCGTGGCGGCAGCTCTCGCTAGCTCAATCATCTTTTGTTGGCCGTAGGAGCAGACTCCGGCTTTTCTAAATGTCAGATATGTGAGATCCCATTCCTCCAGCATCGCAAGCGCGTCACCATGAATTCTGATCTCATCTTTCACGGCGCCGGGGGTATGGAAGATCTGTTTGGCCATGCCGACCCGCGGGGGTATCGCGGAGGCGACATTCCAGATCACTGGAAGCTCTTTGAATAGCTGAATGTTCTGGAATGTCCGAGCGAGCCCGGCCTTCTCGCGCTTGTGCGCCGGCCAGGCAGTCACGTCTGCTCCGTTAATGATGATTCGGCCGGAGTCGGGGAACTGGGACCCGGCGATTAGGTCGAGAGTCGTCGTCTTTCCCGAACCATTGGGCCCCATCAGCGCGTGAATTCCTCCCTGGGGCACGCGAATATTTACGTTGTCGACGGCTGTGATGCCACCGAAGCGCTTGACGGCGTTCTCCACAATGAGCACGTAGCCACCAGCTTGCGGGGGTAGCGGGCGCGGTTGGCGAATTTCGGTGTAGGCAGGCTGATGCGACAGCGGCCGGGCGCCCTCCAATACCGGCAACCTGCCTGGACTTCGACTGAGCACCGTGTAGGTTTCATATGGGCGTGGCAGCCAGCGTATGAATCGGGTTTCGCCCAGGGTGCCCGCAATGCCGCGCGGCAGGAACCAGACAACGAGCAGAAGCACAAATGCCAGCGCCAGGTTCTCAGCCTGCTGGTACCCCTCAGCGAGGAGCTGCAGGGCAAAGATCAGTCCGGCCCCGACAAACGGACCGCTAATTGCCGTGCCCAAGCCTCCGATCACGAGTACGAAGAGATAGCGAATCGATTGCACCGTGTCATAGGTGGACGGGTTTACCAGCTGGTCGACGTAGTTGTACATGGCTCCTGCCATGCCGGCTGTCACCGCCGAGAAGAAGAAAGCGCCGAGCTTATATCGGTAAACGGATATCCCAACTGACGCGGCTCCATCCTCTGAGTCGCGTACCGCCATGAGGCGGCGACCGATGCTTGACCAGGTAAGAGATCGGGTGATCCAAAGTGTGAGGATTGCGAAGATCAGGCCAAAGAAGTACAGCTGCTGATCGGCAGCTATCTCGATGCCCGAAATCGTGATTGTGGGTGGAGTCACAGTCGCGAGATCTGGATTTGTCTGTCGCATCGAATCGGTAACGTTGTACACAATGAGACCAAACGCAAGCGTTGCGAGTGCCAAGTAGGCACCCCTGAGGCGCAAAGCCGGGGCACCGACGGCTAGACCAGCAAGTCCGCCCACGATCGCCCCTATTGGTAGACCCAGGATCGGAGGCACTCCCCAGTAGGTTGTTGCCCAGGCAGCTGAGTAGCCACCTACCGCGTAGAGGGCGATGTGGCCAAGCGAGACCTGCCCTGTGTGTCCCACCAAAACATTCATTCCGCAGGCAACGATCAGGGCCAGAAGCGCAATTAGGAAACGCCTAAGGTAGTACTGATCAACTGTGAAGCCGAGCCCGATGCCGCCGGCAAGCCCGAGCAACGTGAGAATCGCCCTGCGCCGAGAAGGCGTAAGTACCCGGTCTTCTTCTTCGATCTGAGTTACGTCGGTCCACGCCGTATGCTTGCGGGATCGCCGAGATCGCGCGTCCTGATCCTTAGCGGCTGGCTGGACACCACTTGGCTTGATCCCGAAGCCGGGGGTTGAGGGGCCGACTGGAGGTGGCTGCTGAGCTTGAGGGGTAGCTGGAGGCTGAGTCTGGGCATAGTCAGGTACTGGATTCCCATGCGTTGGATTGACGGGCGGTTGTGGGCCACCTGACATCAGCGTGCCTCCCTGATGGCCGTACCGAATATTCCCTGCGGTCTGAAGACCAATACCAAGATGAATAGGGCGAAGACAAAGGGCAGGGGGTATTTCGCAAGGTTGGGGCTCACCAAATCCAAGACCTGGGGAAGAGCAGCCTCGAAGATGCCGAGCATGATGCCTCCCGCTATCGCGCCCCGCGCAGAGTCGATTCCGCCGAGCACCGCAGCCACAAATCCCTTGACCCCGAGATCAAAGCCCATGGCGATATTTGCAAAGGTGAGCGGCGCTACTAGGAAGCCCGCAATGGCAGTGAGTGCTGCAGAGAGTATGAATGCCCATCTGACTGTCGCTTTTGCCGAGATTCCCATAAGCGCGGCCGCGTCGCGGTCGATGGCTACTGCCTTCATTGCCCGGCCGAGCTTTGTCTTGTTGTAGAGCCAGTCGACCCCGAGCATCAAGAGAAAGGCCGCCACGATGGTGAAGATCTGTCGTTGGGAGAACAAGCTCCCCAACCCCGGAATGCCCCTGTCATTGGGGAATGGGCTTGGGTACAGGCGGTCGTCAGCCGGCCAGAAGTACGGTGCGATGAACTGAATGATTGTTGCCATGCCGACCGTGGCAAGAATCCAGCCCAGGGAACCGCTGTGCTTCAGCGTGGGCCGAACGCCGAGTTCAATGAGAACTCCAAGCCCCACCGCAACGCCGATCCCGATCAGCCATGCTATTGGCAGTGGAATTGACTTCAGTGCGTTTTGATTGAGGGTCAACGATACGAAGACCGCGACCATGAGTATCTGGCCTTGCGCGAAGTTAAGGATTCGCGTTGTGCGGAAAATCAGCGTGATTCCCAGAGCGACAAGCGCGTACACGGCACCCTGAGACAAGCCGATCGCGATTACCTGCAGGAACGTCTTCATCGCGAGCCCGCAATCGCCGTTGTGTGTTCCAAGATTTCGGCCCCCTACAGCCGTTGTATCAAGTTGACGTGACCGGAACGCTCCCGCTCGCCGAGAGCGAGAGTTCCAAGCGTATTCCTATGGTTGCTGCTGAAGCCCACCCGGCGCCGGCGATGCCGTCGAACGGCCGAGGGGATCAGACCGCCCGGCTCCCTGAGCGATCTCTGCGGCTCGTCCTGGGTCGGCAGCAATCGCGTCCACGAGTTTACGGAGTTCCTCAAAACGCTCGTTGCCCAAGCGGGCCCTGAAATCGGCTTCGTACCGGCTGAAGCAGAGCTTTATCTCACCGAGGAGAAGCTGGATTACCGGTGTTGCTTTTCGGCCGGTTTCGTCAAGGCGTTGCTGCGTCATCGCCTCTTCGACGTCCCGTCTGCACCATTCGAAGGCCTTCGGAGCCCGAGGATCCCAATCAAACAAGACGTGCCCGTCGATGAAGCGTGCTACCCAGGTCTCACTCTCTGGTTGTGTCTTGGACAAGTGGCTTTGCTGAGTCCATCGAACTTGATTTCCGAGCGATTCAAAGCGCTGCCCTGACTCAAGAATGTTGCGAATCATCTCCCCGTCGGTGCTCTGCACCTTGTCGATGGCTTGGCCGATGTAGCGAATTGCCTTATATGCGTTCATCTCGACGATTGGCCAGTCAGGTGCAGACTTGCCGTTGATTGTGAAGAAATTGAAGCCGTACTTGAGATAGAAGCGGAAGATCCAGGCGACTTCCTGGAGGTTTACGGGGAGATCGCCTTTTGCATGCGGCGCCGACATGATCGTGTCATTTGAGTCCGCCTGCAGCACTTGGCGATAGGTGTTGATATAGAGACCGGGAGGGCCGGCGATCTGAGGCCTGTAACCGATGCGCTTCATCGACTCGACAGCCCGAGCCGCATCGGACCCAAGGCCCCAAACGATCACGGCTTCGGCTCCCGAATCGCGTAGTTTTCCGGCCTGAATCGTCATGTCCTGGTCGCCTACGGCGTAGGTCTCGACCGCTGTCGGCTGGATTCCTGCAGACTTGAATGCCTCGGTCGTTTCTTTCATGCCCTCGTCGCCGTAGAAGTCCGTGGCGTGAAGGAGTGCGAACTTCGTGTGGCCTTGCTGGTTCTTCATAAAATCAATGAGGGTCGAAGCATAGTCCCGCCGGGTTGTCTCTCCGAAGAGGTATGGGGACTTATCTCCAGTCATCTCAGCTTCAGGCAGTACCTGAGTCGGCAGCATCACCGGAATCTTGTTGTCGTTGATTGTCTTTGTTGCCCTGGGCGAGCGAATGCCCTCAGAGTTGTCGGCAATTATTGCTACGACTTTGTCCTTGTTCACGAGCTTCTCAACACAGGTGACCTCTTTGTCGGCTCGCCGTTCGGAGTCGCACGAAATCACTTCAAGAGTCTTGCCTTCGAAGATTCCCCCCGCCTCTTGAATCTCGTCTGCATACATTGCAGTGCCCTTGCCAAAGGCGGTTCCGAAATACGCGAGAGGTCCGTTGAACGCAGCGATGAGACCGATCTTGACTACGTTGCTGTCTCTGCCCGATCCGCCGCGGCAACCTGCCAGCGCGATTGACGTAGTCACTGCGAGTAGGAGTGCGACGATCCGGGTTGCGGCCTTGCGGCCGGGTCTCTTTGACATGTTGCGGCGGTGCTCCTAGACGTTTCTCATTTGGCCGGTGACGGAGTGGTCCATCCGGCGGTGAGCCATAGATGCCAGTTCGGTCTTCCCCTCTGGCGTCAAGGCGTGAGAGGGTATCCGCGATATGACTTCGGTCACAACTTCGTAGGTACTCCGCTAGCCGTGATTACGCTCATCCGGCGTAGCCCGGTTCGACTCGACTGGGTTACCGGCGGTACGCAACTGCGCGGCCGTGACCAGCTGTGACGCGCCTCTGTCTTGACGAATTGGTAACGTCGAGTAGAACGTATTGGTATGGAATACGTCTCACGAAGAAGGAATCGCGTTGTCTGACGTCACCGAAACCCTGATGAACGCCCTTCAGTCGAATCCCGGAAAGGGATCCGCCTTCAGCCTCGGGCTCACCGAGGAGCAGCAGCAGCTCAAAGACTGGGTGCACGACTTCGCCCAGAAGGAAGTCCGGCCGGTGGCTGCTGAATATGACGAGTCAGAGGAGACCCCTTGGCCCGTGATTGAAAAGGCCGCTGAGATCGGACTCTACTCTTCTGAATTCCTGATGCAGGCGTTTTCAGATCCGACGGGGTTGACTCTTCCGGTCGTCTCTGAGGAACTCTTCTGGGGATGCGCGGGCATCGGCCTGTCTATTTTCGGAACGCAACTGGCAGCTGCCGGCATCTTCGCCAATGCGGCTCCCGACCAACTCTTGAAGTGGGTGCCCGCCTGCTATGGAACTCCAGGCGACGTCAAGCTTGGCGCGTGGTGCATGACCGAGTCCCAGGCCGGATCGGACGTAGCGTCGTTGAGAACAACGGCCAAGAAGGATGGCAACGAGTGGGTCCTGAACGGCCAGAAGGTCTTCATCACCAACGGTGGCATTGCAGACGTCCATGTCGTAGTCGCGACAGTCGATCCCGAACTGAAGCACAAGGGCCAGGCGACCTTCATCGTCGAGAAGGGCACCCCAGGGCTGAGCCAGGGCAAGAAGGAAAAGAAGATGGGGATCCGAGCGAGCCACACGGCCGAGGTGATCCTCGACAACGTCCGTGTGCCTGAAGAGAACCTCCTCGGCGGGGAGGACCGGTTGATGAAGAAGATCGAGAAGGCGAGAAGCGGAGACAAGGCGCGTGAGTCTTCAGGCATGCTCAAGACACTCGAGACCAGTAGGCCAATAGTGGGTGCCCAAGCCGTGGGTATTGCAAGGGCGGCATATGAGTTCGCGCTGGAATACGCCAAGGAGCGCGAGCAATTCGGCCGCCGAATCATCGAGAACCAGGCGATAGCGTTCAAACTCGCCGATATGAAGATGGCGATCGATGCCGCCCGGCTACTGGTTTGGCGCGGCGCATGGCTGGGTCGAAATGGTGAGTACGAGGCCGGCGAAGGGTCCATGGCAAAACTCTTTGCCAGCGAGACTGCGGTAGCGGTGACCGATGAAGCGATTCAGATCCTGGGTGGCTACGGATACATTCGGGAGTTCCCCGTCGAGAAGTGGCATCGCGACGCGAAGATTTACAGCCTCTTTGAGGGCACGAGCGAAATCCAGCGACTCGTGATTTCCCGCGCGATTTCCGGAATTCATATCAAGTAGGGCTCCCGACGCAGGGAATTCTGAAGCGAATTGATGGTGGCGCTTGAGCCAGGAGAGCGCGCCAGACTTGCTGGATCCGAATTGCCCGCGCGAGCCGTAGATGAACTGCAGCCTTTCGGGGGATGGAATAATTGCCCGGTGAGGCAGTAACGGAGAACACGCCGAGACAGGTAGATTTGAGCAAGCTATTTAAGGTTCCCTCATATTTCGCGCGCGCACTTGTGATCATGGCAGCGACGATTCTCGTCTTGGCCGTAACCCCACTCGCGCTACTGCCTCTGCGAGGCGTTGGATCCGTAGCGACCTATAACCCGCCGTGGTCTGTCAGCGAAGAGATCGACCTGGCACCTCTCGCGCAGAACTCCTACATGTACGCCAGAGACGGCGCCCTGATGGCGACGTTGCATGCCGAGGAGAATCGGATTCCTGTCGGCTTGACTGAGGTAGCGCCTGTTGCCGTCAAGGCTTACCTGGCAGCCGAAGACGCGAGTTTTTACCAGCATGACGGCGTGAATCTGCGCGCTATTGCGCGGGCACTGGTTGTCAATGTCAACCGCGGCAGCATCTCGCAAGGCGGATCGACCATCACCCAGCAAGTCGTGAAGAACTCGCTACTGACAACCGAGCAGACGGTCGAGCGCAAGATCAAGGAAGTGATACTTGCTCGACGTCTCGAAGAGAGCTACACGAAGGACGAGATCCTCCAGCGGTACATGAATACGACCTATCTCGGAAACGGGGCGTATGGGGTTCGTGCCGGAGCGGAGGTGTACTACAACAAGGGGGCAGAGAACCTGTCGCTGGGCGAGGCGGCCTTACTGGCGGGGCTCATCCGTTCTCCAGCCGATGCTGATCCAATTCTGAATCCCGAACGATCGCGAGAGAGGCGGAGCGAGGTTCTTGCCGCGATGGTCTACGAAGGGATGATCGACCAGGGGGCGCGCCAGGCAGCTGAGGCCGAGCCGATTCCAGATAGGACCTTCCACAAGGAACAAATCCAGTTTGGGCCGGGCGACTACTTTGCTGAATGGGTCAAGCAAGTTCTCCTTAAGGAGGACCTCATCGGCGAAACGCCTACGCAGCGGTACAACGCTCTCTTCAAAGGCGGCCTGCGCATTGAGACAACGTTTGATCCCAAGCTTCAGGCATTCGGCGAGAGGGCGGTTGATACCCAGGGCCCGCACAGCTCGCAGTTCACTGCAGCGCTAGCGTCAGTTGACACCAAGTCAGGTGCGGTTCGGGTCTTGGTGGGTGGCCGGAATTTCAAGGAGACCAAGTACAACCTCGCGACCCAGAGCGTGCGCGGTACCGGATCGTCCTTCAAGATCTTCACTTTGGTGGCCGCTTTCTCAAACGGAGTCAGTCCAAATGACGCGGTCGATGGGACAGGCCCCTGCAATCTGAAGATGCCCGGTGGAGGCACGTGGAAAGCCAACAATTACGGCGGTGAGGGCGGCGGTGTGATGAGCGTGAGGGCGGCTACCGCGAAGTCGGTCAATTGCGCGTTCGCTCGAATGATTCTGAAGATCGGCGTCGACAAGGTAATCGACGCGGCTCGAGCAATGGGTCTGCCCGAGCCGATCAAGACGGCGCCCTCTATTACTCTTGGTACGCAAGAAGAGTCGCCGGTCGACATGGCGGCCGCGTTCGCAACGCTGCCTAGAGGTGGCGTGCGGCACCGTTTGTACTACGTGGAAAAGATCACCGGACCAAAGGGCGAGACGGTATATCAACATGAGTCCCCGGGGGAGCAGACCGTCGACCGTTGTGTGGCTCTTACGACCGTCGATGTAATGCGAGGCGTTGTCAACGGCGGTACGGGTGGTCGCGCCTCAATCGGACGCCAGCCCGTAGCCGGTAAGACCGGTACTGGAGAAAAGTATCGAGACGCATGGTTCGTCGGTTTCTCTCCCCATCTCTCAACGGCTGTCTGGGTGGGCAATCCCGAAGCTGAGATTTCAATGCACAACGTAAACGGCTTTGGATCGGTTGCCGGCGGCACGATCCCGTCGGCGGTCTTCTCGGCGTTCATGCGTCCTGCCCATGACGACTTACCTGTTGAGGATTTCGAAAGACCCAACTGCAAGCTCAAGGGTGGAGCGCTCAAGGGTGGTACAGCGGGGGATTCGACTTCCGCGCCGTCGTCGGATTCAGGTCCGTCGTCGGATGCGCCGCCAGCTCCTGCGCCGTCGTCAGCCCCGCCGCCGGACACGACTGAGCCCCCTGTGACGTCGCCTCCGTCTAGCACGACGCCTCCGACTTCCTCTACCGCACCGGCTCCCACTCCTACATAAGAGGGTGAGCTAAGCCTCGGAACCAGACTGGCGTGGCGACTCGCCGCGCGCGGCTGGACCGGCCGTAGGTTCGTCGCGGATGCTCGCGGATACTGTTGGTGAGCCGACATGGTGCGCTTGGAGGTGCCTGTGCACGAATTGGATGAGCTGCTGGAACTGCAGGAGCGCGACTCGGAACTTGATCGTTTGCTGCACCGGCTCGAGACGCTCGAGGAACGCGAGGTAGCAGCAGCCGCGGCAGAGTCCAGTCAATCGGCCAGAACGGCGCTGGATGCTGCCACTGAACGAGTGATGGCACTGAGGCGTGAGCAGAAATCGCTTGAGGACGAGATAGAGATGCTTACGGCAAGAATCGAAGAGGCTAACCGCACTCTGTATGGGGGTACGGTGAAGGCAACCAGGGAGCTCCTGGGGATTCAATCTGAAATCGAGATGCTCGAAAAGCAGCGCTCCGCCTTGGAGGAGTCGGCAATTGAGAAACTCCTGGAGTGCGACATGGGCGAGGAAGCGCGCCTGCTGGCCCAAGCTGACTTCGATAGTGCGGAATCGAGTCTTGCTTCTGCCACTGATCGTCTCAATACCGCGATTGACAAACTGGAACGCGAAATCAAAAGCGCGGAGGAGGCTCGTGATCTGGCGAGGAGTGCGGCGAGCGCCTTGGCCGCGCTCGAGCTATATGACCAGCTCAGAGCTAAACACGGCGGCATCGTGATAAGTCGCCTTTCCGATGGAGTCTGCGGGTCGTGCAGACTTCAAATCTCAGCCGTCTTCGAGACTCAGCTGAGAAACGAGACGGGTACACCTCGATGCGAGCATTGCTCGATGATTCTTTTACCTTGATTAGGTGAGCACAATGCCGATATCGAAGGTTGTGATGTTTTGCGACGGTGGCGCCCGGGGTAATCCCGGACCCGCTGGAATTGGTGCTGCTCTGTTTGTTGAGAGCGATGCTGGAGAGCTTGAGGAGTTTGCGTCCGTTTCTGAGTACATCGGCACCGGTACCAACAACGAAGCAGAATACGCGGCCCTGATCGCCGGCCTCGAAGTAGCACTGGAATACGGGGCGAGCGACATTGAAGTCAGGGCCGATAGTGAGCTGATTGTCAGACAGTTGTCTGGTCAGTACAGGGTAAAGAGCGCCAATCTCAAGCCTCTGCACGCAAAGGCCATGTCGCTTCTCGGATCATTTGAAAGTTGGAGAGCGAATCATGTGGCAAGGGAGCAGAATCGCCGAGCAGACTCACTTGTGAATGACGCTCTTGACGCCCACCTCAATAGCCATTTGATGCGAGACAAAGACACAGCCACTTGATCTTCTGGCATCTTGGCGCCGGCCTCGTCATCGTCCGGTCCCTATTTGGAAGAAATCTTGACTACCGCTGGGCCATGTTTGGTCTGCTCGCGCCTGACTTGTTGGACAAACCGATTGGGCGGGTCCTGTTTCGTCGGCGATTTCAGAGCGGACGGCTCATCGGTCACTCCTTGGCGCTTTCTCTAGCGATTGCGCCGATGGTCGTTAGGCGGCATAGGCAAAATGAGAGTCGAGAGGCCCACGGCCGAGCTGCGACGGCGCTCATGGCCGGTCAACTTGTCCACATTGGAATGGATTGGATTTGGGCCGAGCCTGAAGTGGCGCTTTGGCCGTTCCTCGGGGGATTTCCTGCCAAGCCAGTAAGGGGCAGTTGGTGGCGGGCATTCATCCCTGGAGTCCGGGGAGGCAAGGCGCTAGAGGAAATGCTTGGGCTGGCGGCGCTTGCATGGCTATACCGGAGCTCGACTCTGAATCGGGATCGGGCAGATTTCATGAGGACAGGAAGGATGTTCGACTGATGGGGGAAATTTGGGTTGTGCGCCACGCGCAGTCACTAGGGAACCATGCGGGTCTGTTTATCGGAAGAACCGATTCACCCTTATCGGAGAAGGGCATCGCTCAGGCCGACGCAGTGGGGTTTGAGATCGCCAGGCGGGCAGTCCGCGTAACAAGAATTGTCTCCAGCGGCTCCCGCCGCGCGGTCCAAACGGCTTCTGCGATAGCCGAGGCACTGGGAGCCGGCGAACTTCTCGAGCAAGACGACAGAGTCCGCGAAATGGACTATGGCGATTGGGAGGGGCGCGCGTTTGCTGACGTGGGAGATCCGATCGCGGTCGCAAAGTTGTTTTCTAACCCGGTTTTTGCACCTCCCGGCGGAGAGTCGGTTGAGCTCTTATGCGAAAGAACGCGGCAGGCGATCGAAGACTACTCGCAAGGTACTGAGCCAGGCGCCGTAAGCGTGGTGGTAACTCACTTGGGGCCTGCTAAGGCAAGTGCAATGTGGGCCTTGAATTGCGACGAATCCTGCTTTCCGCGTATCAGGATTGACAATGCCTCGATAACGAGAATCTACAGTTCAAGTGCAGGTTCGTACATGATTTCAACAAATGAGACTCAACACCTCTTTCAGGGGAATGAATAGTCGGGACTGAGTGCCGCTAGACATCGAGTTGGTGCTTGCCTAGACTCAAGGTTCTGAGAGCTGGGATCTGGGCCGTGTTGTTCAACCCAAGTTGGGAAGTTTGAAGGGAAGTCACTTTGCCGCGAGGACCAATGAGCCCCGAACACAAGGAAGCGATTCGCCAAGGACGCATTGAGTCTTCAGCAGTTAAGGCATATCTGGAGGCCTTGACTGCGGGAACGGCAACTCACAGGTCGGCCGATCCGGGAGCAATTCAGCGTCGGCTACGTGGAGTTGAAGATCGCTTGGCTAAGGAGTCAAATCCTCTTAAGCGTCTCGAGCTTACTCAGCAACAGATGAACCTTACGGCTGCACTCAATGCGAGTAGCGCCGGCTCTGACGAGGCGAAGCTCCGGGAGGGGTTTGTCAGGTTTGCCGCAGCATATGGAAAGCGCCGCGGAATCAGCTACAAGGCATGGCGTGCGGTTGGAGTACCTGCCAGCGTACTCAAGCAGGCAGGCATCTCAAGAGGCGACTGACTCTCAGAGCAGTGTCGGCTGCCCGACGATCACGGCTCTCCCCTAGTCGCTGGCATCGGCCTCGGGCGCAGAACGGTCGCCCTCGCCGGACTCAACCACAGCATCGGGAGGCCAGACTACGGTGCCGCACGATGGGCACGTATTGAACTCGCCCTCTATCGCCGCTCCGCAATCGTGGCATGACTTGGGCCTCGGAATTGGTATCAGCATGGACAACGCCACCGACCCCCCGATGACGAGCGCTATTACTCCGAGCGAAACCGGTATTGGAATGTGGATGTACGAGTGGAGCGTCATTTTCAGCCCCACATACACAAGCACGACCGAAAGTCCGTACTTCAAGAACCGGAACTTGTGCACCACACCGGCCAAGAGGAAATAAAGCGAGCGTAATCCCAGAATCGCGAAGACATTTGACGTGTATACGAGGAACGTGTCTCTCGTAATCGCGAAGATCGCGGGAATCGAGTCGAGCGCGAAGACGAGATCGGTCGTCTCAACGACAATCAGCACAAGTAGCAGGGGAGTAGCCATGATGCGGCCTGCATCTCTGACAATCATGCGGGCGTCGTGGTATTCGGCCGTCACGGGTAATACCTTGCGCGCGAGGCGTACCGCGGCGTTCTTCTCGGGGTGAACGTCAGCTTCATCGTGAAACGCCATGCGGACACCGGTGAAGATCAGGAAGGCGCCAAAGAGGTAGGTGAGCCATTCGAATCGCGCGAGCAGCGCGGCCCCGGCGAAGATCATGAATCCGCGCATGATCAGTACGCCGATAATTCCCCAGAAGAGCACTCGGTGCTGATAGGCAGCAGGTACCCCGAAATAAGAAAAGACAACCACGAAGACGAAGAGGTTGTCGACGCTCAGCGATTTCTCGATTACGTATCCCGTCAGGTAAGTGACGGCTGCCGGCCCCCCCTGCCAGAAAAAGAGAACGCCGGCAAAAGCAAGCCCGACTGCGACCCAGAAGGCACTAAACAGCGCCGCCTCGCGCATGCTGACCTCGTGGGCCTCCTTGTGAAATACAAGCAAGTCAAGCAGGAGCAATGCGATGATCAGAAGGTTGAAGCCAATCCAGACGGCTGGCCCGACAGGTTGACTCACTTGATGCGGCGCTCCAGGATGGTTGAGGTGGCGGCCAATGTTATACGTCTGCGAGTCAGCCGAAGAAGACCTCTGAGACTGCTACCAGCTCGGGGTCGATTGTCTTGAGTTTGCCTACTGCCGATGCAAGTGAAACGAGCGTGATGCTCGTCCCGTTGATGGCGACCATGGTGCCAAACTGGCCTGTCAGTGCGGCCTCCGCGGCGGCGACTCCGAAGCGGGTGGCGAGAACACGATCGAAAGCGACGGGGGTGCCTCCTCGTTGGACGTGACCAAGAATCGTTGTCCTGGTCTCGAATCCGGTCATCTTCTCAAGCTGCTCCTGAATCCAGTTTCCGATCCCGCCCAGGCGAGTGTGGCCAAATGCGTCAGTTTCGCCGGCCGACAGGACAGCTTCGCCGCCGACAGGCATTGCTCCCTCTGCTGCCACCACTATCGAAAAAAGGCGCCCCTGGTCATGCCGGTGCTGAATGCGAGCTGCCACCTCGGCGATGTCAAACGGCTTCTCGGGAATCAAGATCACATCAGCGCCTCCGGCGATGCCCGAGTAAGTAGCAATCCAGCCTGCATGCCTCCCCATCACCTCCACTACCATTACGCGATTGTGGGACTCTGCGGTCGTGTGCAGTCGATCGATTGCGTCGGTGGCAATCTGGACCGCCGTTTGAAAGCCAAACGTGAAGTCAGTTTCTGAAAGGTCATTGTCGATCGTCTTCGGCACTCCGACAATCGGTACGCCCTCGTCTTCGTGGAGCCGCATCGCAACTCCCAGCGTGTCTTCTCCGCCAATGGGAACAAGAGCATCAATGCCGAGCGATTCCAGAGTCGCCAAAATGGCGCCAACTGGCCTTTCATCGCTCGGATCCTTATAGGGATTGGTGCGAGAGGTCCCCAAGATGGTGCCGCCGCGGTGAACTATCCCTTTCGTGGCCGCCAGGTCAAGGTCGACCGTCTCCCCCGAAATCAGACCCGCCCATCCATACTTGAACCCTAATACCTTCGTATCAGGCTCATGTAGCGCTCTACGAACGATGGCTCGAATCGCGGCGTTCAGCCCGGGGCAGTCACCTCCGCCGGTCAGTACTCCAAGTCGCATGGGTACCTAGCGTGCTGCCTAGCCGGAATAGTCGGGGGCGGGGAGTGAATCAAAGATCGAGTGAAGCCTCTCGACCATTTTGAGCGACTCGTCCCATGGGCGCTGCCAGATGTTGCGGCCGAAGATGAGGCCCATCGCTCCGGCCTCGAGTGAAATGCGTGCCTTGTCGATGACGTCTTCGTCGCTGCCCTTGCTACCGCCTGAAATTAGAATCTTCGACCTGCCGGCAGCGGTGATTACCCGGGAAACGGCCTCTTCGTGAGTGAGTTCGAGTGTGTCATACGGTTTAGGTGCTTCCGGAGTGGCGCCTAGCTTCGGGTAGTTGACCTTTGCCACGTCTGCACCGAGCTCGTCAGCAATCCTTGCGGCATACTCGATTGCGTACTGAGTATCGATGCCCCCCTTGGCCTTCATTGCTGCGCCTCGCGGATATGACCAGACGACGAGAGGCATCTCAAATCGAGCGCAGTCCTCACGTATCTCTGCCAACTGAATGAAGTCCTCATCTTGGCGGGTGCTTCCGACGTAGAGCGTGTACCCGACCGCGTCGGCACCGAGCCTTACAGCGTCTTCAACAGATGCATTGCACGGGCTAATCGGATCTGCGTCAGAAGGAATGTCGCTCTTTCCGTTGAGTTTCAGAACGAGCGGAATCTCGCCGGCGTAGTCCCAGAAATACTTGTCGGCTAGTCCGATCTGAAATGCGACGGCTGAAAAATTTCCCTCTTTTGCCAGTCGCAGCTGGTAAGTGGGGCTCACAGAAGCCGGGTTGTCAAAGAAGTCCCGGGGGCCGTGCTCGAGCCCCTGATCGAACGGGAGGATGAGGGCCCGCCCATTTCCCGGACCATGTCCGTACATGATGCGGCGAAGGCGTGTCTTCTTGCCGGTGGACATATCCGGTGGAAATACCGCCAGATTTCGATCGGCGGCTCCTGCTCCAGAATTGTCAGACATTCTCATCCTTCCATGACAGTCGAATTTCGCGCACGTACTTCGGAACCGGATCTTCGCCGGCACCGGCGGGACGGGCCTCTTGGTGATTCCGCCGAGATTACCCTCTGCTTCCTCGCTCCGTCACGAACGTAGCGCGACTTGGTTCTGATACGACTGGCAATGAGCCGGCCTGTAAGCGGGATTCTGTACCCGGACTCGCCGGGCGGCAGCCATCCATCTGGTGCGACGGTTGCCCGCCGCCTCATGCGGTCTACCCGGAGAGCGGTGCAACGCACCTGAGCGGGCCACTCATAGTTCTCTCCTGCTTGACCTTGCTCCAAGCGGGGCTTGCCTGGCCGACCCGGTCACCCGGATCGCCGGTGGGCTCTTACCCCACCCTTGCACCCTTGCCTGTGATCCCCTAGGGATTCATCGGCGGTTTGCTTTCTGTTGCGCTTTCCTCCGAGTCGCCTCGACTGGGTGTTACCCAGCGCTTTGCCCTGTGGAGTCCCGACTTTCCTCGATGCCGCGAAAGGCACCGCGGCTGCCCGGCCGGCTCATTGCAACTCAACAATAATGTGCCCGCCCCGCCCCGGGCGCTGGGGGGGAGACACCGCGGGACGGAGCGGACGATTTGGGCCGTCAGGCGGCCGCAAAATCTGATTGCCGGCTGCGGCTGGGGGTGTCTCAGTCTAGGGGTTCATCCAGTGGGGCCGAATCGACCGTACGTCGGGTTCGGCGCCTCTTGGAGTCAGGTCGATCACTCTGGGCGTCCGAATCGCCGGTCGCAGGGCTTTCGCCACCTGAGGACTCAGCGTCAACATCGGGCTCGGAAGCTGTTGCCTTTCGACCGGAGATCGCCCCGATTAGCGTCGCCTTGAGTCCAGTCTCGATTTCGCCGGTCTTGCGACCCGCGAGAAAGCCGCCAAGCGCAGCTGCGGGGAGTGCAAATGCAGAGCTGAACGCAACGGCGAAAAGCGCCTCAACTCGGCCGCCCGCAAGAACCAGCCAGATAATCAGAGCAAGCCCGCCAAGGGCGAACGACGCGTGCCGCACGGGCTCTTGTTTCGACACAAAGCCTGCTACGAATCCGCCCGCACAGATGACCAAAAGGAGTAGCGCAATGTAGGCAACGTTGAGGGCCGCGGGCACCGGCACGCCGCCATAAGAGAAGTAGGTTCCACTCTCCGGATCGATTGCGACCGAGCTCGGTATGACTCCGAGGTCAGTCTCCTCAAGCACCGTTTGAGCCAGAGAGTCAACGACGTAGGCCTTTGATGATTCCCATGAAACCGCCACGACTTGCCCTGTATTCGGGTTGACCGCGAGAGCAGTCGGTCGTGCGGGCAGGGTCGTAGTCTTAGTGATTGTCATCGTTGGCGGATCAATCAACACGACTTGCTTGTCCTGCAAGAGCGCAGCGGCGACGGTGCCGTCTGGCATCGGCGCCAGCGCAACGGGGGTGCTGCTGGTGCGGATGGTGCCCGTAATCGCTCCAGAGGCTGAGTCGATTGCCTTGATCTCGTTGTCGCCCGTAACAGCTACTAGGACTCGCTCAGACTGAGAAGAGACCGTGATCGGCTGGGGGTCCTTGCCTACTGGAACTCGCGCGATGACTACCTTCGAGTCGAGGTCGACAACGGTTACGTCTGCAGACCTCAGGTTCGTGACAAATGCACGCCGCGCCCGAGCCGCGATCGCGACGCCGGCAGGATTGTCACCCGAGCCAATTGTTGCTGTTGCGTTGCGCGAAGCGGGATCCAAGACCGAGATATCGTTTGAGCCGGAGTTGGCAATGACGAGATTGCCGCTGACCGGATCGACGCCGATAGCAACGGGCCCTTTTCCCACGCTGATTCTCTCGGGGGTACCCCCCGAATTCGGCACCAGGGACGCAACCTCGCCAGAGAGGGAATTGGCCATCCATACCCGCTGACCCTTCAGGTCGTAGGCAATGCCGGCCGGCCCTCGGCCGCCCGAGCTGACGACCTTGGCCCTGCCTTCTCCCGGGGAGAAGGAGACCAACTGAGATTTTGAGGCTACCGGCGCGATCGCAAGCTGGAGAAGAATCGATCCGAAAAGCATTGCCCCGGTACCGAGTAGGACGGCGCGCCACTTCAGTGGCGGACGGCGTGGACGCCGATCGGCGCCTTCGTCATCGCCCTCGCGCGGCGGTGCGGCTAGTGACGAAAAGAAGCCACGCCGGCCACTCACCTCGCGATCCCCACTCGCGCCTCCCGTCTCGCGCGCGGACTTGTCAGTGCTATCTCGCTTGGGCACGGGTTCTCCTGTCAGGTCTTGTACTAGTCGCTAATCGGTGGCCAGTTCGGCGAGGACCGCTCCTCGTCCTCTGGGGATCCGATCTTGCCGGGGTTGAGAATATTCATGGGGTCCAACTCGCGCTTCAGGGCGCGCAGCATGTCACGCTCGGCCTGAGACGTATAGGTATTGAAGGCGTTCAGTCGCACGATGCCGATTCCGTGGTGATGGCTAATAGTCGCACCAGCAGCGTGGGCGGCCTCCATGGCTGCGCTCCAAGCCGAAGCATAGAAGCGGTCCTTTGCGTCGAGGTCCGAGCCGGCGTCGCCGACACCGACGAAGGTGAAGTACAGGCACGCTCCGCTGGAGTAGGCGTGTGACGAATGCGCGGAAGCCATCATTGCCCCGGGGATCTCAAGGATTGCCTGTCTGATGGCGCCATACGTCGAAGCGACATCTCTCCACAGAGCTGCCACTTCTATGGTGTCCACTACAAGGCCCCGCTCAATGGCAATGTCGAGGGCTGATACGTCATTCCTTGTTTCAAGCCAGTGCGCGACCCATCGCGGATCACCCTGCTCGGCACCGAGCGCAATGCGCCTAAGATCCTTCAACTGCGCCGCAACTTCGTCGGAACTCCCTTCGGCGACGCAGATCATCGCTGCACAGTCTGAAGCGCCAAAGTGGCGAGCCGTCTCATCCGGGTCATATAGGCGCATCGCCGCGGGGGAGACGCCTGCCTGCGACGCGCGCCTCATTGCATCCAGCCCTGATTCGAAGTTGTTGAAGGTGAGGGCCAATCCGTCTGAGGATTCCGGTGCATGGGAAATGGCGAGGGTGGCCTGGGTGATTACCCCCAGGACTCCTTCGGAGCCGAGGAATGCTCGCCTAAGGTCTGGCCCGGCGGCAGTTGCCGGAATTGCTGGAAACGAAATCACGTCGCCTTGCTCTTCTGGGCGAGCTAGGGCCACGTCGAATCCAAGGACCATGTCCTCGATCTTGCCGTACTTGTTTGAGAGCTGCCCGGCGGAGCGGCACGCGATCCATCCGCCGACGGTGGAGATCTCGATCGACTGAGGGTAGTGACCGAGTGTGTACCCATGACGTCTCAAGTCAGCCTCGAGCTTGTGACCAAAAATGCCAGGTTCGACAGTTGCACACATTGAGGTCTCATCGACCTCTAGCAGCCTGTTCAAGCGAGTGGTCTCCAAGACCACGCCACCGAGGACAGGTACAGCTTGCCCGCAAACCCCCGACCTTCCGCCCGAAGTGACGACGGGAACTCCGTGTTGCCTGCAGAGGTCAAGGACACTACGGACCTCGTCAGCTGATCCCGGCCTCGCAATGGCGGCTGGTATCGATGCCACCTCTCCTTCGGAGGCCCAGACCTTTGTGATCGGCCACCAGTCATTTGCGTGTTGACGACAGGCCTCGTCGCTCGCGACGAAGTCATCGCGGAGCAATTGCCTGAGTCCATCACTTACCGGGTCGGGTAAGGCCGCCAAGTGACCCCGTGCAGCCACCCTTCCGGCACTTCGCGGGCTGACCCGGTTCGATCCTTGCATTGCAGTACTCACATCTCCTCCGAGCCGTTCCCTGCTATTCAGCAGCCTTGGGGTCAAACTGCTCAGTGGCACGAATGTACTCGGCCACTTGCACGTCTCGATCTGCATGACTCCAACCGAGTTCGCCGGCAACCAATGCCGCAACCTCGGCGGCGCTAGCGCGAGCAACCCTCCAATTGTCGGTCGAACTGCGCGTCCGTCGCGTCAGGAGATCATCAAGGGTCACCGCCATTTCGTGGCGCGCAGCGTAGATGGCTTCCGCCCTGAGGTAGTCGAGGCCGGGCGCCAACGGCGTTCGGAGAGCCGGATCCTCGCAGAGCGCGGCGATGGCACGCGCATGAGAACCGTAGCGAGCGTAGATTCTGCCGGCAGATTCTTCGCCAACGGTGCTCTCGAGCAAGGCTGAGGTAGGCGTGCAGCTCTCTGACGTCTGGGCGCCGTCAATCAGTTGATCGGCGGTAACGCTGCGCGGTAGTCGCCCGAGTCCGAGATCGGTCCCCGCAAAGTCAACTGCCTCGGCGGCCATGGATCGCCATGTTGTGAACTTGCCCCCGTAGACGGCCCCGATCCGGGGTGCTACAGCCTCCACAATATGCCGCCTAGACATGTCTGCGGTCTTCTCATCGGTCCCCGCCGACGCGAGGGGCCTCAGGCCAGCGAAGGAACTCGTCACAGATGAACGCCCAATAGGTTTCGACGTCCACGCGTTGACCGTGTCGAGTAAGTAGTCGATCTCGTCCGAGTCGGCCGCGGGGTCATCGAGCGGTCCGTCGTAGTCGGTGTCTGTCGTGCCAATCAGGGTGTAACCGCCCCAGGGAATTGTGAAGATAAACCTGTCGTCTCCGGGCACCGGCAACAAGGTCGCCGCGTCGCCGGGGAACTGGTCGCGAGGCACGACCACATGGATCCCTTTGGCGGGCCGAATTCTCTCCGGGTGCTGCCCTCGATTGTCGGCGACGGCAATCTTGTCGCTCCACACTCCCGAGGCGATCATCACCGCCCGCGCTCGGAGTTCAAGCAACTCATCAGAGATCACATCCCTTGCCGCGATCCTCACGCGAGCTTCGTCAGTGCTGTGTCGCCTGGGCGGATTCACCTCGAGTACTTCGCAGTAGTTGACGACCGCGGCGTCGTATCGGTTGGCTGCGGTCCGGATAACCGAAAGAGTGGTTCGAGCGTCGTCATTGACCGCATCCCAGTAGATGAATCCATCAAGGACCTTCGATTGGCTCAGCGCCGGTGACATAGCCAGCGACTCGCCCATGCTGATTCGTTGATGGAATCGGCCCCCGCGGGCGCCGCCGGCAAGATCGTAGAGCCAGAGTCCGGCACGCAAGGCGGTCTTCATGTCGTCAAACGGACTGCCAACGAGGATCGGCAGAAGGAATGGGAGGGGCTTGACTAGGTGGGGCGCCATCTCCGACAAGTGCTGTCGCTCTCTCAGCGCCTCATGAACAAGGCCGAACTCCCTCTGGCGCAGATACCTAAGTCCGCCGTGAATGAGTCGGGATGACCGGCTCGACGTTCCTGTGGCGAAATCGCCCTTCTCCACCAGTCCAACTGAAAGACCGCGAGTTGCAGCATCCAATGCAACTCCCGCGCCCGTAATTCCCCCTCCGACCACCAGCAGATCGAATTCGGCTGATGTCAATCGATCGATATCGCGATCTCGGCGGTCAATTGAGAAGGTGGTCAAGCTAGTTGTGCGCCTCGTGGCTAGTCTTGTGGCCTGGAATGGACTCAACGATGAGAATACCGACTGCCGGGAGCTTCGAAGTTGTGGTCGGTGGCGAGCACCATTGATCTGGCAGAGAACCGCGGCCATAACTGATGCGTATGTCACGGTTGGGAGGCGCTATGGCACCTCGGTCCGGCAATGAGTTAGGCAGGACCGTACTGGCAGCAGGTGATAGATATCAATCAGATGACACTCCCGACATCTGAGGGGCCGACTCGACGGCAGCTCCTCCAAGGCGCTGCAATCGTCGGCGCAGCCAGCCTTGGGCTCAGCACCGGGTGCCGCCTGATTTCTGCGGGGCCAAAAAGATTCGACGACCTCACCGTCGGGGCGATCGGCATCTTTCCGAACCCGGGCGAGAAGTTCGAGGGCGAGCTTCCTGAGACTGCACTGAAGGCTGCTCTTGGAAAACTGAACAGCCAGGGTGGCGCGCTTGGAAGGAACGTTGTCTTCAGGGGAGCCCAGGCCGGCACCGAGGATGAGGCGTTTGACGGCTACAGACGGCTCGAGGCCGACCCATCTGTCGTTGGCATCATCCTTGCGACTCCGCTTGCATCCGAACAGATCGTCGATGCCGCCGGTTCTGCCGGCATGCCGCTAATTGTCACTTCATTTGACCTCGAGGGTCGCGGACAACTGTGGCCCGCGGCCGAAACCGCCAGGTCGGTATTTCAGTTTCATGTTCCAGAGGCGTGGTCGCTAGAAGCGGCAGCTCAGTATTGCGCTACCGACCGAAAGTATCGAAGCGCAGCCATGATCTATGACGACTTCTTATTTACCCACGCCGGAAAAGCGTTTTCGTCTGCGTGTAGCGCGAACGGCCTGCAGGTGAGCGCCGTAGAACAGTTTGGATCGGGTGACTCCACCCTACCTGAGCAGCTGTCTCGGCTCGCAAGATCGGGGAGTTCAGCTTTGTTCGTCTGGGCGGACCCGCAAACGACCGCGGATGTGGCCCGATCGATGAAGTCGCTCGGGTTCGAGTACATAGATTCGTTGCGCGCTCGCAGTCCCGGCTCAGGCCAATGGCATCCGCAGCTAGTCGGCTGCCCAACGGGAATGTTCGAGCGCGACTGGGCTACAGCTGCAGAGGACGCCGCCGTCCCTGGTTCGGTGACACCCGGAGATATCGGCTCGTTTCGCAAGGGACCGCGGTGGCTGCCGGAGGAGTGGGGCAACGATTTTGGTCTTGACTGGGACAAGAAGAAGGAATCACGTCGCGGCCTGCGTCCAATTGTTGATTCTGCGTGCGCGCTCATCGAAAGCGTACGGCGAGTCAATTCTGCCGCGCGTAGCGAGGTCGTTCGCGGCCTCGAGAGCGGGAGGGACTTCGTCTTCGCCTCGACGCCATTTGGTTTCACGGGCGACAACCATGTCGCAATCACGCAATCCGACCTGGCCATGTTCACGCTGGAACGCGCAGGCCCTGTAGCAACAGACCCCGCCTACGAACTCGGCACCGAATGGGGTTTGAAGATCATGGCTGATCCTGACATGACGCTACTCGTGCGTCCCCGACTTCAATCGCTGCAATCAACTCATCCTTCGCTCATGGGATCGCTTGTTGAAGGGGGCTACGGTACTCAGTGCTCCAAGTCAGCGGCTGGGAACTTGACGGCAGCATGCAAGATCCACTGATGCATCCTTGCGAACCCGTTGGACAAACCGGACTTGGACGCGCCGCTTCGGCTAAGCTTGGCCGCCTGTGCAGATTGCCGTGGGGAGCCCGGGAGCCACCGAGCCGGCGACAGCTGCTGAATTGGCCTGGTCCGGTGGATCAGCGTGGAATTGTCTCAAGGGACGCGACAAGAAGTTCGCCGACTGTCGTCGTCGCGAGGGTAGGGGATCTAGGAGGTGTCCTTCAGCCTTGAATGATCGCCAGCTATATGACTTCCTGCTGAGGCAGAAGAACCCCGATGTGTCAAGGCGCTACTTCTTCAAGTGGCTGACCAAAGCAGGCGTCGGAGGAATGAGCGCGCTCACCCTCGCGAACATGGCATTTCCGGGATGCGCGCAGAGCAACCTTCCCGAGGTGGGGCTGATAAAGCCGCCAGCGGGCAACGACGAATTGCTCATCGGAGTCGTGGGCGCGTTCACTGGCATCGGGGCGTTTGTGGGTCGCATTACTGAGCGAGGTATTGACACTGCCGTGCGCCGCATCAACGCGACGGGTGGTGTAGGTGGGCGCAAGGTCAACTGGCTGAAGGGCGATGCCGGAACCGACACCGCGCTCGCCCGTCAGAAGTTCACTGAGTTTGCTCAGGATCCCCGCGTCGCAGGAATCATCTTCGCAACTCCACTGGGCATCAATGAATCTCGCCAAGACATCAAGCGAGGTAACGTCCCGACTATCTCAACCTTCGCCGACCTCTTCTCATCTGGACGGCTCTTCCCTGAGGACCCGGACGCGCCCCGCTCGATCTTCCAGTTTGCGATCCCAGGCTCGTGGACTATCGACATCATCGCACGGTACACCAGAGAAGACCGCGGCTACTCCAAGATCGGAATTCTGTATCTGGCACTGCTCGCAGGTGACTTTGAAAAGACCGTGCGTGGCGCTGCCGCGAAGTACGGCTTGGACGTTGTTGCGACCGAAGTTTTCCAGCTGAACGCCACGGAATTGGGTCCTCAACTCCAGCGCCTGCGCTCTTCAAACTGCGAAGCCCTCTGGATTTACGGACTCCCAAATGACACCGCTAACATAGTCAAGGGCTTGGCAGGCCTAGGTGCCTCATACATTGACACCCCTACAGCAAAAGACCCTTCGAGCTGGCACCCGCATCTCATGGGCGACCCAGCCGGTCTCGGGGAGCGCCAGTGGGCGGTCCTCGCAGGTGAGGATGCCAAGGTCGGAACGGCTTCGGCCTACCATCTAGGCGGCCTTCTTTATCTCCCCGAGTTCAAGCTTGCAGGTTGGATGCAGGAGTACCTTGGTATTTCAGGTACTGGCGGCGAAGACGGGCCGGCCGACAGCTACTACACGCTGGTCAAGGCTGTTGAAGACGCAGGCACGGCGACGGATCGTGACAAGGTGGTGAATGCGATCGAGACCGGAGGAGAGCGGTCGTTCTCCGGGCTCGGATTCAACTTCACTGCGCAGCGGCACCTGGCCCGCAGCCAGGATGACCAGGTGATGGTCACGTTCGAGCGCAACACGCCGGAGAAGACAGATCCGCCCTACCAGCTCGGCAAGGAATGGTCTCAGGGGCTAGCCGGCGTCCCGTTCAATCCGACACACTTGGTACGCCCCAACCTTGAAGCCAACAAGCGCCGCTATCCGGAGATAGTCGCGACAATCCTCAAGGACGGATACGGAACCCAGTGCACGAAGGAGCCAGACGGCACTCTGAGCAAGAGGTGCAAGGTACATTGAGGCATCCCGACGATCTCCGGAAATTCGTCTTGCCGGTAACTAGCGAAGTGGAGGTCGGCAGTTGACGACGATTAGCCAGTTGATCATCTCGTCATTAGTGACGGGATCGGTGCTGGCCCTGGTGGCGTTCGGTTACAACCTCGTTTACTCGACTACGCGAATTATCAACTTCGCGCAGGGTGCGACCGTCGTGGTGGCCGGCTACCTGACGTGGTACATGAACGTCAAGCAGGGGTGGCCGATTCTTTGGTCTGTCCTCATGGGAATCGTGCTCTCGGCTCTGGTCGGAATCGTGGTTTGGGCGATAGCAATCTTGCCTCTCGGTCAATTCGACCCCGCCACAAACATCGGATGGATTCTCACCACATTTTCCTGCTTCATAATCGCCCAAACCCTGGTGGGGCGTTTCATTACACTTGAAGCGCAGACGCTCCCTCCGCTTTCGGAAAATTTCCTCGGCCTCACGAAGACCACTCAGATATTCGGTGCGCCCTTCGACCCTGCAAGGGCATTCCTCGTGATTGGCACCATCATCATCATGATCGCCCTTGAGCTCCTTTATTCAAAGACGATCACTGGCCGGGCCTTCAGAGCTGTAGCGGAAGACCGCATGGCTGCTTCGCTAATGGGAATCAACGTCAATATGGTTGTTGCGGGAAGCTTCGCACTTGCAGGCGCAACGGCTGCGATTGGGGCAGTGCTGCTCGCCCCGATTCAAGGAATCAACTTCATCAGCGCCCTGCTGCTCGGAATTCAAGGTTTCATCGCTGCCGTGCTTGGCGGACTCGGAAGCACCAAGGGTGCGATCGTTGGCGGGTATTTGATGGGATTCCTCAAAGCGCTCTTGCTCACCATTGCTCCTGAGGCAGCTTCTTATGAACAGCTGGTGATATTTGGCTTGTTCATAGCCGTCCTCCTGTTCAGACCGACCGGATTCTTCGGCGAACCCGCAGTGGAGAAAGTCTGATGACGACACCTCAGCCACCGGTTCCACCTCAGGTACCTCAGCCACCGCAAGGCGCCCCGGTAGGGGTGCCACCACAGTCAGTTCCGGCGCCACCGCCGCAGGCCTACCCGGGTGCGACTGCAACGGCTCAGGTTCCGCCCGGTCCTCATATGGCTCCTCATGGCGGTGGCAGACCTCCGCAGGGACCGCCACCACAAGGACGAGGCCCCCGGCCGGGTCCACCTGGCGAGATCCCCGATACTGGCCGGTGGGTACCCGGGCGGAAGCTCTTCTATCGGAACCAGATGAGACCCTATGTCTTTTTCCCGGAGGAGTATCGGCGGGTCGCAGTCGTCGGCGCAGTCCTCGCCTTGGTTCTCGTCTTCATGCCTCAGCTGATCGGAATGCTCTTTGGCACACGTCGCGGCATTATCTGGATGGACGTCCTGAATAACACGCTCGTGATCGCCCTAGCCGCCGTTGGTGTCGGTCTGCTGGCGGGGTACACGGGATTGCTTTCGCTGGGACATGCGGGGTTCTTTGGAATTGGCGCCTACTCCATGGCAGTTGGGGTTGACCTACTGGGCGATCCATGGAGCGCGCTGGCATTCGCGATCATTGTTTCTGCGGTTTTCGGATTGATCCTTGCCGGTATTTCGGGGCACTTGCGGGGGTTCTATTTCACGGTCATGTCGCTTGCGTTTGTGTCATTCCTTCCTCAGCTCGTCTACTTGCTGAGGCGTTGGACCTACGAAGCGCCGGCCGGGGCGGCCGGGAATCAGGGTGGTGGTGTATCTGACACCCGTACCATCGCAAAGCAGTTCTTCCCAATCCCTGGAACTGCTGATCCAAGCCCCAACTTCTACAACCGTCTTCAGGTGTACCAAGTCATAGTCGTTGCCATCTTGGTGACACTTGTGATCTTGACCTTCTTGGTCCGATCCCGCATGGGGCGAGCGTTCACCGCCGTGAGGGATTCTGAGATCGGCGCACGGGCCAGTGGTGTATCCACGTATAAGTACAAGGTAATTGCCGTGGTGATATCGGCCGCTATCTGTGGCCTTGCCGGAGCTTTGCACTCACAAGATCCGCAGTTCGGATTCACGCTTACTACCTCTTCAGTTATCGACCTTCAATTCTCGTTCCGCCTGGTAATCATGGTCGTTGTGGGCGGTCTCGGTACCTTGGCCGGCCCAATGATCGGTGCCGGGCTATTCAGCTTTGCCTTTCCAGCAGTTGGTCTCTTCCGAGGGTCCAGCGAGGGGGCTACCAAGGCTGGAGCGGCTGCAACCGGAGGAGGCTCCGGCTGGATTGCTGAAATTGCGCCAGGCGTGATTGGAATCGCCATCGTTGCGCTGTTGCCACAGGGCATCACGGGCACCATCGCCCGTGAGAGAGAACGTAGGCGGCAGCGGCGTGCCAAGAAGGGTCAGGCGGTATACAGGGCACCGCTACCGCGCATTCCGGACGCTCTTACACATCCGGCTCCTGGCAATGTGGCGCGAGTTCGGAACTTCGAACCACTACTCGAAGTAAGGGACCTGTCGAAGTACTTCGGAGGTCTACGAGCTCTGGCAAATGTCGACTTGACCGTGCTGAAGGGCACAGTCCACTCACTCATTGGACCTAACGGCTCCGGCAAGACAACCATGATCAACGTGATAACGGGCTTCTACCGTGAGGATGACGGCAAGATCATTTTGGGTCGCCGGGGAATCTCCAACCTGAAGCCGGAACAGCGCGCCCAGCTTGGTCTGGCTCGCACATTCCAGAACATGCAGATCTGGAGGCGAATGAGTGTCATCGACAACGTGCTCGTTGGACTCCACAGCGTCACCAAAGATGAAATCACGCACCGCTTTGGCGACCTTGGGCGGCTGTGGCGGCAACGCAGGGCCTGGGGAATGCTCGATTTCGTCGGTCTCGGTGACCGTGGTAACGAAGAAGCGGGCTCGCTCTCATACGCCGACCAGCGCAGGCTAGAGATTGCCCGAGCACTCGCCTCCAATCCAGATCTTCTTTGCCTCGATGAGCCAGCTGCCGGCATGAACCCGTCCGAGGTCGAGGATCTCGTTGAGCTGATCGATCAGATCCGCGAGGAAGGCGTGACGGTACTGCTCATCGAGCACCACATGGATCTTGTGATGGACATTTCTGACCATCTCACGGTGCTCGACTACGGGCGACGAATTGCCGATGGGCCTCCCCACGAGGTCAGGCAGGACCCGAAAGTAATTGAGGCGTATCTGGGCGCGGAGGGCGTGTGATGACGGACCCAACACAGCCGCGGTCTCCTCGACATACGCAGCCTATTGATCCGCAGGCCTACCCCCAGCAGCAGCCGCCCCAGCAGCCCCAGGCGCCGGTGATGCCGCCACAGGCCCCCGCGCCCCAGCCGGCTCCCCAGCCCATGCCCCAACAAGCGCCCCAGATGACCCCACTTGTTCCCGGTGCACCCGGCGTGAGCGTCAGCCAGGAGGCGCCGCTATTCGGCGGTCTCGTGGGTGTTGACCCCACTAGGGAAAGACCGATCTTGTCCGTCAGGGACCTCGAGGTCTTTTATGGCGCGGCGCGTGCGCTGCGCGGCGTTTCATTTGACGTATACCAAGGTGAGATCGTCTCGATCATTGGCGGAAATGGAGCTGGTAAGTCCACTACTATGCGGACGATTTCCGGCGTATACGAGCTGCTGAAATCAGTCAAGGGCCAGATTTGGTTCAAGGGGCAGAGAATCGACCAAATGGCGTGTCACAAGATTGCACGCCTCGGAATGGCCCATGTACCTGAAGACCGGCGGGTCTTTCCTCAATCAAGCGTCGAGGACAACCTGCTGCTAGGCGCGTACAGGAGATTCAAGAAGGAACGCCGCCGGATTCGCGCCGAAGTTGATGACGTATATGACAGATTTCCGGTCTTGGCAGAACGGCGGCATCGAGCAGCAGGGCTCCTCTCCGGTGGAGAGCAGCAGATGCTTGCAATAGCCAGGGGGCTCATGAGTAATCCCGACTTCCTCCTAATGGATGAGCCTTCGCTGGGCCTCGCTCCAATTCTGGTTCGGGAAATGTTCGAAATCGTCAACGACCTCGCTGCAGAAGGTAAGACGATCCTCATCGTCGAGCAAATGGCAGTGCAGGCTCTCGAAATCGCCGACCGGGCTTACGTTCTCGAGTCGGGCGTGATCACTATTGAGGGTACTGGTCAGGAGCTAGTCGAGGATCCGCGGGTCA
Organism: Acidobacteriota bacterium; assembly: GCA_003577105.1. GTDB lineage: Bacteria > Actinomycetota > Acidimicrobiia > ATN3 > ATN3 > ATN3. The sequence goes on along the minus strand of QEUQ01000002.1, from coordinate 50,783 downwards.
AAGAGGCGTACCTCGGAGCCTGACCTGCCAATTTGTAGCCGTCGGATCGGCCGACTCCGTACGCCCCGCCTGCTCGCGAAACCACACGCTCACCTGTTCCGTATTACTTCACTATGGAAGAATTTGTTCGCTCCATCTTGCGAATACACGTTTGAAGCTCAGTTCGCCGATATATGAGTTGGATGAATTTCTATTTCAGGGAAACATTGGGGCCGAAATTGCGTTCTTGCAGTAGCCGGGTTTCCGGTTGGTTCCGTTGAAACGGAGGACTCGTGGAATTCTCTAGCTGGCGGGAACAAGGGCGATGCCGTGGCGTTGATCCCGAGCTGTTCTATCCGCCAAGCGACGAAGAGGCAGAGGTGGCAATTGCCATCTGCCGGGATTGCACCGTACGCGAGCTCTGCCTTGAGTACGCGCTGACTGCGCGCGAGAAATTGGGCGTGTGGGGCGCCACTACGGAGCGCGACAGACGGCGAATCTGGCGCAAGCGCAGGAAGAGCGCCTGAGCTGAATCACATCGCGGGCGCTCCTCTCCCGCGCTAATCTACGACCCTTCGCTGCTTGAACAAGGCCAGGCGCAGTCTCCGCTCACATCCATATGGAAGGGTCGCCAAAAAGATGAACTTCGAACTCTCTGAGGACTACCAAGTCCTGCAGGAAACCTGTCGAAGGATTGCCCAAGAAAAGGTCAAGCCTCGCGCCAGGTCACTCGACGAAGATCCGGCATACCCTCACGATCTCTTCGAAGTCTTTGCGGAAGCAGGCCTCTTCGGATTGGTCTTTCCCGAGAGCTACGGTGGATCGGGGGCCGGGATACTCGGGCTTGTGATCGCAGTCGAGGAAGTCGCCAAGTACTGCAATTCATCTGCCCTCCTTCTCCTCCTTTCACGATTGCCGACGGGCCCGATTCTGATCGCCGGTTCGGAGGATCAGCGACAGCGATATTGCACTCCGGTTGCTCGCGGCGAGATGAAGGCTGCCTTTGCTTTGTCTGAGCCACAGGCCGGTTCGGATGTCATGGGTATTGCCACGCGCGCAAAGAAAATCGACGGAGGCTGGTCGATTACCGGTACAAAGTGCTGGATGTCAGGTGCCACGGAAGCTGACTACTACACGGTGTTCGCCAAGACCGACCCCGGTGCTGGGCATCGATCGATGACCGGATTCATAGTTGACCGGGAGTTGTCGGGAGTGTCGATCGGAACCGTTGACAGGAAAATGGGCGTTAGGGGGGTTCCGACTGCCGAAGTCATTTTTGACAATGTTGAGGTGGCCGATGACGCAGTGATCGGAGAGGTCGGTGGTGGATTCAAGTTGGCTATGCACGGCTTGAATTCAATGCGCCCCGTTGTCGCTGCGCGCGGACTGGGCCTCGCGGAAGGTGCCCTGATGTACGTCGCGAACTATGCGAAGGAGCGCGAGGCATTTGGTGTGCCTATTGCCGAATTCCAAGGTCTGCGTTGGATGATGGCCGAGCTCACAACCGAGATCGAAGCAGCCCGGCTCCTCACCTACAGAGCAGCCGTCATGGCTGACGAAGGCAAGTACACGAAGGAATGGGTCCCCTACCTCTCGATGGCGAAGTACTTCGCTAGTGAGGTCGCTGTCAAGGCCTCTGGCGAATGCCTTCAAATGATGGGTGCGGCTGGGTATATGAAGGACCACCCCCTCGAGCTGTACTACAGGGATGCTCGTCAGCTGACGATCGTCGAAGGTACTAGCCAGATCCAGAAGAACCTGATCGCCCAAGGGCTCCTCGATGGAGACCTGTGGTGGGATTAGAGGTGACCTACGACTGGCAATCGACGATTGGGGCCCTGGTCTCCCGCCGGTCACTCTCCAAGCAGGAGGCCCGCGCCGCAATGGATGAGGTTGTCGGGGGGAGGGCCAGCGATGCTCAGATAGCCGCATTGCTGGTCGGCTTGAGGTCCAAAGGGGAGACAGCGCCGGAGATAGCCGGCATGGTGGAGGCCATGCTGGGAGCCGCGACGACATTCAGCTATCCGGAACCGGTCTTGGACACTTGCGGCACCGGAGGTGATAGGCACGGAACCTTTAACGTTTCGACTTGCGCGGCATTCATATGCGCAGGCGCTGGAGCCAAGGTTGCAAAGCATGGCAATCGAGCGGCTTCTTCGCAGTGCGGATCCGCTGACGTGCTTGAGGCGCTTGGGGTGGAAATCGAACTCGGACCAGAGGGTGCGACCAAGTGCCTCGACGAGGCGGGCATCGCGTTCTTGTTCGCCCGGCGTTACCACCCGGCCATGCGTCACGCGGCTGGAGTACGAGGGGAGTTGGGAGTTCCAACCGTCATGAATTTCCTCGGCCCGCTCTCAAATCCTGCGCGCGCTCAATATCAAGCAGTGGGAGTATCGAGCGTTGAGATGGCCCCGGTTCTTGCGGATTCACTTGAACAGCTCGGAGCCCGGCACGCCCTCGTCTTCTGCGCTGCAGACGGGCTTGACGAATTGTCCATTGCAGACGTCACAAGGGTCTTCGAGACTTCGAGTGAGGGGAAGCGCACGTTTGACGTCACCCCTGACGAAGTTGGCGTAGTGGGGGGCACCCTCGCCGATATCAAGGGAGGCGACGCCAGAGTCAATGCCGAAATCATCAGAGCCGTGCTTGACGACGTCCAGGGCCCGCCGCTCGAAATGGCAGTGCTCAACGCTGCAGCAGGAATCGTGGCCGCAGGGCTGGCAGACGGCCTGCCCGGAGGTGTCGGTCTGGCCCGAGAGAGCATTTCGTCGGGGCGCGCCAAAGCCGCAGCAGAGAATCTGATTCGAGTTTCTCAGCAGGTCAAGAGCAAAGACGACTAGTCAGGGAATCAGGCCTCGTACGCCAGCGGAGCAAACTTCTGCCACGGCTGCGCTCGCTCGAGCGCTCGTGCCGCCGTCAGAACAAGAGCGTCCTCCCTCCGTCTGGCAACTATTTGGAGGCCTACAGGCAGCCCCTCTTCGGTGAGGCCCGCGGGGACGCTCATTGCCGGATGCCAGGTGAGGTTGAACGGGTATGTGAAGGGAAGCGAGCCCATCGGCTTGACTGGCTGACCCCCCACAACCATGGGTAGCGGTCCCGCCGCGTCATAGGCGGTCGTTGCCGTCGTCGGCGTCAGTAGCAAGTCGAAATCCTCAAAGTAACGCTCAACCGCAACATTGAGATCGTGCACCCGCTCCGCCGCGATCGCCAGCTCTTCGATGGGCAGATTCAGAGCGAAGGCCATGCCAGCTCGCACCACCGGCGTCAACTCGTCGGCCCGGTCCGGCCAAAATGGTTTCAGCGTGTGAACGAGGTCGGCCGCTCCAAGGGTCTGCCATGCACGCGCGGGGTCCTTTAGAACTACGCTAGTCGACACCCACTCGATACCAGCCTCCGATACCAGGATCTCAGCGGCTCTGTGCGCGATGTCGGAAACCTCTTGATCGCAGGTACCAAAGCCGAGTGAATCCGACCACGCCGCCTTCAAGCCGGCGAGATTCTGGGACTCAACAGCTGCCTCAAATGAATCAACGGGCTTGTCGATCGAGTATGGATCAAAGGGGTGACTACCGGCGGTCACGTCTAGATATCGCGCCGCGTCACGAACGGTGCGCGCCAGCGGGCCCATGTGCGCCGTGTGAGACATCCCCTCATAGCCGGGGCCGTTGGGGATCAGCCCGTATGTGGTCTTGGGGCCCGCGAGACCGGAATAGGCCGCTGGAATCCGCACTGAACCCCCGCCGTCCGAACCGGTGCAGATCGATACCATTCCCGCAGCGACAGCCGCCGCGGAGCCCCCTGACGATCCGCCCGGAGTGCGATCTAGCATCCATGGATTGTGCGTCGGACCGTGGATCTTGGAATCGGTAAATGAGACCGACCCAAATTCCGGGGCGGCTGTCTTGCCGAGGATGACCGCATCGGCTTCTCGCAGCCGCTCGACCTGTATCGAGTCCTGCGGAGCGATGTTTCCCTGAAATAGAAGGGACCCGTGTGTCGTCGGCATGTCGGCTACGTCTTCGAGATCTTTTACGCCAATTGGAACACCGGCAAGCGGCCCGACGTGGTCTCCAGATCGGATTTTCGAGTCGATCCTGGAGGCACTCTCAAGGGCGCTATCGGCATCAAGGTATACGAAGGCGTTTAGCCGAGGATTCAGAGCCGAAATACGACTCAGCGCAGCTTCGGTGGCCTCCTGAGCCGAGACTTCCTTGCGGGCAATCGCCGAAGCAAGCTCGACCGTATCCATTGACCAGAGTTCTGCACCCATTTTGAATTGCGCCTTTCAGCCGAGAGCCCAGCGCTGACTCGAATTGCCACGCGCGTCGCCTATTGCGAAACAATGACTCTACTCAAGGCATGACCGCCGTCGCCTAGGCGCGGCCTTCTGACAGGGGAGTGGTGTTGCCCAATCAAGTCCGCTATCGATGTAATGCGTGCGGAAACCTCACACGCTTCGACGTCATCGAAGAGCGAAAGACGCGATCTTTCTATCACTACACCCTCGGTGGTGAACTGACCATCGAGCAGAGCGAAGACCTAGAACATCGCGTAGAGCAGGTCATTTGCCGATGGTGCCAGACCGGAAAGTCGGTAATACCCGTTACCCCGGACGAGGATCTTCAAGGCACCGAAACCCGGCCGACGACGGCGGGTGATGACGCGACATGATCAGTAGCGTTGGCTAGCTTCAACCTGGTGGGACCGATCAGCAAATGAAGATGCTACTCGTCACAAACGACTTCCCACCGCGAGCGGGAGGAATCGAGCAGTACATGCTCACTCTTCTCAATGGCCTAGCGCCATCGGAGGTGATCGTCGTCGCACCCGAGTGCGAAGGCGCTCGCGAGTTCGACACAGCAGCAGAATTCGAGGTGATCAGGCTATCGGCCACAAGAGGGCGCATTTGGCCAAGTCCTTCTCTTGCCAGATATCTCGCTCGCCTCGCGGCGACAAGGGACGTCGATTTTGTGGCGTTTGCGTCGATGCTCCCACTCGCAACTCTCGGCCCAGCCATTAGTCGGTATTCACAACTGCCGTTTGTGATTTGGCATCACGGAGCGGAGCTAGCCGGGGTGGGGAGGCTGCCCGGCCTCAGACAGTCCATGGCTGCCCTTGCCCGCAGATCGTCGCTCCAGTTTGTCGTCAGCGAGTGGACACTGGGCGAGGCTCGCCGCCTGCTTGGAGATTCGTCACCGCTCCGCCTTCTCCGGGCCGGTGTTGATCTCACGAAGTTCAATCCTCGTGTCGATGGGAGCGCTATTCGACGCAGGTACGGCATCGAAGACTCCCTTGTCGTAGTTTGTGTCGGTCGCCTTGTACCGCGAAAGGGTCAAGACACGCTGATTCGGGTAATGCCCACGCTGTTGAAGCGGCACCCCGATGCACGACTGCTCATCGTGGGTACGGGACCAAGCGCGAAACGCCTTGAGCGCCTCGCGGAGCTGCACGGTGTCATGCGCGAGGTGCACTTCACCGGAGTTGTGGAGTCGGACTACCTTCCCGCGCACTACGCCGCCGGCGACATCTACGCGTCGCCGATACGCACTCGAAAGCTCGGACTCGAAGCAGAGGGACTCGGCGTTGTCTTTCTCGAAGCCGCGGCCATGGGACTCCCAATAGTGGCAGGTCGGTCAGGTGGAACATCGGAGGCGATCAAGGACGGACTTACAGGGATACTTGTAGATGGGACTGACGATTCAGAGGTCGTGGCGACTCTTGATCGCCTACTTGGCGATGGCGAGTTACGACATCAAATGGGCGACGCAGGTAGGCGCTGGATGGAAGAGGACTTCGACAAGGCCGGCATGGCAGCTAGGTTCAGAGAGGCCATTGCCGAGGTTATGCAGATCAGGTGAGATTAGGTACCGATGACCTGAAACGTCACATCGCGCGTACGGGGCCGATCATCGCTATCAACGAGAACCGGCGTTTGCCATGTGCCAAATAGTAAGACGGAATTCGCAATTGGAACTGCAATTGAGGGTCCGAGAATTGCGGACCGCAAATGCGCGTGCGCGTTCGTATCGTGGTTCAAGATGTTGTGTTGGTACTTCGCGTCTGCGGGTATCGCAGCGTCAAGCCACGCTGTCAAGTCGGCTACGGCTCCCGGCTCAAGTTCCATGGCCGTAATTGCACAGGTTGAATGAGAAACAAAGCAGATAAGAACGCCTTCTCTGACACCGGAGTCCCCGAGGGCTTGCTGGCAATAGTTCGTGAGATCAATGATGTCGCCATTGCCTGCGGTGCTGATTCGATGTGTGAATGTGTAAGTCTCCACGTAAATCCCCTGATCGGCAGATGCGTTTGCTTCGCTTCATGAGACTAGCCGCATGGGACTGCTAGATGACCGAAATCGAAATGACGCCCGCAAAGGAAGGCGAGCTTGAAGGACCTTGAATTCTCGAAGTACACATCCAATCTCGACGGCGTAGTCCTCGTTGATGCTGACCAGGAGAAGTTTCACCTGGTCGTTGATGAGTCCTTCTTACGCAAACTCGACCAACTGCTGCTTGACCGGGATAGACGGCGCGCGCAGAAGCCGGCTCCCAAGGTGGTTGAGGCCGTCGAGCCGGCGCCTCGCTTGGATCCAGTTCCGAGAAACCCAGCTGAGGCAATCTCGGCGGTACGCGGCTGGTATCCCGGCACCGATCGGATGACTTCGCAGACCTCGGTGGAAGAGGCCCTGATTCTCAATCTCAAGTCGCGAATGATTCAGTTACCGCCACTGATTTTCGACGAAAGCTGGGCGAGTGAGAAGCGCAAGGGTGGAGGGTGGATAGTCAGCTTCAGCTTTCTCCTAGCGGGTCAGGCGCGAGTCGCCGAGTGGATCGTGGATGACGTGAAGAGGGAGGTTAGGGCAGGTAATTCCCTTGCCGAAGAGCTGCAGGTATACGACTCGGCCAAGGCGAAGGCCTCTCAGGCAGATAAGGGAAAGGCGAGATTGGGTCGGCGCAGGCGGGCATAGCGTTCCCTTTGCGGGAATTCGGAGGTCCTTGTGAATCGGGGAGTCCATGTGTCACTTATTGAAACCGAACTCAGAACAGTGGCGCGTGAAATCGGCCTTTCAGCAATTGGATTTGGAGCAGCTGATCCCTTCGAGGAGACTCGCTCGGCGATCACAACGAGGGCCGGCCTAGGGTACTTCGGCGCGATGAAGTTCGTAATGGCTGATCCGGCCCGATCCTGCTTTCCAGATTCGACTCTTGCAGGCGCCAAGTCCATTGTTACTGCGGCCCTCGGGTACTGGCGGCCCGCCGCGCAAAAGCCGGGCTCGGGCTACGCGCGCGTTGCCCGTTACGCCTGGCAAGACCACTACCGCCTCCTGCGAGCCAAACTTGAGACCCTCGCGGATGTTCTGCGAAGGCAGAGCTACCGCGCAGTGGTGCTTTCCGATTCCAACGCCCTGGTCGATCGCGCTCCAGCCGTACGCGCGGGTCTCGGGTTTTTCGGTAAGAACTCAAATGTGATCACGCCTTCGGCCGGTTCGTGGGTGGTATTCGGCTCGATTCTGACCACTGCAAGTCTTGCTACGACCCAGGGAGAGTCCTCAAGTTGCGGGGCCTGCACGTCATGTATCGACTCCTGCCCAACGCGCGCGATCGTGAGTCCCGGAGTGATCGATTCGAGGAGATGTATCGCCTACCTACTGCAGGCCCCTGGTCTAATCCCGATGTCATTCAGGCGCCAAATAGGCGACCGTATCTACGGGTGCGACGAGTGCCAGGACAGTTGCCCGATCAACAGGAGGTCTCTGAGGGCCACACCCCCTGCCCCTACCGGGCTGCCTGCTAGTAATGACGAGTCGTGGGTTTCGGTTCCCGAAATTCTCTGCACCCGGCCGTCGATGCTCGCGGAGCGATTTCGGCGGTTCTATATGCCGCGCAATGACTATGAGTATCTCCACAGGAATGCGCTTATCGCATTGGGGAATTCAGGTGATCCAAGCTATGTAGAGCTTGCTACGGAATTTCTCGGGCACCCTCGCCCAATGCTGCGGGCGACCGCTGCCTGGGCCCTAGGGGAGGTCGGCACCGACCGGAGCGCAGAAAGCTTGAGGGGCCGGCATGCAACGGAGCGCGATGATCTGGCTCGTAACGAGATCTCCCTCGCGCTCAAGGCCTGCGCGTCATAATTGCCTCCGAACCTGGAAATCTCACCATGCGATCCCCGACCTCCTGCTGAGGCTTGGATCGAAGGGCGGTATCCCACCAAGTGAATTGTCCTAGCTGCGGCGCCAGCAATCCCGACGGAGCACGCTGGTGCGGTCAGTGCCATCAGAGCTTCGAGCAACCGCAGGCACCGCCAGCGGCACCCGCGGCGCCGCCATCGCCCGCGGCGCCGCCGCAGCCTCAGATGCCTTACGGCGCGGGGACACCGTCTGCTCCATCCTTCGTTGCAGCCACCAAGCCTGCATCCGGATTTGCAATACCTGAGCCATCAGGGGGCACGCCGCCTTCGGTTGGAGCGGTTAGCGCGACTGGCTCGCCTGCCCCTGAGGCGCCGCCACAAGCATCTGGCTTCGCAGTCCCGACCTACGGAGTCGCAGGGGGTACAGCACCCGGAGCGGTATCCGAGCAGGACCTCCACTACGACGGTGGGGTGTCTGCGGTCGCCGCGCCGGCAAGTCCTCCCGCCGCCACCCCATCTCCGCAGCTGACGACAGCCGTCAATCAGGCCGCCGGTGCCACACAGATGCCGGCTGCACCCGGGCCGGCCGGTTCAGTTTCCCAACGGCCGTCGCAGTACGGCGGCGTTTCAACTGAGAACAAGGCTGGGATCATCAAAGACGGAGCTGGTCGTCTTCTCTGGCAATGCAGTTCGTGCGGAGGAACGAACGACATTGAAGCCATGACGTGCAGCGTCTGCGGTTCCTCGATGTTCGCCGAGTACATAAAGGAAACGGAATCAGGAAAGAGGCCCGCCGCCACACCCGGGCAGGCAGCCGCCTGGGGTGCAATTCCGGGAGGCGGCCAGTGGGCAGCAGGCCACAAGGGCGATGCCATCGGGCGAGGGCTCTTGGTTCTGTGGCTAGTCGCGTGCGCAATTCTGCTTAACGACAAGTCAATCTTGTGGGTGAGGCTGATTTTTGCAGCTGCCGCGCTCGCGACATGGCTAATATCGGCCATGGACGCTCGGGTCCAGGCGGGTGCAAAGGGAATTCAAGTTCTCACCGTAAAGCGCATGCTGCTCGTACTCGTCCTATCGGTGGCGCTCTTGCTTGCGCTGAGTTTCGTGCTTGCAGGTAAGGTGCGGGAGCTCGACCAGAAGAATCCCAGAGGCCCGGCACCCCAAACGCTTGTGCCATCTGGCGGCGATCCTGGCGGCGGCGACAGCGGCGGTCAGAGCGGAGACGGCGCTCCCACCTGATTCACGGCCATACCCGAGTACGAACACGCTCGCAGCATCGGAGACCCACTTGCGCGAAGAAGGAATGCAGAGCCGCACCGTAGCGGCCTCGCCAGAGGAGCTATTTGAGGCTGTAAGCGATTTCCGGTCCTACCCGGCCTGGACAGGAAATGTTCGCGAGGTCGAGGTGCTGGAATCCAGGTCCGACGGGCAGCCGACCTGCGTGAAATACACCTCCGGAGCCCTGGGCTTCACGGCTGAATACACGCTCGAGTACGAGTTTGACCCGCCTCGCGAAATGCGATGGGTGCTAAGAGAAGGCAAGATCACCGGGCCCTTGCTAAGGGCAGATATCAAGCACCTCGACGGCTTCTACCGCTTTGATTCTCTTGACAAGAATTTGACAAAGGTCACTTACAAAGTGAGTGCCGAGCTATCAATTCCACTAGGGCCACTGCGAAAGAGGGCTGAGAATGTGATCGTCAGCTCTGCGCTCAAGGAGCTTCAGGGGTACGTTGAGGCATGAGATCTCTGGTCTTCACAGGCAAGGGCGGGGTGGGCAAGACCACACTTGCGGCTGCAACCGGAGTGCGCGCCTCCAAGCTCGGATACCGCACGCTCGTGATCTCGACGGACCCCGCGCACAGCCTCGCGGACGCATTCGATCTCGAGATTGGGCACGAGGTGACGCCTATTTCCGACGGCCTCTTCTGCCGGCAGGTGGACGCCCAGAGGCGCCTCGAAGATGGCTGGGGTGAGATCAGAGATCATCTTGTTGAGATCCTGAACTGGTCAGGTGTCGACGGAGTCGAGGCCGAAGAGCTTGCGGTATTTCCAGGCCTTGAGGAGATATTCGGCCTGATTGACCTTGCCGACTACGCTCAGTCCGGCGAGTGGGATCTTCTCATTGTCGACTCGGCGCCGACGGCGGAGACGTTGCGCTTTCTGAGCCTTCCAGATGTCATGAGGTGGTGGATGCGCAAGGTCTGGCCGGCAGGCCGGTCGGTCGTCAAGGTTGTGAGGCCCGTACTGACCCGGGTGACAAGCGCCCCGGTGGCATCTGACGGAGTCCTCGATGCAACCGAGGGCATGTATTCACGTTTGGCAGCTGCACGCGCCCTGCTCAGCAATGGCAAGCGCTCATCCATTCGGCTCGTACTCAATCCCGAGAAGGTGGTTCTTGCGGAGAGCCGGCGCACGTATACCTATCTCTCTCTCTTCGGCTATTCGGTAGATGCTGTCATAGCCAATCGACTCCTCCCTGATGAGGTTTCAGATCCGTGGTTCGCCGATTGGCGATCTGCGCAGATCGACCACTTGGCCGAAGTGAGGGATTCGTTTGGAGCATTGCCCGTGCTAGAGGTGCCGCTCACGCGCAGAGAACCTTACGGACTCACGGCACTCGATGATCTGGCGCAGGTCGTATATGGGGATTCGGATCCGGCGGCAGTGATGAGCAGTGACGAGCCGATGACGGTGGTCGAGAGCCCCGAGGGCTACGATCTCCATCTTCGACTTCCCTTCGCCGACAAGAGCGACTTGGAGGTTGCTCGCAACGCAGAGGATCTCTTCGTTCGGGCGGGCCCGTACAAGCGAGCTCTCGTACTTCCGCAAGCTCTTCTCAGACGTGAGATCGTATGTGCCACATTTCAAGACGAAGAATTGGTAGTCAGCTTCCGCTGACGTCGGAGGTAAAGAGGCTTGCCTGAAATTGAATTCCTCGATGTCGGTTCCAACCAGAATGAGCAGCACGACTCGACCCGGGGGCGCGAACGCTTTTCGCTGCAGGGCGATCCACTTAATGAGCCCGATTTCGAAGTCGTGACTGACCACTTCCGCGCGGGCGAGTCAGATGGCGCCGAAAACGGCGCCCCGAGTCGCGGAGGCCAGCGCGAATCTGAAGATCAGGAGAGCCAAAGACACGCGGAATGCTATGCATGTCCGATCGGTGTCGCCTATGGCGCGGCGAGGGGAGTCAGGCCCGAGACAACAGATCGCTTGGCCAATGCAATTGCGGACCTTGTTGAGGCTGCGGCTGGAGCCATCGATATGCTCTCCGGTGAGAGCCGGCGGACGCGCGACAGGGTGCGCCGGGTCGACATCGAATAGGAACACTCTTGAATCAAGCGGTGTTGCAGTCATGGCTGGATTCAGTTCGCAAGTTGCACTCGGCGTTTCGTAACTACATTGGAGACTAGGAAGTACCCGTACCGGTGACAGAGAAGAAAGACAGTCTTGGGGTAGAAATTGGAGTCGACATCACCAGTCCGGGAGATCCGGACGAAGGTGACGTGCTGATTCCGGAGAATCTGCCGATTCTCCCGCTGAGGGACATGGTTCTCTACCCGGAGATCGTCGCTCCGGTAATGGTTGGGCGTGAATCGTCGAAGCGGCTGGTGGATGAGGCCGTTGCGGGAAATAAGACCATTGGCCTTGTTGCCCTACGCGATCCGGAGATCGAGGATCCCACGGCGACTGACTTGTACTCGTTTGGCACGGCGGCTCGAATTGTCCAAATGCTCAGGTTTCCCGACGGGACCATCCGTATTGTGGTTGAGGGCCTCGCAAGGATTCGGCTAACCAAGATCACGGCAACTTCGCCATATTTCCGCGGTGATGTGGAGGTCGTCACTCCGCCGCAATCTGAATCGCCGAAGATTGACGCCCTGGTACGAAACGTACTTGCTTCATTCCAGCAAATGGTCGAGATGGCCCCTTACATACCCGACCAACTCTTTGTCGCGGCCATCAACATCTCCGAACCGGACAACCTTGCCGACTTCATGGCCTCCAACGTAAACATCTCCATCGAAGAGCGTCAGGAACTTCTCGAGACGACCGACGTCGAGTCGCGCCTCGAGAAGCTTGTGCGGATCATCAATCGAGAGCTGGCCATCCTCCAGATGGGATCGAAGATTCAGGAAGAAGTCCAGTCTGAGATGGAACAGGGACAGCGTGAGTTCCTCCTTCGCAAGCAACTCGAGATCATCAGACGCGAGCTCGGAGACTCACCTGACGAGAAGGCCGAGGTTGACGAGCTAAGGGAGCAGCTCGAATCGCTCGTGATGCCCGATGATGCACGCAAGGAAGCAGAGCGGGAGCTTGGCCGTTTGGAGAGAATTCCTTCAGCCAGCCCGGAGCATGCCGTGATTCGCTCCTATCTCGATTGGATGCTTGCATTTCCATGGGACAAGTCCACCCCAGAGGAAATCGACGTCAACAAGGCCGCAAAGATCCTCGATGCAGACCACTACGACTTAGAGAAGGTCAAGGACCGAATTCTTGAATATCTCGCCGTCAAACAACTCAGTAGTGAGATCCGAGGACCGATATTGTGTTTTGTGGGTCCTCCCGGCGTTGGCAAGACAAGCCTCGGAAAGTCAATCGCCAAGGCTACGGGGCGAGAATTCGTGCGCCTGAGTTTGGGGGGCGTTCGAGACGAGGCCGAGATCCGCGGCCATAGACGAACCTATATCGGCTCAATGCCCGGACGAATCGTCCAAGCACTGCGGCGTGCCGGCACGATCAATCCGGTTGTCATGCTTGACGAGATAGACAAACTCGGGGCCGATTTTCGGGGTGATCCTGCTGCAGCGCTTCTTGAAGTTCTGGATCCGGAGCAAAACCGATCGTTCCGAGATCACTATCTAGACGTCCCCGTTGACTTGTCGCGTGTCCTCTTCATAACCACGGCCAATGTCTTGGACACGATCCCGCCGGCGTTGCTCGATCGAATGGAAGTTCTGCCGCTTCCCGGATACACCGAGCCTGACAAGCTGCAGATCGCAAAGAGATTCCTGATCGGCAGGCAGAGATCCGAACACGGATTGAAGGCGAGCCAGCTAACGATTACAGATGCCGCTATTCGGCGCGTAATTGAGAACTACACACGCGAAGCCGGGGTAAGAAATCTGGAGCGTGAAATCGCTACTTTGGCTCGAAAGGCTGCACGCGCCATCGCCTCGAAAGAGCGGCGGAAAGTGACAATTGACGAGCGGCAGGTTCCGAAGTTCCTCGGAAAACGGAAGTTCCAGCACACCGTTGCTGAGGAGGCCGACGAGGTCGGGCTGGCGACAGGACTCGCTGTCACTGGCGCGGGCGGCGACGTCCTCTTTGTTGAAGCAAGCTTGGTTCCCGGCAAGGGTGGGTTGACCCTCACGGGCCAACTCGGACAAGTGATGCAGGAATCCGCGCGGGCGGCCTTTACCTATGCTCGCAGCAGAGCTGATGCGCTAGGGGCAGAGGCCGACTGGTGGGAGAAGTTCGATGTGCACATCCATGTGCCCGCCGGCGCAATCCCCAAGGACGGACCATCCGCCGGAGTGACAATGACCACGGCGCTTGTCTCCGCATTGACGGGCAAGCCGATCCGAAAGACCGTGGGAATGACAGGCGAGGTGACTCTTCGGGGAAAGGTTCTGCCGGTCGGCGGAATCAAGGAGAAGCTGCTTGCCGCACATCGAGCCGGACTCGAAACCGTCCTGCTCCCACGGGACAACGAGGTTGATCTCGATGATGTTCCCGAGTTTGTAATACGGAACACCGAGATTGTCCTCGTGCGCCATGTTGACGAGGTCGTCCAGGAGGCATTGGGCATCAAGGGGTTAGCCAAGGGCCGAGGCCCGCGCCGCGTCGGAAAGAAGCCCAAGGCGCCGAGCACGCGAGGCAGGTCTGCCCCAAAGAGTAGGAAGGGTTCCCCACAGCGGAGGCGAAAGGGTGCCTAGCAATGCCCGCAATCTTGATTTTGTGACCGAGGCGCAACTGCGGGACCTCGTAGATTTCGAGGGGCGAGGCGAAATCATCTCGACTCTCTACATGGATGTCAGCGGAAAGTCGCATCCACGCAAGAGCGACTACGTCTCCAAGGCTCAGCAGCTCATTCGATCCGGAAAGCGAGCGTTCAACGCAACAAGTCCGACCAAGAAGACCTTGGCTGTCGTGAGCGCAGACCTCTCTAGAATCCAGGCTTTCATTGAAGGTGAGTTTCGGCGGAAATCTGCCCAGGGCCTTGCCGTGTTTGCATGCTCACCGCGCGGCTTGTTCCAGCACTTCGCTCTCCCGCAGATCCCCAAGGATCGCGTTGTCTTGGAAGCATCCCCCTTTGTGCGGCCCTTGAATGCCTTGGTATCCGAATACAGCCGATACGGAATTGTCCTCATCGGGCGAAAGACCGCGCGACTGTTCATTTTCTACATGGGGGCCCTCATCGAAGAAGCCATCTCAGTCGTCGACGACGTGCATGGCAGGCACGAGCAGGGAGGGTGGTCGCAAGCAAGATTCTCTCGCCACATTGAAGCCGAGGTCGCCAGGCACATCAGGCACACCGCCAGAGAGGCCGAATCCGCCTTTGCTGCCGCCGGTGTCGAGCGCATTGTCGTTGCTGGAAGCAAAGACATCACCGTCGAATTCCTGAAGGCACTTACCAAGCCGAGCCGCGATCGCGTAGTCGCGAGGCCAGGATTGAAGCAGAGCGCGACCGTTGATGAGGTCGCGAGGCTCGTTGCTGAGATTGAGAGGGAAGCCGAGGCTCGCGACGACGCTGAGCTTGTAGCTGCGGTTCGAGCCGGAATGAGTAAAGGCAAGTCGGTCGCGGGGCTCGCGGCGACCCTCACGGCGCTGAACTCCGGGCGCGCTCAGGTACTCCTAGTCTCCAGGGGTTATTCATGCGAGGGGTGGCGATGCGTAGGCTGCGATTCCATAGCGGCGATCGGACCGGAGTGCCCTGTCTGCTCTGACCGGATGCACCGAGTGTCGGATGTGGTGGAAGAGGCGATTGAATCCTCGCTCAGCCAGCATGTACGGACGGAGATAGTGACGGGCAATGGCGACCTCGACGTCTTCGGGAGAATCGCGGCGCTACTGCGGTTTTGAGAACGATCCTTTGTAGGCTCTGATAGCTGATGCTATTGGACTGACAGATGAGAGGTGACCACCATGACGAGACCACCTGACGACAGTTCTAGCTTGCCCGCGCCAACCGGGAGTGCTTTCGAAGATTCCAAGGGCAGTAGTGGTCAGGTCCCGAGTGAACGTAAGCGGCCACCACTCTTCTTCCGTCTCAAGATTCCGGCCTGGCTAGCGCTTGTTGCGGTCCTCGTGACCGTGGCAGTCGCGTTCTTCCTCACCGGTCCCGCCCGATCGACCGCTCGTGATTTCGACAACAACTTCTCGGGAACTCAGCAGGTCGAGATCACCTACTGTCTCTCAAATGCACAGGCCGTCGAGTCTGGAAGAGAACGCGCCCGCGCTGCGCTCGAGGCTCGCCTGCGCGAGCTAGGGGTGAAGGATCCCAAGATTACTTTCGTCTCGCCGTGCCCGACGGCAGGCTCTGCAACCACGACCGGAGGTATTGGTGGGGGATCACAAGTACCCACCGCGGCTCCCGCGGCGCCTTAGGTCCGCGTGACGGGTCCTGCAGATTGAGTTGGGGAGCAAATTGACCGTCTGCGTCGGCGTAGACATCGGTGGAACGAAAATGCGCGCGGGTCTGGTAGATCGCGCCGGAAGAATCATCGACATAAAGGTAGCTTCGACGCCCCCGTCTCCTGAAGCGGTCCTCGGTGGGTTAGTCGAACTCCTGGCCGAAGTGCTGGAGAACTCCGAGTCGCCGGTCGAAGGTATCGGGATCGGGGCGGCGGGGCTCGTCGACGTCCGAGCGGGTGTCGTCAGGTACGCGCCCAATCTCTCCTACCGAGATGTGCCAATCGTCGACGTGGTCAGCCGCAAGTTCGGGGTCGCGACCACACTCGACAATGACGCCACCTGCGCGGGATACGCGGAATTTCGAATCG
This sequence comes from Acidobacteriota bacterium, assembly GCA_003577105.1. Taxonomy (GTDB): domain Bacteria; phylum Actinomycetota; class Acidimicrobiia; order ATN3; family ATN3; genus ATN3. Next base: position 34,665 of record QEUQ01000002.1, on the reverse strand, counting down.
GCTCTGGGCAGGGAGCCGAAGACATGATCATGGTGACACTAGGCACTGGCATTGGGGGTGGATTCATCTTCGGCGGGCACCTCTATCGCGGATCGCAGGGGTTTGCTGCGGAGATTGGGCACATGGTCATCGATCCCAGCGGTCCTCGGTGCGGGTGCGGTCAAGTCGGATGCTGGGAACGACTTGCCTCGGGCACGGCTCTGGGTGAGATGGCTCGAGAAGCTGCCGCTTTGCCGGGGGGCGCAAGGATACTGGCAGCAGCTGACGGGCAACTCGAACGCGTTAGAGGAGAATCCGTCATGCGAGCCGCCGACGAGGGCGATCCTGTCGCAAAGAACCTGATCGAGGAGCTCGGTAGGAACGTAGGCGTCGGGCTCGCGAATCTCGCGAATATCCTGGATCCCGAGCGTTTTGTAGTTGGGGGCGGGCTCATCCGCCTCGGAGAGGCTCTGCTCGCCCCTGCGCGCGCGGAACTTCTTGAGAAGATTGAAGGTGCCGGGTATCGCCCCGAGGTTGAGGTTGTCGCTGCCGAACTCGGCGACGATGCCGGCGTGATCGGCGCCGCGCTGATGGTGTCAAGTGCTCTTTGAGGAAGTCTCAAGTTGGACCATGAACACGTAGAGAATCCCGAGGTCGTGCCACCGCTTGGCGAGGGATATGGCATTGAAGTGCTCGACTGGAAAGACCTGCTGGAGGCAGTTCCGAACTCAGCGAAGCTGTTGATGCGCGTTATCGCCGATCCACGAGCGCCGGTACTTCCGAAGATTCTCGCCGGAGCCGCAGTGCTCTACACGGCCCTTCCAATTGACGTAATACCCGATGCACTGCCTCTCATCGGTCAGATTGATGATGTGGTGGTTCTGTTTGTTGCGGTTGACTGGCTACTAACCAACACCGACGAAGCGGTTCTCTTGGAGCACTGGGATGGTGACCCGCGGACTCTTCGCGCAATCAGAAACACAATGGAGCAATTTGGCTCGGGCGTAGTTCGAAAATTCGCGCGTCTGCGTCGCTCGCGCCGCGAATTCCGAAGCCGCGAGGGCGCGGGAAGCCACGGGTGAGACTTGGTATTGCGCTCCCGATAGCAGGCGGGCGACTCACCGTGGAGGCTGCGCGCGTCGCTCAAGATCTGGGAATTGACGGCGTCTTCGTCTTCGATCACTACGTCACTAGAAGCAGACCTGGGGCGCTCGCGGGAAATGATCCCCTGGCGCTTGTTGGCGCACTATGCGCCTCGACCGCGGAGGTCGCGATCGGCTCCCTCGTCTATCGCTCGGCCGCGATGCCAGTAGGCGTTTCGGCGCATGCGTTTGTCACTCTCGCGAAGCTTGCCGGATCTCGCCTCATCGCCGGTATCGGAATCGGTGGTCGTGACTTCGAGCTTGAGTGGCGCGAATTCGGCGATTCCTACCCTGAGCAGCCTGCGCGAGCTGAGATGACGGAGAAGCTCGCGGACTCGCTCATTGCCTCCGGTGTTCGGACGTGGATTGGAGGATCCGGTGCATCCGCCGAAGAGATCGCATCGCGAAGCGGAGCCGGCTTGAATCTCTGGGGCGTCGACATCGAGTCATTTGGCGCGAGGGCGCAAAGGCTCACCGAGCGAGGCAATGAAATCTCTTGGGCCGGACCCTGGGCGACGTCGTCTCCGACAGGAATCGGCGAACAGGTCCTTGCGCATCAGTTCGATTCGTTGAAGTCCAACGGGGCTAGCTGGGCCGTGATCGCTCCAACAGGTCTAGAAAGGGCGGGGGACATTCCAGCCGCATACCGCCGCATTCGGAAGTGCTGGTTGTCGGCCGCCTGACTACTTCGGCGGCCGCGAGAGAGATGCCGCGTACTCCGACACCTGACGAATCTCCTCTGCGCTGAGTTCTCCGTCGAATGATCGCATTCCCGATCCGCCAGACTTGACCTTCGCCGCGACCTCGTCGGGGGAGTGCTCGCGGGCGATGAGGCTGGGACCGTCTGCTCCACCTCCGTTGACGCCATGGCATGTAACGCAGTTCTTGCGATACAGATCTTCTCCCGGGCTCGCACCCGGTGCCGGCTGCCATTGCCTGCACCCGCCAAGACCAACCACCCCAACCATGCAAAGCAATAGGTAGATCCTCCAGTTGTTTCGGCCGATGATTCGCCTCCTGTCTCGGCCCTATCCGCCCTCGCTGAAGCCGACTCCTCGCTATCGATCAAGCCTCTGGCCTTCGCCCGCCGCGCCTCGTCAGATCTTCTGCGCCGAAAAGTGACGGGGCAGGGCCACGCTCCATTGGTACGATCGCCCGATGGAATTCCGACGCATCACCAATTTACCCCCATATGTCTTCGCCCAAGTCGAGGCACTCAAGCTCGAACTTCGCCGGTCTGGCGATGACATCGTCGATCTTGGTTTCGGTAACCCGGATCTGTCTTCGCCTCCTGAGGTAGTGAGCAAGCTCTGCGAAGCTGCCGAGAATCCGAAGAATCATCGGTATTCGTCGAGCCGGGGCATACCGAGGCTGCGCAAGGCTGTTGCTGACATGTATAAGCGCAAGTTTGATGTCGACATTGATCCCGAAACTGAGGTGATCTCGACTATCGGCGCCAAGGAAGGGATCACTCACCTCATGTGGGCGCTACTTGGACCTGGTGACGGTGCACTGGTCCCCACCCCGACCTATCCGATCCATTTCTATGCTCCGCTTTTTGCCGGCGCTGATGTCACTTCTGTGCCGCTCTCGGTGGATTCGGACTTCTTCGAAGTGCTCGTTCAGGAGTATGAGAGGCAGTGGCCGCGACCACGCGTGATCGTGACGTCCTTTCCCCACAACCCGACAACCGCTTGTATCGAGCGGGACTTCTTCGAGCGCCTCGTTAGCTTTGCCAAGGCGAGAGAAGTCTTCGTGATTCACGACTTCGCATACGCGGATCTCACCTTCGACGGCTACCGCGCTCCGAGCCTGTTGGAGGTACCGGGAGCCAAAGAGGTGGGCGTCGAGCTGTACACCCTGAGTAAGTCCTACTCCATGCCAGGGTGGCGAATGGGATTCATTGTCGGAAACGCCGAAGTGGTGGCCGCGATGGCCAAATTGAAGTCATATCTTGACTACGGCACGTTCCAGCCTATTCAGATCGCAAGCATCATCGCCCTCAACGAGCTGCCAGATTTCCCCAAGACTGTCGTTGACGTCTATCGATCGCGCCGGGACGCGGTCTGCGACGGGCTTGCGAGACTTGGCTGGGAGGTTCCCAAGCCCAAAGGCACGATGTTCGTTTGGGCGCGCATTCCCGAGTCATATCGAGAGATGGGATCACTCGAGTTTGCCTTTCATCTGATGAGAGAGGCGAAGGTTTCTGTCAGCCCGGGAGTCGGCTTCGGCCCAGGGGGTGATGAATATGTGCGGTTCGCGTTGGTTGAAAACGAGCAGCGCATTGCGCAGGCGATGCGGGGGATACGAAAAGCCCTTCCCGAACTTCACGACTGAAGATCAAGTATCCCCGTCAAGCAGAACGCCACTGATTCGTCCGCGAGCTGATCTACGTCAGTCTCCGCCTTTATGAAACGCCTCGCGACGTGGGTGGCCACTCCGAAGATCGCGTGCGCGAGAAACAGCGCGTCGCCGTTACGAATGAGCCCTCGGGAGATGCCCTCCTGAACATGCTTTGCCGTGTCGCCGATGACTACTTCCTGACCCTCCTCGAGGCGGGCGCGAAACGCGTCGATAGTCCATGCCTGTTCTAGCATCGCAAATAAATGGCGATTGTCGGCGAAATACCTCAATGACGCTCTGATTCCGAGGGCAATGCGCTCGACGGGGTCATCACAATCAGAGATCGCGTCAGCCTGAAAGCGGCGAAGCTCGACCAAGGTTTCTCGAAGAATCTCCCCGAAGAGAGCCTCCTTGGAATCGAAATACCAGTAGAAGACGCCTTTGCCTGCCCCGACATCCCGCACGATTTCGGCTACTGAAGTACCCTGGAAACCCTTCTCTGCGAAGATCCTCACGGCTGCGTCCATTAGCTCAGATTTCCGACGCTGCCCACGCTCCGTAAGCTCCCTGCCATCGGAATTCCGCGCCGATGCGCGTGCACCTGGAATTGGCGTAAGTGCATGTGACATGCGCGGATGCTAGGTAAGGCGAGCGCGGACGGTCAAGAATGCTCTGCCTACTAGCGGGATTCCGACGCGAGCTCGTTGAAGAACGCTGCTGACTCCTCAAAGATCAGATGACGGTCGTAGTCGAGGGTAGCAACGTGATAGCTCCGTTCAAGCCATCGCAATCTCACGTCATTGGATCCGAGATTCTTGGCGAGATAAGACATGTTCGAGGCCGGCACTACGTGGTCATCCCGGGAATGAAACAGGAGCGCCGGCACACCAATTCGCGACAGGCGTTCCCTTGTCGCGCGTTGAAGCGAAAGCAGTTCGGCTGCCGCTCTCAGCGGAGTACGGTCGTAGGCGACTTCCGCCATGCCCGGTTCGGCGATGTCGTTGCTGACACCCGGTAGTGATGGGAGAAGATGCTTGAGCACCGGGAGCAGAAACGCGCGGGGATCTTCGTTGAGAACTGCCGCTCCGACGGTGCTGATTCCGGCGACAGCATCTTGATTCTCCGCAGCCAAGTAGCAGGCAATTGCTCCCCCCATCGACAGACCGGCAATGAAGGTCATGGCGCAGCGCGCCGAGAGGTCGTCAAGAGCTTCCTGCGCGGCTCCAGTCCAATCTCGCCACTTGGTTTCCTGCATGTCCTCCCATCGCGTTCCGTGCCCCGGAAGCAGCGGGCACTTGACCGAGAAACCTGCCTCGGCAAGCGACTCGCCCCAGAGGCGCATTGACTGGGGCGACCCCGTGAATCCATGCACCAACAGCACCCCCTTTTCGCCTTCTCCGAGTTCAAAGGGTGCGGCGCCCTCGATCAAGCTGGCCGGCTCTGTCATTGATCTCTTCCTACTTCCGATGCTGATGTAACCGAATCATGCGATGTTCGGTCTTAGTCCCCCAATAATCACCCGCCAGATGATCGGCCAGATGATCGGCGTAATAAGGACTGCGGCCAAACGGCTGCTGGGGATATTCTCGTCACGTGTTTTACGAAGTTAGCAAAGCGGTTCTCTCGCCCATTCTTCATGGGTACTTCGACATTGAGACAAGTGGACTAGAGAACGTACCCGAAGATGGCCCAGCTATCTTGGCTGCGAACCATCTTTCGTTCTTGGACTCCTTCTTCATTCCTCTAGTGGTGGACCGCAGAGTTACTTACGTTGCAAAGGCCGAGTACTTCGAGCACTGGTATTCGCGCATCTTCTTCAAGTCATGGGGTCAGATCCCCATAAAGCGTGACGGCGGCGAAGCGAGTGAGAACGCCCTTGAGGCAGCTGCCGAAGTCCTTGAGAGGGGCGAGCTGTTTGGCATCTATCCGGAAGGCACACGAAGTCCTGATGGCAACCTGCACAAAGGGCACACAGGCGTAGCACGCCTCGCACTCCGATCTGGCGCACCCGTCATACCCGTCGGGGTGGCCGGGACGCGTGAGGTGTTGCCAAAGGGAAAGCGGATGCCTAATCGCGGAGATGTTCACGTTCGTTTTGGGTCTCCGATGCAATTCTCAGACCGCACATCGAGCAAATCGGAGCGGCTCCTCCTGCGGTCAATAACAGACGAAGTGATGTTCGAGATCGCTGCGCTAAGCGGCCAGGAATATCACGACTCCTATGCAAACCACGCCAACGCATATTCGGCGGCGTTAGAAGATCTAGCCGAATCACGCATCCGAATGACAGAGGCTACGTCCGCCAAGGCCGATGACGACGCAGCGGAGCTTGCCGCTACCGGATAGCGAGTCGGAACTTCAGAGAAGGCGGTTTCCTACGTGTCTTCCTCGGCCCACGCCAAAGACCGCTCAACCGCGGCTTTCCACTTGGTATACCGCCGGTCAGCTAAATCTCTGTCGCCGGCAGGGGAGAAGCACCGACCTTCGCTCCAATTCTCGATGATTGAGTCTGTGCTCGACCAGGTGCCCACGGCTAGACCAGCTAGGTAGGCAGCGCCCAGCGCCGTAGTCTCACTGACCTTTGCCCGCCGGACCTTCACGCCAAGCTGGTCCGCTTGGAATTGGCACAGGAAATCCATGACCGCTGCTCCGCCATCGACCCGGACCTCGCTTACCTCGATCTTCGCTGAATTCTCCATTGCCTCAACGACGTCGCGCGTCTGATACGCCATCGATTCCACCACGGCTCTCACTACCTCTGCGCGACCGGTGCCCCGCGTGAGGCCAAAGAGCGCGCCTCGGGCATATGGATCCCACCAAGGGGACCCGAGGCCGGCAAAAGCAGGAACAAAATAAACGCCACCCGTGTCATCAACGCTCTCAGCGAGAGGCCCGGCCTCACTTGCGTCCGCAATAACCTCAAGTCCGTCTCGCAGCCACTGAATCGCCGATCCGGTCGAGAAGATTGCGCCCTCGTACGCGAATACCGGGCCCCCTCCGTCGATTCCCCAGGCGATAGTTGTCAGGAGCCCCTCTACCGTAGGAGGTCTGGTGTCGCCAGTATTGAGCAGCACAAATGAACCGGTTCCGTAGGTGTTCTTCGACATCCCAGGCTCGATGCAGGCCTGGCCGAATAGAGCAGCTTGCTGGTCGCCGGCAATGCCGGAGACGGGAACGCTCAAACCGGCTGCGCATGCCGGATCCGTGACTCCGTACACGTAAGAGCTTGGTCGAAGCTCGGGCAAGGCAGACATCGGAACGTTGAAAACGTCGCACAAGCTCGGATCCCAGGTCTGGGTGTCGAGATCAAGCAGCATCGTGCGAGAAGCATTGGACCAATCAGTCGCATGAACACGGCCGCCGGTGAGTTTGTAGAGGACCCAACTGTCTATCGTGCCAAGAGCCAGGTCGGCGTCTGCCACAACAGCGCCCTCTCTCAGGATCCATTCGAACTTCGTGGCCGTGAAGTAGGGGTCGAGAACCAGACCCGTCTTTTCTCGGACAACTGGTTCAAGTCCATCGCGGCGCAGCTCATCACAGCGCTCCGCCGTGCGCCTGTCTTGCCAGACAATTGCACGAGCACGCGGACGGCCATCAGAGCGAGACCAGGCGCAAGCCGTCTCTCGTTGATTGGTGATACCGACTGCGGCTATTTCGTTCGCATCGAGCTCAGCTATCGCCTCCGCTATGACTACTTCAATGGATTCCCAAATCTGATCGAGGTCATGCTCGATCCAACCGGGCCTGGGGAAGTGTTGAGGGAATTCCCTGTAGCTTCCGCTCACCATCTGACCGTCGGCGTTGAAGACCAGCGCGCGCACTCCGGTCGTGCCCGCGTCGATTGCGAGAATGCTCATTGATCAACCTCTAGTGCCTGTTCCAAACGGCCCGGCTATGCTCGCCTGCCACGACGCAATGCCTCACTGCTCCTCTAGGACCTGCGCCGACACGTAGCCCAACCCCCCCATTCCAATCGCATCCTTGGCTGCCCGCGAAAGGTCGAGCACTCGCCCCTTGACGAAGGGACCCCGGTCGTTGACCAATAGCAGAACGCTCCGGCCCTTGTAGGTCACGAGAAGAATTGTCCCCAGTGGCAGTTCCTTGCTTGCGCAAGTGTAGAGGGACTCATCGTAGATAGCTCCGCTTGCGGTCGGCAGGCCATTGAATCCCGGCCCATACCACGAAGCAATGCCTTCGACGATCTCTCCGGTCGGTATCAAGCCCTCCGGAATTCCTGCAACAGGTCCGAAGGGATATCGCTTCATGATTTCCGACTGGTTCTCCGTCGCCCGGCGATGTTTCTCACTGACCGGTCTCCGCCCACCAGGCGAACCACGATTCAGTATCTCCATCGCCTTGCGCATTTCCTCCTTGACCTGCAGATCTGCCTGGCTCGCAGCGAGAGCAGCCTCGGATCCGGCCAGAAGCTCCTGAGTCTGGCCCAGGAGATCGGCGAGCGCCTCTAGCTGAGATTGAATCGCCGCCCTGCCGGATTCGAGCTGACCCGAGATGAGTTCCAAGTCGTCCTGCTCTGCCTGCAATTCAGCGAGCAATTCCCGGTCTCGCTGCAGCCGGGCAGCCACATACCTCCGGGCCGCCCAGAATTCCCCGAGGCTTTCCGACGCCAAGAAAATCCGGACCTCGCTGTCGGGACCTTCTTTGTAGGTCTCCCGGACTCGCGATGCGAACTCGGCAGATCGTTGATTCAGGAGCTCTTGCTTTCGATTCAGCTCAAGTGTCAGATTGACAATCTGCGATTGGCGCGTGTCGAGATCTGCCTGCGCTTCATTAACCTGATTGACGAGAAGGTCGTACTGTCGGCGCACGGCTGCGACCTCGGATTGAACACGCTCAACCTCGCGTCTGGCGTCTTCGACTTCGTCGGCCGCCACAGGCGCCATGCTCACCGACACGAGCACGAGCTGAAGCACTGACAGTGTCACTAACCGTGCCCCTTTGGAAATCATGTTTCTCAGCTGTAGAAGCGGGCGCATTTGGAGTCCCCGAAAAGGGTCGATGTGGGGCGACACGGATATTCTAGGAGGGATTCGAGAGCGGATCGGGCCCATTCGGGTCCGCCTTATCTGCCGCTTCGACCTCGGCATCCAGCGATTTTGTTCCTCGCCGTGCTTAGAGGACTCGCAACAGTAGATAATGGGGGGTCTTGGTAACCGGCCATTCAGCGGGAGGAAAGATGGCAGAGTTTGCGATCGAGTATGTGAACCGACTCTTTGGAGAGGTTCTATCCGGCTCACGCAAGCTGGCGCGTGGAGACCTCATCGCCCAAGCAGACAAGTCCGGAGCATCCGAGAAGTTCATGGAGCACCTGCGGGCCCTTCCCGACGAAGAGCGGTACGGCTCAGTCGAAGCGGTTATGGAGGCCATCGACCGAGTGCCGGTCGACTGACCCGGAACGGCCGGACGCCGGTCGGCTACCACGTTTCAAGTGCCGGCGGTATCCGCAAGGCCGTAGAGCGCGCGAAGTTAATCGGTTGCGACGCTCTGCAGATGTTCCCGTCCAATCCGAGGTCCTGGGCTCTGCCGGGGGAGCAGCCAAGCGACGACGCCGGCATACGTCGCTATCTGAATCGCATCGGATTTGGTCCGGTCTTCTTTCACGCCCCGTACCTTGTCAATCTTGCATCTACCGATCCTGAAATCCAAGAGAAGTCCGTCAGCGTCATGAAGTTCGCCTTGGAGCGGGCGGCACGATGCGGGGCCGAAGGCGTCGTGGTTCATGCCGGATCGCACCGCGGCATGGATCGCACCGATGGGCTCGAGCAGGTTGCCAGGCACACACGCGCCCTGCTAGCAGAGTCACGCGTATTCAAGGTCATCTTCGAGCTGACGGCTGGCGGTGGAACTCCGATCGCCTCACTTCCGGATCACGCCTGCGAACTCGCGGCAGCAATTGGTCGAACCGGTCGGGTGCGCTTCTGTATCGACACACAGCACCTCTTTGCCGCGGGTTATCCATGGCACTCCAGGGGGGGTATCTCGCGACTCATCGCCGAAATCGAAGGAACAATCGGACTTGAGCGCATCGCCTGCATTCACGTCAATGACTCCTTGGCAGGCTTCGCTTCGCGCCATGACCGCCATCAAGTGATCGGCCGCGGGGAGATCGGACTCGCTCCGTTCCGACGCCTGCTTCGGTCAAAGGAGTTGAGGGGGATTCCCCTGATTCTTGAGACCCCCGGCGAACTCGAGGAGCACTCAGACGAGGTTGCCCTGCTTCGATCGTTGGCGCGCGCAAATTGAGCTTACTTCGGCCAAATCGAGTCACGGCGCCTGCGGTGCTGCTCTTGATTGCAGTGCTAGTGCTCGCCGGAGCATGCAAGAGACCGGGGGAGTGGGATACCGAGGATCCGTTGGAGCGTCGAATAGTCCCGAGCCCGTTTCCGCAGAACTACTCGTGGGCGCTCATGACTCTCGACGGAGCTCTCATGGGCGAGGGAAGCGTGCAGCAGCCACAAAGAGGCATTGACTCGCTGTCCGGCCGTTATACGGAAAGCGGAATCACGATTGACTTCGGGCATGGCGGGAGCAGCTTCACAGTCAACCTGTCGCCATTGGAGGGCACTGGCAGATACATAGTGGATGCGAGACGCGGCTACTTCCGGCTCGTTCTCCCCGAAGGTGAGTGGGAGTCCAAGGGGCAAGCGATCTGCTCCTTCAACTTCTGGAGGGTCACCGGGCCAGAGGTGCCATTTTCTCCACCGCCGGGAAGCGAGGTCTTTGAAGTGGATATTGGTTTCGTCTGCGCGTCACTCAGCGGGCGCAATGCGGTCGAGCCGCTCAACATCATCGATGGTCGAATTCACACGTTCCTGCTAAGGCCGGCAAGCGCGGCTAACGCACCGACCCCCGCACCGGCTTCGACCTAATACAAGCCAGTCAAGTTCACACCGGTCTAGTATCCGCCCGCCAAGACCGATCTCCGTTCGCCTACCGGATAGCTGATTGCAGAGCTGCTCTGCCTGCCGTCGACCCTCCCACTATCACCGTCAGTCGTACTCCAGGTCACATCCCAATCGATCACAGCCCTCACCTCGTAGGAACCGGGGCGGTCGAAATCGAGTCCGGATCCGCCAGCCGGGGCGGGCGCCACAGCCTCATCTCGTTCTGCCGGAGCCCCCACCAAGACCCGCCCATCACTCACGTACCAAGTCACGCCGAGGGGTACCGCTACGAGGTGAGTCGACATGCCATCGATTGCCAGATCAAACTCCACCCGCGGGGGGAGAACCGCCCACAGGTAGGTCGTCACTCCTGGGAGTCCGCCAGCAGTCGGGTTGGTCACAATCCGCGGAGCGGGCAAGCGGACCGTCTTGAGCGCCTCAGAGTCCTCACTGTCAGACGATCGCTTTGGCGCTGCCCTGCACGCTCGGGAGACGCAGCGTTTCGGTGAGCTTTTCGTCTTAGTTGATCGCTTTGGCGGCGTCGCCTTCTTCTTACCAACTCGCCCCGAGACCGTGTCCGACGATGAGCCAGCTTCCCAGCCGTTGTTTGCCCGCGATCTCGCCGAAGCTGCGGTAGTCACGGGAAGAAATAAGGCGCACAGAACGAAAATGACAGTGCTCAGCCGAAGGGCTCCGCGAACAGCGCCATCTGAAGCTGCCCTGAAATCTGCTCGGCCGGTCATTCCTCGACGTCCTGCACTCCGGCGATTCTGCGGTCGCGTGCATCACCCACGAGAAGAATCCGTTGACGCACGGGCCCTTCGTCATAGGCAAAGACCGCCGTCAGTACCACGCGCTCAGGAGCCTCCGATTCAACCGATATCTCACTGACCGGAGTCGGCGTTCCCTTGTTCTCGGGCGAGTTCATGTTCGCGATTTCCGCATCAATACCTGTGAAGCTGGGATGAAAGACGCGCCGCAATAACGTTTCGTCCCTCTTGGCAAAGGCCTCGTCCCACATCTTCGAGAGCCTGATGAGCGATGCCTCAGGAGTCTCCGCCTCTGCTGCGGGCGCTACCGGCGAAACAACCTGGGTGATCTCGGCCGGAGGCGGCCGATCCTCTCGCAACGGTCCCGCCTGCCCGACGCCTCCTGCTGCATCACTATTGCCTGACGCGCATCCCGCGGCGGCTACAGCCGTTATAGCTGCTAACAGAGGTACCGCGAGCCGGTATAGGCGAACTCCCAGCCCTGGGCTTCTTGCCGGCCGGTTCCCCCCGGAACCGACCGAACTCCCGGTGACTCCACAGAACGCACCGGGGTGGGTTTCCCTCAAGCGACAAGCGAACTTTGCCATGGCTCCCCTCCAGTCGGGCATTGTCCGACCGAGGCACCGGCCGGGTCCACGAACCTAACCGGGACAGAGTGCACATTCAATAGCTAATGGACAAATACCCAATAGTGACTATAAGGACCTAGCCAAGATGGGCCAGACTCCTCAATTGAAACGAGTCCGAAAAACCTCGCAGAGTCAGAATCGTTAGCTCGGCTAGGCTTACACTTCGCTCCGAACTCACATGCCAGAAAGGAAGAGATCCTTGACACAAAATGGCGGCTTCGGGCGGGTCTTGACCGCGATGGTCACGCCCTTTGACAGCAATGGGGCCGTTGACATCGAAGCAGCCAGAACCCTTGCCCGGCACCTGATTGATCACGGCAGCGACGGACTTGTTGTGGTGGGAACCACCGGTGAATCACCGACGCTCAAGGATTCAGAGAAGAGAGCCTTGATCGAAGCAGTTGCCGAGGTTTGCAGCGGGCGCGCATCGGTAGTCGCAGGATCGTCAACATACGACACCGAGCATTCAGTGAGCCTGTCGCGCGATGCTGCTGCGAGCGGGGCCGACGCATTGATGGCAGTTACGCCTTATTACAGTCGCCCTTCACAAGCCGGCATAGCTTCGCATTTCAAGGCAATCGCCGAATCGACCGATCTTCCGGTGATTCTCTACAACATTCCCGGACGGACCGGAACGCTGATCGAAGTTGAAACCGTGATCGAGCTGAGCACCCACCCCAACATTGTGGGTATCAAGGACGCCACGGGGAATCTGGCTATGACATCGCGCGTCGTAGCTGAAACCCCTGAGGACTTCAGCGTGTATTCCGGTGATGACGTACTGACTCTTCCGATGCTCGCCGTCGGGGGGGTGGGCGTGATTTCGGTCGCCTCTCACGTGGCTGGCACCTTGATCTCCGAGATGATTGAGGCGTTCACGGCGGGCAATGTCGGCGAGGCTCGCGCAACTCACCTGCGACTCCTCAAGTTGTTCTCGCTCCTCTTTGCCGAGCCGAACCCAGGACCCGTCAAGGCGGCCTGCGAAATCATGGGATTCACCGTGGGTCCACCGCGGTTGCCAATGCAGGCTGCATCTGAAGATCTCGCGGTCAAGCTGCGAGATGAGCTCGCGCGCCTCGACTTGATATCTGAGCCCTGAGGGCGCCGTGAGCGATGTCAGAATCTCGTTCCTGGGAGGTCTCGGTGAGATCGGCCGCAATTGCATGGCCCTTGAGGTTGCGGGCGAAATAGCCCTCATTGACGCAGGGATCCTCTTTCCGAAGCTTGACATGCTCGGTGTTGATCTCGTTTTGCCCGATCTCACTTATATCAAGGAGAACTCAGACCGGGTTCGTTCAATATTTCTGACTCACGGGCATGAGGATCACGTCGGAGGCGTCCCGTATCTGCTTCGCGATCTCGACGCGATCGAGATCTTCGGCACCGACCTTACGCTTGGAATTCTTGAGCCGAAGCTCGAAGAACACGGCGTTGCAGATAGGGCAACTCTCATCGAGGTTCGAGACTCAGAACGCGTTCGGCGGGACCCATTCGACGTCGAATTCATACCCGTGGCCCACAGCGTTCCCAGGGGATGCGCGTTGGCAATCTCAACCAGCGAAGGGCTGGTTGTTCACTCCGGCGACTTCAAGATTGACCACACACCAGTTGACGGCCGAAGAACCGACTTGCAGCGCCTTGGTGAGCTTGGGAGCAGCGGAGTCTCACTACTCCTCTCCGACTCGACCAACGCGGAAGAGCCAGGGTGGATCCGATCGGAAACGGCCGTCGGCGCATTCCTAACTGAGCTCTTCGCGTCGCATTGGGACAAGCGAATCATTGCAGCTTGCTTTGCGTCACATCTCCACAGGGTCCAGCAAATCGCCAATGCTGCCATTTCGCATGGGAGAAAGATTGCGTTTCTCGGCCGCTCAATGCTCTCCAACGTGGCAACAGCCACGCGCCTTGGGGTTCTAGACCTCCCCGAGGAATCGGTCATCCCAGTATCCGAGGCGGGGAATCTTCCACCTCAAGACGTCTGCGTAGTCTGTACTGGCTCGCAAGGTGAGCCGCTCTCCGCCCTCGCACTCATGGCGGCCCATGACCACAAGTCGATCGCCGTCGGGCCAGACGACATTGTCCTCTTTAGCTCACATCCAATTCCCGGCAATGAAGCCGATGTCTATCGCGTGATTGACGACCTCTATCGAGCGGGAGCAACTGTCATTCATTCGGGCGTGAACGAGGAGGTTCATGTCTCTGGACATGGAGCGGCCGAGGACCTGAAGACGATGCTGAGTGTGGTCACTCCCGACTGGTTTGTACCAATTCACGGCGAATACCGGCACTTGGTCCACCATGCGAGCCTTGCCGAGGAGATGGGCGTTCCAGCCGATCGAATCCTGATTGCCCAAGACGGTGACGTAGTCACCTTGCGCGACGGGAAAGCTGCCTTCGCGTCAGAAACGGTTCCAGCTGGTTACTTCTACGTCGACGGGATAGGACTGGGCGACGTCAACCAGGAGGTACTTAGAGACAGGCAGTTACTCGGCGAAGATGGCGTAGTCCTTGTAGTTGTCACCCTTGACTCGAGAACTGGCGAAATCGTCTCCGGCCCTGAAGTCATCAGCCGGGGTTGGGTTGATGATGTTGAGTCCATGGAGCTAATTGAGGATGCGCGGGCTACCGTGGTTGCGAGCATCGAGGAGGCTGCCGAAGAGGGCGGTCTTGACTGGGCAACAATGAAGCGCCACGTCCGCACGGCGCTCGGTAAGTTCATCTGGCAGTCAACCAAGAGGCGACCGCTCATTGTGCCCGTCGTCATGGAGGTCTGAGAGAGCCCGGGGGCACCTTTCCGCCTGATCGCGGCCAAGATCCTTCGAATTGCGATCTACCCGAATATGCGCAGTCAGATTCGACTTCGGTGCTAGCATCAAAGAGCTTGGAGGCGCTGGCGCGGGCAGGGGCCGCGGCGCTGAACTGGCCGAATTACGGCAATCTGCACCTCCAGGAGGGCAAAGGCGTATGCCTACCCAGACCCGACCCAAGAAGAAGCCAGTTGCGTCACGTGGAAAGACCTCAAAGGCGCGAGGCAGATCCGCAACCGCTTCCGCTTCAAAGAGCGCGAGATCCGCGAAGAGACCTTCTGGCGGCTCGCGGTCCAAGTCCGCAGAGAAGTCGCTAGCTCTCTCGGCCGCATCTCGGGTGGCCGCGATTTCTCGCGAAGCGTGGGGATACCTCCTGCTAGTGGCGGGCGGACTCCTGGCGCTCGGTATCTACTCAAACTTGGCGGGCCCGGCTGGCGGATTTATGACGCGGGCAGCATCAGCTGCCATTGGACTTGCTCGCCTAGCTCTTCCTTTGGCTGTTGCGGGGATCGGAATAGAGCTGCTTCGCAGATCGGGCAGGCCCCTTCGCACCACGCTCAGCGCGTGCGGTCTCATCCTGGTAGTTGCGGTGATGCTCGGGCTCATCGGTAGCGAATCGGCCACGAGCCACGCCCAAGGCCCTGGCGGCGTTGTGGGTGGTGCAGTGGCAACAGGCATGGCCTCGGTCGTGGGACGCTGGGGTGCAGGGCTTTTACTGCTGTTCAGCGGTATCGCGTTGGTTCTGGTGCTGTCTGGAACTTCAATTCGCGACGCCATCAACTACTGCCGCGAAGTCTTCTCGGCGAGGGCGTCAGGACCGCCTGACGCCGCCAGCAACTCAACAAGTACCGCGACTGCCCCTAGTTCGGATCAATCGCTGGGCGAGAGTGCGATTCTGCCGGGATCGGAAACCGTCTTTGATTTCGATAACGCCGCACCGAATTCCCCTGCGAAACGCAAGCGATCGCGACGAACGGCCGCCCAACCAACCCCCGATCCGGTGATCGAAGAGAGCGGTCAGCTCGCAATGCCAGTTGCCCAGCCAGTCGTGGCAGGCGCCAACTCCTACAAGCTTCCAGAGCTGTCGGAGCTGAAGCGGTCACCGGCAGGGAATTCCCTCGATGAGGCCTCGCTCTCCGAGACCGGCCGCGTTCTTGAGGCGACCCTCAGGCAGTTCGACGTTGACGCCAGCCTTTCCGGTGTAACTCCCGGGCCGACTGTCACCCGATTCGAGGTTGAGCTGGCCCCAGGTGTAAAGGTCGCCAAGGTGAAGGGGCTGTCCGATGACATCGCCTATGCACTTGCAGCCGAAAGAGTGCGAATCCAGGCGCCGATTCCAGGCAAGTCGGCAATTGGATTTGAAATTCCAAATCGCCAGCGTCAGCTTGTGACGCTAGGGGACATCCTTTCAAGTGCCGCGGCTAAGGCCGCGCAACACCCACTCGAATGCGCCCTCGGCAAGGACATTGCTGGTCGGCCCGTGACGATCAATCTCGCGCAGATGCCGCATCTCCTGATTGCCGGAACTACCGGAGGAGGGAAGTCGTCAACGATCAACTCTTTTGTCACATCCCTCATCATGAGAAATGGCCCGGACAGAGTCAGGTTGATTCTCGTAGACCCCAAGCGAGTCGAGCTGGGCGCATACGACGGAGTTCCTCACCTTCTGACAAGAGTCGTGACCAACCCCAAGAAGGCGAGTGAGGCGCTCGCCTGGGCGGTCCGCGAAATGGAGCGGCGCTACGACATATTGGCCGAAGCCGGCGCCCGTGATCTCGTGAGCTACAACCACTCCATCGCAGTCGGGGAACTCAAAGACGACATGGGGCGGCCGCTTGAGGCCATGGGCTACATCGTCGTCGTCGTTGACGAGCTCAACGACCTCATGATGGTCGCGGCGAGAGATGTCGAGGACTCAATCATGCGCCTCGCTCAGATGGCGCGTGCCGTCGGTATTCACTTGGTGATCGCAACTCAGCGCCCTTCGACCAATGTGATCACAGGTGTCATCAAGGCCAACATTCCGAGCAGAATTGCCTTCAAGGTCGGATCCCAGGTCGATTCCCGAGTAATTCTCGATTCCGGGGGTGCCGAGCGCCTCGTTGGCATGGGGGACATGCTCATGCTTACAGCATCGTCAAGCAGCGCACGCAGGATCCAGGGCTGCTTTGTCACCGAAGACGAAGTTCGCAAGGTCGTCGCTCACTGGCGCCGCCAATCTGAACCTGCCTACCTCGACGCAGAGATCTTTACGGCGGGCGACAGCGGGGGCGACAGCGGTGCATTGGGAGACGATGATGACGACCTTCTGTCGCAAGCAATGGAGCTCGTCGTGCGGAGCCAGCTCGGTTCGACGTCAATGCTGCAACGAAAGCTACGGGTTGGATTTGCCCGCGCCGGACGCCTCATGGACCTGCTCGAGCGGAAGGGCGTCGTAGGCCCGAGCGAGGGCTCGAAAGCCAGAACGGTATTGATGACAGTTGAGGAATTCGAGAGCCTGGCGTCAGGCGCTGACGAAGTCGAATAAGTCTCGCAGAACCCGAGATGCGATAGCCTTCAACTTCGCACACGAAGTCGAACGCGTGAGGTGATCATTGTGCGCTTGAAGTCGGCCGGCGTTGTCCTCGCCGGAATCGTGATGCTTGCCCTGGCAGCATGTGGGCCAGCCAAGCTCGACATGGAGAAGGTCAAGTCCAGCATTCAGAGCGGAGTCTCGAGCCAAATGGGGCTCAAAGTGGACTCCGTGACTTGCCCCACTGAAGTTGAGGCCAAGTCCGGCTCGAACTTCAGCTGCACCGTGAAGACCTCGGACCTCACCGAGGACCTGCCTGTTGAAGTAACTCAGAACGACGACAAAGGCAACGTCCAATGGAAATCCAAGTACGAAGTCGCACCGAGCGAGAAGGTTGAAGATGAAGTCTCAACCAGCCTTGCATCAGAGAACAACATCTCTGCGGACATTACTTGTCCAACAAAGGTACTCAAGAAGAAGGGCTACAAGTTCGAGTGCAAGGCCGAGGACGCGTCAGGCGATACGGCTACGGTAAAGGTTGAAGTGACGAGCGACGACGGCGACGTGGAGTGGAAGCTTTCTCAGTCGTAATCGATCGTTAGATCAAGTCGAGCCGGTGGTTGACTCAGTCGATCACCGGCTCAATTTGTTCCACCCTCCAACTAGTCGTTGTCCTAGACAACGCCATGATCATGGATCCGCCTGCCGCCGGCGATGAGACTGAGCAGGTTGCCTTGTTTCCTTGCTCACTGCACGAGACGGTTGCCTCGCGAATGTTGAACGGCGGAAACGAATAGATCTGGCGCACCGCCGCCTCAGATCCGTACTGTCTCGCCCTTGATTCGTCGTTGTTGAAGCGCGCCTCGACCAGCCCTGCGACCGCAGACCTTGGATCTGCTTTCAAATCCGAGGCGGGCGATGGGCTGCTAGTGCCCGGGGACGCCGTCGCGGTCGTGGCTGACGGACCGGGTTGAACCGGGGCGAAGCTCGGCTCTTGGGAGACTGTGCCCGGACTGGCTTCTGGACCGGGCTGCGCATCCTTCCCGAAAAGCGAGAAGTATCCGATCGCGCCGGCTGCAAGCACAAGCACCAACAGAGAAACCAGAATCTTGCTCTTCTTGGACATGGGGTGACTCTATTCGACGTATGCTTCAAGGCGCGGGCCAACCTCTGAGACGGACAGCTCTTGTGGATGTAATTGAGCGGCTTCACCTAAGCCACGGGCGACGGCCCGGTGACCGGTTTCCAATTGCCATCATCAACGTCACAAATAGATGCAACTTGAAGTGCGAGCATTGCTTTGTCTATCGCGACGGCAATCCGAACGAATCGCAGAGCCCGCGCCTCGAAATGAGTGCGACTGAGATCATCGAGGTGCTAACCGATATTCGAGACCGCCACGGCGTTTCTCTGATGCTCTGGATGGGAGGAGAACCCCTCCTGCGCAAAGACGTGCTAGCGCCTGGAATCGAACTCTTCGACCGGAACATCATCACCACCAACGGAACACTTCCGCTCGTCGACTTCGGTGAAGACGTTATTTACGTCATTTCACTGGACGGTCCCGCTGAGATCAATGACGCAGTACGAGGGAAACGGGTCTACGAGCGGGTATTCAAGACTCTCGCCGCAATCCCACAGGGATTTCAGAGCTCTGTGCAGATTCAGTGCACGGTCACTGCTAGCAATCAACATGCCCTCGAGGAATTGGTGCGCGAGGTTCGTGAGACCAACGCCCAATGGATGACCTTCTCGTTCTATGTTCCCAGTTCCGGCGACAACTCGGAACTCGCGTGGCCGGATCTCGAGACACGAATGGGAGCCGTCCGAGAAGTTCAGCGCCTCAAGGCCAAGTATCCGGATTTCATCCGCAACCGGAGCCGCTCCCTAGAGTTCATGTCGCCCGAGACTGCACCATTGGTGACTAAGCACTGCCTTCCTAAGAAGATGCTTCTGCCGCTCTACTTGGAGGGAGATCACTTCACCACGCCGTATTGCTGTTATGGAGATGACGTTGACTGCAGCCGATGCGGCGGATGGGTCGTCTTCGACATGGCTGCTCGGGCCGGAGTCGATCCCGAGCAGCTTGAGATGCTAGTCGCCGGCGACGTCCCGCAATATGGTTCCGTTCACACCTGAGAGTTCGCGCTGCTAACGCAAGCTGCATCGTGATTGGATAGGCCATGTTCGACGTTCCGGGCGGAACCGCCACCGAGGCTCGCTATCGAGCACTTCACGCGCCAGAGAGGATGACCTGGGGCACACACTGCTCCAACTGCCTCGCGACCTGTTGCTACAAGGTGTTTGCCGCCAACGACGCCGTCTTGTGGCAGGAGCAGGCGGGCACCTTTCCTGCGATAGATCCCGCCGTACCAGACAGAAATCCAATGGGATGTCAGAAGGGGGCGGCATGGAGTATTCAGCGCGACTCCGGCGATCGCTTCGTCCACCCGATGAAGCGGGTCGGGCCTCGCGGTAGTGGTGAATGGGAGCAGATCGGTTGGGACGAGGCGCTTGACATCGCAGCGGGCTCAATTCTCGATGCCATTACAGAGTCAGGCCCCGAAGCGATACTTGTGGACGAGGGTCCAGAGGGGGGCATGCTGACGATCCTTGGGTATCTGCGTTTCGCCAATATCCTGGGCGCCGTCTCGCTAGACGGCAACGCGACAGTCAACGACTTCCCCGCCGGGCACTACCTCACTTTCGGGTCCTTTGCCGGCGGATCGGCGGCCGACGATACGTTCAACTCAGAACTGATTCTCATTTGGCACGCGAATCCCGCATACACCCGGATTCCCTACTATCACTACATCGCGGAGGCACGCTATGGCGGCGCCGAGGTGGTGCTCATCGCTCCTGATTTCAGCCCCTCCGCTCCGCACGTCGACAAGTACATACCGGTGCGATCGGGGACCGACGCGGCTCTCGCCATGTCAATGGCACATGGGGTTGTCAGCGAAGACCTGTACGACGCGGACTTTGTCTGCAGCCAGACCGACTTGCCGCTCCTAGTAAGGACAGACACGGGAACCCTTCTGCGGGAGGGAGACGTGACCGGCGGGGGCAGCAACGAACGGTTCTACGTCTGGAATCCCGATGCCTCAGCTGGAGAGCAGCTCTCTCTCGTACCGCACGACACGCTCGAATACGGATTCCGCCCGGCGCTCGGGGGAGAGTACTCAGTCGCGCTCGGCGACGGATCGCCGGTGGCCGTTACACCGGTTTTTCAGCTTCTCACTGATCGCCTCGAGGAGTTTTCGCCGGAAGCAGCCTCGGAGATATGCGGCGTCAACCCAAAAACGATCCGGGACCTCGCGCGCGCGGTCGCTGCAAAACGTACCAAGTACTACGAGGGCTTCGACACTGCCAAGCACTTCAACGGCGACCTCATGGAGCGTTCCGCGGATCTCTTGATGGCACTCACCGGCAACTGGGGCCGGCCCGGCACCGGCTTCGACACGTTCGTAGTCTTCCCATTTGACGGCGCGTATCTGCTGGAACTCAAGACCCGTGCCGGAGTTGAGGCTGCAGCGGAGGTCATCGACCAAGTCGCGATGACTTCACCGGAATTCGATCCTGAAGGCTCCGGTCCGGTGAATATTGATGTGCGGGCCCTTCGCCAAATCAATCAGGCCACCGCCGGGCTTGGCTCGACGACGCCTCCTTTCTTTCTCTGGCTCAACCACTGCGGCTATCGCGAGATCTGGGAAAGGAGTGAATGGTCAGGAGCCCCGCGGCCCTTTGGCGAATATCTTGAGGAGGCCCTAGGTCAGTGGCGCGCATTCAACCGCCCGGGTCCTGATGTCAAGCCTCGGGTCCTGATCGAAGCTGGAACCAACGCACTCCGTAGAACTCGTGGGGGGCAGCGAATGCTCCTCGAGAACTTGTGGCCAGAACTCGACCTGGTCATCTCCCTGGACAACCGGATCAACACAGCGGGCATGCATGCTGATCTGCTCCTGCCTGCGGCCCACGAAGACGAGCGAGTCAATCTTCAGTACCCGATATCGCACTCCTTCGAGCTGGCTTTCTCGGATCAGACCGTTACTCCGAGAGGCGAGGCCAAGTCGGACTGGCAAATCTTCAGGCTTCTTGCCGAAAGAATTGCATCACTTGCCACTGAACGCGAGATGGGCGACCGCACGGTCGGGCGGATTCGACCGAAACCCCTCTCCGAGCTGGGCGACGCCTTCACCCTCGGGGGTGCGCTCGCAGACGACGAGGCCGTGGTCGAGGAGATGGTGAGAGATTCTGCGCTTTCGGGCCTCCTTGAAGATGACCTCTCCCTTTCGAAGCTACGTGAAACCGGTTGGGCGCCAATTGCGGGCAACGGTGCTTTCCCGTCGGGAATCCTGATGGGATCGCA
The DNA here is from genome assembly GCA_003577105.1 of Acidobacteriota bacterium. Taxonomy (GTDB): domain Bacteria; phylum Actinomycetota; class Acidimicrobiia; order ATN3; family ATN3; genus ATN3. The sequence goes on along the minus strand of QEUQ01000002.1, from coordinate 13,212 downwards.
GGCACTCTCCAATGAGATCTTTGTGGGGCTACGTTTCCATGTTGAGCGATCTCTCCCTTACCCGACGCTTACTGGCAGGGCGACCTTCTTCATTGACCACCCGTGGTTTATCGAGGCCGGCGAGGATCTTCCAACCCACAAAGACCCGCCTGCAATGGGCGGCGATTACCCGTTCATGATGACCGGAGGGCATCCGAGGTGGTCGATTCACGCCTGCAACGCAACTAATCCAGTCGTGCTCGGAACCACGCGTGGTCACCCGACTATAGGAATTGCTCTAGCTGACGCGACCAGACTCGGCATCGCTGACGATTCGGTGGTCGAGGTCTCAAATGACGTCGGGTCCTTCCTGGTTAATGCTCGTGTCTCTGGCTCGGTTCGCCCCGGCCAAGTAGTGATGTACTCCTCGTGGGAGCCATATGCCTTTGAGCACTGGCGCGACTCGACGCTCGTTGAGCCCGGAATGGTCAAGTGGCTTCATCTCGCAACGGGATGGGGGCATCTCCACTACATGCCTTTTCAGTGGCAACCCGCGCAGTTCGATCGCACGACGAGGGTTCAAATTCGTCCTGCGGGAGAGACTCCCTGAGGCTCAGCTGCGCCATGCAAGGGATCAGGATCTCGCTACAGGCCTGATTCCTTCGACGGCATGAAGTGCTCGCTTGCATTGAAGTCCTGAGCCAAAGCCCCCAATAGTTCCATCCGCTGCGATCACACGATGGCAGGGAACAAGAATCAGGAGAGGATTCCGGTTTAAGGCGTTGCCCACTGCTCTTGCGGCGCCGGCATGCCCCGATTTACTTGCTAGTTCACCGTAACTGATGGTCTCACCAAATCCGACCTCGGTGAGATGGGAGAGCACATCTTGAGTGAACTCGCTTGCTCCATCTAGCCTCCAGCGCACGGTGAAGTCCATTCGTTGGCCGTCGAGATACTCCGCTAGCTCCTCGAAGAGCTGGTCAAGCAACTTACTGCTGTCGGCTGTAGCTTCGTCGACTGCGGGCCGCTTCAGAAGTCGCACCTCCGAAATGGCATTGTCGACCTCGCTAGCCATCAGCCAGCCAAGTCGCGTCTCGACTCGACGCGTCCTTGATGCCACTATCGACGTGGCGGAAACAGCTTGTTCTTGAGGCCTCTCCGGTACATCAAACGCATGGCAGTAACAAGGCCGGAGGCGAGCCATGGGGGTACCGGATACCAGAAGAGCTCAGTCTTGGGACCGAATCTGTCTTCTAGAACTGCCTTGACCTGAACGAACTCAAGCAGACCCTCTTCTCCGTGAGTTCGGCCTATTCCCGACTCCTTGGTGCCGCCAAAGGGGAGACTGGGCATGCCGAAGTGAGCCAAGCAGTCGTTGATCACAACGCCCCCAGCGTTGATCTCCTTGACCAAGCGGTGGGCGCGTGACTTCGACGTGGTCCACACCGAAGACGCAAGGCCATATCGGGTCTCGTTGGCCATTCGAACAGCTTCGGCTTCATCCTTGACCTTCATGATCGGAAGGAGGGGGCCGAAGGTCTCCTCGCTCATCACCTTCATATCGTGATTGACGCCCACCAACACGGTTGGCTCGTAGAAGTGTCCGCCTAGGTCGTCTCTCCGCTCACCGCCGGCGAGCACTGTGGCCCCCTTGTCAAGCGCATCGGCGACATGCTCCTCAACGGTTGCAAGCTGTTGCGGCCTGGTCATTGAGCCAACGTCAAACTGCGATCCGCCCTCTTCGTACCCAATCCTGATCTCTGACGCCCTCTCGACTACCTTCTCAACGAACTCTTCGTAGACGGGTTCAGTGACATATACGCGCTCAACTGACGTACAAACCTGACCGCAATTCGTGAAAGCGCCCCACACCGCGGCGTTGGCCGCGCGGTCAAGGTCTGCGTCCTCGCAAACGATCATCGGATCCTTGCCCCCAAGCTCCATGACAACCGGAGTGAGGGTCTCAGCCGCGGCGGCCATCACCTTCTTGCCCGTTGCCGTTGATCCGGTAAAGACGATCTTCTGGAGGCCGGAACTCACGAGATACCCGCCAGTTGCCGGCCCGCCGGTTACAACTTCGAGAATCCCGGGGTGAACGTTTGCCTCGGCGAAGAGCTCCGCGATCATTTCGCTGACGAGGGGCGTGAATTCCGAGCCCTTCAAGACCACGGTGTTTCCGGCAAATAGCGCCGTGACAAGCGGACTGAAGGTAAGGCTAAAGGGATAGTTCCACGGACTGATGATTCCCACAACACCAAGCGGCTCATAGGTCTTGTAGGCCTTCTTGGTCTTGAGTATTCCGGTCGGAACTCTCTTGTCTGAGAGAATCCGCCCGCCGTGTTTCGCGTAGTAGCCAATCAGGTCGGCCGACGTGAAGACTTCCGAGACCAGTGCGTCAGCCAGCGGCTTCCCTGTTTCCTTGCTGATTCGTAGCCCTACATCTCGAGCGCGATCCATGAGGACGTCCCGCACTGCGAGCATCTGGTCGGCTCGCTCATGAAATGGCAGCGCTGACCACGACGGGAATGTCTTGCGGGCCCGCTGAACTGCCTGACGCACCTCGCCCTCAGTCATCTCCGGAACTGAGCCGATCAATTCAAGTGTTGCAGGATTGAATGACTGAAGTCGCGAGTCGGTGAGATCTGTGGACATTGAGCGCTCCTCGCCTTGGTTTGTCGCAATCTCTTGGGCGGTCATCGCTCGCGGCAACCGCCTAGCAGTTACCGACCCCGCCGAGCCCGATGCCTTGAGCAACTATGATATGAGCGCGGCGGGCAACCTGCTGAATTGCGATGGCAGCGATACCAGACTTGAGGTTGCCTGCCTCGGTCGATCCAGGTCGGTGAGAACAGATTCCAAAGAGGAGAGAGGCGTTGCCGGAGGAGCGAGATCCCGCAGAGCTTCCCGACTTCACCTTCGGACCAACGGCAGTTCTAACACCTGCAAATCTCATCACCTTCGCTCGAGTTGCAGCTCTGCCCCTCGTCATCTATCTAATTCTCACGGCTGAGGGATCACAACGCTGGTGGACTCTCGGGCTGTGGATCGCGGTCATGACCTCTGACTTGCTTGATGGCTTTCTCGCTCGGAAACAGGGGACAACGACTTCGGGCGCCTACCTTGATCCGCTTGCGGACAAGTTTGCCGTATTGGGCTCCCTTGCAGCCCTTGCCTACGTCGGCCACGTCAGCTGGATACCGCTTGGAATCATTGCCCTGAGGGAACTGGCAGTAAGCCTGTTTCGTTCGTACGCTTCACGCCGGTCGGTAACCGTTCCCGCTACGCCATTTGGCAAGGCCAAGACATTGAGCCAATCGATTGCCATTGGCGTGCTGCTACTTCCCGCGTTGGATGAACTTCCCATCGTCGGTCAGGTTGCGATCTGGGTCGCTGTCGGCTTCACAGTTGCCTCAGGTCTCGATTACCTGAGAAGGGGAAGTACGTACCTCGCGTCGGAGGGCCGAGCCGAGCAGCCGCCGGTGGACGAAGGCACGATCGAAAGTGCCATCAAGCTTGGCCGAGCCGATGCCACCGATGCCACCGATGCCACCGATCAACCCGAAGGGACTACCCCCATCTCACAGAGAATTGCGCTCGTCAGAGATCGCGACGCTGACTCGGACGTACCTCCCTCGGCGTCTCAGGGTTGACAGAACCAGTGGGTGATTAGTTGCAAGTAGAGATTGTCAGCGTTGGAACTGAGTTGCTTCTCGGGGACATCGTCGACACCAATTCCGCGTGGCTCGGTCGCGAATTGACTTCAGCCGGAATCGACATATGCCATCAGACAACGGTAGGCGACAACCTCCCTCGCATCAGGCAGACACTGGAACAGGCACTAGCCCGCGCGGACGCTGTCATTGTCACCGGCGGCCTCGGCCCCACTCCTGATGACATCACCCGCGAGGCAATTGCTGACGTCATGGGCGTCGGCCTCGTGCGCAATTCAGAAATCGAGAGGCTGATCGCTTCGATTTTTCGATCTCGTGATCGCAGCATGCCCGAATCCAATATGCGCCAGGCAGACGTTCCGGCTGGCGCCAGATGGATCGAGCAGCGTCTCGGCACGGCGCCTGGGCTAATTTGCCCGCTAGCGGACCGGGTCATCTATGCGCTTCCAGGGGTTCCCCATGAGATGGAAGAAATGTTCACGCGAGCGGTCCTTCCCGATTTGCGGGAGCGATCTGGGCAAACTGGCGTAATCGTCTCCCGGGTCATCAAGACCTGGGGCGCTAGCGAATCCGCCGTCGCCGACATGATTGCCGAACGGGTCGAACAGCAAGGCAATCCCACTATCGCGTTCCTTGCCGGCGGAGGCGAGATCAAAGTACGCCTTACAGCCAAAGCGCCATCACGCGAGGAAGCGATGGCGCTCATCGCTGATGAGGAACGAGCGGTCACGGAACTCTTGAAGAACTACGCGTTTGGCACCGATGGCGAGACCCTTGCTTACGCACTTGGACGGGAAGTTCGCGAGAAGGGCATTCACCTTGCCGTCGCGGAGTCCCTCACCGGGGGCATGGTTGGATCTGCGATTGTCGACGTGCCCGGAGCATCTGACTGGTTCCTTGGCTCCGCTGTTGTTTACACCAATCACGCCAAGACTTCGCTGCTAGGCATCGACCCTGGTTTGCTAGAAACTCATGGCGCTGTCTCCGCAGAATGCGCGCGGGCTATGGCCGAGGGAGCGCGAAGAATCTTCGGTGCGGATGTGGCACTTTCTTGCACGGGTGAGGCCGGGCCGCACCCTCTCGAGGCCGAGATTGGTCAGGTCTATTTCGCTGTATCGACGCAAAGCGATACTCGAAGCATCGGAATCAGGCTCCCAGGGGATCGAGAGCGCATTCGTTTGTACTCAACCTCGACCCTCTTGGACTTTGCGCGTCGAACAATCGCAAGTGACTGAGCGACCGCCGGGCGACAAGGATCCACACGACAGCGCTGGCGCAAGGGTGTTCTTGGCAGTAGGGATTCCTGATGCCACTAGGACTGTGATAGATGAAGGCCTGAGGGATATTCGCAAGCTTGCCAGCGAGTGCGGTCTGAACCTTCGGTGGGTAGAAAAAGACGCGCTCCACCTGACTCTCGCCTTTGTCGCCAGCGTTGACCCCCTCGGCCTCGAAGACATTGGCTCCGCCATAGAAACACTTTCAGCCGACACTCAACTCTTCGACCTTGCCCTCGGTGGGGGAGGGGCCTTTCCCGGCCTCCGCGAACCTTCGATTCTCTGGCTTGGAGTGACCAAGGGCTCGGGGCCTCTCATTTCGCTAGCCGAGGCCGTCCAAGTCGCCATGGCGTCAGTTGGGTATCCGCAGTCTCCCCGTCCGTATCGACCTCATCTGACAATCGCCCGAAGCCGACGAATTCAGGACGTCGGGGCGATAGTGGCCGCTGCCTCTGCGATCTCGGCTCCGCCCTTTCGGGTGCCCGAAGTAGTTCTCTATAGAAGCCATCTTGGCACCGGTCCAGCTCGGTATGAGCGCCTTGCCGGCTTCGCACTCAAGTCAGCTCAATAGACGTACACGTGGTAGACCTGTAGACCCGTGACCGGAGAGAAGCCCTCAGTCGGAGATCTCGATCGGAAGATCGTCGTCCGCGGTGAAGCCTGCCGCTCCTGCGCGATTCGCTCGAGCCGCTTCGGCCTCAGCCTTTACGCCCTGATGTATACGCTCAGCAATCTCGACCGCGAGCTCAACGTTTTCAGCGAGAAACTTCTTCGCGTTCTCACGGCCCTGGCCAAGCTGCTCACCTTCATATGTGAACCATGCTCCGCTTTTCTTGACGATAGACCGCTCGACCGCGACGTCGAGAAGCGAACCCTCGCGACTGATGCCCTGCCCATACATCAGGTCAAACTCAGCAACCTTGAACGGCGGACTGACCTTGTTCTTGACGACTTTGACCTTGACCCGGTTGCCGACGATTTCCGTACCGTCCTTGATTGACTCAACCCGCCTGACGTCAAGGCGCACAGACGAATAGAACTTGAGCGCACGGCCCCCAGGCGTCGTTTCAGGTGACCCGAACATCACGCCAATCTTCTCTCGCAGCTGATTGATGAAGACCGCGATTGTCTGGGACTTATTGAGATTCGCCGTGAGCTTTCTCAAAGCTTGAGACATCAGGCGAGCCTGAAGACCAACATGCGTATCGCCCATTTCGCCTTCGATCTCTGCTCTGGGTACAAGAGCCGCGACCGAGTCGATAACCACGACATCGATTGCGCCCGAACGAACCAGCATGTCTGCGATCTCAAGCGCCTGCTCACCGGTATCGGGCTGACTGATCAACAACTCGTCAATATTGAGGCCGATCGCCTCCGCGTAGCTCGGATCAAGCGCGTGCTCAGCATCGATGTAGGCGGCTATTCCACCTGCCCGCTGCGCCTCAGCCACCACATGCATTGCAAGTGTGGATTTTCCGCTGGCCTCTGGCCCAAAGATTTCGACGACACGGCCTCGAGGCAAGCCGCCGATACCCAATGCCAGATCCAAGCTAAGGGCCCCGGTAGGAATCGCATCTTGCTGAACTGCGAACGCGGTGTCACCCATCTTCATGATGGCGCCCTTACCGAATTGCTTGTCGATTTGGGCGAGGGCCATCTCGAGTGCCTTGTCCTTTTCCATCGAAAGCTGTCCTTTCCGTTTCTTGGAAGCCCGTATTTCCGGCTTTCATTTACTCCTGGTGCACACTACGCAGCCCCTGTGACAAAAAATCACGCTGCTACGGGCGCCCGGCCTCCGCCATACAGAATCCGCTACTCGACGAACTCGGCATCCGCCGAAGAATAGCCGAACATCTGTTCGGGTACAAGCATTTGACCTCCGGCATCGAGAACTCCTGTCCAGATCGCAATCCTTTCAGGAGTAAGCGTTTTCGACGTGTGCCCGAGCCGATCCCCGCCACGCGGGCCAGCCTCTCCGCGCTACCATTGGCTGAGACATTTCAAATTAGTACGACATCTACTACCGAAATTCGTTGCCCTAATTGGGGCCAGGCAAACGCAGCTGGATCACTTCGCGTTCATCCGCAAAAAGCGGTGAATCGAGTTCTTGTACGGCGCGCCCTCAGGCCTCGTGATAGGCACACCCGGAGGTGAGAACCCATGGCAAGGGGGTTCTTTTTTGGCGCCGCGATTGCGGCTGCCGCATTCGTAATCGCCTACCTGATCGCGCGCTCTCGAGCCAGCGGCGGCCCCGCTCAATCCAATCTCGAAGGCCAGTCGCCCAATCCCAGCCCTGCGGCCGTTGCCGCGATTCAGCAAGCGGAAGCAGTACTCAACGCGCGGCACGCCGAAATACAGAATGAGCACAACGAACTTCAGGCTGAACGGCACCAGCTCCAAGCGGAGCGCAGCGAACTCCAGGCAGAGCGCGAAAAACTTCAAGCGGAGCGACTTCAGCTGCAGGAAGACCGCGGCAAGCTGTATCAGTCCGCGGAAGTTCAGGTCGCCGAGATACGCCGGCAGGCGTCCGAACGCTCGGACGAACTGCACCGTGCTGAGGAGCGACTGGACCGACTTCAGGGGGCCTTCGAGCACCGCGAGAAGGAGCTCAGCGAGCGCGAAGCCATCGCAGCCGCACGAATTCGCGAGATCGAAGAGAAGCGCATCCAGTGGGATCACGCCCTTGAAGTACAGCAGGAGAACCTGACCCGGATTGCCGGCATGACAACCGCTGAGGCGAAACAGCAAGTTCTCGAATCGGTTCGCAGTGAAGCGAAGCGCGACGCAATGCAGTACATCCGAGAGCTTGAGCACAAGGCCAAGGAAGAGGCCGACAAGCGTGCCCGCAAGATCGTCAGCCTTTCGATTCAGCGGATCGCTTCAGAGACCGTGGCCGAAGCGACAATTTCAGTGGTAGCGATCCCCAGCGAAGAAATGAAGGGCCGCCTCATTGGCAAGGAAGGCCGGAACATCAGATCCTTTGAGGTCGTGACGGGGGTCAATCTCATCATCGACGACACTCCCGACACTGTCCTGCTTTCCAGTTTCGACCCGGTGCGTAGAGAGATGGCGCGCGTCACGTTGGCGAGACTTATTGAGGATGGGCGAATACACCCGGCTCGAATCGAGGAAGTCTTTGCAAGTGCTCAAGAGGCTGTCGAAATTGAAGCACGTGAAGCGGGGGAGGAGGCGGTCCTCGAAGTCGGAATTTCCAACGCGCATCCCGAACTGATCAGAGCACTCGGCAAACTCAAGTTTCGGACTTCGTACGGTCAGAACGTACTTGCGCATCTCGTCGAGTCTGCCCACATCGCCGGAATGATGGCATCCGAACTAGGAATCGATGCTTCGACGGTCAAGCGGGGTGCCCTCCTTCACGACATCGGCAAGGCCATGACACACGAAGTGGGAGGGAGTCATGCGATCATCGGAGCCGAATTGGCTCGCAGGCTGGGCGAATCAGCGGCAGTCTGCCACGTCATTGAATCCCACCACAATGAGGTCGAACAGCGCACCGTTGAGGCAGTTCTGGGGCAGGCCGCCGACCAGCTAAGCGGAGCTCGCCCCGGCGCTCGACGGGAAGATATGGCACGACACATTCAGCATCTCGAGCAGCTGGAGGCAATCTGCACGGCTCATAGCGGAGTTGAAAAGGCCTTCGCCATGCGCGCAGGGCGTGAGCTTCGAGTGATGGTCGATCCTGACGGTCTTGACGACGTAGGCACGCAGGTATTGGCGCGCGACATCGCAAAAGAGATCGAGTCGGAGATGCAATTCCCCGGCCAAATACGCGTCACGGTAATTCGCGAGACCAGGGCGACCGAATATGCCAAGTGAGGGGAGGCGGCAGCGGTATCTGATCAAGACGTTCGGCTGCCAGATGAACTTTCACGACTCCGAGCGAATCTCTGGCTCACTCGATGCCGAGGGAATGGAGCCGGCAGATGATGAAACCGACGCCGACCTGATCGTCTTCAACACCTGTTGCGTCCGCGAGAACGCCGACAACAAGCTATATGGCCACCTCGGAGCGCTGAAACCACTGAAGGCATCGAATCCCGATCTACGGATCGCCGTTGGGGGATGTCTCGCCCAGAAAGAGCGCGAGGCCTTGCTAGATCACGCTGAACACATCGACGTGCTCTTCGGAACTCACAACGTGGCCGATGCCGCGTCGATACTGAACCGGCAGGAGAATGAGGGTGGGCAACTAGTCGAGATTCTTGACGCTCCCCCCATCGAGATGACACCGGGCTTTGATGCGGCAGCTCGCAGGGAGAGGCGCTCGGCCGCCTGGGTCACAATTGCCACCGGGTGTAACAACAGCTGCACATTCTGTATCGTCCCGTCGGTTCGCGGGCCTGAGCGATCGCGGCCAATAGCCGAAATCGTCAATGAGGTTCAGCGTCTCGCAGAAGATGGGGTGGCCGAGGTGACACTCCTCGGACAGAACGTCAACTCCTACGGTCGCGATCTCGACGATGGGGGTGCGACCCCACTTTTCGCGAAGCTACTGGAAGCTGTCGCGCAGGTAGATGGAATTCGCCGAATTCGCTTCACCAGTCCTCACCCAAAAGACTTACGCCCCGAGACAATCGAAGCGATGGCATCCATAAGCAAAGTCATGCCCCAGCTTCACCTCCCGCTGCAGTCTGGTTCTGACCGGATCCTCGCGGCGATGCATCGCGGGTACACCGCTGACCGCTACCTCGACCGCGTTGAAAAAGCGCGCGACGCCGTCGAAGACCTCGCGATCTCGACGGACCTCATAGTTGGATTTCCGGGCGAAACCGAGGAGGACTTCGAGGCTACCCTTGAGGTTGTGTCCCAAGCTCGCTTCGACGACTCCTTCAGCTTCATCTACTCCCGCCGTCATGGCACTCCCGCTGCAGACATGGTTGAGCAGGTACCTGCCGAGGTGAGTTCTGAGCGATATTCGCGCCTATCGACCCTCTTAAATGAGCTCGCCTTGAGCTCAAACCTCGCCAGAATCGGAAAAACCGAGGAATTGCTGGTTGAGGGGGTTTCCAAGAAGGATCCGACCATGCTGACCGGCAGAACTCCGCAGAATCGCCTGGTCCACTTTCCTGCAGCCGGAAACACTACCGAAGGGGACTTCGTCAACGCCCTAATAACAACGGGAGCGCCTCATCACTTGTTTGGAGAGCTTGTTCCGGGTGACGGCAACCCCCCGCCAGACATTAATGGGTGACTGCATCGACAGACCGCTGGTCCTGGCGATTGTCGGACCCACAGCGACTGGCAAGAGCGCTTTGGCACTCGAACTAGCGGATCGTTTCAATGGGGAGATTGTCAGCGTCGATTCCGTTCAGGTCTACCGCGGCATGGACATCGGATCGGACAAACCGATCAAGTCCGATCAAATCAGGGTGCCTCACCACATGATTGATCTACTTGACAGCACCGAGGAGATCGACGTCGAGGAATTCCGCTCAAAGGCCAATATCGCAATACGCGAGATTCGCTCACGACGCAGACTTCCACTGCTTGTCGGCGGAAGCGCTCTCTACTTCACTGCGCTGACCGCCCCAGTTCACTTCAGGCCAACGGATCCCGGGTTGCGACTTGAACTCGAGGCGAAACTCGATGCCGAGGGCCTCCCGTCACTCGTTTCCGATCTAGAGCAAGTCGATCCGCGAGCCGCACAGGCAATTGATGTCAAGAACCCCAGGCGCGTCGTCAGAGCCCTTGAGAGCAGGCTGCTACTGCGCGGCGAAGCCCGCGCAGCCGGCGCCCCGCTCTCGACTGAGCAACTGAGGCTGGAAGAAACGAGTTCCGGCACGGGAACTGGCCCGGCAGCGCTCACGGAATCAAGGGAGCGCGAATTCCCAGTCACACTCGTTGGTTTGGCTCTCGCCTCCGACAGGGTCGAACATACTCAACGGATCCGCCGGCGCGCTGAATCGATGTTTGACCGCGGCTTTGAGGATGAAGTTCGAAGCGTCTTCGGACTAGACGGCGATACCGCAACAGGTTCTACACCCGAGCCATCACGCACCGCTCGCCAGGCACTGGGCTATAAAGAAGTGGCATCAGCGATCTCCGAAGGTCAATCTGGTGACTCAGCAATCGAGGCAATCGTCGCCCGTACCCGCCAGCTATCGCGGAGACAAACCGCTTGGTTCCGAAGGGATGCGCGGCTCTCGTGGATCTCGGTGTCCCGGATTTCACAAGCTGGCCTCCTCGATGCCGCCAGTTCATATTTCCAGTCGAGACTTCGAGCTATAGGGAAGGAATTCCTCGCGTGAACTCGCTTCCAATAACCAAGGCGCACGGCACTGGCAATGATTTTGTGCTTGTCGAGGATCTCGATGGACACCTTGAAATCGACGCCGATCTAGTTCGCCAACTTTGCGACCGCAACTTCGGGGTCGGAGCTGATGGCCTCATTCGCCTCGCGCCAGCCGACGAAGACGCCGCGGCCTTCTTCATGGACTACAGGAATTCAGATGGCTCGATCGCGGAGATGTGCGGCAATGGAATCAGGTGCAGCACCAAGTACTTGATCGACCGTGGACTCTTGACCTCATCGCACGACCGCGCTCGCCGTCGAGTCGGCGTTCAAACACGCTCAGGAGTCCGCCAAGTGACGTACGAGTTGGGCGGAGACGACTTGGTCTCGACTGTTGAGGTGGACATGGGCCCGCCCAGCTTTGAACCGGCTAGCGTCCCACTTGCTCCTGATTTCGCTGAGTCCCTGCAAGTCCCGTTTGAGAGCATTCACGCAGGTGAGCGATTGCGTCTGAACGCCGTTTCAATGGGCAACCCTCATGCGGTGGTTTTCGGGCCCGACCCCGTCGGAATAGACGTTGCATCCGTCGGCAGGGAAATCGAGAAATCGGCAATCTTTCCCGAGGGTGCAAATGTGGAGTTCGTCGAGGTGGTCAGCTCTTCGCATCTGAAGATGCGGGTCTGGGAGCGCGGGGTCGGAGAGACTCTCGCGTGCGGCTCCGGCGCATGCGCCGCGTTTGCTGCGGCGCGCGAGCTAGAGATGGTCGGCGACTCGGTCACCCTTTCCCTTCCAGGCGGCGAGCTCAGGCTTCGCTGGGATGGGACAATCATGATGGCTGGCCCAGCGGTCGAAGTTTTTGACGCTGTCGTCAACCTCGACACTCTCGGTGCTCCCACCTACCATCGATAGATCCAGATAAACAAGAGTAAGGGGAATCTCTAAATGCGTACAGCTGCACGAATCGACACGATTCCGCCCTACCTGTTCGCGGGGATTGACAAGAAGATCGCTGAGAGGAGGGCGGCCGGGGCAGATGTGATCAGCTTTGGGGTTGGCGACCCAGATTTTCCGACACCACTCCACATTGTCGAAGCGGGCATTGCGGCGTTGCGCAACGAATCGAATCACCATTACCCCTCGTACTTCGGGCTCGCCGAGTTTAGGCAGGCCGTTGCGCGCTTCTATGAGCGTCGGTTTAGCGTGACCCTTGATCCCGACACCGAAGTCCTTCCTTTGATTGGCTCGAAGGAGGGAATTGCCCACCTGCCAGTGGCGTTTGTGGATCCCGGCGACGTTGTACTCGTCCCGGACCCGGCGTATCCCGTCTACGAAATGGGTACATTGCTTGCCGGGGGGCACGTCGTTTACACCCCGCTGCTACCAGAGAACGAGTTCTTGCCGGACTTCGACGTGCTAGATGGCGATACCTTGCGCCGCGCCAAGATCCTTTGGATGAACTACCCATCGAATCCGTGTGCTGCGGTAGCCAGCTTGGACTTCTTCAATCAAGCCGTCGATTTCTGCCGGAAGCACGACCTTCTCCTAGCCCACGATGCCGCCTACACTGAAATTACATTCGACGGCTACCGAGCACCGTCAATACTCGAGGCAGATGGGGCCCGCGACGTCGCTATCGAGTTCCACTCACTGTCGAAGACATACAACATGACCGGATGGCGTATCGGCATGGCTTGTGGCTCAGCCAAGGCTATTGAAGCGCTAGGGCGTGTCAAGACCAATATCGACTCCGGGATCTTCAACGCCCTGCAGCTCGCCGGCATTGCAGCACTTGACGGTCCCCAAGATTGCGTTGCTGAGATGACTTCGGTATATCAGCGCCGACGCGATCTCATGTTCAGGACTTTTGAGAGCGCAGGGTGGACGAATCTCGTGCCGCCAAGGGGCTCGGTCTTCGTCTGGCTCCCCGTGCCCGATGGGCACGACTCGGCAGCTTTCACCGAGTTGCTCTTGAATGAAGCTGACGTTGTGGTTGTGCCTGGACCTGGATACGGACCGTCGGGGGAGGGGTTTGTGA